>CACJRL010000005.1 GCA_902595815.1 uncultured Pelagibacteraceae bacterium
CAAAAGAGATATCTTTAGATACTAAGAACAATATATTGGTTTTAAATTTATGGATTTCAGTTGATCCTTATATGAGGGCAAGGATGACTGAAAGAAAAAACTATAAACCACCTTTTAATATTGGTGAAGAGATGGAAGGTTATGCGTTAGGAATAGTTAAAGAGTCTAAAGACAAAAATTTTAAAGAAGGAGATATTGTTTTTAGTAATTTCGGAATGAGAGATTACTTTGTTTGTAATTCCAATGATCTAAAAAAAATTGAGCCAATGAATATTCCTATACAAACATATCTAGGTCCACTTGGAATGACAGGTCATACAGCTTATATAGGACTTTTTAAACATGGTGAGTTAAAACCAGGTCAAACAATCCTTGTTTCTTCAGCTGGAGGTAGTGTTGGATCTACTGTTTGTCAAATTGCAAAAAATATGGGTTGTAAAGTAATTGCAAGTACAGGATCAGATGAAAAAGTTAAATGGTTAAAAAATGATTTAAAAATTGATCATGCGTTTAACTATAAAAAAATTGAAAATCTTGTTTTGCATCTTAAAGAAGTTTGTCCTGAAGGATTTGATTTATATTTTGATAATGTAGGTGGCGATTTCTTAGAGTCAGCTATTTTTCAAATGAAGAACTTTGGAAGAATTGTAATTTGTGGAAGGATATCCCAAATGAATGCAACTAATCCTGGCTCAGGTTTAAAAAATATGGCCCATGTTCTTGTAAAAAGACTAACTATTAAAGGTTTTATAATTTTTGATCATGAAAATGATAGAGAACAGTTTGAAACCGATATGGTTAAATGGCTATTAGAAGATAAAATTAAATTTAAAGAAACTGTTTACGAAGGTATAGAAAATACGCCAAAATCATTCATTGATTTATTAGAAGGTAAAAACATAGGAAAAATGCTTGTAAAAATTTAATTAGAATTTTTATGAAATTTTTAAAGAAGTTTTATAGACCCTTTTTATTAACCTATATTTTTTTGAGTATAGCTATCAGTTTTTATCCATCATTTGATTTTTACTCACTAAAAGGTCAGATTCTTATAATTGCTGTTTCTTTTTTTAATGGGATGATGGGAGTTTACGTAAAAAAATTATAAGACGTAGGGCTCGGGTCTTGCAGAGCTATTTAATACTCTTTCGACTGCGAAAACACTAATATCTATAGTTTGATAACTACCTGTAGTTATTAATTCAGTTAGAGCTCTACCAATTCCTGGTGCTTGCATTAAACCTCTGCCGGTAAATCCTGAGGCCATATAAACATTTTCATATTTTGGATGTTTTCCAACTACAGCATTATTATCTAATTTGTTACAATCATAATATCCAGCCCATCCACCTGTTAACTTTAGTTCTTCAAATGCTGGTATTCTTTTTGCAAGAGCGGGCCAAACTAATTCTTCAAAATCATTCCATGCAGGTTCGAGATCTTCTGCATCAAAAACTGAAATTGGAGAACCTGCTAAATATTCTTTTCCTTCTGGTCGCCAATATACTCCTGTTGTTAGATCTCCGGATAATGGCATCTCTGGAATATGTTTAGGGCATTTAACTCTAAAGACTGTATGTTTTTGAGGTACTACAGGAATATCTTCAAGTAGTTCCTTGGTCCAACACCCAGCTGCGGAAATAATTGTCTTTGCATTAATTTCGGAAAGACTCTTTACTTCTCCCTTAATAAATTCTGCCCCAAGATCGATTGCTTTATGCTTTAAAGCGCTATGAAATAAAAATGGATCTATCCATCCCTCACTTTTGTTATCAGTAAATGTTGCAGTTTCAATTCCTATCTCATTAATATAAGGAAAATAGTTTTTTAATTCAGAACCTTTAATATTTTTTGTACCCGCTTCACATTCTTTATGATTTTCTAAAGCTCTGTATTGCTCTTCTGCATGATCTGGTCCAAACATTAGAAGGTATCCATTGGGCACCATGCTAGCTGTTGGATTTGGGTTTTTTTCAGTTTTCAATAATTCTGGTATTTGAAATATAAATTCCCTTGCAAATTTTCCTAAAAGAATATTTTCTTTTTGAAAAAACTGTCGTCTAAATCCACCAAGTGATAATGGGAATGATGCAGTTTTATAAGTTGGATCCCTTTCAATAACTTTTACTTTTCTGCCTTCTTTGGACATAAAGTATGCAGTTGCAGCTCCAATTATACCACCACCTACTATTACAACATCATCCATATTAATTTATCAAAAAAATGTTTATATTTAAAAGCAATGCAAAACAACACCATAACAAATATGGAATCATCAAGTACATGCTTAATAGACTTATATTCTTATATTTAAATACCAATAAAACAATAAATATAATTAACACAACAAGATTTAAAATTGCTAAAGAAATATTATGGAAACCAAAGAAAACAACACTCCAAGTTGTATTAAAAAAAAGATGAATGAAATATAAAAATACAATATTTAAATTTTTTGTGTTTTTATGCCACGCATTCCATATGGCTATTGTCATAAATAAATAAAGTAATGTCCATACTGGCCCAAATATCCAATCTGGTGGATTGTATTGAGGTTTAGATAAATTTGAATACCAAGGTTCTTTAAAATTTATAGTAACCAAACCTCCAATAAATGAAGCTGAAAACGTAGTAATTGCAAAGAGAATAAAAGATAAAATTTTATTTTTTAGCATTTAAGTACTATACAGCAGTTAAATATGAATAAAAAAGTAATTTGGATCACCGGTGGAAGTACAGGAATTGGCAAAGCACTTGCATTAAAATTTGCTAATAATGGATGGACAGTTGCTATTTCTGCAAGAAGAGAAAATTTATTGAAAGAAATTGAAGATAAGCATCAAAATATTAAATCTTTTCCTCTTGATGTAAATGATAAGGAAAAGTGTAAGTCTGTTTTTGAAAATATAAAAAAGGAACTTGGCGATATTGAAATTTGTTTTTTTTCTACAGGTACCTGGGATCCAAAAAAAGAAAAAGAAATTGATGTAGAGCAAATTGAAAATGTATTTAAAGTAAACTTTTTTGGAACATTAAATTGTATAAAAGCAGTTGAAACTCATTTCCGTGAAAGAGGAAAAGGTATCATTACCATTGTATCTTCAATTGCAGGATACAAAGGCTTACCTAATTCAAGTGGCTATGGACCATCCAAAGCAGCTTTAAATAATCTTGCTGAAAGTTTACATTTTGATTTTGGAAGATATGGTGTGAGGGTCTGTTTAGTTTCTCCAGGTTTTATCAAAACACCAATGACTGATAAGAATGATTTTAAGATGCCTTTTCTAAAAACTCCAGAATTCTCAGCAGACAAAATTTATGATGGACTTATTAATGGTTCTAATTTTGAAATACATTACCCAAAAGAATTAACTTTGATCCTTAAATTTTTAAAAATAATTCCTGATCGACTATATTTTTATTTAATACGGAAATTAACTAAATTACAAAAAAAATAAAATTAATCTTTAACAAACATCACAGTCAACTCTGCAACTTTTATTCCAAATTTTGTCATTTTAGCTCTGTTGATAGCTACTCTTTCGTCTTGCATAAATATCCAATCATCAAAAGTAATTTTGATATTTTTTCCTTTCACTGGAACTAATAAAACATATTCAAATTTAAATGCTGGGCCATATGAATACCCCCTAGCCTTACCAACTACATCGCCTGCAGTTCCCTCATAATTATGTTCATCAATTTTATCTATTACCCATTGCCTATTTTGTATTTCACCATCATTCCAAATAAATTTTTCGTCTAATATAAGTTGTTTGCCATCCCACTTGCCGTCTAGGTCAGCTGAAAATTGTCTTGTAACTTTACCTGATCTGTTTTGGAGTATGCCCCAAGCTTTTACGTTTCCGCTTAAATATTCTTCAATTATTAATCTCGGTTTTTGATCTTTAAAATCTTCTGGTTTCATAGATTGATTATTTATACAGCTTGTAATTAATCCTGTAAAAATTATCAATAAAAATACTTTAAAAAATTTTCTGTTAATCATATTAAATTTTATTTTGCATGGAAAATTGAATTAAATCTATATTCTTTGATTTAAATCCTGCTTCGCAATATGACAAATAAAAATGCCACATACGTTTAAATTTAATATCAAATCCATGTTTTGAAATCTCTTCCCATTTTTTTAGGAATTCATCTCTCCATATTTTTAAGGTACTGGAATAGTGAGATCCATATGACTCATATTTTTTAATTTCTAAACCGTTGCTACTAGATAAATCATATAATTTTTTCTTTGATGGCAAAAAACCTCCAGGAAATATGTATTTTTGTATAAAGTCTTCTTTAGTTTTATATCTGTCAAATAAACTATCATCGATCGTTATGGCTTGTATAGCAGCCCTTCCATTCTCGGTTAAATTTTTTTTAATACTTTTAAAATAATTGACTAAATAATTTTGACCGACGGCTTCTATCATTTCTATAGATGCGATGGAATTATATTTGTCTTTTACATCTCTATAATCTTTCAAAAATATATTCACTTTTTCATTCAATCCATTTTCAAACATTCTTTTTTTTGAAAATTCAAATTGCTCTTTAGAAATTGTTATACAATCTAATTTTACATCATAATTTTTACCCACATATTCAGCAAAGCCACCCCAACCACAGCCAATTTCTAAAATTTTATTTCCTACGTTTGGCTTTATTAAGTCTGTAAGTTTTTTATATTTATTTAGTTGAGCAGAAAATAAATCGTCTTTTTGTTTTTCAAAAATTGCACTTGAATAAGTAAGTGAGGGATCTAACCATAATGAAAAGAAATCATTTCCTAAATCATAATGTTTTGAAATATTTTCCTTACTTCTGCTCTTGTTATTTTTTATGAAAATACTTTTTAGTTTATTAATCATTGATATATCAAAGATACCTGAAAATTTATAAACAAGTTTTATATTTTTAGCTGTTATTTCTATTAGATTAGTTAGATTATCTGTTTCAAATTCATTTCGCATGTACGCTTCTGCAAGTCCTACACTTCCCGATTTTATTATTTGAAATGTTAAACCAGGTTTGTTAATTTTAATCTTTGCTCTTAATAATTCATTCTCATTGCCAAACTTATATATTTTGCTGTCATGATTTTGAATTTCAAGATATCCATGCTTTATTAGTTTAAGAGAATTAAATACGATTTTATCTGACAAAAGATTAAAATTCATTTTTTTTCAAACGTAATGTTATTTTTTATTTTTATATTTTTTTTAACTAACTTAACTCCCTTTAACCATAATTTTAATGCTTCAAAATGAATTGCGGCAATAACTTTAAAAGTCATTAAAGGGTGAGAAATATAAGATATAAGCATATTTTTATTGTTAATTTCTTTTGCAACCCCATCTTGTGAAGCATATAACAATTTTCCATCCTTATCACTTTGATCAATTATAACGGATAACGTTTTTTCAGGTTTAAGGATTCTAAAATTGTAATTACTTTTCATTTCAATAAATGGTGAAACGAAAAACTTTTTCTCACAGCTATTTGTAATTATTTTTTCGTCGTTGACTTTAAAAATATAAGTATGTTGCTCACCAAATGTATTTTTAACTTCATACAATATAGCTATAATTTTTGAATGATTATCATAAACGAAAAAAATACTTAATGGATTAAATACGTAACCAAATATTCTAGGATAACAAAGTAATTTTATCTTTATGTTTTCAAATTGAATATTATTTGATTTTAAATTATCTATTACCCAGGCTTTTAAATCACTACCATCTCTAGGTCCGTGATCTTTGTCATAAAAACTCAAGATATTAAAACTATTGTTGGAAAAAATTTTAATTTTTTTTTGTATTAAATTAATTTCATCAAGATCTAAAAAGAGTGAGAAAACGTTGTATTTAAAAAAGTGATATTTTGGCTTAAATCTTTTATGAATTACTTTTCCTTCGTAGATATTGGAATTTTTAATCATTTAGGTTTTCAATCATATTAATGGATGATTTTATTCCATCTTCATGAAAACCGTAACCAAAATAACTTCCACAAAACAATACATTTCTTTTATTTTGTATTTCTTTTAATAATTTTTGATTATTCAAAGCATCTTGATCAAAATAAGGGTGGGTAAAACTAACTTTTTGTAGGATTTTTTTTTGATCTATTTCAAAAAAAGGATTTAAGGTTAAGAAAATATTTTTTTCTGTTTTCAGATTTTGTAATAAGTTCAACCAATAAGTTAATGATGTCTTACTAATATCTGATTTATCAACTAAGGAATTCCATGAAGACCAAACTTTTTTATTATTTGGCATACATACATCATCAGTATGTATTACCGCTAGATTTGATTTGTATTTGAAATTTGATAGTATTTTTTTTTCATCCTCGGTCGGCTCACCCAAAATTTTCAATGCATCATCTGCATGAGTAGCGATAACAACTTTATCATAGTCAAAAAATTCGTTGCTAGCACCATAATATACTTGAACACCAATTTTATTTCTTTTTATCGAACTAATTTTATAATTTTTAAAATATTCTCCACTTATTTGAGTTAATACTTTCTCTACATAAGTTCTGCTTCTTTTGGCAACTGTGTACCATTGTGGTCTATTTTTTAATTTAAAAAGTCCGTGATTTTGAAAAAATTTTAAGAAAAATTTAATTGGCATTTGATTTGCTTCTACTGGTGGCATAGACCAGATAGCAGAAACCATTGGGATTAAATGAAAATTAATAAAATTTTTTGACCATTTATTTTTTTCAAGAAATTCACCAAGAGTTATATCTTCATTTAAACTTTTAATTTGATCACACTTTTTGTAGAAATTTATAATATCAAAAAACATTTTTAAAAATTTTAAATTAAAAAGATTAGATTTGTTTGCAAAAATTCCATTTAAGCCTCTGCCACAATATTCATAATTTGTGTCTTTTACAGAAACAGAAAATGACATATCGCTTTTTTCAATTTCAATTTTTAATTCATTAAAAAAATTTATGAGATTTGGATAAGTTTCATGATTAAAAACAATAAAGCCAATATCTACAGGAACTTTTTTACCATTAATTAAAGTATCTAGGGTATATGAATGACCACCAAAATGATCTTCACTTTCAAATAAATCAACATGGTGTTTTTTGGAAAGCTTTTGTGCTGCTGATAAACCAGAAATGCCTGATCCAATTACTGCAATTCGCATTAAGGCTATGCTGCGTCTTCTTTAAATTCATCCATGCTTGGACATGTGCAGAATATATTTTTATCTCCATAAACATTGTCTACCCTGGCAACTGGAGGCCAAAATTTATTTTGTTTTAGAAAACTTGCAGGATAGGCTGCTTCTTGTCTTGAATATTTATGTTCCCATACATCTGATGATAATTCAGTATCAGTGTGAGGAGCATTTTTAATTGGATTATCAATTTTATCAAATTCACCTGATTTAATTTTTTCAATTTCTTGTTTAATCTTAATTAAAGTGTCACAAAATCTGTCTATTTCTGATAATCCTTCACTTTCGGTTGGCTCTATCATCATAGTGCCAGCAACAGGCCATGACATAGTTGGTGCGTGAAATCCAAAATCTATCATTCTTTTAGCGATATCTTCTTCTGTTACCCCTGTTTCAGATTTAATATTTCTAATATCAATTATGCACTCATGTGCAACATTGCCATTTGCACCTTTGTACAAAATCGGAAAGTGATCTTTTAGTCTGTGAGCAATATAATTTGCGTTTAAAATTGCAACTTGAGTAGCAAGCTTTAATCCTGCTGATCCCATCATTTTAATATACATCCAAGAGATTGATAGAATACTTGAGCTACCCCAAGGAGCTGCTGATACTGCTCCAATTCCACTTGTTGGTCCGCAATCTTTTATTACTGGATGATTAGGTAGATAAACTTGTAAATGTTTTTTACAAGCTATAGGTCCCATTCCAGGTCCACCACCACCGTGAGGAATACAAAATGTTTTATGCAGATTAATATGACAAACATCTGGACCAAAATTTCCAGGCTTTGCAACTCCAACAAGGGCATTTAAATTTGCTCCATCCATATAGACCTGTCCACCATGTTTATGAACTAACTCACAAATATCTTTTATTTTTTCCTCAAATACTCCATGGGTAGATGGGTAAGTTACCATTAAAGCTGCGAGATTTTCTGAATGTTGCTCTACTTTTTTCTTTAAATCATCGAAATCTACATTTCCCTCTTTATCACAATTAACGACAACCACTTTCATTCCAACCATCTGTGCGCTTGCTGGATTTGTACCATGTGCCGAACTTGGGATTAAACATATATTACGATGAGCTTCATCTCTATCTAAGTGGTACTTTCTTATAACCATTAGACCTGCATATTCTCCTTGGGCGCCTGCATTAGGTTGTAGAGAAACACCGGAAAAACCTGTTATAGATCTCAACCAATTTTTTAAATCAGTAAACAAATCTCTAAAACCTTCCATTTGTTCAACTGGAACAAAAGGATGAGGTTCTGCAAATTCTTTCCAAGAAATCGGGATCATTTCAGCAGCAGCATTTAACTTCATTGTGCACGACCCAAGTGCTATCATAGTTCTATTCAATGCTATATCCTTATCCTCTAGCTTTTTAAGATATCTAAGCATTTCAGTTTCTGAATGATATAAGTTAAAAATTGGATGCTCTAAATATTTTGAAGTTCTTAATAAATTTTTTGGTAAATTAGGTAATTTAACTGAAGGATCCTCTTTTTTTATTGATTCTGCAGCATTAAAAATTTTTAATAATTGATTTACTCTATAAACGTTTTTTCTTTCATCGAAAGAGACAGCAAGCATTTCAGAATTTACTTTTCGTATATTAACTTTCTGATTTAGAGCATTTTTATAAATTTGATCAGTCTTTTCTTTGGTAATAATTGTAACAGTATCAAAAAAATAATCAGAATAAATTTCATAACCTGACTGTTTTATTTTATCAGCAAAACTTTTTGCTAATTGAGAAACTCTTTCAGAAATATTTTTAATTCCATCTGGACCATGATAAATAGCATATGCTGCTGAAACAATTGCTAATAAAGCTTGTGCAGTACAAATATTGCTTGTCGCCTTATCTCTTCTGATGTGTTGCTCTCTAGTTTGTAAAGATAATCTATATGCCTTGTTACCATGTCTATCAACTGACACTCCAACAATTCTACCAGGCATCGATCTCTTATACTCGTCTTTAGTTGCAAAAAATGCTGCATGTGGACCTCCATACCCCATTGGTATTCCAAATCGTTGAGAGCTTCCTACTGCTATATCAGCACCAAGTTCTCTTGGAGTTTTTAATTTTGCTAAAGCTAATAAATCACAAGCTAATACAGCCTTACCGTTTTTTTTATGAATTTTGCTAATTGCTTCACTTGGGTCTTTAATATCTCCTAAAGTTCCAGGATATTGTAAAATTCCACAAACAAGATCTTCTTTTAATTGGTCTAAAACTTCATCTTCTTTTCCAACTAAAACTTTTAACCCCATTGGTTCAGCTCTAGTTTGAATTACATTTATAGTTTGAGGATGACAATCCTCAGATACAAAAACTAAATTGCTATCTTTTTTATTTAATCTATGACTTAGGCCCACAGCTTCTGCTGCTGCTGTACCCTCATCCAATAAAGAAGCATTAGCGATATCCATTCCAGTAAAATCAACAATCATTTGTTGAAAGTTTAATAACATCTCAAGTCTTCCTTGAGCTACTTCAGGCTGATAAGGTGTATATGATGTATACCAACCTGGATTTTCTAAAATATTTCTTAAAATTACATATGGTGTATAAGTTCCATAATAACCCATTCCAATAAAATTTGAGTAAACATGATTTTTTTTTGAAATTGCTCTTAATTTTCTCAACGCCTCATATTCTGAATTAGGTTCTCCGATATTAAGCTCACCTTTAAACATTATTTTTTCTGGAACAGTGTTATTCATTAAATCATCTATTGATTGATAATTTAATTCTTTTAACATTTTTGATTGGTCTTCTTTAGAAGGTCCAATGTGTCTTTTTATAAAATCTTTTTCTGAATTTGGTAACATTATGCTGACGTCTCCTTTGCAAATTTTTCATATTCTTCTTTATTCATAAGACTATCCATTTCAGATTTGTCTTTTATTTTAAGTTTAAAAAACCATGCAGACTCTTCTGGGTCTTCATTTATTTTTGATGGATCATCAACTATCATTTGATTTGTATCTATAACTTCTCCACTAACAGGAGTGTAAACATCGCTAGCAGCTTTCGTTGACTCAACCACTCCAGCGGTTCCATCTTTATCAACATGTGAGCCTTTCTCTGGAAGTTCTGCAAATACTATATCCCCAAGCATTTCAGTTGCATGCTTAGTTATTCCAATTGTAGCTTCTTCTCCATCTAGTTTAATCCACTCATGTTCTTTTGAATATTTAACTTCAGACATTAATTTCCCCTTTTACGTAATTTTTTTTATAAAATGGTAAGTTACAAATATTTGCAGGAATTTTTTTTCCTCTAACTTCAAGAAATATTTTTGTATTTACAGTTGAATAACTATTATCGACATATCCCATTGCTATTGGATGTTCAACGCTCGGTCCAAATGTACCACTTGTTACTTTCCCAATTTCTTGATTTTTATCATTGTAAATTTTGGTATTTCCTCTAGCAATTACTTTGCTGTCTGGTTTTATGCCAACTCTCAATTTTTTTACTCCGCTTTGAAATTGGTTTTTTAAAACTTCTGATCCAACAAATTCAGTCTCAATTCTGCTCTTAGGTATTGCCCATTTTAGATTAGCTTCGATAGGACTTGTATCGTTGTCTAAATCATTTCCATACAAGCAGAGTCCAGCTTCCATTCTTAATGTATCTCTTGCTCCTAAGCCAATCAATTTAGATCCATTTTCTATCAAACTTTCTACAAAAGTTTCAGCATCACTATTTTTTATAGAAATTTCAAATCCATCCTCACCAGTATATCCTGATCTAGTTATGTATACTTTTTCGTTTTTATAGACATAGTTGTTTCCGTTCATAAATTTTAGACTGTCACAACCAGGTATAACTTTATTTAAAACATTTTTTGCTTCGGGGCCCTGTAATGCAATTAATGACAATGACTCGTCAAGATTTAATTTATATTGATTATCAAGTTTAGATTTTATTACTTCATAATCATTATACTTGCATGCAGCATTCAAGATAATTAAAAATCCATCAGATGTTTTGGTAATTATCAGATCGTCCTGAATTCCTCCTTTGTTATTCATTAAAAATGAATACTTACTTTGATTAGTTTTCAATTTTTTCAAATCCGCAGGAAAAATCTTCTCGAGCTCATTTGTAAGATCATCACCACCCGATATAAATAATTGACCCATATGAGAAACATCAAAAATACCAGAGTGTGAACGTGTGTATTTATGCTCTTGTATAATTCCATATTTATATTGGATGGGCATTTGATATCCAGCAAACTCTACAAGCTTTGCGCCATACTTGATATGGAGATTATTTAACGATGTTTTTTTTATACTCATATTAACTCTTTATGCCCCCTCTGTCTTTTTGCCTGAGAGATTTGCTCCTTCGGCGAGAATAATTCTCTTTCCAGAGTTAATATGTACGGTCCATTTGCCTGAGAGTTTCCGGGGTGGTTGCTCCTTCGGCGCTACAAAAGTAGTCTCTCCCGTATAAAATCTTATAACATAACTAATATAAATTTATAGCTCTAATTTGTTGCACTTTTTTTTTTCATAAGTGATAGAAATTGTATTAAAACTGCAAATATCACTATTAAACCACCAATTAAAACGCTGGTTGGAGGATTTTCATTTATAAACATCCACGCCCAAAAAGGTCCTAAAACTGCCTCTGATAACATTATGATTCCAACTAAGGCTGAAGGTGTAGATCTTGCACCAATTGTAATAAAAATAAAACCAAAACCAAGTTGGAAAAAACCAGCTAGAAATCCCAAAAAAATGTCATTTAAAGATATAAAGATCGTTTTAGACATAAAATATCCAATGATCAAAGCAATAACGCCTGCAATAAATTGTAATGGAACCATATCTACACTTGGAAATTTTCTAACTATTAAAATTAATGTTGCGAATGATATTGGCATAATAAAAGCAGCAATATTTCCACTCATTTGTCCAACTGTTAACGAACTTCCAACCATCAAAATTATTCCTGAAATTGCTAAAACTATAGAAGTTAATGTTATTAAGTTTATTTTTTCTTTTAAAAAGATATATCCAAAGATTGCTAAAAATAATGTTTGGGTTTGAATTATAAAATTAGTATTTGCTACGGTAGTATTATACATTGCAAAAACATAACCACTAAAGCCAAAAGCAAGTATAATGCCTCCAATAAGACCAGGGATTCCAGATTTATAAAATGCTGAAATAAAATTTTGCTTATAACTAATAATTAGAAAGATCAGAACTACAATTATAAAAAAAACTGATCTCCAAAATAGAATCTGCCATAGAGTAGAACCTTCGAAAGATTTGACTATCAACCCTCCAAAACTTAAACTGAAAGCACCAAAAAAAATCAAAAGTGGCCCTGGTAATTTTGTAATTAAATTCATTTAATTTGAGAAATAAGATTATTAGTCTCCATCTGATAAAGTTTATATAATGTTTCAGCATCCTCTAAGCTTACATCTTTAAATTTAATATTAGATCCTGGTGTTAATTGTACCAGTCGATCATAGTCAGCAGATATGACAGTTGCAATCTTCGGATATCCACCAATAGTCCCATGATCTGATAACATAATTATTGGATCTCCAGCAGATGTTATTTGAATTACACCTTTTACCAAACCTTCAGATTTTATATTAGGATCAACGATATTTTCAATTTTTGGACCTTCTAATCTCATACCCATCCTGTCTGAAAGTTTTGTAATTTTAAAACTTTCTTTAAAGAATTTATTTTGTGAAGACTCAGAAAAATAATCATAGTTTGTGCCTTTAATGACCCTTATATTTTCAATAGTGCTACCTAAGTAATCGAGTTTTCTTTTGTTAAAAGAATTATTAATATCAATTATTTCAATTTCTAAATCTTTAGAAAATTTATTCCCGTTATTTGGTCCAATTTGAGCTTGTGTATTTATTGAACAGCTTCCCCAATAATAATCAACACCAAAAGTTCCATTAATCGAAAAATATCCATAAACAGACTTGTTGGTTGAACGGATATCGACTTCATCGCCATTTTTTAACAAATAACATTGGTAGGAATTACCATCAATAACACCTTCTTTTGTTATAATTTTAAATGATACATTTCCAGAAATACAAAAAAAAATATCTTTTCCAAAATACTTCAAATGCGGGCCTTGATAAGCAAATTCTATTACAGGTGAATTGTAATCATTTTGTAGAAGTGAGTTTAACAATTGAAAATTTCTTTTATCCATCGCTCCGCTAAAAGGAATACCAATATGGTATAAATTATTTCTTCCTAAGTCTTGATATGTGGTGTTGATACCAGCTCTTAAAATTTTAAAGTAGTTTCTATCTTTTGATTTCATTATATTGATCTAAAGTTATTCTATAAAATTTTATTGTATCACCTGGATTAACAAGATTAGGGTTTGATTGATTAGATGTGTCGAAAATATTTTGTGGTGTATTTCCCAAAATATTCCATCCCCCAGGTGTCTCAAAAGTGTATATGTTACAAAATTGTTCTGTTATTCCAACTGAACCTTTTGGAACTTTAACTCTTGGTGTTTCTAATCTTTTTAATCTCATTTCCTGGTTAAGATCACCAAGAAAAGGCATGCCAGCCACAAATCCTGTCATATAACAAAAGTAATTTTTGCTAAAAAATTTTTCTAGGATTATTTCTGATTTTAATTTTAGTTTATTTTCAACCCTTTTAATATCTAATGCAAAATTATTATCACAGCACACAGGAATTTCGATTAAGTTTTTTTCTAATTTATTGTTTTCTTTAATCTCTATATTTTCAATTTTTTTTTTTAAAGATAAAAAAGAATGTATATTTAAATCATATGAAATTATTAATTTATTATAAGATGGAGTTAAGTTTGTGATACCTTTTAAATTTAATTTTTTTATATGGTAAAAATATTTGATAACATTTGAATTAATTTCTTGATTTACATCACTTCCAAAGTCACAATACAAAGCTGCGTCACCAAGATTTAATATATTTTTTATCATACCATGTTATACTTATGATTTATTAGTATGGAAATTAATATCAATTGTGATTTAGGTGAAAAATCAAAGCATCATTCAGATGAAAATGATCCAAAATTACTAGAAATTGTCAATTCAGCTAATGTTGCTTGTGGTTATCATGCTGGTGATGAAGATAGCATGAACCAAGTTGTAAAAATTTGTAAGAAAAACGGTGTTAGCATAGGTGCACATCCATCATTTAATGATCCAGAAAACTTTGGACGTAAAAGACTAAATTTATCGTCAGATGAAATAAATAAATTATTAATTGATCAGTATGAAATTTTACAAAATATAGCTGAAAAACATGGTGAGATCGTTACACATATTAAACCACATGGTGCATTAAATAATATGGCTTGCGAAGATATTGAGCTTGCAACAATCATTGCAAAATCAATCTGTAATTTTAATAAAGATTTAATTTATTTAGTGCCTACAGGTTCAAAGATGGAAGAAGCAGCAAAGAAATTTGATATGAAGATAGCATGTGAGATTTTTGCAGACAGAAATTATGAAGATAATGGAAACTTAGTATCTAGAAAAGAGCCTAATGCACTTATTACAGATCCAGATAAAGCAAAAAGTCACGTTTTAAGCATGGTTCAGAACCAAGCCATTAATTGTCACAGTGGAAAGCAAATACCTTGTGAAATAGACTCTGTGTGTATACATGGCGATAACGAAAGTTCTCTAGCTACAGCTATATCTATAAAAAATAATTTAATAGATAATGGCTTAGAACTAAAAACACTAACTAACTTGAGGAAATTTAAATAATGATAAAGAAAATATTTTTTTCAATGTTCTTTTTAATTTTTTTAGCAGGAACATCTTTTGCCGCTGGATCTAGTAGTGATTCTGGATCAAAAGAAAGCCATTATGATAAGGCAGTGAAATTGATTAAAGCTGCAAAAAAATTAGAAAAAAAAGGTAAAACAGAGAAAGCAATTAAAAGATACGAAAGAGCAATTAAATTTTTAGTAAAGTCAAATAAGATGAAGCCAAATAAAGCAGACACATTAAATTATCTTGGATTTGCAACTAGAAAAATTGGTGATTTTGAAAATGGTGAGAAATATTATCTTCAAGGTTTAGCTATTGAGCCAAATCACATAGGAATTAACGAATATCTTGGTGAATTATATGTTGCAACCAATAGGATGAATTTAGCAAAAGAAAGATTGAGTGTTCTAAAAGGATGTAATTGTGAAGAATACAATCAGCTAAAGGGTGTTATAGACGGATCTAAAAAATCAAAATACTAGTTTATATTTTTTATCATTTGCTCAGGCATCCAAAGAGCAATTTCTGGAAATATCACAACCAAGATAACAGCAAAAATCATTAGCAAGAAGAGTGGAAACGCGCTTCTTGCTATATAACCCATATCTTTATTAGCCATACCCTGAAGAACAAAAAGATTAAAACCAACCGGCGGCGTGATCTGAGCCATTTCGACAACAATAACTAGAAAAACACCAAACCAAATCATATCAAAACCTGCTTGTCTAATCATTGGTTCAATTATAGCCATTGTTAAAACTACAGCAGAGATACCATCAAGAAACATTCCAAGGATTATATAAAAGATCATTAAAACAAAAATTAAAACATATGGAGAAAGTTCCATTCCTTCAATCCATAGAGCAAGATTTCTTGGCAATCCTGTAAAACCCATTGCCAAAGATAAAAAAGTGGCTCCAGCTAATATAAAAGCTATCATGCAAGAAGTTTTAGTAGCACCCAAGAGAGACTCTTTAAATGTTCTTACAGACAAACTCTTTTGAAAGTACGATAAAATTAATGCACCTACTACACCCAAAGAAGCTGCTTCGGTTGCGGTTGCTATACCAGTATAAATTGAGCCAATAACTGAAACTATTAATAATATTACAGGTATCAGTTTTCCTGATTTCCTTACCTTTTCCATAAGTGAGAAGTTTTGTTTAAAAGTAGGCATGGATTTTTTATTTATTAACGACCAAATCATTACATATGTCATAAAGATCAACGCAATCATTATTCCTGGAACAATTCCTGCAATAAATAGTTTTGCTATCGACTCTTGGACAGTCACACCATAAATAATTAAAATAATTGAAGGTGGAATTAGAAGACCCAGCGTTCCTGAACCAGCTAAACTTCCAAGCAGAATACTTTCTGGATATTTTCTTTTTCTTAGTTCTGGAATAGACATTTTTCCTACTGTGGCTACAGTTGCCGCAGAAGATCCAGAAATAGCTGCAAATAAAGCACATCCAACTACATTAACATGCACTAAGCCACCGGGTAGTTTCTGCATCCATGGGGATAATCCTTCAAATAAATTTTCAGATAACTTCGTCCGAAATAAAATTTCACCCATCCAAACAAATAAAGGAAGTGCAGTTAAAGTCCATGAAGATGAAGCTCCCCAAATTGTTGTTGCCATCGCATCACCAACTGGCCTTGTGGTGAACAGCATCATTCCTATTGATGAAACACCAACCATGCTTATAGCAACCCAAATTCCCGAGCCTAAAAATATCAAGAGAACACTTATGAAAAATATAGTAAGTAAAATTTCAGTCATTTTTTTTTGTTTGTATTTTCAAAACTAATTGATGAGATACACATATGAAAAATATTAGTGATCCTAGAGCAACACTAGTTTGTGGTATCCAAATTAAAATTTCGTCAGCTCCTTCACTTCTCTCTTGAAATTCATAAGATATTTTTAGCATTTTTAAAAAATAAAAAGCCAGATAACCAGAAAAAATAGTTGCAACTATCAAACTCCATAATTCCAAAAATCTCTTTTTAATACCAGTAGCTTTTTCTAAAAATAAAGTAATTCTAATGTGACCACCTTCTACAAAAGTATAAGATAAAGCAAAAAAAGATGAGGCAGCCATACAATATCCAGAATATTCAGCTAGACCTCTTATATAAAAACCAAATATTCTTGATGAAATTCCAATTAAAATAAAAACTGCAACCAAAATAAGAAAGAATGCAGCGATATAGCCTGAGTAACTATAAAGATTATTTAAAAATTTATTGACTTTAGTAAACATATAAAAAGGCCGTTTAATACGGCCTTTTTAATTATAATGATTTAATTATAAGCAGCAAGAACACTAGCACCTCTATCGCCAGCTTTTTTCTTCCATTCTTCTGCCATTGTAGCACCAACTTTTTTGAAATGACTTTCAAGGGCTGAATTTACTTTGCCTACTTTCATTCCAGCATCAGCTAAAGCTTTTTTATCAGCAACATTTCCTTTTTTTGAAAGTGCCCAACCTTTTTTCTCAGCAACTGCTGCCTCTTCCATAATCATTTTTTGTGTAGCTTTATCTAATTTATTCCAGGAACCTCTGTGAGCTACAATCATATTTTTTGGAAACCAAGCTGCAATATCATAAAAATACTTTACTCCATTTTCCCAAATTTTACTGTTCTTACCAGTGGTTGGTGAAGTAATCATACTTTCAACCGCACCAGTTGAGAATGCTTGGCTTATTTCAGCTGCTTCTATTTTTGTAGGAGCCATACCTGTCAACTCGGCCATTCTAATAGTTGCAGAATTATATGCTCTAAATTTTAAGCCTTTTAAATCAGCAACACTATTAATTTCCTTTTTACTATAAAGACCTTGCGCAGGCCATGGTACAGCATATAAAAATACAAGACCTTTTTGATCTAGACCTTTAATTATTGCAGGCTTAGATGCTTGATAAAGTTTCATAGCATCATCATAAGATGTCGCAAGAAATGGTTGTGAATCAATCTCTAATAACGGATCCTCTTTACCTAGGGCCGACATAAATCTCTCACCAATTTGAGCTTGTCCAGTTCTAACAGCCCTAAATATCTCTCCACCTTTAAATAGAGATCCACCTGGGTGTGTTACTATTGTTAATTTCCCCCCACTTTTTTCTGAAACATTTTTAGCAAATTCAGCTGCATTAGCAGAATGGAAGTTGCTTGCACCATATGCTAGTGCCATATCCCATTTTTCTGCGGCAAAAGCATTAGCAGTTAAAAGAACAGAAAATAAAACAGAGAGCAAAATTTTGAAAAGTTTCATAAATCCTCCATATTTCTAAAAAACATATCTCATTATGTATTAAAACTTAAATCAATAAAAATTTTTGATGTTTTATTGAAAAATAATAAATAATTACTATTATAATAACATCTTGATCGAACAGTCGCTCATTTTACTGCAAATTATATTTATAGATATTATTCTTGCGGCAGATAATGCAATAATAATTGGATTAATAGCAGCTAATTTTGTACCAAAAAATAGAAAAAAAATAATATTCTGGGGAGTAGTTGGAGCGTTAGTTTTCAAAGTTATATTTGCAATATTTGCAACATATTTATTTAAGTTTTACTTCATTAAAATTCTTGGTGGATTACTTTTAATTTGGATTGTTAATGACTTAAGAAAAGATTTATTTGAAATTCAAAAAATTAAGTCTCCTAAAAAGAAATCTATGGAACCTTCATTTATCAAAAGTATTTACAAAGTGTTATTTGCAGATATTACGATTAGTTTTGATAACGTTATTGGCGTTGTGGGTGCAGCCAAAGGTAATTTTGGTTTTATGATTTTTGGCTTGGTATTATCAGTAGTTCTTACTGGAGCCTTAGCTACTTATTTAGCAAATTATATACAAAAACATTTATGGATAGCTTACATAGGTTTAGGCTTTATATTATTGGTTGCTATTCAATTAGTAATAGGTGGGCTAGTCGATTTAGAAATTTTAAATATTAATGAAAAATATATAAAGTATTTCTAATATTACCAAGTTCCAGTATTTTCCATTGATGACCAGGGCTCTTTAGGAGGAAGATTTCCTTCCTGAAGTATTTCAATTGATATTTTATCTGGTGATTTCACAAATGCCATATGACCATCTCTAGGTGGTCTATTAATTGTATAACCCATATCCATTAGTCTTTGACATATTTCGTATATATTTTTAACTCTATAAGCTAAGTGACCAAAATTTCTAGATCCCTCTCCTAAATTGTCACCGTCCCAATTATAAGTTAGTTCAATTTCTGCATTATTGTCGTTTGGTGCAGCTAAAAAAATTAATGTATATCTGCCTTTTTCATTTTCCATTCTTTTTGTCTCTTTTAAACCCAGTCCATCACAAAAAAATTTTAACGACTCCTGAATATTAGAAATTCTGATCATTGTGTGTAAATATTTCATAGTAAAATTATAATTTATTTCTATTCTAGTTCAATAGTACTTGGTGGTTTAGAAGTCACATCATAAACTACTCTATTTATACCTCGAATATTATTAACTATTTTATTCGATACCATTTGCATAAATGATTTATTAAATTGAAAATAATCCGCTGTCATCCCATCTTCAGATGTTATTGCTCTAAGCAAGCATAAATATTCATAGGTTCTATTGTCTCCCATGACACCAACAGTTTTAACAGGCAGTAATGCAGCATAAGCCTGCCATATCTTATGATATAGATTGTGTTCTCTTAATGCATTTACAAAATAATTATCTGCTTCTTTTAAAATTTTTATTTTTTCTTTAGTAATTATGCCTGGCATTCTAATTGCTAAACCAGGACCAGGAAAAGGATGTCTAGAAATAATTTCTTTACTTAAATTTAATTCTAGACCTAACATTCTAACTTCATCTTTAAATAAATACTTCAATGGCTCAACCAATTTTAATTTCATTCTTTTCGGCAGACCACCTACATTATGATGAGACTTAATTTTTGACGTTTGACTTCCTGTTACAGATTTACTTTCAATTAAATCAGGGTATAGAGTTCCTTGAGCTAAAAATTTTACATTTTTTATTTTTTTTGCGTATTTTTCAAAAAGTTTGATAAATAAATTTCCAATAATTTTTCTTTTTTTTTCTGGATCTGTTACGTTTTTTAATTTGCTTATAAATAATTGTTCAGCATTTACATAAATTAAATTCAATTTAAATTTTTTTCTAAAAGTATTTACTACTTGTTTTTCTTCGTTTTTTCTGAGCAGGCCAGTATTAACGAATATACAAGTTAGGTTTTTTCCAATCGCATTACTAATTAATTTTGCTACTACACTGCTATCTACACCACCAGATAATGCACAAATTACTTTAGAATTTCCAACTTGTTCTTTAATTTGTTGCATAAGTTTGGATTTTTGATTTTTTGATGTCCAATTTTTTTTAATTTTACAAATTTTAATTACAAAGTTTTTTAATATTACTTTGCCTTTAACTGTATGGGAAACTTCTGGATGAAACTGTATGCCATATATTTTTTTTTTTACATTTTCTATCATACATAATTTCGAATTTGAGGATTTTGCTATAACTTTAAAACCTTTAGGTAATTTAATTACCTCATCTCCATGGCTCATCCATACATTGGTGGATTTTTTTGAAAAGAAATTTTCGGTTAAAGCGCTTTTTTTTAATTTTGTAACTTTTGCTAACCCAAATTCTCTTGATTTTGCTCGTTTTACTTTACCTCCTAATTCTTTAGAGATTATCTGATGGCCAAAACAAATACCTAAAATTGGAATATTTAAACTTAATATACTTCTACTGAATTTAACTTTTTTATTTTGATAAACATTTAAGGGACCACCAGATAAAATGATGCCTTTCAAATTTTTTTCATTTTTGTATTTTTTAAGTTTGTTGTGACTTATAATTTCACAAAAAACATTTAATTCTCTTACTTTTCTTGCAATTAATTGTGTAAACTGAGACCCAAAATCGATTATTAAAATTTTATCTAGATTATTTTCAAGACGCATCTTTTTTTTCAAACTCTTTTAGGCGTTTGTTAATAGATGCGATTTTATCACAAAGGTTCGAGCATATTTTCTTAAAATCTTCTCTAAGTTCCTCTGCTTTAGAAAAATTAGATCTTTCTAACTCAATATCTATTAATAGATACATTGCCTCTTCGTTGTTTGGCTCGAGTAGTAAGACTGTATTTATATTTTTTTCCAGTTCTGTTTTGTTTTCTTCTGTTTTAAATATTTTTGCTAAATATAGATATGACTTTGAGTCTTTGGGATTGTAAACAATATTTCTTTGAAATAAAAATTTTGAATCTTCATATTTTTCATTTTCATAAAGATTTTTTGCTTTATCAAAAAAATTAACTTTCTCCGCTTTAACATTAAAAATTAAAGTAAAAAGTAAAATTATTGCTAAGGTAATTTTTTTTATCATCTTTTTATTTCGTCTATGTTATGTACCATACTTTCATAAAAACCTGCTTTAGTAATTTTGACAAATTTTGGTTTTTTTCTGAGATCTTTAATTCTTTTTGCACCTAAGTATCCCATTGATGATTTTAAACCCCCTACTAGTTGGTAGATTATTTTTTCAACTGTGCCTTTGTATTTAACAAAACCTTCAACACCTTCTGCTACATATTTTGAAGTATCTTTTTGTTTTGATTGAAAATATCTATCTGCTGATCCTTTATTCATTGCTCCAATAGATCCCATGCCTCTAAAACTTTTAAATAATTTACCACCTCTTTTAATAATTCTTCCTGGAGCCTGATCTGTTCCTGCAAATAATGATCCAATCATTACCGCATCTGCTCCTGCTGCAAGTGCTTTTGCAATATCCCCAGAAAATTTGATACCTCCATCAGCTATTAATGTTACTTTACTTTTGCCCATACCTTTTTTTACATCTAAAATCGCACTTAACTGTGGAACTCCTATCCCTGCAACTAATCTTGTAGTGCATATTGATCCTGGTCCAATTCCAACTTTTATAATATCCACTCCTTGCTTAATAAGAAATTTAGCTGCTTCTGCTGTAGCAATATTACCTGCACATAAAGCTGTTTTAGTTGGTTTTATTTTTTTAATTTTTTTTATTATTTCGGCCACTTTTTTTGTGTGGCCGTGAGCTGTATCAACAACAATTAAATCGATATTTTCTTTTAAAATCTTTTGAGCTCTTATGTGTTCGTTTAAACTTGCACCAACAGCTGCACCAACTAACATTTTTTTTGCTTTTACTTTTCTTATTTCTTTTATCTGATCATTTATTGATAAATTTCTATGTATAACACCTATTCCACCCTTTTTACCGATTGAAATAGCCATGTTAGACTCTGTTACAGTATCCATTGCTGAAGTTAGAAGGGGTATAGAAATATTTAAGTGTTTTGATAATTTAACTTCTGTCTTTACTTCTGAAGGTAAAATTTCAGAATAATTTGGTGCTAAGGTTACATCATCGAAAGTGAGCGCTTCTTTGATAGGATCCATGTCCTTATATAAACGATTCTTTAAAAAATGAAAGTATCTATCTTAAATTTTTACAAATTAAAAAACTTTCTTTAGAGTCTTTTCTACTTGCGGGAGGCTTATAAACATTAAATTTTACAAAATTTTTTTTTGAAAATGCTATTATTTCATTAAAAGAAGTTCCCATAAATAATTTTGAGACAAAATAGCCATTTGGCTTCATCACTTTGGTAGCAAAATCTAAGGCTTCTAAAACTAATTCTCCAGTTACCATTGAGTCTAAATTTTTATTTCCCGTAGTATTCACTGCCATATCTGAAATAATTAGGTCAATTTTTCCTCCAAAATAATTATTAATTTTATTTTGTTGTTCCGTATCTGTAAAATCTCCTTTTAAAATTTTTACATTCTTTATTTCTTCTATTTCTTTTAAATCAATTGCCAAATGTTTATTACATTTTAGATTACTTGATATATATTGAGACCAGCTTCCAGGAGCTGCTCCAAGATCTATTACTGATATATTATTTTTTAAAAATTTAAATTTTTCGTTAATTTCTTTTAATTTATAAACGGCTCTTGATCTATATCCTTCAACTTTTGATTGTCTAACGTAAATATCTCTTCTCTGCTTATTAATCCAATTTTTTGAGATTTTATTTTTTTTCAATTAGATATAAATCTTAGTGACTTGTTGATCTTATCTCCATTTAGTGTGGATAACTTTATTTTTACACTTTTATCAGTTCTCATTTTTTTATTATCAACTTTAATATCTCCTGCTAAATGCATTATTCCAATTTTTTGATTTGGCAAATATGGTTCTACGTATATACCTTTATCAGTATCATATTTTGGTAACAAATTGCTAGCTATCCAGTTGCAATTATGAGGAAGAAATTCAGTTTCAACATCATCAATGTATACACACATGTTTATTGCTAATTGTTCCGAACCAAAAATTTGTCCGTGTTTTAATGTCGTTTCTAGATTTGATTGCCATAAATTCCAAATTTTTGATTCTTTTTCAAGAGAAAATACACCAATGTTTATATGGGGCGCAAAAGCTAATTTCCGAGCTTTATCTAACCCAATTTTAAATGCTATTCCGTGTTTAAAATTCTGTGATTTAATTATTGCTAACTTTCCAAAAATCCATTTTACCCTTGTCATTATTCTATATCCGGGTGTGAATGTTTGGGTGATACCTAACTTTCCATTTACACAAGCTTTAAAATATAACTCAACTGATTGCCAATCATGTACCCATGCGTCACAGTCTATCCACAAATACTTCTCATAATTTGGAAAATATTTTGGTAAAAATGCTCTTGATACTTGGCTCTTTAACCATTCCCTTCCTTTAATTCTAAAAGATGAAACCTCTATATCCCATTCTGCTTTTTTTACTTCATCAACTTTTTCTTTTAATTTAGTTACTTGCTCCTCATTTAAACCTGCATCTAGTATACAAATCGCAGTATTCTTGCTTTCTTCAAAAGATTTAATTGAGTCTATCAATTCATCAAGAAGTTCGAAATAATTGGAGTCAGCTAAGGATACAATTACATTCTTTTTCATCAAAGAATATCCTCGTCATGGTCTACACTTTGATCTTTCTCTTTGTTTTGCTTTTTTAAAAATAAGTAATGAATTGAACTCGCTGGAATCATTAGTAAATAAATAATTCCTGAAATTATAATTGTATTAAAGGTATATATTAGCAATAAACCAAAATATAAAATTATTCCAAATAGAAGAAATATTGAAGTACTTCTTGGAACTACGATTCTTTTTAAAGAATATGTGGGAATTTTACTTATCAAAAGTACAGAAATAACAATGAATAAAGATGGAACAATAATATTTTTATTAATAGTTATAAATTGAAACTCGCTAAAACTATAAATTAATGGCATTAATACTAATACTCCGCCTGCTGGAGATGGAATACCCTCAAAATAATTATCTCTCCATGAAGGCTCTCCTCCAGTTGAAACATTAAATCTTGCAAGTCTTAAGGCAACACAAACCACATATATTAAAGATATTAACCAACCAAATCTGCCGATATTATCTAGCGCCCAGAAATACATTATGAATGCCGGAGCAACTCCAAAACTAATTACATCCGTTAATGAGTCTAATTCTTTTCCAACTTTTGATGTAGCTTTAATTAATCTTGCAATTCTTCCGTCTAAACCGTCAATGATCGCAGCAATTAAAACTGCAATAACAGATAATTCAAATCTTCCATCAAATGCAAATTTAATTGAAGTTAAGCCAATACAAACTCCAACCAATGTCATAATATTCGGCAAAATAACTCTTGAATTTTTATTTGATACTAATCTTATATTCTTTTTTGGGTTTTCCATTTATCTTTTGGCTATCAATGTTTCTCCAGCAACTGCTCTTTGATTAACTTTTACTAGTGGTTCATAGTTTTCAAAATATAAATCTGCTCTACTTCCAAATCTAATCATTCCTATTCTAGATCCTTGATCAACATTTTCTTCAACTGAGGTATCTGTTACTATTCTACGTGCAACTAGACCTGCAATTTGAACTACGATAATGTCTTCTCCATGAGAGTTTTTAATTTTATAATAATTTCTTTCATTATCTTCGCTAGCTTTATCAAGAGATGCATTAATAAATTTTCCAGGTTTGTATAAAATTTCCTCAATTTTTCCTGAACATGGAGATCTATTCACATGACAGTCAAATACATTCATAAATATACTTACTTTCTTAAATTTTTTATTTTCAAGGCCCAATTCTTTAGGACCATTTGTATCTAAAACTTGTAAAACTAATCCGTCAGCAGGACTTGTTAAATAGTTTTCATCATTTATTGGAATTCTCTCTGGATCTCTAAAAAAATAATAACACCAAATACTTAATACTAAACCTATGAAACCTAAAAAACCGTGAATGAAATATAGAATGATCGTTGCTACTACGAAAATTACTATAAATTTATAGCCTTCGTTATGAATCTTTGGAAAAATTTTGTCTATCATAATCGTTCAATTGATAATTCTGGATTAATATGTATATAAAAAGTATAAATTCAATTATTAAGATACATCAAAAAATGAGCAAAATTAAGGTAAAAAATCCCATTGTCGAGCTAGACGGTGATGAAATGACAAGAGTAATTTGGGAATTTATCAAAAACAAATTAATTCTTCCTTATTTAGATTTAGGTATTGAGTATTACGATCTAGGAATGAAAAGCAGGGATGATACAGATGACAAAATTACCATCGACTGTGCCAATGCAATCAAGAAAAATGGAGTAGGTATCAAATGCGCAACTATTACTCCTGACGAGGCGAGAGTTGAAGAATTTAAATTAAAGAAAATGTGGAGATCACCAAATGGAACAATAAGAAATATTATTGGAGGAACAGTATTTAGAGAGCCGATAATTTGTAAAAATATTCCTAAACTTGTTCCATCTTGGACAGATCCATTAATTATTGGAAGGCATGCTTTTGGTGATCAATACAGAGCTACAGATTTTTTAGTTCCAGGAAAAGGTAAATTAGAAGTTAAATGGACATCGGAAGATGGAAGTGATGAAAAAAAATATGAAGTATTTAATTTCCCAGGCCCAGGTATTGCTCTTTCAATGTATAATTTAGATAAATCAATTGAAGACTTTGCAAGATCATGTTTCAATTACGGTCTAATAAAAAAATGGCCTGTATATTTATCAACTAAAAATACCATACTAAAAAAATATGATGGTAGATTTAAAGATATATTTCAAAGTGTTTTTGAAAAAGATTTTAAATCAGAATTTGAAAAAAATAACATAACTTATGAACATAGGTTAATCGATGATATGGTTGCTTGTGCTATGAAGTGGCATGGTAAATATATATGGGCTTGTAAAAACTATGATGGCGATGTTCAATCAGATACTGTTGCTCAAGGTTATGGTTCTTTAGGTTTAATGACTAGTGTTTTATTAGCGCCTGATGGTAGAACAATGGAAGCAGAAGCGGCTCATGGAACTGTTACTCGACATTTTAGAATGCATCAACAAGGTAAAGAAACATCGACTAATCCAATTGCATCTATATTTGCTTGGACAAGAGGTTTGGCGCACAGAGGAAAGTTAGATAGCAATGATGAATTAATCAAATTTGCTAAAACACTCGAAGAAGTGTGTGTAAGTTCAGTTGAGTCAGGATCAATGACTAAAGATTTGGCAATACTTATTGGTCCTTCTACAGAATATTTGACAACTAACCAGTTTTTAGATGTAATTGATGGAAGTTTAAAACAAAAATTAAATTAACGATTTTAATTTTTCTAAAGCTTCGTCGATTTTATTTGAGTCTTGGCCTCCAGCCTGTGCAAAATCTTTACGACCTCCTCCACCCTTTCCACCAATAATTTCAGATCCTAGTTTTGCAAATTTAACTGCATCGTATTTATTTGTTAAATTTTCTGTTACACCTACGGCAAGACCAACTTTCTCATCCTTATTTGCAAATACTACTACTATTCCTTCACCCAATTCTTTTTTACCTGCATCAACAAGTTTTCTTAGGTCTTTTGGAGATAAATCTTGAACTTTTTGTAATCTAACTTGAGTGCCATTTATATTTTCATCTTTAATTATGTTTTTTGTTTTATCAGCTAAAACTGATTGAACATTTAATTGTTCTAATTGTTTATTAAGGTCTTTAATTAATCCTTTCGTATCTTTATTTTCTATATTTGGTTTTCCACCTAATTTGATTATTTGAGCAGAAACATCCTTAATATTGTCTTCATCTTTTTGAGCAGAAAGGTTTGACATTTTTTCCTTATTTTTTAAAAATATTTCGAGTTGTTTGTCCCTTAAAGCTTCAACTCTTCTCACTCCAGCAGCTATTGAGGATTGGCTAATAGTTTTAAATTTTCCAATATCACCTGTATTTTTTACATGAGTTCCACCACATAATTCTGTTGAAAAATAAGAGTTATTTTCCGCTCCCATAGAAACTACTCTCACTTCTTCCCCATATTTTTCACCGAAAAATGCTAAAGCACCTTTTTCAATGGCAGCTTTTGGTGTCATAATTCTTGTAGTTACATCAGTTTTGTTTTGTACGTATTCATTAACTAATTTATCGATAATTGTTAATTCATCCTCTGTAATTGGTTTCATATGACTAAAATCAAATCTTAGTCTATCAGGTGCAACTAAAGATCCTTTTTGCATAACGTGTTTTCCCAATGTTCTTCTCAAAGACTCATGTAATAAATGAGTTGCAGAATGATATGCCTTAAGATTGTTACGTCTTTCAATATCTATTTTCATTTCTACAACGTCTTTAATCTTAATCTCACCAGATTTTAGAATTCCATGATGTATAAACAGATCTCCAAGTTTTTTTTGAGTATCTGTAACCTCAAATACTGAATTACCAGATACTATTGTTCCTTGATCTCCAACTTGTCCACCAGACTCTCCATAAAAAGGGGTTTGATTAGTAATAATTATCCCTTCCTCACCATTTGAAATATTTTGTGCTTCTTTGTTATTTTTAATTATTGATAACACCACTCCTTCTGATTGATTAAACTCATACCCAAGAAACTCTGTAGGTCCTATTTTGTCTTTTATACCAAACCAGATTTCTTCTTCAGAAGCATCTCCAGAACCTTTCCAATTTTGTTTTGCAAGCTCTTTGCTCTTTTTCATTAATTCATCAAATTTATTTTGATCAACGGTCAAAGATTTATTTTTTAAAATATCTTCTGTTAAGTCTAACGGAAAACCATAAGTATCATATAATTTAAATGCAACTTCACCTGGTAAAACTTTTTTTATTTTTGAAATTTCATCATTCAAAATTTTAATTCCTCTATCAAGTAATACTAAAAATTTTTCTTCTTCCATTTTTAATGTTTCTTTAATTAAAATCTCTGATCTTTCTAATTCAGGATAATTTCCCTTCATTTCATCTTTTAATGTATCAAAGATTTTATTGAAGACTGGCTCTTTAGAACCTAACAAATGAGAATGTCTCATCCCTCTTCTCATTATTCTTCTAAGAACATAACCTCTACCTTCATTTGAAGGTAATACTCCTTCCGCAAGAAGAAATGAGCTAGCTCTTAAGTGATCTGCAATTACTCTAAAGCTTGATAAATTATTTTCATCTTGTTTTACTTTTGTAAATTCAGAAATCGAACTAATTAATTTTTTAAAATGGTCTGTTTCGTAATTATCATGCGTACCCTGAAGTAATGCTGCAATTCTTTCTAAACCCATTCCAGTATCTACAGAAGGTTTTGGAAGATTAATTCTTTTATCTTTTGAAACTTGCTCAAATTGCATGAAGACTAAATTCCATATCTCAATATATCTATCGCCATCCTCATCTTTGGTTCCGGGTAAACCACCTTTTAAATGATCTCCATGATCATAAAATATCTCTGAACAAGGTCCGCAAGGGCCCGTTTCGCCCATTGACCAAAAGTTATCTGAAGTTGCTATCCTAATAATTCTATCGTCGCTAAAACCCGCTATTTTCTTCCAAAAATTGAAGGCTTCATCGTCTTCATGAAATACAGTTACATATAATCTATCTTTATTTAATCCAAAATCTTTAGTAATTAAATTCCAAGCAAGTTCAATTCCTCTTTCCTTGAAGTAATCTCCGAAAGAAAAATTTCCAAGCATTTCAAAAAATGTATGGTGTCTTGGAGTATAGCCAACGTTTTCAAGATCGTTATGTTTACCTCCTGCTCTTACACATTTTTGAGAAGTGGTAGCTCTTTGATAATCCCTTTTTTCTAATCCAGTAAAAACATTTTTAAACTGGACCATGCCTGAATTTGCAAACATTAATGTTGGATCATTATTTGGAACCAAATTGCTAGACTCAACTATCTTGTGATCATTCTTTTCGAAATAATCTAAAAAAGTTGATCTGATCTCGTTTAATGTTTTTGCCATATTTTGTTAAAATACAGCTTTTTCTATTGATGTCTACACCTCTGAAGGGAAAAAAGGCGCCCTTTCGAGCGCCTTTTTAATAACTAAAAGTTATCTGCTAATTTTTTTTAGTAGGAATTTCTTCTTCTTTTTTTTGAGCCTCTACTTTTTCTTCGCTTAGTGGATTTCCTTCAATTTTCTTTGAGATCACACCAGCCTTTTCTCTGATAGCCATTTCAATTTCAGCAGCGGCTTTAGGATTTTGCTCAAGGTAAAGTTTTGCATTTTCTCTACCTTGACCAATTTTTTCACCTTTGTAAGCGTACCAAGCTCCAGATTTCTCTACAATATCTGCTTTGGCACCTAGGTCTATTAGTTCCCCTACTTTACTAATTCCTTTTCCATACATTAAGTCAAACTCAACAACTTTAAACGGTGGAGCAACTTTGTTTTTAACAACTTTAACTCTTGTTGTGTTGCCAACAATATTATCTTTATCTTTAATCGCTCCAATTCTTCTAATGTCCATTCTAACTGATGAGTAGAATTTTAAAGAATTTCCACCTGATGTTGTTTCTGGGCTTCCAAACATAACGCCAATTTTCATTCTAATTTGGTTAATGAATATAACCATTGTATTAGTTCGTGAAATTGAGCCTGTTAATTTTCTCAATGCTTGAGACATCAATCTAGCTTGCAAACCAACATGAGTATCACCCATATCGCCTTCAATTTCAGCTCTTGGCGTTAATGCAGCTACAGAGTCCACAACAAGAACTGACATTGAGCCAGATTTAATTAATGTATCAGTAATTTCTAAGGCTTGTTCACCTGTGTCTGGTTGAGAAATTAGTAACTCTTCAGTATTTACACCTAATTTCTTTGCATACACTGGATCTAAAGCGTGTTCTGCATCAACGAAACCACAAATTCCGCCTGCCTTTTGAGCTTCTGCAACCACTTGTAATGCTAAAGTAGTTTTTCCTGAAGACTCTGGTCCATAAATTTCAATAATTCTTCCTTTTGGTAATCCACCAATCCCTAAAGCAAGATCTAAGCTTAAAGATCCAGTTGAGATAGACTCAACATCCATTGCTTTTTGCTCACCAAGTTTCATTACTGAACCTTTTCCGAAGCTATCTGTAATTTGGCTGATTGCTGCGTCTAATGCTTTATTTTTCTCTTTGTTTTCCAATTCTTTATCTTTTGCGGTTTTCACCACTTTTAGGTTATTTTTAGTCATTTTTTGCCTCTTTTTTTGCTTTTTTTAACACTCGAATCATAGATTTAAATGTACACATTTTGTTCTCATTGGCAATATATTTCTCAAAATAGCTTAAAATCGTTAAATTACTTGAGTTTTAGGTATTCGCTATTCAATAAACCAATAGCTTTTAGAACATTATATTGGGCGATAAGATTATTTCTCTCAGATTCTGCAAGAGAAATTTTTGCAGCCAACAACAAAGAGTTTGATTGAATAACATCTAGCGTTGTTCTTGAACCTCTCTCATACTCTGCGGCTATTCCTTCGTTAGCAATTTTTGCTGCTCTAACTTGAGATCTTACAGAATTTAAAAAACTTTTAGATGCTTCAAGATTTGACCAAGCACTTCCAACATTTTTTTCAGTTGTTTTTACCGCATCCTCAAATAATAAAATTTTTCTAGTTTTTAGATTTGTATTCTTGTTTATTTTTGCACGTTTACTTCCACCTGAATAAAATGGCCAACTAATTGTTGCTTTAAGTGAATCCTTTTCTCTTTGGTCATAAGTTGAACTAAAATCTTCAGCATATGATCTTTCTAAAGTTAAAGATGCGCTAGGTTTTAGGTCACTTTCAGCAATAGCAATATCCATTTCGGACTGATTTAATTCTATTTTAGCAATCATTATATCTGGGTTGTTCTCTCTTGCTAAATTGATTGCTGTACTCAGTTCACTTGGAACTCCTACAATTGCCCTATTTGTCTTTTTTAATTCATTTGTATTTAAAAGTTTACCAATAATATTTTCGTAATTTAATTTATTAATCATTAATTCGCTTCTTGCTTGAGTTAGTTGAGCGCTTGCTCCCGCAAGTGAAGATTCAGTTTGTGATAAATCTGCAGTTTTTATTTGTCCTCTATCTAATCTAACTTTATCGTTTTCAAGTTGTTTAATAAGTAAGTTTAAATTTTGTCTATTAATCGCAACTTTTTCCCTTGATAAAATTACAGATGTGAAAGCTTCTATAGCACTGTAAAGAACATCCTGTTCTTTTTTAAATAATTTTGCTTTTGAAAGTTCTAAACCTATCAAATTTTTTTCATAATTAAGATCTCTTCCAAAATCCAATAAGGTTTGTTCTAATTTGATAGATGTTGTAAATGGATCAGAATCGCTAATTGATGCATCACCTCCGCTCTGATTTGTTAGTTTATTTGTTTCTTCGAGGCTCTTGGATCCACTTAAACTCAAAGAAGGCATATAGTCAGCTTTAGATATATTTAGATCTTCCTCAGATGCTTTTATATTTTCTCTCTCAGCATTTAACTGTTTATTGTTATTGTAAGTTTCATTTAATGCTTCATATAAGGTTACTGCTAACGATTGGGCCGTTAACCAAAAAAAACTAAAAATTATTATTAATATTATTTTCATTAGTTGTACTTTATAGAATTAATTTGATGATTAGAATTTAATTTAATGACTATTGATGCGTATTTTGGCGCATATTTAAACATATTCTGTGTAATTCTTTGGTAAGTTTGCATAAAGCTTAAAACTTCTTTTTTTGTCATAATTTTTTGTTTCGTTTTTTTACTCTTATTTTTTAATTTAAGTTTTTTTTCCTGGATAACTCTCCATTTTTGCAACAAACTAAAATTTTCTGCTCTTAAAAATAATAAACAATCGAGTTTGCTATAAAGTTTCTTATATCCTTTTTTTAGTTGAGTATTAACGTATTTCCTCCAGATTAATTTTTTATCATCATTTTTTTCCATCGAATTTACACTTTTTTTTAATGTTTTTGAACTTTCAGGTCTTGCTCCAACACACCAACCTTCGAAAATGATTACATCTGGTCTGCTATTTACTTTGTACCAATTTTTTTTTGTAAATCTGTCATCAATTGCCTTATCGAACTTGGGTAATATAATTGATCTAAATTTTCTAGATCTTGCTTTTTTAATAAAGCTAAACATATAACTTATGTCATGGGTCCCGGGTACACCTCTTGTCAATAATAATGGATGAACTTTCTTTGATAACTTTATTCTATCATTCTTTGTTTTGTAAATATCATCAATTGATATTTTGAAAACTTTTAACTTAAAATATTTCTTTAAAATTATCATTAAGATTGAGCTTATAGTAGTTTTTCCAGTTCCCTGTCCTCCTGTTAAACCAACAATATAAGGTTTCTTAAAATTTGTTTTTTTTGCAATCCAGAAACTCATTGGGACAAGATAATGTTTTAACATCTTGTCTTTGTTTTTAAATTTATCAGAGGATGTTTCTTGTGTTTTAATAAACTTATAACAATCTTTTTTTACTTTATTTAAACAATCCTCAACTAAATTCATTTAATTTTATTTTTGGTCAAGTGGATGGTTTAAACCATCAAAGAAAACAACATCTTTTAAATCGTCGACTTTAACTTCATCTACACAACCTAAATTAAATCCAGTCATAGCAGGTGCACTTCTTGGGTTATGATGTGTGTAAATTCCACATTCAATACAAAAGTAATGATTAGCAACTTTTGTATGGTACTGATAAAGCTTTAATTTATCTTCTCCCTTAGTCACTTTAAAATCTTCATTTTTTACCATTCCCATTGTTGCATTTTTTCTTTTACATATAGAGCAGTTACATCTCACAATTTTTGGTAATTCATTGATTGGAACATTAATTTCTGCTTCTACACATCCACAATGACATGTTAGTTTCGGCATTAATTATTCTCCCCATTTTCCATGAAACTCATAAACAACTGCTGGCTTATCACCAACTACCCAGCCGTCATGACCTGGGTCAATTGAATATGCATCGCCTGCTTTATATGTTAATTCTGTTCCATCATCATGTTTGGCGCAAACTGCTCCTGAAACTATTACTCCAAGATGTTTTGCTTTACAGCTATCAGTGCCTACAGTTGGTTTAATATCTTGTGACCATTTCCATCCTGGCTGCAAAACTAATCTCATTACTCTTTGATCTCCCACTTTTACGATATCCATTTTAGCATTGTTGAAACTGGTATTGCTTTCATCTGGATTATCAAAACTTTTAACTTCAATTGAACTCATACCCCTCTCCTTTTATAATTAAATTTAGATCATAGACTACTAATGGTTTAAGTTATCCACAATAGCACAAAATATGGTTTTGGATGTTCACGTTTTGATTCACTTTTGATTCACTTACAGACTCAAAATACAACCTAATTGACACTATTGTATAACTCATGTACTAATAAGAACAAAACAAGAACACTTATGAAGCTAACAATACCTTATTATTTACACAAAGCAGGAGCTGGTTTTCCTTCACCTGCAACTGACTACATAGAAGAAGATATAGATTTAAACGTACATCTAATCAAAAATGTTCCAGCAACTTTCATCATAAGAGTTCAAGGAAAATCAATGGTGGATGTTGGAATAAATGATGGTGATTTATTGGTTGTAGACAAAAGCTTAACTCCAAAAAATTTTTCAACTGTCATAGCAAATGTTCACGATGAACTCGTTGTTAAAACTTTAGTTAAAGAAAAAGATAAACAATTTTTAACGTCAGGATCTAAAGAATTTTCTGATCGAATCTTAATTAATGAAGAACAAGATATTTTTATTTGGGGAGTAGTCACATATGTCATACATTCAGTACACTAAAAAATTAGCACTAGTTGACTGTAATTCTTTCTATGTTTCTTGTGAAAGACTATTTAATCCAAAAATAAGAAAAAAACCTGTTGTAGTTTTATCTAATAACGATGGCTGTATAGTTTCAAGATCCACTGAAGCAAAAGCTTTGGGAATTAAAATGGGTGAGCCCTACTTTAAAGCAAAAGATATTATTATAAAAAATGATGTACAAGTATTCTCATCAAATTATTCTTTGTATGGAGATTTATCTAGAAGAGTAATGAGAACTTTAAAAAGATTTAACTCTGATATTGAAGTTTATTCAATTGATGAAGCATTTATGGATTTATCAAATTTTTCTGACAATGAAGTGGAGCAAGTTGGAAGAGAAATTAGAGAAACAGTTTTAAAGTGGACTGGTATTCCAACAAGTATAGGAATAGCTAAAACTAAAACTTTAAGCAAAGTTGCAAATCATATAGCTAAGAAAAAACAATCAGGCGTTACAAGTTTAATTGGAATAGAAAATCTCGATCCTATTCTTGAAAAAATTGATATTAACGATGTTTGGGGTGTTGGAAGACAGATGACAAAGTTTTATCAAAAAAATGGAATTTATAATGCTAAACAATTAAAAAATAAATCAAACACCTGGATTAAAAAATCCTCAAATGTTCTAAGTTCAAGAACTGCAATGGAACTTAGAGGTGTACCTTGTATTGATTTAGAAAAAACAGCATCAAAAAGAAAAAGCTGTGTAGTATCAAGGTCATTTGGAAAAAGAATAGAAAAATTCCAAGAACTTGAAGAAGCTGTTGCTAGTTATTGTTTGAATGCATCAGAAAAGATAAGATCTGAAAACCTTGTTGCAAAAGCAGTTATGGTATTTGTTAGAACCAGTCCTTTTCAAAAACAATTTGGTTTTTATTCAAACTCCAGAACTGTTGATTTTCCTATAGCAACTAACAATAGTATAGAGATCGTAAAAAATGCTTTATCTGTCTTAAAAGTAATCTTTAGGAAGGGACATCGTTATCAAAAAGCAGGAGTGATGCTAACTGGATTAACAGATGCTGAAAATAATGAAAACTTATTCTCATCAGCAAAAGATGAGAGAATTAATAGATTAATGAGATCAATTGATAATACAAATTATAGGTATGGAAGATCGACATTAAGTCTTGCAAGTGCTGGAGTTAGAAAGTCCTGGAGCATGAAAAGGGATTACAACTCAAAGATAGATACCGCTGATTTTTATTGTTTACCAACAATCAGAGCTTAAAAAATTATTTTACCGTATCAATACTTTCAATATTGCTAAGAGAATTATTTAATTCCTCTAAATTTTCTCTTCTACCAATCATTACAACTGATAATCCAAATGCGATAATTAGAGCTAAGGGGATAGCTGTAACAACACTTATGTAATCAGCCATTAAGATTAAATAAATAGCATAAAATAAAATTGATCGGATAATAACTGTAGATTTAAAAACAGCTATGATTGCTAAAGAATGTTTAATCAAATTTTTAAAACTCATCTTGGAAGGACCAAAATATCTTGTCCCTCTTTCTGAAGGAGATGAAGATCTATCTTTTTCTAATTTTGCCAATGCTCCAGAAAAGCTGCACCAAGTAGATTTATCGTTTATTAATTTCTCAACAGTTGACTTTGGAAGACAAGTATAATTTCCAAATTTTATTGAGTGACCAGTAAATACGTAAGTGATTATTTTATGGAAATGATAACAAATTTTAAAAATAAAATTTTCAGATCTTTTTACTCTTTCTCCAACAATTGGTTTTCCTTCATCATATTTTATGTATTCTAGAAAACTTTTAATTTCTTCAGGTCTATCTTCACCATCTGAATCCATTGGAATTACGTAATCAAACTCTTTATTTTGAAATATATGTTTAAGTCCTGTTGCAATACATCTTCCATGTCCTTGATTGTTTCTAATATTTAAAATTTCAACAGATAATAAGTTTTCTGTATTGGAAATAGAAGTTGGTTTTTCCTCAGTTGATGCATCATTAACTATAACAAGAGAAAATTCAGCATCTAAATCTTTTACAATAGTATTTATTTCTTCAATTAATTTTGAAGCTGATTTCCAGTCATTGTAAACTGGTGTTAAAATAGTAATTTTCATTTATTTAACTTGCAAGTAACCTCAGCAAAGAGGCTACAATTCCATGTCCAGACAACTCTATTATTACAACAATAAAGACGATGAATAGTATGTTTTTATTGAATTTCATATCTACGATCCAACACAAATCTTATCAATACACATATATTTTTCAAATGAATTCAATTTTTCCTTTGTAACAAAGCCTTTCCAAATAGGCCTTGAATTAATGTGATATGATAAATTTCCAGCTTTCCATTCATCGCCAAGCACATATTTAATAGGTTCATCATGTTGTTCATGCCATGCCATTTGAACTTTTATAGCTATATCTTTTCCAGGATAATCAGTCCTTTTATCAGTCTGAGATATTGAGACATAACCATACAAAATTGGAGATAATAGAAATACAAATACAAATCCTATTAAAAAGGAATTTAGTTTCTTAATGTTTATTTGATTTTTCAAAAGGTAAATAAACAAAGTTCCAAGGAACAAGTAAAAAGGGGTCATCCACATAGTTCTAATTTTTGACCCGGTTATTAGCGCTGTCATAAAAACCAGAACAATTGGGACTAAATTAATAAATATTAAAAATAAAAGTTTTTCATCTTTTAAATTTAATTTTTTGGGAATTTTTTTTATTAGTAGCCATACTAAAATTAAAAATGGTATTAAAATACCAATTTGTTTTAATGTGAATATCAATGGATATTTAAGATGATTTATTATTTGTCCTTCATCTAAACCTGCTCTAGCAAAACCATACTTGATAGTAATAAAATCATTATTGAATAACCAAATTATATGTGGGATTAAAATTACAAAAAATACTTCTAAAGAAACTAAATATTTAAAATCAAATTTTTTAGATTTTTTAATGAATATTAAATATGCAAACAATAAATCTATTGCTACTAATAAATAAATAAAAAGATACTTAGATAGAATTCCAAACGCTGCTGCAGCTCCTAACAAGATGCAATCATAGAGCTCGATTTTTTTACTATTGTATATTTTCCAAGTATAATAAACCGTCAAACACCAAAAAGGTAATTGGCAAACATTTACATTAAATTCTGGAGTTGTGAAATTATAAAAGTATATCCCTTCAATAAGAAAAACAGATAACAAACTCAAAGTGCCATCATTGAGAATTTCCTGTGATAATTTAAAAATAATGAAAAAAGATATCACTACAAAAATTTGACTTAAAAAATAATAAGCCCAATCTTGTGGTCCAAATATTTGAAAAAAAACTTCTGGAAAAAACGCACTTAGTGGTGGATGTTTATTAAATCCCCAATCTAAATTACTACCCCAAGCCAAAGCTTCAATTGTATCTAAAGGTAAATTTGAGTTTGTGATCGTAGGAACAACTGTCCATAGAATTAAGTGAGTCGTTACAAAAATATAAAAAATATTATTTATATTTCTTTTGTTTAAGGCCATTTTCATCAATCTATATGAATAAACCGTTCTTGACACTCATTTATTCATGAATATATTCACCAACTCAAAAAAGCTAAGTATGGTAAGAATTTCAAAAACTTATACTCCAAAAGAAAAAGAGAAATACATGTGTGCTAAACATTTAGCGTATTTTAAGATGAAATTAATGGAGTGGAAAAAAGATTTAAAGAGATCTAATAATGAAGCGATTTTTCAAGCATCCATGGATGATAATAGTGCATCAGCTGACATAGTTGATCAAGCAAGTTCATACACTGAAAAGAATGTAGAAATGAGAGCTATTAATAGACAAATCAAATTAATTTCTAAAATAGACAGTGCATTAAAGAAAATTCAAGATGGAACTTATGGATTTTGTGAAGATACTGGTGAGCCTATCGGTTTAAAAAGATTAATGGCAAGACCAGTAGCAACTCTTTGCATTGCAGCTCAAGAAAAACACGAAAAAGACGAAAAAGTTTACGCTGACGATTAAGGGAAATCTATTTCAGCATCTTTGTTTAATGCTTTAAACCCTTTTACTACAGCTGGACGTTCAGCAATTTCAACAAACCACCTAGATAGGTTTTCATAATTATTTAATCCAATATCGTGTCTTTTATGTCTTGCAATCCACGACCATGTAGCAATATCAGCAATAGAATATTTATCATTTGCTAAAAATTTACTTTGAGCCAATCTAGCCTCAAGATCTTCATAAATCTTTCTGGTAATTTTGAAGTATCTTTCTTCACCCCACTCACTTTTTCCTTGATGATAATAATGAAACTGGTGATGTTGACCTATCATTGGACCAACAATAGCCATTTGAGCCATTAACCACTGGTTTATCTCTAGCCTGTCTGCTTCAGGATAGAGTTTCTTGCTTTTCTCACCTAAATACATAAGTATAACTCCAGACTCGAATACGGTCTTATTATTCTCATGATCTATAATTACAGGAATTTTATTAAAGGGACTTATTTTTTTAAATTCTGGTTTAAATTGATCTCCACTCAAATTAACTTTTGTTAGTTTGTATTTAAAATCAATTTCCTCGAGCATTATGCTAATTTTCCACCCATTGGGAGTATCAGCAGTAAAGAGTTCAATCATTCTTTAACACCCAATCTATCTTTGATAGTGCTGGATGCGGTTGTAAATTCAAATCTATATTTTTCATCAGGTCTTGCATATTTAAAGCAGCCTCTTGCAGCTAAAGCTCCTTCGTGAAAACCTGAAAGTATTAACTTTAATTTACCTGGATAAGTACAGATATCCCCAATTGCAAATATCCCTTTTTTATTTGTTTCAAAATTTTCTGTATTCACTGGGATAGTTTTTTTATCTAAATTTAAACCCCACTCAGCAATTGGTCCTAATTGCATTATTAATCCAAAGAAACCTAAAACATAATCAGCTTTTATAACTTTACTTTCACCTGACTCACTTTTTATTTCTACACTTTCTAATGAGCCATTTCCTTTGACATCTTTAATTGAATATTTAGTAATTAAATTAATAGTTTTATTATCACTTAATTCTTTTATTTTTTGAACACTTGCAGGTGCTCCTCTGAACTCATCTCTTCTATGAACAAGTGTTACTCTTGATGAATTAGATAATTCTATAGCCCAATCAAGTGCACTATCTCCACCTCCAAAAATAACTACTGATTTATCTTTAAAAATAGTTTTGTCTTTTATTGAGTATAAAACTGATTTTCCATCATACTTTTCAGCACTTTTAGTTGGGAATTTTCTAGGTTCAAAAGAACCTACGCCACCTGCTATAACAATATTAGGTGTTTCAAATTCTTTACCATTTAATGTTTTAACTAACCATTTATTGTTTTCATTTTTTAATTCTTGAACTCTATCACTTAAATGAAAGTTAAAATTAAAAGGTTTTATTTGTTCAATTAAATTATTTGTAAGTTCTTCTCCTGTACATTTAGGAACTGCAGGAATATCATAAATTGGTTTATCAGGATAAAGCTCAATACATTGTCCTCCAATTTTATCTAAATTGTCTACAATTTCACATCTTAATCCGATTATCCCTAATTGGTGTGCACAGAATAAACCTGTGGGTCCTGCTCCAATAATGACTACATCTGTTTTAATCATTAAACTTGTTTCTCCGGCATATGTACAGTTAAACCATCTAAATCATCTGAGACTATTAATTGACAACTTAATCTGCTATTAGATTTAGGTTCAAAGGCTTGATCTAACATATCATCTTCACCCATTTCTTTTTCTGGAAGTTTTTTGAACCATTCATCATCATTAATATATACATGACAAGTTGCACATGACATTCCGCCTCCACAATCTGCATCTATGCCAGGAATATCATTTTGTATAGCACCTTCCATTACACTAAGACCATTAGCAACATCAGCCTCATGTTCAGTGCCATTGAATTCTATATATTTGATTTTTGCCATATTTAATAAATAATTCTTATAAACTAATTTGCGACTGCGGCAAATTTTTGAAATTAAGCATTTTCTTTTTTTAGTCCAAAAAAAAAGGCAGGTATGTTTTAGCATACCCGCCTCTTTTTAATATTAAAAGCTAATTATCTAGCTCGTGCTCCACCTTGTGAAACTGCTGCTGACCAGATTACTAGACCAAAAGCAATTTTGTTGATGAAGTCTGCTAAGTTGTAAATCACGTTCAATGAGTTAGCGTCTACTCCACCTACTAGGTAACCAAAAATGTAACCTAATGGGTAAATAGCCCAACCGATTGTTACGATCATTCTCATAGCACCCCATGCAGTTGCTAATGGCTTGTTTCCAGTTTTAGCTGCAATTTTTCCAGCTTCACCAGAGAATACTTCATATAAGATGTAGATCCATCCAGCCATACCGACTATGAAACCAAGCATAGCATTGATGTAACCTGCTTCTCCTAAGTATCCACCAATTAACATCACAAGCGAACCAATTAATAATCTCCAGAAGATTGCTCCTGGGATTTTCTTAACTGCTGCTAGAATTAAGTAAAACTCGATCATCTGTAATGGTACAGTGATTAACCAATCAATATATCTATATACCGTTGGAGAATCTCCAGTCATTACCCATACATCTCTCATGTACATGTAGTGAATGAATGCAACACCAGTTACAAGACCAGCTACTGTTACTGAAGTTTTCCAGCCTGCTGCAACAGTATTTCTTTCCATGAAGAAGAATACTGTAGCTGCTGCCATACCCATTGCGATTACCCAAAAGGAAATCCCAACGAAGTCGTCAGAAGCTAACATAGCAGTTGCTGCGTTTGCTGCACCAGTAAGACCAAATAGAGCCACTGCTGCTAATGCAAACATTTTAAGTTTTTTCATAAAAAACTCCCTCTCGTTAGTTTTTTTTAGTTTAAATTTAAACTACGGACAAACCACAAAGGTTTCTCCAAAGTTAGGGGCTTAATATCAAATTAAATTAGTTTGTTGAAGACTTTTTGCCGCGTTATAAGTGTTGATTTTACTGACTTTTTAAAATTAAATACAACCTGTTGCATAAATTCAATAGAAAAATGACACCAAATAGCAAATCAAAATGAATAGAAATTACAAAGAAATTTACGACGAATCTCTAAAAAATCCAGAGGAATTTTGGCAGAAAGTTTCTGAAGATGTGTTTTGGTTCAAAAAACCAACTAAGATTTTAAAAAAAGACAACCCTCCTTTCTATAAATGGTTTGAGGATGGTGTAACAAATACATGCTACAACGCCTTAGACCTTCACATTGATCAAGGAAGAGGTGATAAAACTGCTTTAATCTATGACAGTCCTATAACAGAAAGTAAAGCAAAGTTCACTTTCAAAGAATTAAAAGAAAAAGTTTCAAAATTTGCAGGCGCTTTAGATAAGCAAGGAGTTAAAAAAGGAGATCGTGTAATAATTTATATGCCAATGATACCAGAAGCAGTGGTCGCGATGCTCGCATGTGGGAGAATTGGAGCAATTCACTCTGTTGTATTTGGTGGTTTTGCATCAAATGAATTAGCTAGTAGAATTGATGATAGTAAAGCTAAAATTTTAATCACAGCATCATGTGGTTTTGAACCTGGAAGAACAGTTGAGTATAGACCACTTGTAGATGGAGCTTTAAAATTAGCAAAACATCAAGTTGAAAAGGTAATACTATTTCAGAGAAAAAATCACGAGGTAAAATTAAATAAACCATTAGAAATAAGTTGGGATGAAGCTCTATCTGGAGCAACTGACAAAGATTGCGTTGAGATGGGCGCTAATGATTATGCTTACATCCTTTACACTTCAGGGACCACAGGTATTCCGAAAGGAATAGTTAGAGATATTGGAGGTCACATAGTTGCTCTCAAATGGACAATGAAAAATATTTATAACATTGATCAAGACGATATATGGTGGTCAGCAAGTGATATTGGTTGGATAGTCGGACATTCCTATATTGTCTATGCTCCATTATTCAAAGGTTGTGCAACTCTTTTGTTTGAGGGGAAACCTGTTGGTACTCCTGATGCTGGAGTATTTTGGAGAATAATATCAGAATATAAAATTAAATCTTTATTTACAGCTCCTACCGCGTTCAGAGCAATAAAGAAAGAAGATCCAGAAGGTAAGTTTTTTTCTAAATATGATTTAAGTTCATTTGAGTCTTTATTTTTAGCAGGTGAAAGAGCAGATCCAGATACAATTAAATGGGCTGAAAATTTACTTAAGGTTCCTGTAATTGATCATTGGTGGCAAACTGAAACAAGTTGGGCGATAAGTTCAAATTGTACCGGAATTGAAATGCAAGAAACAAAGTATGGATCTGCTTGTAAAGCAGTTCCAGGTTATGATGTAAAAATTATTAAACCAGATCAAACAATAGCAAAACCAAATGAAATGGGAGATATTGTAGTTAAACTTCCACTTCCTCCAGGAACATTCCCAACTTTGTGGAATGCAGACGAAAGATATAAAGAAAATTATATGTCAAATTATAATGGTTACTATCAAACTTACGATGCGGGACATATTGATGATGATGGATATATTTGGATTATGTCTAGAACAGACGACATAATAAATGTTGCAGGGCATAGACTTTCAACTGGTGCAATAGAAGAAGTTTTGTCTGAACATCAGTCTGTTGCTGAATGCGCAGTGATAGGGATAAAAGATCAACTAAAAGGACAATTGCCGATTGGTTTAATTGCTCTAAAAGCGGGAGTTTCAATGGATAATGAGACTATTTCAAAAGAGTGTGTGCAAATGGTTAGAGATAAAGTCGGACCAGTTGCAGCTTTTAAAATAGCAATCGTTGTTAAAAGATTACCTAAAACTAGATCTGGAAAAGTTCTTAGAGGAACAATTAGAAAAATTGCTGACAAAGAAGAATATAAAATGCCTGCAACTATTGATGATCCTGCCATCCTTGATGAGATAAAAGAAGACTTAATAAATAGCAATATTTTATAATAATGCTTAAAACATATCTTTTTTTAGTAGGAGCAATTATCTGCGAAGTTTGTGGAACAATGCTTCTTCCTGTTACTCAAAACTTTACAAAAGTAACACCAACAGTATTTTTGGCTGGATTTTATTTATCGGCTTTTTATTTACTTACGTTTGTTGTTGACAAACTGCCTATAGCTATTGTTTACGGAACATGGAGTGGTCTTGGGATTTTTACTATCGCAATATTGGGCTATATATTTTTTAAACAATCTTTAAGTTGGCAAGCTATTTTGGGTATGTTTCTAATCGTTGTTGGAGTAACACTTGTAAACATTTATTCAAGTAAAACTATTTGACTTAATCAAAAAGAATCGGTTTGCCTGATGGGTCTCCTAAAATTTCATCTTCTTTCATTTTTATATCACCATTAATAATTGTATAAACTGGTGATCCTTTAAATTTATAGCCATCAAATGGGCTCCATCCACACTTGCTATGAATATTTTTGTTTTTGATTTCAATTGTTCGATTCATATCTATTATTGTAAAGTCAGCATCATAATCTTTTTTGATAAATCCCTTATTTTTAATACCAAATACAGAAACGGGATTTTCACAAAGAAGTTTAATTAGCTGATCTAATGTAAGTTTTTTGTCATTCACATGATTTAGCATAACGGGTAATAATGTTTGGACGCCAGGCATCCCAGATGGTGACTGAGGATATTCTTTTAATTTATTTTCTTTTAAATGCGGTGCATGGTCTGAACCGATAGTATCATTATAGTTATTTCGAATAGCGTACCACAATCTATCATAATGAGACTTGTCTCTCAAAGGAGGGTTCATCTGCGCAAAGGTTCCAAGTTTATCATAACAATCTGGTGCATATATTGTTAGATGTTGTGGAGTAATTTCAAAAGTTATATTACCTTTATTTTGAGATAAGAAATCTACTTCTTCTTTAGTAGTAACATGTAATATGTGTGCTTTTTTATTAAGTCTTTTGGCAATCCTAACAATCCTTCTTGTAGATGACATTGCACATTCTTCGTTCCTCCATACAGGATGAGTATGAACATTACCTTTTTCAATTAATTTTTTTCTTAAATTAATTATTTCTTCATCTTCAGAATGAACTGCAACTATTTTTGAAGTATTTTGGAATACCTTTTCAATATCTTCTTCTTTATCAACTAAAAGATTTCCAGTTGAGGAACCTGCAAAAAGCTTTACTCCACAACATCCATCTAAACCTTTAAGCTTTGCTAAATCAGTTGAATTATCTGGGGTTGCTCCAAAATAAAATGCATAATTTGAATACATCCTATTTTTCGCAAGATTTAACTTATTATTAAACTCTTTCATATTTGCTGTTGGAGGATTTGTATTTGGCATCTCAAAAACACTAGTAATACCACCAGCAATAGCTGCTTTACTTCCAGTATGTAAGTCCTCCGCATTAGTTGATCCAGGCTCACGGAAATGAACTTGAGTATCCATGCAACCAGGTAAAACTAGTAAATTGCTCACATCAATAGTTTCTTTGCTTTGTTCATTATTTAAATCACCAATTATTGAGATTTTTCCATTCTGAATACCTATATTTGTCTTAGTAAACTTTCCTTCAATATAACATTTTCCATTTTTTATAATAAGATCTAACATTTTGAGAAATCGTTATTATATTATTATCTTGAACCAATCAATCATGAAAAAAAATAATGTTTATATCTTAGAGGAAAGAGGACTTTTGTATGTTTCGGGTGAAGACTGTAAGGAATTTCTACAAAATATAGTTACAAATAATATTAACAAAGTAGATGAAAAAAATTCTTGTTATTCTGCTTTACTTACTCCACAGGGAAAATTCTTGTATGACTTCAATATATTAAAACATAAGTCTGGATATTTTTTAGATTGTGAAAAAAAAAATATTGATAATTTATTTAATCAATTAAATTTATACAAGCTTAGATCAAAAGTAGAATTTTTAAATTTAAGTAATGAATTTGTTATTGCAGTTATTAGCAAAGAAAGATTTTTGGAGATGGAAAATTCAAGTTCTAATGCTGGGTGCACAATTAAATTTAGAGAGGATAGTATTTTTTTAGATCCTAGAAATATAGAGCTTGGAGCTAGACTTGTAACTAATTTAGAAAAATTATATTTATCATTAAAAAAACTTGGTCTTCAAAGTGGAAATAAAAATGAATATTATAAATTAAGTCATGAAATTGGTATTCCACAAAATAATACCGACAAACTTCAAAATAAACTTTTTGGTATTGAGTGTAATTTTGATGAATTAAATGCTATAGATTTTAAAAAAGGTTGTTATGTAGGCCAAGAAAATACTGCCAGGATTAAGTTAAAAGATAAATTGAATAAACGTCTTCTACCAATTGAAGTAATTGAGGGTGATTTAGAGAATGACATTGTATCATTTGAGAAAGATGAAATAGGAAAAGTATTAATAAATGATGATTATCCGTATGCTATAATTAAAGTTAAAAATGAAAAATTTGATTTTAATAAAACTTTTAATTGTGGTTCTGCAAAAGTTAGAATCAAGAAACCTAATTGGCTACAAATTACTTAATAAATTTAGATAAATCTGGTTTAAAATAATTTGGACCTTTCATAACTTTACCCTGATCATTATAAATAGGTTTTCCATCATTTCCTAACTTGCTCATATTAGAATTTTGAACTTCTTCAAAACAAGCGTCCAAATCAATTCCAAATGCATGCCCTGCCCCATATGTTACATATAAAATATCTGTTAAAGCGTCAGCAGCCTCTAGAAGATCGTTGTTATCTATAGCTTGTTTAAATTCATCAAGTTCTTCTTTAATTAAATTATACCTTAGCTCATTTATTTTTGATGAACTAAATGATGGTGATGACTTAACCTCTTGGCCAAATGTTTCCATAAAATTTTTTACTTTTTGAAAATTTGTCATTTTACTCCTGTAAGATTAATAAAAATTAGTATATAAATTATTTGGTTATTTATTCAAATAAATGAAAACAAGAAAAGAATTTGATAGTATTGGCGGTATAAATGTGCCCAATAACAGATATTGGGGGGCGTCGACACAAAGATCAAAAAAATTTTTTAATATTGGCAAAATAAATGTGCCACCTTCACTTATAAGGTCAATTGCAATAATTAAAAGAAGTGCTGCTATAGTCCATCAAAAAGATAGGTCAATTTCTCCAAAAATTTCAAAATCAATAATCAAAGCCTCCGATGAAGTTATTTCTGGAAAATTGGATGAAAATTTTCCCCTAAAAGTTTGGCAAACTGGATCTGGGACACAAACCAATATGAATGTAAATGAGGTAATTGCAAATAGAGCGATAGAAATTTTGAAAGGGAAAAAGGGATCTAAGAGACCTGTTCATCCAAACGATCATGTTAATAAATCTCAGTCAACAAATGATGTTTTCCCAACAGCAATGCATATTTCTGTGGCAACTGAGACGCTAAGAAAACTTTTACCAAGTTTAAAGTTATTAGAAATTTCGTTGCGAAAAAAAAGTATTGAATTTAAAAAAATTGTTAAAATTGGTAGAACTCATCTTCAAGATGCTACGCCCTTATCGCTTGGACAGGAATTTTCTGGATACCATGAACAAGTAAAAAAAAGTATAGAAAGAATAAAATACTGTTTAAATGATATTTTTAATTTAGCCCAAGGTGGGACTGCTGTTGGAACTGGAATAAATACAAAAAAAAATTTTGATAAAAAAATTGTCAAAGAAATTAAAAATTTTTGTAAGATAAATTTTAAAACTGCGCCAAATAAGTTTTCAGAATTGGCGGCACATGATGCAATTGTAAATTTTTCTGGATCTTTAAATTCATGTGCTGTTGCTTTAATGAAAATATCTAATGATATAAGATTTTTAGGTTCAGGACCTAGGGCAGGATACGGTGAACTTTTACTACCAGAGAATGAGCCAGGATCTTCAATAATGCCAGGCAAAGTTAATCCGACGCAATGTGAAGCTGTAACAATGGTTTGTGCAAAAGTAATAGGTAATCACACAGGAATAACAGTTGCTGGAAGCCATGGACACTTTGAACTAAATGTATTTAAACCTTTAATTGCCTATAATATTTTGCAATCAATAGATATTTTATCGGATAGCGTAAAAAATTTTAGCTTGTACTGTGTGAAAGGCATTAAAGCAAATAAAAAAAAAATTAAAGAGCATTTAGATAATTCATTAATGCTAGTAACTGCCTTGGCACCTATAATTGGTTACGATAATGCAGCAAAGATTTCAAAAAAAGCTTTAAAAAATGGTACCAAACTAAGAGATGAAGCTATCAAATCAGGCTTAATTGATAAAAAAGAATATGATTTATTAATTAATCCTTTAAAAATGATTAAGCCCAGTTAATCAATAACTTTTCTAATGTGTGATCTTAAATTTTGTATATTTTTTACTATATAAATTTCGCTTGATTTCTGATTATTTTCATCATTATTAACTCTAACATTTTTTATAATAAAATCTGTTTCTCCAATATTCTTTTCTAAATCAAAACGAATTTGTTTTATTTTTTTTGCTTTGTTTGAGGAAATTTGGAAGGCTTTTGCGAACTCAATATAATTATTAATATTTAAATTATTATTAGTTATAAGTTTAATATTTCCATTATCCTCAAAAAAACTTATCTTGGTATTTATATATCCAATATTCTCTAAATTTATTTTTGCTGCTGTTAATTTGACGTTTTTTTCACTTATTAAAATATCTAAATTTCCTTTTTTAAGTAATTTGTTATTAAGATTATCAAACTTAATTTTTAATATTCCATTTAAATTACCAATTAAATTTTCATTATAAAATATAAGTTTTAGTAGAAAGTTATCAATAATACTCTCAATTTTTTTATTTTTTATTACTAATTCTCCCTCAAAATAAAGAGGTATAAGTTGAATTTTACTATCTAGATTAAAATTTGTATTATCTTTATTTGGCGATGAGATATTAATAATATCATCATCAAATAAAATATCATATTTTAACTCGTCCTGTCTGTAGATTATTTCAGATTTTAAATTAAATTTTTTAAAATTCTTAAATTCAAAATTGTTATTAATTTCTATTTTTGGATTAGATATTTTTATTTTATGGTTACTAATTTTAGGAAAATCATAATTTCTTTTCCAGTTAGAATTAAATTTTAATCCAAATGCATTTCCATCAATTATAAAATTTTTATTTCTAGATTTCTTATTAATTTTATAAGAAATTTGTTTTATAGGAGAAATTAAAATTACTTCCTTCTTATCATTTCTTATAAAAATTTTGCAGTTTTTAAATATGATTGGTTTGTTAATCTTTTGATATAAATGTTTTCTTATTTCCTTTAAATCAGATGTTTTTATATTTAAATTAGAGTTAGATATCTGTGTTGAAACAAAATTATTAAATGACCTTAAATAAATATCTTTTAATTTAATAAATATTTTCAAATTTGATGTATTTATTAAATCATCATTTTCTTTGGATTTAATTAGATTAAGTGAGGCTTTTTCTACTAATAAGTGAGGTTTTGGAAAAGGCTTATATGAAATTTTTGATGATGAATTTAGATAAATTTTAAAGTTTTTACTAAAATTTTTCTCTATTATTTCTACTTTACTTTTATAATTAAATAAAACTGGTAAACATAAAATTGTTAGTGATGAAAAAATTATCAAAATAGCCAATAAAATTAATATGAAGGTTATTTTATTTTGATTAATTTTGTTCATTAAAATAATAAGACTTATGCAATAATTATTTATGTTAAAATCTGATTATTTGATAAATTTAAACGAAAAGCAACAAGAAGCAGTATTGCATCTTGATGGTCCACTTCTTATTGTGGCGGGCGCTGGCTCAGGTAAAACAAAAGTATTGACCTCTAGAATTGCGCATATAATTCGAAGTCATAAAGCTTTTTCTAGTCAAATTTTAGCTGTTACTTTCACAAATAAAGCTGCCAAAGAAATGCAGATTAGAGTATCAAATCTTTTAAGAAAAGAAGCAACGGGTTTACCATGGCTAGGAACTTTTCACTCTGTAAGTGCAAAAATTTTAAGAAAACATGCTGAAGCCGTTGGCTTAAAATCTAATTTTACAATCATAGATCAAGATGATCAAGTTAGGTTGATAAAAAATATCTGTAAAGGTGAGAATATAGATATAAAAAAAATTTCACCAAAATATATTTTAGCAATAATAGATAAATGGAAAAATAAAGGATTTTATCCAGAAGATGTTATCTTAAAAAAAAGAGAAACGCTCGAAAAGAATTTTTTAAATATTTATAAAATTTATCAACAGAAACTCATTGATTTAAATTCTGCTGATTTTAGTGACTTAATTTTACATACAGTTAAAATATTTAAAAGATACGAGGACATAACATCCATTTACTCAAAAAAATTTAAATATATTTTAGTTGATGAATACCAAGATACTAATTTTATACAAAGTGAATGGCTTAAATATTTAGCTGAAGCGAATATGAATCTTTGTTGTGTGGGAGATGACGATCAATCAATATACAGCTGGAGAGGCGCTGAAATTAAAAATTTTTTGGAGTTCGATAAAATTTTTAAAAATACTAAAGTAATAAGATTGGAGAAAAATTATAGATCAACTCAAAATATTTTAAATGTAGCATCAAAATTAATTGAAAATAATCAAAATAGAGTTGGTAAAACTTTGTATACCAATCAAGAAGAGGGTGAACTTGTTACATTAGATTGCTTTAGAAATGTAAAAGACGAGGCAGTAGAGATTAGCTCAACAATAGAAAATTATAAAAAAAATAATTCGTTAAATGAAATTGCAATTTTAGTAAGAGCAATATTTCAAACAAGAGAATTTGAGGAAAGATTTTTAAAAGTCGGAATTCCTTACAGAATAATTGGTGGGATCAAATTTTATGAAAGAGCTGAAATTAAAGATTGTATAGCTTATCTGAGATGTATTAATCAGCCAATGGATGATTTGTCTTTTGAAAGAATAATAAATGTTCCAAAGCGTTCTGTTGGAGATACAACCATTAAAATAATTTCAGAGTTTGCAAAAAAAAATAATTTATCATTAGAAATTGCAGCAAAAAAATTAATCGAAATTAATAAAATAAAGCCCAAAACAAAAATTGGATTAGGTTCATTGATAAATTTATTAGATAAATGGAGGCATCAATTAAACAAAAAGATTAATCATAATAAGCTTTTACAAATTGTTTTGGATGAGTCTGGATATAGTGAGATGTTAAAAAATAAAAAAGATCTAGAAAATGAAAATAGATTAGAAAATATTAAAGAGCTATTAAGTGCCATGAAAGAGTTTGATAATTTAGAGAGTTTTCTTGAGCACGTAGCCTTGGCAACTTCTTTAGATCAAGACTGGGAAAGTGAAAAAGTTAATCTAATGACATTACATGCATCTAAAGGATTGGAATTTAGTATAGTTTATTTACCTGGCTGGGAAGAAGGACTATTTCCTCATCAAAAAAGTATTGAGGAAAAAGGAGAAAGTGGTCTTGAGGAAGAAAGAAGACTAGCTTATGTTGGAATTACTAGAGCAAAAAAAATTGCTAAAATCTCATTTTCTATGAATAGATTCTATCAAGGAGACTGGATGGATAGTATTGCTTCAAGATTCGTAGATGAACTTCCAGACGAATTTATAAAGAAAAATAATAGTTTTACAGAAAAGAATGAAAATGATTTTGATTTCAATCAAGATATAGAGTTTGAAAGTGAAGTTAGAAGTCCAGGTTGGTTAAGATATCAAAAAAAATTAAAATGATAAAAGATATAAAAAATTTTATTAATAATAATAATTTAGATGGATATCTTATCCCAAAAAATGATAAATATTTCACTGAATATTCAAATACTAATAATTTAGTCAAGGTAACTAATTTTTCAGGATCTGCAGGATTTTCATTGATCTTAAAAAAAATAAATTATTTATTTGTCGATGGAAGATATACGCTTCAAGCAAAAAAACAGTCAGGACATAATTTTAAAATTTTAGAAATTCCATATATTTGGCCGAAAGATTTACCAAATTTAGAAAATCTTAAGATTGGTTTTGATCCAGAATTGTTTACTGAAAAAACACTTGAGAAATATTTTGAAGGAAAAGTTAATTTAATTCCATATCGATTTAATTTTAGAAACATTGTAAAAAATAAATCAAAAAAAATTTTTATTTTAAGCAAATTTATTGCAGGCGAGAGCTCGAATTCAAAAATTAATAAAATTAAAAATTATCTTATTAAAAATAAAATTGACTATTTATACAGTAGCGCAGGTGAAAATGTAAACTGGCTTTTAAATATTAGAGGGGGAGACTTACCAAATAGTCCCTTAGTTAATTGCAAACTTATTATTTCTAAAAAAGGTAAAATATATCTTTTTATTTGTAAAAATAAGATTTCAAATTTTGTAAAAAAAAATTTAAAAAATGTGACTATTTGTAAAGAAAATACTTTGTTCCAAGTAATAAGTGTTTTTAAAAAGGGAGAGTTTTGTATAGATGGAAACACATGTTCTATTTTTGAAAAAAAAATAATCAATACTAAGTTTAAAATAATAAGTGAAAAAGATCCAATATATGATTTTAAATCTGTTAAAAATAAAATTGAAATTAAAAATACTCTTAAAGCTCATATTGAGGATGGAGTTGCAATGACAAAATTTTTATATTGGTTTAAAACTAATAAAAGTCCAATAACAGAGAAAGATATTGAAAAAAGATTAGAAAAATTTAGGAAACAATCAAAAAATTATTTATACCCAAGTTTTGATACTATAGCTGGTTCAGGTCCAAATGGAGCGATTATTCATTATAAGTCTAATAATGAAACAAATAGAAAAATAAAAAAAAAAGATATTTTATTGGTTGACTCTGGTGGCCAATATAAATGGGGAACAACCGACGTAACAAGGACAATTTGCTCTGGTAAAGTAAATAATAAAATAAAAGAGAATTTTACAAGAGTATTAAAGGGACATATTGCTGTAACCACATGCAATCTTAAAAACAAATTTAATGGTCATATGATAGATAATTTGGCAAGAAATTCTTTAAATAGTGTTGGTTTAAATTATTCGCACGGAACTGGGCATGGAGTAGGTTTCTTTCTTAATGTACATGAGGGACCACAAGCAATCTCAAAAAATAATAAAGTTAAATTAAAGGAAGGCATGATACTAAGCAATGAACCAGGTTATTACCTTACAAATAATTATGGGATAAGGATAGAAAATCTAATTTATATTGATAGTGATAAAAAAAATCTAAATTTTAAAAACTTAACCTATGTACCAATTGATACTGAAATGATTAATTTTAAAATGTTAAATATTCAAGAAAAGAATTATTTATTTGATTATCATCTAAATGTTTATTGTAAGTTATCAAAATATCTGGATAATCCTGAAAAAAAATGGCTAGTTAGCCTTATAAAGTAATTTTTCTAATTCAATTAAAGTAATAATTTTTATGCCAAAATTTTTTGCTTGATCTACTTTTTTTTTTGTTGGTTTATCTCCAATAACCAAAAAATCAAGACTTTTATTAACTGAGCTGATTGTTGATCCAGAGTTTTTCTCTATTAATGATTTAGCTTCGGCCCTGCTTATACCATTAAGTTTTCCTGTGAACATAAAAGTTTTATTTTTTAGAATTCCATTTTTATTGAAATTTGAACTTTCAATTTTCAATATAGTATTTAGCTCATTTACTGTAGCAACATTTAATTTATTAGAAAAAAAATTTTTTAAAGATTTAATTTGTGTTACACCAATTCCATCAATATTTAAAAATTTTTCAAAGTTGTTTGTATCAATGATTTTTATAAAATTCGAGATACTCTTTATATTATCACTAATAATTTTTGCATTTTCTATTCCTATATGTCTTATTCCTAGTGAGTAAATAAATCTTTGTAAACTAATGATTTTTGAGTTTTCGATTGAGTTTTTTAAATTGTTTATAGATAGTTCGCCCCAACCATCTAAGTTAGAGATATAATTATAGTTAAGCGCAAATACATCTTGAGGTTTTCTAATTAAACTTAATTCCCAAAATTTTTCCACAACTTTTTTTCCAAAACCTTCGATATTTAATGCTTCTTTGGAAATAAAATGTTTTATTTTTTCAATTGCTATTTTTTCGCACCCATAACTTTCATTTGTACATCTTCTAACAGCATCATATTTTTTCGTTATTTCATTATATTCTTTTACTGTTTCAGAACCGCAGGAAGGACAATTAGTTGGAAATATAAATTTTTTTGAATCTTTGTTTCTTTTATCTTTGTCAACTTTTATTACATGTGGTATCACATCACCAGCTCTTTCTATTTTAACTATATCTCCTATCCTTATATCTTTTCTTATTATTTCCTCCTCATTATGTAATGTTGCATTTGAAACTACTACACCACCGATATTAACAGGAGAAACTTTTGCAACTGGGGTCAGGGCTCCCGTTCGTCCTACTTGAATATCAATGTTTAAAATTCTAGTTTCAGCGTTATCTGCTGAAAATTTATGGGCAATTGCCCATCTAGGAGCATTTGAAGTAAAACCAAGTCTATTTTGAAGCTTAAGGTCGTTCACTTTGTATACTAATCCGTCAACATCGTATTCTAAATTGAACCTTTTTCTTTCAAATTTTTCGTGATATTTTAACAATTCATCGATATCGGATAAAATTTTATTATTTTTATTTACTTTAAATCCCCATCTTTTCAAATTTAAGAGGAAGTCAGACTGATTTTTGTGCGAATTATTTTTTATATATCCAAAAGTATAAGCTATGAAATTTAATGGAATTTTTTTAGTTTCGTTTGGATCTTTTTGTCTCAAGGATCCAGATGCAGCATTTCTAGCATTTGCAAACAAATCATTAATTTTCAAGAAATCTTTTTTTTTAATAAAAACCTCTCCTCTTATCTCTATATCATCTGGAAAGTCGCTATTTTTTATTTTAATTGGAATATCTTTTATAGTTTTTAAATTTTCTGTTATGAGCTCTCCTGTATTACCATCCCCTCTTGACGCTCCGAAGATTAATCTTTTATTTTTATAAGTAAGTGAAGCAGAAACTCCATCTATTTTGGGTTCAACACTATATTCAATTTTAATTCGTTTATTTAAATAATTAAAAATTTTTTTCTCAAAATTAATTAAGTCATCTTTGTAAAATGCATTTGATAAAGATAACATTGGGACTTTATGTGAGAATTTTTCAAATGATTTTGAAGGCTTATATCCAACATTAACACTTGGAGATTTTTTATTTTTAAGAAAATTGTATTTATTTTCTAAGTCAATTATTTCTATTTTTAGTTGGTCATATTCTTTATCTGAAATCAAAGGATCACTTTTATCATAGTATGCTTTATTATGAGTTATTAATTCTTTTACTTTTAATAAATATTTTTTTTTAATTTCTTTATTATTCATTTTAGTAATTATTTATTTAAAAATATTTTTTAAATTTTTTAAAATTGATTTACTTTTATCTTTATTTTTTTTTTCTATTTTAAAATTATTATTTAAAATTGTGTATGAGGCTTCATACCATTCACTAGAATTATAATTATAACCTAACAATGAAGCATATTTAGTAGCTTCTTTTACTAATCCAAGCTTATAATGCAATTCTACTAATCTAAATAATGCTTCCTCTACGTAAATTGTTGTTTGATGATCATTAACAACTTTTTTCAGTCTATTTATAGCGGGAATCCATTTTTCTCTCTCTATATAATATCTTGCTAAATACATTTCTTTTGATGCTTGTATCTCATTAATGAACTCTATTTTAAATTTAGAATCATTAGCATAATCTGTATTTGGATAATTAATTATAATATATTCAAATAACTCTTTTGCCTTTATAATTTCATTTGAATCTCTTTTTTCGTCAACAATTTGATCGTAATGACATAATGCCATTAAATAATATGCGTACGGTGACTGAGGATGGTTTTTATATTTTGCTAGAAATCTCTCTAAATCATTTATCGCATCTGCATAATATCCTTGAGAAAAATATCCATAAGCTGACATCAAAACGGCTCTAGATGCCCAAATAGACTGTGGATATAGTGTTTCGACTTCGCTAAATTTTTTTCCCGCATATATCACATCACCTCTATTAAATTCTTTCATTGCTTCATTGTAAGTTTCAATCATTTGAAATTCTAAATTCTTTTCTTTTAGAAATTGACCTTTTTCCTCTTTTTTACTGCAAGAAAAAGTGATTAATATTAAGATAAATATTATTAAAGATTGTCTGTAATTCATCTGATTGTTTTACCAGATATAAATTAAAATTCTAATCTTTAAGCAATTGATTTTAATTTGCTGTAATTGGCGAATGAGTGTGGCAACTCTTTTCCTTTTATCTCAATTAAGGAATAATTGGAATTATCTTCAAATAATTTTTTTAATAATTGATTTGTAAGTTTATGACCGCCTTGAGAACACTTTAAAGACCCTATTATTTTATATCCTGACAGAAATAAGTCCCCCATACAATCTAATATCTTGTGATTAACAAATTCTAATTTATTTCTAAGTCCATCTTTATTTAAAATTTTATCATCTTTAATCACAATAGCGTTTTCTAAACTTCCACCTTTTCCTAAATTTAGTTTTTTTAATTTTTCTATATCTTCATATAAACAAAAAGTTCTAGAGCTATAAACGTGATCTAAATTATCTTCAAAAATATTAACTTTGTTTTTTTGCCTGTTTATTATTTTGTTTTTATATTTTATTTCAAATTCAATTTCTCCTGTGACATTAGATCGATCAATTGATATAAACTTTTCACCATCTATTAGTTTAACTTTTTTATTAATTTTAATAATTTTAATTGGCTGATCACTAAATTTAAGTCCTACACTATTAATTTTATCAACAAATAATTTAGCTGAACCATCTAATATTGGAACTTCCTTGTTATCTATTTCAATAATTGCATTATCAATTCCTACTCCATATAATGCACCCATTAAGTGCTCAATTGTTGAAACACTGACTCCATATTCATTTGAGATTGTAGTGCATAATGTTGTATCACTAACATTTGCATAATTTGGAAATATTATATTTCTAGACTTTAGATCATTTCTTTTAAAAACTATTCCCGTATTAGGGTTCGAAGGTAGAATGTTTAATTTAACTTTTTCCCCGGTGTGAATACCAATACCTTCGAAAGTGATTTTTTTAGATACAGTTTTTTGAGTTAAAATAGACATAAAAAAATATACGAAATGTTATTGTTGAGAAATACTCAAGAATTATTACAAGATAATACGATTATTTACTGAAATAATTAAAAAATCTCTCAAATAATCCAAGTTTTTTCTTTGTTATCTTGGGTGTTTCATAATTATTTATATGATAAATCAAACCAGAGCTGCAAATTTGAATATCTGATTCTGAGTAAAAATTTATAGATTTAAAATTAAAATCATCATTAAGATAGAAAGAATTATTATTAAATAAAATTGATCCTTCTCCGATTAAAAATAATTCTGTATCAGATAAATTATAATTATATATCTTAACGTTAGATTTTTTAAACAATAGATCAATTATTTCTTGAACCCTGTACAAAACCACCTTTTTTAGAATATCTATTGAAATATTTTTATTAATTATATCCTTTGCAAACATTGATTCTGGTGAAGGGCTATTTTTGTATGAAAATTCAGTTTCCGATTGATTAAATAGTTTTTTAATTTTCTCAGCTTCATCAATGCTTAATTTAAATATTTTTGAAATATCTTTGGTTATATGAAAGCCTCCTATTGGTACAGCATGAATAAATTTAAATTTATTTTTTTCATAAAACATTAAAGAAGATCTTTCCCAACCTATTTCTAAAAAGGAAATTTTATTTCTATTTAATTTTTTTAAATATGACTTTGATTTAATATAACTAGAACAGTAAATATTAATAATATTTAAATTATTCTTAGTAAAATTATCCTTAATTTTTTTTATTAATATTTTGGGGAAACATATTATTTTAAAATCTATTTTAATATCATTATTTACTACTTTTTCCTTTGGTAATTCTTCAAATATTGCATTGTCAATAATACATTTATCAAAAATTATATGCGCTAAATATTGATTGTCATAATGAGAATTCATCAATTGATATAATTCAAGTATTAAAGCATTGTAAATTTTTTCAAAATTTGATTTTTTATCTAAATTTTTTTTGAGTGAAATTTCAACTGTAAATAAATTTGGTGAATCTAAAATTAAAATTATGTCATTGATATGAAACGAAATTTTTTTTTCTGCTTTTTTTACAGTTTTTCTTATTTCATCAAAATGATTGTCATAATTTTCATTATTATATGTGACTGTTTTAGTTTCAGAGAACTTTTCCTTTAAATCAGAATCAAAAACTGAAAATCTTATTTTAGAAGATCCAAAGTCTATTAAATTGAAATAATTTATTTTATTCATATGATGTAATAATTCTTTGCGGAATTCTTAAATCAATAGTCATTTTAGATTTTAACTTTTTTTCTTTTATAAAATTATTATATAATTTTAATGCATCATCAGTTTCTTTGCTTGGTAACTTCACTAAAATATTATTATCAAAATATAAATCCCATCTTTTATTTTTATGGAAATAAAATTTATTAATTTTATCAATTTTAATTCCATGTTTTTTTAAAATATTAATAAAAGTTATGTATTCTGAAGTGTTAAATTTACCAAAAATTATTGGCAATTTATCCCCTGAAAGAAAATCATATGCATTTGTTATTTTTCCATTTTCACCAATGTAATATTTTTTTTGATTAAGATATGTTGTGGCTATAAATTCAGTTTTATTGGCAAATACTATTATAGAGGAAGGATATTTTTTTTTAATTGAAATATTTTCTAAAAATTGAAGACTATATAAACTGTCGTAAAGGATTTCTTTTTCTACAGAAAAAATGTTTTTATTTAAAACATATTTTATTTTATCCATTATTTTTGGATTTATTTCATTATTATTTGAATTAATTTGAATAGAATTAATTAAAAAATTTTTTTTAAAAATATTAACTAAATTTAAGTTTATTATTGTAGTTAGTAAAAAAAATAGAATTATATAAAAGTATATTTTTTTTTTACTTTTTGATAGATGCATCTTTTAAGATTTTTTCTATCAAATTTTTAAAAGTAATGTTATTAAATTTTGCAATTTCTGGCACAAGTGATAATGATGTCATACCTGGCTGAGTATTAGTCTCTAGAAGATAGAATTTTTTTTTATAAAATCTAAAATCTGACCGTGAAACACCCCTACACTTCAATAATTTATGAGCTTTTAGAGCTATATAAGAAACTTTTGCCATTTGTTTTTTTGTAATATCTACAGGAATAATATGTTGGGTTTTAGCTTTTGGACTATATTTTGCTTGAAAATCGTAAAACCTTCTTCTTGGTTTCAACTCTATTGCACCCAACACTTTTTCCGATAGAACAGCTACTTGTATTTCTCTTCCAGGAATGTATTTCTCTATGAGTATTTCCCCATATTCTTTAAGTTTTTGGATATTTGAAAAAATGTTTTTTCTAGTACAAATAAAAACATTAACACTTGAACCTTCGTTTATAGGTTTAATTATTACAGGAAAGGTAAATTTTGAGTTTATTAATTTTAAAAAAATGTTTTTTTTTAATATTTTATTGTATGAAAACTTTAAATATTTTGGAGTTAAAATTTTATTTTTAATAAATATTTTCTTAGACAAATCCTTATCCATCGCTAAAGCTGAGGACAAGACACCAGAATGGGTGTATTTTACTTTCTCTGTTTCTAATATTGATTGTACATATCCATCTTCTCCATATCTTCCATGTAACAAATTTAAAACTACATCTGGTTTAAACTTTCTTAAATGTTTTATAAATTCTCCATTAGGTTCTTGTATTTTAATATTATAATCATTATCTTTTCTTAATTCTTGATGTACACTTTTTGCAGTTCGTAAACTTATCTCTCTTTCTTTAGAGTAACCTCCTGCAAGTATAAATATTTTTTTCACTAATCTATTACCTTTATTTCCAAATTAATACTTACACCAGTTTTTTCTTTTACATTTTTTTTACAAAATTAATTAATGAATTCATTTCATCAAAGGATGCATTATTTCTGTTAACAAAAAAATTAGAATGTTTTTTTGAAATACAAGCATCTCCAAAATTTATATTTTCAGGAACTGATTCTTTTATTAATTCCCAAGCTTTTTTTGTTGTTTGATCGATTGGGTTCTTAAAAGTACTACCGCCAGTCTTAATTTTTGAGGGTTGAGAATTATTTTTTTTTATCGCTAATTCTTCCATCAAATTTTTTATTTTATTTTTATTTAATAAATCACCTTTAAAAGTAGCACTTAAAAAAATTAAATTTTCGTTTAATTCTATTTTTCTATATTGAAATTTAATTTTGTTAGATGGGATAACTTTTATATTTCCCTTTGAATCAATACATTGCAGAGAGATTAATTTGTCTTTAAATTCTGTCCCAAAACATCCAGAATTCATTTGAAGACCCCCTCCAACCGAACCAGGAATACAGTACATAAACTCAAAACCACCTATTCCATTTTCTAGTGCAAATTCTGAAAGTTTTTTTTGTGAGCAAGCTGAGCCTGCTATTATTGTGTCTGGTTTTAATTTTGATAATGTACTAAAATTATTGCTAAGTTTGATTATTACTCCTTCATAAGTATTATCTTTAAATAACACATTTGAACCCATTCCTAGTATAAACATTTTTCCTCTATTATTATACAGTTTTAGGAATTCCTTTAATTCTATAAGATTTTTTGGTTTAAAAAAGATTTTTGATTTACCCCCTATATTAAACCAATTAAGTTTTTTGATATCAGTATTAAAAAACAGATCTGCATTATATTTATTTTTAAAATCTTCAATATCTTTTAATTCCATATCAATTAAGATTTCTTACCCAATTTGTTATAGATCCAGCACCCATAGCAATAAAAATTTTATTTCCGAATGCAATGTTTTTAGTAATTTTTTTTAAATCTATTTCGTTTTTAAGCATTATCAGATTAACTTTAGAATTTTTTGCAATTAATTTTGCAAATGAAGTGTATGGGAATCCTAATTTTATAGTTTCACTAGCTTTGTAAATTGGACAAAGTAAAACTGTATTTGCTTTTTTAAAGCATTTAGAAAATTCAATTTTTAAATTTTTTACTCTTGAAATTCTATGCGGTTGAAAAATACAAACTATTTCCTCTTTATTATATACTTTACTGACACCATCTAACACCGATGAAATTTCAGTTGGATGATGAGCGTAATCATCGAAAAATGGCACTTTATTAATTTCAAATAAGAAATTAAATCTTCTCTGAACTCCATTAAAGTTTTTGAGACCTAATTTAATTATTTTATCTGATACTCCAATTGAAAAAGCTACTGCTAATGCAGATGTTGCATTTTTTATATTATGCAAACCTAACAAAGGTATTGAAATATTTTTTATAATTTTTGTTTTGCCCGGTATTTTTATTTTAATACTAAATTTTGAATAATCTTTATTCTGAATTATATTGAAGATATGAAAATTTGATTTCTTATTTAAACCAAATGTATAGTAATTATTATTTTTAATTTTTGGTAAAATATTTTTTACATTTTTGTCATCTGAACACAGGAAAGCCTTTCCAAAAGAAGGTGTTTTATCAATAAATTCTACAAATTTATTTTTTAAATTTTTCATATTTCTATAATAATCCAAGTGTTCATTGTCAATGTTGGTTATTATTGAATAATTAAAAGGTATTTGCAGAAAACTTCCATCCGACTCATCTGACTCAACTAAACTCCAGTCGCTTTTTCCTAATTTTGCCGAACTTCCTATTGAATTCAAAACACCTCCGTTAATTATTGTCGGATCTAATTTTGCGTAGTTCATAATGTTTGACAAAATTGACGTTGTTGTTGTTTTGCCGTGTGATCCCGTCACAACAATATTTTTCATTAATGAAACTATATGACCTAACAATTCTCCTCTTTTATATATCGGTATGTTTAATTTTTTAGCATGCCTATATTCTGGATTTGATTTTTTTATAGCTGATGAAACTACTAATACAGTACAATTTTTTATGTTTTGCTTATTATGATTTAAATAAATTGGAATTTTTCTTTTTCTTAGTAAATTAAGATTTTTATTATCTGATTTGTCACTTCCTTGTATTTTAAAGCCTAAACTATCCATTATTAATGCTAAGCCACTCATACCAATACCACCAATTCCAACAAAATGAATTAATTCAGTTTTTCCGATATTAATTTTCATCTATAATTTCTATAATCTTATTGTTTATATTATTCCAAGTATTTTTTTTAGTAATTTCCTCAAGATTTTTAAATTTTTCGTTGTAATTTTTATAATCGTTAAATATTTCAAATATCATCTTTGAAAATTTTTTAAATTCGAATTCCTTTTGTTTTATTAACCAACAACAATTTTTTTTATAGTAAAATTCTGAATTATAGAATTGGTGATTGTCTCTTGCAGATGGGAGAGGTATTGAAATAAATGGTATGTTTAAGAATGAAAGTTCACTTAATGTGCTTGCGCCTCCTCTAGTAATTGCAAGATCTATACCATTGTAGAGTTCATGACTATCGTTGGTAAATTCAATAAATTTGTAGTTTATATTTGATTTGTCATATTTATTTTTTATTGAAGATAAATTATTAATATTTGATATTTGTTGTATAATTTCAAAATTTCGTTTTTTTGAAATTTCGATAATTAATTCAGTAATATTTTCGTCAAAAAACAATGCACCCTGACTTCCACCGATGATAAGAATTTTTTTTATTTCCTTTTTTAAATTAATTATATTTTTTTCTAAGTTATATATTTCTTTTTTTAAAATAGGTTTGACTATGACTTTTTTAGAATTGTATTTTTTTGGGAAGTTTCTTAAATTTTCATCGTAACAAATTATTTTTGTTGAAAATTTCAAAGCAAAGCGGTTAGATCTACCTAAAACACTATTAGGCTCAAACAAGAAAACTTTTTTTTGTAATATAAATGCAGCTAAGCAAAATGGAAATGTCATGTACCCACCAGTGCTAATCACAATATTTGTCTTATTTTTTTTTAAAAATCTAATAGATTGAAAAATGTTTAGAAAATATTTAAAAATATTTATTGGAAGTAAATAAGGTTTTAAAAATAAATTAGGCACATCTATTAATTCAAATTTAAATTTTTCACTATTTATATATTTACTTCCTCTCAGATCAGATACCATTTTTACAGAAAATTTGTTTTTTAAATGTTCAAACAAAGAGGTAGATGGTACTACGTGGCCACCAGAACCACCTGTTACTATAAGTATATTTTTCATACTAATTTAATTTTCTCTTCGTCAAATTTAGTATTATTCCAGTTAAAATTGATGTTCCAACTATTGAGGAACCGCCATAACTAATAAATGGCATAGTCATGCCTGTAGTAGGAAGCATTCTTATATTTACGCCAATATGAATAAAAGTTTGCAATAGTATTATTGAAATACTTCCAACTAATATGAGTTTAAAATTATTATTTTTTGTAAAATTTATTTTTTTTAAAACACTATAAGATAATATTAAATAAAGTAATATTATACCTATTAAGATAATTACTCCAAATTCTTCTGCAATCACAGAAATTATATAATCTGTATGTGCTTCTGGTATTCTTGAATTTAAAGTTCCTTCACCTATTCCTTTTCCAAAAAAACTTCCGCTGGATATTGCATCGCTTGCTTTATCAGCCTGGTAATTATTACCGCTAGAATTATCTAAAAATGACATTAATCTTATTCTTATGTATTCAAACTTTGGCACCAAAAAGACTAAAAATAGAGTTAATGAACCCACAGCTAATAATGAAATTGCGAAAAGTAATAAATTTATTCCTGAAACAAAAATAATAGCGAGCCAAACAGATATTATTAATAATGTTTGTCCTAAGTCTGGTTGAGATAAGAGTAAAATTATAATTGGCACTAAAACGACTGAACTCAAGAGATATTTTGTATAAAGGTTTTTTTTTTCTAATGAAATTATTAGTGAAATAACAATAACAAAAAAAGGTTTTAAAGTTTCAATAGGTTGAAACCTAGGTAATGAGCCAATATCTAACCATCTCTTTGAACCTTTGATTTCCACTCCTATAAAGGGAACTAAGAATAAACTTATAAATGTGATAACAAATAATACGACTGATAACCTAATTAAAATTTTTTGATCTAGTAGAGATAAAAATAAAATTAAAAATATTCCTATTAAAACAAAAATTAAATGTTTTAAAAAAAAATAGTAAGAATTTGTGTTTAGTTTATCTGATGCGATTATTGAAGTTGAAACTAAAGAAAAGAACAATCCTAGTGAAAATAATAGACTTATTATCAAAAAAATTGTTTTATCGATGTTTTTCCACCAATCATAAAATGTATCAAAATATTTATTCATTCAATTGGTAAATATCTTTTAATTAACATATTGAATTGTCTACCTCTTTCCTCAAAATTTTTGTATTGATCAAATGATGCGGCCGATGGGCTAAATAAAACTGTAACTTTTGTTTTTATATCCTTAAGGTTTGGAATTAATTTAAGAGCATTTCTCAGATCTTTTGATAGATTAACTTTAATTTTATTTTTAAATAGTTTGAGGAAAACTTGTCTATCTTTCCCGTAAATATATGCTTCTAAATTTTTAAAATACTTTTTATTTAAATTAAATTTGTCACCCTTTTTAAATAATCCTCCCAAGATCCATAAAATTCTTTCATTAGATTCTAAAAAAGGAACAGTAGAAGATAATGTCGTTGACTTAGAGTCGTTTATTATTTTTAAATATTTTGATTGATGGATCACTTCCTGTCTAAATTTCAAAGGTTTAAATTTATTAATAGTTTTTATTACAGTTTTTAAATCAAGTTTCATTTGTTTCGATAGCTCAAATAAAAAATTTAAATTTTGGAAATTTGTTGAATTTTTAAAATTATCATTACTTAATTTATTTTTAAAATATACATACTTATTTTTACTTACATATATTATTTTGGATTTTATATTTTTAGTTCTTAATAAGTCTTTCAATAAATTATTGTTTGTTATTATTGCTACATCATTTTCATTTTGTCTTATTACACATTTTAATTTTGATAATACATAATTTTTCATTGTATTATGCCTTTCTAAATGATCTGGGGAAATATTTATGATTACAGAAAATTTTGATTTGAAATATTTACTATAAGCCAGCTGATAAGAAGAAGCCTCAATAACAAAGATAGTATTTTTGGTAACTCTTTTTTCCTGTAAAATAGGATTCCCAATATTTCCAGTTAGCCTAGTATCATAATTGTGTTTCTTTAAAATATCATAAAGCAACTTACTTGTAGTTGACTTTCCGTTCGTGCCAGTAATCGTAATTGTTAAAACTTCAGGGTTAAATTTATAAAAAATATCAAAATCAGTAATAACTTTTTTTTGGTTCTTTTTTAAATAATTTGATAACTGGCATCTATTTATATTAATACCGGGACTTATAACTATATAATCAAAATTATTATTTAATAATTTTGATTTAGAAATAAAAAATTTTTTATATGTATTTTTAATTTTTTTCTTATCATCATCAAAAATAAAACACCTATTTTTCTTTTTTAAATATTTTAATGATGAAATTCCAGATTTTCCAAAACCATAAATTAAAAAATTTTTACTTGACGTTTCATTTTTTAATCTCATTATCTAAGTTTCAAAGTTGCTAATCCAATCATCGCTAGAATTATAGAAATTATCCAAAATCTAATTACAACCGTTGACTCTGGCCATCCTTTTTTTTCAAAATGATGGTGTATTGGAGCCATTTTAAATATTCTTTTACCTGTTAATTTATAGGAAATAACTTGAACTATTACAGAAACAGCTTCTAAAACAAACAATCCGCCCGTTATTGCCAACACAATTTCGTGCTTAGTTATTATGCCAACCGCTCCCAGTGAACCACCTAATGATAAAGATCCAGTGTCTCCCATAAAAATTTTTGCTGGTGGTGCATTAAACCACAAAAAACCTAAACAAGCCCCGATTATTGATCCACAAAAAATCGAAGCTTCTCCTACACCCTCTATATATGCGATCTGAAGATAATCAGAAAAAATTATGTTACCAGAGACGTAACTAATAAATGCAAAACAAGCAGCAACTAACATAACAGGAACTGTTGCTAATCCGTCTAAACCATCTGTTAAATTAACTGCATTTGAAGCTCCAACTAATATGAACATATAAAAAGGTATAAAAAACCAGCCAAGATTGATTACTAAGTTTTTGAAAAAAGGAAAATATAGATTGTTTATTTGATCAGAATTACTTGTGATATAAAGTATAAATATACCAATCAAAGCTAAGATAATTTGTAGAGAGAACTTAAGTTTAGAAGAAATTCCATTCGAACTTTTTAACTTTATTTTTTTATAATCGTCATAAGCTCCCAATAATCCAAAAGAAGATGCAATAAATATTAAAAACCAATTGTAAGGATTTGATAAGTCACCCCATAGCAATACTCCTGAAAAAACACCTAGTAATATTATTAGTCCTCCCATTGTAGGTGTTCCAATTTTTCTAATTATATGATCGCTAGGTCCATCTTCTCTGATTGGATTATGAATCTGTTTTGAAGAAAAAAAATTAATTAATGGGTTTCCAACTAAAAAAACAACAACCATAGCTGTAAACATAGAAAGACCAGTTCTTACTGTTAAATATTTAAAAACATTCAAAAAACTAAATTGATCTACTAGAATTGAAAAAAGTTCAAACAACATTAAGATTTTGATCCCATTTGTTTAGTTATTTGATTTAGTCCTGTAGAATTTGAGCCCTTTATCATTAAAAAATCACCATTATTTAAATCATTTTTTATTATATTAAGAATTTCACTAGTTGATTTAAGTATTTTTCCTCTTTTTTGTGTTCTAATTTTGTTAAATGTTTCTGTGATATAATTCCCATAAACAAACAGCTTTTTGAACTTTGCCTTATTGATATCTTTTGCAGCTTCAATATGAAGTTTTTTTGAAAATTTTCCTAATTCTAACATGTCACCTAGTAGCATAAATTTTTTATTTGGATTTACTTTTAAATTATCAAATTTCTTAATTGAGAAATTAAGAGATAATGGATTTGAGTTATAACTTTCATCTATTATATTAACTTTTTTAGAGCCGACAGTGAATTTTTTTATATTTCCTCTACCACTTGGTATTTTATAATTAGAAAAAAAGTTACTTTTTATTTTATCAATGATATTTAAACTTTTACAAACTGCTATGGAGGCCAATATATTATCCAAATAAGGTAATAAGTTATTATTAATTTTAAAATTAAAAGTTTTAGAAGCTACCTCAATATAAATGATATGATATTTCGTAGATTTTTTTATTTTAGATAATCTAATATTAGAATTTTTGTGTTTACCAAAAGAAATGATATTTAAATTATTTTTGTTTGCTAAATTTGAAAAAAAATCAAAAAATTTATCGTCTTTATTCAATACAATTGTACCATTTTTTTTTATGTTAAAAATAATCTCGGATTTGGCTTTAGCTATATCCAATAAAGATTTAAAATTTTTGGCGTGCGCATAACTAATATTTGTAATAACTCCAACGTCTGGTTTAATTATTTTTGATAGATAGTCTATTTCTCCCTTTTTATCCATTCCAATTTCAAATATTCCATAAGTCGTATCCTTATTTAGTTTTATTAATGAAATCGGTAAACCGAATTTATTATTGAATGAATTTTTTGAAAATGTTGTGGAATAATTTTTTTGAAGACATTGTCCTAACAATTCTTTCAGCGAAGTTTTGCCTGAAGATCCTGTAATTGCAACTTGAGATGCATTAGAGGAAATTCTTATCTTTTGTGAAAATTTAATTAATAATTCTAAAGTACTTTTAACATTAATCTTTTTTTTACTATCTTTTTTGTTATTTTGAAGTACGGCTAATTTTGCTCCATTTTTTAGAGCTTCATCTGCAAAATCATTTCCATTATAAGATTTCCCCTTAATTCCAAGAAAAATTTTATCTTTATTTTGTTCTTTCGAATTAGTGCTAATTTTTAAATTTTTTATTCTATCTAATTTTTTGTTATTTATAATTTCTTTAAGTATATTTAATTTCCAATCATTTGATAAAATTTTATTTTTTAAAATTATTGATTTTTTTATATTATCTTTGTCAGAAAATTTATATTTCTTAATATATTCTTGAGTGTTTTCATGTCCCTTTCCTGCAATAATTAAAACCTCATCAGACTTACTATTTAAAATTGCTTTTTTTATAGCTAATTTTCTTGATGGTATTTCAATCATTTTAGATGGTAAAATTGATTTCTTAATACTTGCTCTGATATTTTCTGGATTTTCACTTCTAGGATTATCGTCTGTAAGATAAATATAATTACATAGTTTGTTAGCAATTTTGCCCATTATTGATCTTTTATCTTTATCTCTTTCACCACCACATCCAAATACAATATTAATTTTTCTTAAACCAAATTGTTCTTTAATATTTTCTATACTTGTTTTAAGAGCCTCTGGAGTATGAGCATAGTCTAAAATAAAAATTGAATTATCTTTGGTTGTTCCAATTATCTCGAGCCTTCCTTTTGCGGGTTTAATATACTTAAGTTTTTTAACAATATCATCAATTTTTAGATTACTTTTAATTGCTGCTGCAATAGCCATCATCAAATTCTTAATTTGTATTTTTCCAATTAGGCTTGTTTTAAATTGGTATTCCTTATTTTGAAAAGTAAACTTTATATGTTGGTAGTTATTTAAAATTTTAATTGAATTAATTTTTAAATGACTATCTGATATACCAATGTTTAATAAATTTAATTTTTTTCTTTTGGCTATTTTTTTAAAGATTTGTGAGTATTTTAAATCATTATCAAATATCAAATTTCCATTTTTATTTGTTAACTCATTAAATAAAATTAATTTTGAATTAAAATAATTTTTATAATTTTTGTGATAATCTAAATGATCTCTGCTTAAATTAGTGAATATAGATGTGCTAAATTTAATACCATGTAATCTTTTTTGATGAAGGCCATGACTTGATGCTTCTAAAATTACATTTTCAATTTTTTTTTTCTTTAAAATTGCAAGTATTTTATTAATTGTAATAGCATCAACAGTTGTATTATTAAGTTTTAAGCTAACACCATCCGATTTGACACCTAAAGTTCCAATTGAGGCTACTCTTTTTTTATTAAGTTTTAATATCTGGTAATAAAAATTGACTATAGATGATTTACCGTTTGTACCAGTTACAGCAATTATATTATTTGGTTTTTTATTATAATATTTATTTGCAAAACTTGATAAAACTAATCTAGGATCGCTTACTTTTATATATAATACACCTTTATTGATTCCAGTTTTAAATTTATTTGATACAATTATTCGGGCTCCTCTTTTAATGGCATCATTTATGAAATTATTTCCATTAAATTTACTACCCTGTATTGCAAAAAATATATAATTTTTTTTTATTTTTTTCGAATTAAATTCAAATCCATTAAAACTTATATTATTAAAATCTTTTTTAAGATTTTTAAAAAAGCTTTTTAATATCATTATGAAATTTCTTAATATTTTATGGCTAAAATAGGCCCAATTTTTTCAATTATATTTTTGGCAACCTCAACAGAAGTCCAGCCAGCAGTATTAAAAGGTGTACCTATTATCTTCCTTTTTTTACCATCATTATATTCATAAATATAAGTTTCACTCAATTTTGGTTCATCTAATAAGACAACCAATACATATTTTGGAGAAGATATTGGAAAAATTGAAGCAAAAGTATTTATTTTTTTTTTAGAATATTTACCCTTTATAGATTTTTGAGCTGTTCCTGTTTTGCCAGCAATTTCATAACCAGCAATATTTGCTAAATTAGCTGTGCCCTGTTCGGATGTTACAATTTTTCTCAATATTTCATTAATTTTATTCGAATTTTCTTGTGTAATTATTTGCTCGCCTCTATTTAAATTTTTCTCTTTTTTAATTAAAGTTGGTTTTATTTTATATCCACCATTTGAAATTATCGCATAAGCTTTTGCAAGTTGAAGTGGTGTGGTTGTTATACCATGACCATATGCTGATGTAGCTAATTTACATTTTCCCCATTTAAACGGAATTGGATTTCCAACTTCTTCAATATCAAATTGTATTTTATTTAATAAATCTAAATTTTCTAGAAAATCTTTAAAATTTTCTAAACCGACTTTCTGAGCAATTTTGATTGAACCAATATTTCCAGATCTAATCAATATTTCTTCTGCGGTAAGACTAGATGGAATATCCATGTCATATTCAGAAATTGATCTCCCAGCGCATTTTATTTTTTTTGGTAGATTTTTAAAAAGGGTATCTTCTTGGATAACATTTTGTTGAAGTCCAGCGGCTAATGTAAATGTTTTAAAGACAGAGCCTAGTTCATATACACCTAAAGTTGATCTATTGATAAATTTTTTATCAGAAATATCTTCTCTTTTATTTAAATCAAAATCTGGTAAAGAAACCATCGATATGATCTCACCGCTGTTAACGTTCATTAAAATAGCTGTACTTCCATAACTATTAAAAATTTCTTGAAATTTTAACAACTCTTCTCTTATCAAATATTGTATTTCAGTATCTAAAGAAAGTTTTAATGGCTTGTTTGAAGTTGTTAATTCATAGTCAAAAGATTTTTCTATACCAGACACACCATTATTATCTGTATCAATCTGTCCCAATATATGACTGAAAAGATTACCGTTAGGATAAACACGAGCAATGTTTTCTTCCTCTTTAAACGATTTTTCTCCCAGCAATTTTATTTTTTCCAGTTTTGCTGGAGATATTTTCTTTTTGACATAAAAAAACTTTTTTCCGTTGATTTCTTTTTCAAAATTCTTGTCAGGAAATATTAATTTTAATGAAATTAATAATTTTTCTTTGTTAATTAGTTGATTTGGATTTATGCCTAAATTGGTCACACGCACTGTTTTAGCAATAATATTTCCATTTCTATCCATGATAGATGCTCTATATTTTTCTTTTTCTTTTAAAGTTTGAGTTTGGTTTGTTTTTTTAAATCCTAGATAGATAGTTTTAGATGTAAAAATTATTGTAATTATAAAAAAGATGAAGAAAATAAATGATATACGTTCAAAAGATATTTTTAAATTTGATCTATTTGCTTCAAATTTAAAATTTTCGTCGATATTATTCATTGTTAAATTTAAAAATTTTTAAATCTGTAATTTTTTTTTTTTTTAATTCTTTATCAAAATATATTTTGGAATATTCCATTAATTTATTTGGTGATGTAAGATAGTTGTAATCAAATAAAACTAACTCATAAATATCATTGAGAGCTCTGATATCTTCTTGAGTTTCAAAAATTAGTTTATCAAGTTTTTTTGTCGAATTTTTTGTAAAAGCAGTTGTAATTATGAGAATAATAATTGGGATAAATAAAAGAATTTTTTTACGCATCAAAGTTCAAATTTTCTATATCTTTTAAGTATTTAAAATTACTAACAAATTTTTTAAAGTTACATCCATTCTCTAATTTATATGCAAATCTAAGTTTTGCTGACCTTGAGGGGGGATTAATATTAATCTCACCGGATGATGGAACTATTGGTTTTTTTTTGGTTAAATTAAAATACTTTTTAGTTGAAATATTTTTTGGCAAATATCTAGAAGAATTTTTTACTTCTGAGTACTCTTTAAAAAAAAACTTTACTATTTTATCCTCGATAGAATGAAAAGTAACAACTGCTATTACTCCACCAACTGGCAAAATATTATAGGCTTTTATTAAACCATATATCAGCTCTGTTATCTCTTTATTTACAAAAATTCTAAGAGCTTGAAAAACTTTAGTGGATTTATTTTTTCCACTTTTCTTTTTTTTTACACCATCAATGATTTCTACTAAATTTTCAGTTTTAATTTTTTTATTTTTTCTTAATTGTATTATTTTTTTTGAAATTGGTTTTGCATATTTTTCATCACCGAAATACTTGAAAATTTTATAGAGACTTTGTTGGCTCATTTTTGAAATTACATCATCACAAGAAAAATCATTTAATCCCATTCTCATGTCTAGTTTGCCTTTACTATTAAAAGATATGCCTCTATTTAAATCAGAAATCTGATTTAATGAATATCCCAGATCAAAAATAATTGCTTTAATATTATCTTCCTTTATTTGATCGATTTCTGAAAATTTTTTGTTATAAAATTTAAATCTTTTTTTATACTTTGTGTGAAATTGATTAGCTACACTATTGACAGAGTTATCTCTATCTAGTGCAACAATATTATTTAAGTTATTCTCTAAAATCTTTCTTGTATAACCACCTGCACCAAATGTGCAATCGATAAATGTGCCACCATAAAGAGGGGAAATAATACTAACTAATTCGTTTAGTAATACTGGAAAATGTTTTTCCAGATTTATGGTGGCATTCATTTATTTTTTTGAAGACCATTAATTCTTTTGTCTTCTCAAAAATGCTGGAATTTCTAAATCTTCTTCGTCCTCCTCAGAGTTTATTTCTTGTGGTGAAGTTGATAACTCCTCGTTAGCATCTGAATTAAATAGCTCAGGAGTATCTTCATCACTCAACTCAAAATTCTCCAAACCATTATTTTCAGATACTTGCTCATCTATATTGCTTTCAAATTCAGAATTTACTGAGCTAGCTACATGTGCTTCTGTTTGCTCTAAATCCTCAACATTTATAGTGCTTGATGTCTCATTTGCATAATTAGCATCTATACTTTTAGAACTTAATTCTTCATTTTTCTCTTCTTCCTCTATTTTAAGAGCGTTAGCTCCATTAGTAATTATTGAGTTGTTATTTGTAAATTGGAAAGATTGAGTTGATGCAGAATTTGAAAACTCAGAATAACCTGGATTTCTATTTTGAATTCTATGTACCATGTTAATTACCGATTTAGGTTCGGGTTGTTGTCCATCTAATGCAGTAGCAACAATTGAAACTCTCATTAATCCATCCAAACTATCATCAGTTATAGCTCCAATAATTAATTCTGCTTCTGGATCGACTTCGGCTCTTACTTTATTCACAGCTTCATCTACCTCAAATAATTTTAAATCTTTACCTCCAGTGATATTGACCAAAAGTCCTTTTGCCCCTTTTAAAGAATAATCGTCAATCAATGGATTATTAATTGCTGACTCGGCAGCTTTGACTGCTCTGCCTTCTCCTTCAGCTTGACCTGTGCCCATCATAGCTTTGCCCATCGAACTCATAACAGTTTCAACATCAGCAAAATCTAAGTTAATAAGCCCCGGCCTAACCATTAAATCAGTTATACTTTGAACACCATGAAGCAAAACGTCATTTGATAAAGCAAAAGATTCTTCAAAAGTTGTTTGTTCACTTGCAATCTTGAATAAATTTTGATTTGGAACAACTATAATAGTATCAACATGTTTTCGAAGTTCTTCTAAGCCTTGTTGAGCTTTTCTCATTCTTGAAGGGCCCTCGTATAAGAAAGGTAGAGTTATTACCCCGACTGTTAAGATATTAAGTTCTTTTGCAGCTCTAGCAATTACATGAGCAGATCCAGTTCCAGTCCCACCACCCATACCGGCAGTGATGAAAACCATATTTGCACCCTGCAATATATTTACAATTTCATTTAAAGACTCGTCTGCAGCAGCTTGGCCTATATCTAGTTTTGCACCTGCTCCTAGCCCTTTAGTTAAATTTAATCCCATTTGTATTTTTGTTTGTGCCTTACTTAATCTTAAATCTTGAGCATCTGTATTGACTGCAATAAACTCAACGCCTTGAAGACCTGCCTCAATCATTCCATTGATTGCATTTCCACCTGCTCCTCCTACTCCTAATACTAGAATTCTAGGTTTCAGTTCTTTTATATCTGGTGTTTTAAAGTTTATTGTCATATTTTTCCCCTTTTAGTTATTAAATTGCTTTTCCCATTTAAGACTTGCTCGATTAATATTAGATTTTTTCCTAGCGTTTGCCCTAAATTTTTCAAAATGTGTTGGTTCCCAAATTTGAAATGTTTTGCCTTGACCAACAAATAACATGCTATTTTTAATTCTTGCATGTTTAAGTAATTTTGTCGTTATTTGAACTCTACCCTCATTATCAAATTGTAAATTTATACTCTCCGATAATATAGATGTTGCAAAATAATCTTTCTTTTCTTCAAATGGATTTAATGAGTCTATTGCATTAGATATTTTTTCAATTCGATCTTGTGGCCATGCCTCAATACATAAATTGTTAAATGATGGATAACAAATTATTCCATTGTAGCCTATGTTTGATAAATATGATCTATATGATGCAGGCACTGAAACCCTTCCCTTTTTGTCCAATTTGTTTTCGTAGGTAGATAAAAACATAAACCATATTATCCTAAATTTTGGGTTTTTATGGGATATTATGGGTTTTATATGTTAGCGTCAATAGCTAATATTATGGACCTCTAGTTTAAAAATTTAATAATTATTTGGATTTATTTTAATGAAATGCCAGATAAACTATAAGCCGGGTTCTGTCTTTAAAACTTATCATTTATCTAGGCTTTAAATCACTTTAAAGCTCAAGCAACTAACCCTGATGACTAGCCAAAGACTGCTTTTAGTTATTTCTAACAGTGTCATCTCTACTCAGTCTTGCTCCCAGTGGGGTTTTCCATGCGCTAGCTGTTACCAACTTAGCCGGTGTGCTCTTACCACACCTTTTCACCCTTGCCTTGATAAGGCGGTCTATTTTCTGTGGCACTATCCCTAGGGTCTCCCCCGCCAGCTGTTAACTGGCACTGTGTCTTTGTAGAGCCCGGACTTTCCTCTTTAAAATATTAAAGCGATAAGTCATTTATCTGGCATAAAGAGAGATATTATATTTTCAATAAATTACAACTATTTTTAATTCAATTAAATCAATGATTTTAAAATTTCGTATGATTCTTGATCAACTACACTACTAATTAATTGAGGCCTAAATCTTCTTTGAAAATTTTTATAGATTTTAATTCTCTCATATGAATTCTGTGAAGATTTATAACCAAATTTAAATAATAATTGAAAAAAATTTTTGCTATCATTTAATTTTAAACTTCTTAATTTTTTACAATTTTTTTCACTTAAACTATGCCACAAAGACAATTTTTTCTTACTTAACAATTTCCATGGAAATTTTTCTCCTGGATCTTTTTTTCTAAGTGGCGCAATATCAGAGTGTCCCAATATATTTTCTTTTTTAATTTTATATTTTTTTTTCAACTTTTTTGATAAATAGATAATTGAATTAACCTGTTTTCGATTGAATTTTCTATATCCATGATCATGTCCTGGGTTAGAGATTTCTATACCGATCGAATTTGAATTAATAAATTTATCTTTTTTCCAAGATGAAATTCCAGCGTGCCATGCAACATACAAATCTGGAACCATTTTTATAATTTTTCCATTATTTTTTATGAAGTAATGACAACTTACCTTTGAACTCTCATTTGTTAGTCTTTTAATTGCAGCATTTTCAGACTTCATCCCTGTATAATGAAAAACTAAATATTTAACTTTCGAATTACTCCTTTTCTTTGTATCGAAATTTGGAGAGTAATATTTAGACATTTTTTCAACATTTTTCTGCATAATTTAAAACAATTTATCTTTATATTAGTATTAATTATAATATAACTATACCTTTGCTATGAACAAACTACTATCAATTCTAATTATCATTTTATTGTCATTTGTTGGGAATTTTGCAATTGCAGGGGATGATGGAAAACTAAAACTAAATGGAAATAAAAGTAATAATGGATATGAAGAAGTCGGTGATTGTTTTGAAAAAGTCAATAGAGGAGTTTTTGCATTTAACCAAGCTTTAGATAGAGTAGTATTTAAACCACTTGCTAAAGGGTATAGAATGTTTCCTCAACCTATAAGATCAGGAACTAGCAATGCATTAAGCAATCTAAGCAATGTTGTAACAATTCCGAACAATGTTCTTCAAGGTCAATTTAAAGATGCTGGGGTAAATTCTGCAAGATTTGTTATTAATTCAACTTTAGGAATTGCAGGAATTTTCGATGTAGCATCTTATTATGGTTTAAAAAAACGTGATAAAGAAGATTATGGACAAACATTTGGAGTTTGGGGTGCCGGCCCAGGTTGTTATTTTGTTTTACCTGTTTTAGGCCCAACTACTGTAAGAGATTCTCTTGGTTCTGTGGTTAATTTAATTGGGGGAGACGCATGGTACAATGTGACTGTAGTAAATGATACACAATATTTTTCTGAAGCAGATTATTATTCATCAAGATTACTTAGTGGAATTGACTTTAGAGCAAAAAATTTAGAATCTTTTGATAGTCTAGAAAATAATTCTGTTGATCTTTATGCATCTGTCAGAAGTCTATATTTGCAAGATAGATACCGAAAAGTAAGAAATATAGATAAAACAACAGAAACTCTTAGTGACGACGACTGGGAAGAATTAGACAGTCAATAAATACTCTTTAAATGAAATTAATTAAACATTTAATAATTTTTTTATTTTTATTGAATTTAAATAATATTTTATATGCAAAAGATCCAAGTGCATTAATAAATGAAATAGTTGATGAAGCGGCATCAATATTGTCTAGCGAAGATCCTGTTGAGTCAAAAATTATAAAACTAAATGCTATTGCAGAAAGGAGTGTGGATATAAATGGAATAAGTATGTACACTCTTGGAAAATATAGAAAATCTATCAGCGATGAGCAAAAAGCTAAGTATCAAAAACTATTTAGAAGCTATTTTTTAAAAAGCTTTTCCAGCAGACTTGTCGATTATACAAATCCAAGAATAAATGTTGTCTCACAAAAGAAAATAAACGACAAGTATACAATAGTTAATAGCATATTAGAGGCCACATCAAAAAGACCTCAAGTAAAAATAGATTGGAGAATATATACAAAAAATCCTGACAGACCTTTAATAAGAGATTTAATAGTAGAAGGATTAAGCTTAGCTAGAACTCAGAAAGAAGAGTTTAACTCAATAATTCAAAATAGCAATGATGATATAAATGCATTATTTAAAACGCTAGAAGAATTTTTAATTAAATAATTTAATAAAATCCAATTTCACTTAAACAAATATCTGATTTAAAATTATCAAAGCCAGCAACCAGACCAACAGATTTTATTTTTTGTCCCAATATACTTTTGGGTTGATAAAAATTAGATTTTTTAAATTCATTTAAAGGAGCTCTAATTTCACTCCAATTTTCTGTTGTAGCAAAAGTGTAACTATAGTACTGCCACGGGGCTAAAGTTAAACCAGTTCTAAGATGAAGATTATAATTTTTTTGATTACCATAAACTTTCACATATACTCCATTATAATCTTTACTATTAATTTCGGGGCTTAATTTTGTTCTAATTTGTATAAAACCACCATTATTTTTTGTAGATACATCACCTGTCATTCTGTAACATTTAATTCCATTAATATAATCAAGTTTAACTTTTCCTGTGGATACGCCTCCCATGACTTGATCTGTAATAAAATTCCATTTTTGAGATTGAGTTGTTAAATTTGGATTTTCTAATTGATCTAGTATCATATCTTTTGAAAAGCTAATATTTTGATATAACAAAGTTAGAAGTAATAATATAATTTTTTTCAAAACAAACTATTTTTTTTTTGCAAGTTGTTGCAGAAGATAAATTTCTTTTTCTGTTAAAGTATTTTTTTCTTCTTTGATTTGGTCCTCTAAACTGAATAAATTTATTAATGAAAAAAAAGAGACTAGAGCAGTTAAAATAACAAAGTAAAGCGAGCTCAAATTAACAATTATCAATATTATAAACACACTTGTCCATGCTATAAAGATACCTCTTAAAATTGTGCGATGACTTTTTAAGTCAGGTATTTTTATAAACTGAATAAATAAAAGTATTAAAAGCAACATTATTCCAGAAATAGATGCTCTTAATAATACTAAAGTGTCTAAACCGCCACCATACAATTCTCGATGAATTAAGTATGCTACAATCCCTTTGTATGCAAAATAAAAAAGAATTACAGAGGAAACCACTATTGACAAGTAGTACGAAATTTTAGGTTTGATTTTAATTTTAAATTTCATTTAATTGAGATAATACTACATTTTTTGATTATATTTTGAAAAACTATAATTTATAAATGTTTTTTTAACTGAATTTGGTGGGCCCGCCAGGACTCGAACCTGGGACCAATACATTATGAGTGTACTGCTCTAACCAACTGAGCTACAGGCCCTAAATTGAATTCTTAATTATATCATTTTTTTTAACTAAGCAATTAAAGATAATTTAATAATGGTGGGCCGTGTTGGTTACGCTCCAACTACCCCTGCAATGTCAATGCAGTACTCTACTATTGAGCTAACGGCCCTAACTTTCTAAGAAACTTTTTAATTGTTTAGATCTGCTTGGATGTTTTAATTTTCTCAGAGCTTTAGCTTCTATTTGTCTAATTCTTTCTCTTGTTACTGAGAACTGGAGACCTACTTCCTCTAAAGTATGATCAGTATTCATTCCCACGCCAAATCTCATTCTCAATACTCTCTCTTCTCTAGGAGTAAGAGTTGATAAAATTTTTGTTGTAGCTTCGCTTAAATTAGATTTAATAGCTTGTTCAAGTGGAGCTAAAGCTTTTGTATCTTCAATAAAATCTCCTAAACTACTATCTTCTTCATCTCCAACTGGTTTTTCAAGAGAAACTGGCTCTTTAGAAATTTTAAGAACTTTTCTTACTTTTTCTAATGGCATTCTTAATTTTTTAGCTAGTTCTTCGGGAGTTGCTTCTCTTCCAAATTCACTTAAAATTAATCTTTGTGTTCTTACAATTTTATTTATTGTTTCAATCATATGAACAGGTATTCTAATTGTTCTAGCTTGATCTGCTATAGATCGAGTGATAGCCTGCCTTATCCACCATGTTGCATAGGTTGAAAATTTGTATCCTCTTCTATATTCAAACTTATCAACAGCTTTCATAAGGCCAATATTCCCTTCTTGAATTAAATCTAAAAACTGAAGACCTCTATTAGTATATTTTTTTGCGATAGAAATAACTAGCCTTAAGTTTGCTTCAACCATTTCTTTTTTTGCTATACGAGATTCTTTCTCTCCTTTTTGTACTCGACTTACTAATCTCTTAAATTCAGTTACAGATATTCCTAATTTTTTACTAATCTCCACTAACCTGTCTCTTATATTTTTAAATTCTAATTTATTTTTGTGAAAAAACTTCTTCCACACTTCATTGGTATCTAAAAATTCTTTTAAATTTGGATTAATTTCATTACCAACATAAAATTTAATAAATTCATCTCTAGAAATTTTTGAGTCTATAGCCAATCTTAATAAATTTCCCTCTAACGATACAATTTTTTTATTTTCTGTATAGTGCTTCTGTACTAAATCTTCCAACACAGACGGTGATAACTGTAGGGATTTAATATTTTCTAAAATTACATCTACAATTTTTTTATAATTGCTTTCTTTAGATGGAGAAAACTTTTTAGAGTTTATTACACAGTCTAATTTATCTTTTTGATATTTAGTTAGTTTGTTATATTCTTTTGTAAGATTATGAATAGTTTGCAATATTTTTGGTCTAATTTCAGATTCCATTGCCGCAAGTGTAGGGTTGAACTCGTCATCATCTGAATTTTCTTCAACATTTTGTTCATCATCATTTTTTTTTTGTTTAGACCCGTTGTTGTCATCATCTTCCATATAATTAGTATCTATATCTATTATTTCTCTAACTAAAATTTCATCGTTCTGTAGTTTCTCATTCCACTCAAAAAATTGTTGAGCAGTAATTGGGCTTTGCGACAAAGCATTAAGCATCACATCTTTGCCAGCCTCAATTCTTTTTGCTATAGCAATTTCTCCCTCCCTAGACAAAAGTTCTACGCCTCCCATTTCTCTAAGATACATTCTTATTGGATCGTCACTTTTTTCGATTGTTTTGCCTTCCTCTTTTGATGATAAATCTTTTTTACGTAATATTTTGTAATCTGATTTTTTTTCGACTAAAACTATATTTTCATCAAGTATGTGAATGAAAGCTTGAGCTAAATTATCACTAGATAAATTTCTTTTTCCTAAAGATTTATTTAACTCTTCATGAGTAATAAAACCTCTATGGATCCCTCGACCCATTAATCTAGCAAATGATTTTGTAATAATTCGTTCCACAATAAAAAGTTTGAAGGACTTATATAATCCCTTAATTAAAAAAATCTATGTGATTTTTTTTATTTTTAATTGATTTTTTGAAGCTTTTTAAGAGCTTTTAACTCATTAAAGGTATCTTCACTAAGATCTTTAGAAAATTTTGATTCTAAATCTAATATTCTTTGCTCTAATTCATAACCCTTAAGGTCTTGAATTACCTCAGAAAAAATTTCTAAAATTTTATCATTATCATTTGAATACTTGGAAACTAAATGTTTAATAGAAGCATAATTTATAACTCTGTCAATTAGATGTTTGTCTACTTTTAATTTTTCTATATTTAAATTTGATAGATTTTCAGATTGATTTAAAATTTCGTTGTATAATTGTTTATTTTCATTGCTATACAACTTTACATTATTGATCAAATGAAAGTTTTGATAAATTAATTCAGGTTTATTCAATATTATATATAAAAAAGAAAATTCTTTTATTTCATATGATTTCAACGACTTTGTCTCATTATAATAATTTTTTGTTTTAGCTAAAGATTTTACCGTTTGTTTAAAATTTTTTGAATAATTTGAATTAATATTAGGAGTTAACTCTGAAATATGTTCAAGAAAATATTCTAAAGTATATTTTTTTACATAGTTATCTTTAATATTAAAAGCAATTTCTCTTAACTTTTTTTCAAAAATAGCTTTTGAGCTTGGACTATCATTTGTTTGTTTTAAATAATGCTCAAGAATAAATTTATGGATAGGTATTGAATTTTGTTTTGAAAAGTCCAAAAAATTATTTTTACCTAATTTGTTGACAAAATTATCAGGATCAAAATTATTTTCTAGGAGAAGAAATGAAATTTTTTTATCAGGTTTCAACTCTTCAATAATATTCTCAGCAGCTCTTAAGGCAGCTTTATAACCACTTTGATCACCATCGAAACATATAATGATATGATTATAGAATTGGTTTAAATTTTGAATTTGTTTACTTGTCAAAGCAGTTCCGAGATTTGCAACGGTGTTTTCTATTCCATTTTTTGATAAGCCGATAACGTCCATGTACCCTTCAACTAAATAAACTTCGTCAAATTTATTTGATAACTTTCTTGCTTTATCAAGATTGTATAAATTTGATCCTTTCTTAAAAAAAGGTGTTTCAGGTGAATTTATATATTTGGCTAAATTTTTATTATCATCTATAATTCTTCCCCCAAAAGCTATTATATTTCCTGAGATATTATTAATTGGAAAAATTATTCTGTTTCTAAATCTTGATATATATTTTTTCTTATTTTCATCGAAATAAAATAGTCCTGTATCTTTAATAATTTCTTCATCAAAATCTTTATTTAATTTTTCATAATAATCTAAATCCTCTGTTACAAAACCAATATTAAAATTTTTAACCTCAAGACCAGATAGTCCTCTTTTTTTTAGGTAATTTTTTGCCTTAATTGATTTCTCATTTTTAAATAATTCATTTTTATAAAATTCGGAAAAATTATTACATATAGATTTATATAATTTCCATTTATTTTCTCTCTCTTGATCTTGTTTTGAAAATGTATAAGGCTGCATACCTGCAAGATTTGAAAGCATTTTGACTGCTTCACCAAATCTTAAGTTTTGAGTTTTCATTACAAAATCAAAAATATTTCCGTGCTCACTTGTGCTAAAGCAATGGTAAAATTCTTTTTCATCATTAACTGTGAATGATGGTGTTTTTTCTGTTTTAAATGGAGACAAACCAACAAACTCCTTGCCTCTTTTTTTTAACTTAACAGTTTTAGAGACAACTGATGAAACTTTTAATCTAGTTTTAATTTCGTCTAAATATTCCTTTGGATATTTCATTGGCTATCAAGTAAATTTTTAATAATCTGACCTGCCTTAGAAAAATCAATTGTATCAGCATGATTTTTTTTCAATTCACCCATGACTTTACCCATATCCTTAATTGAAGAGGCTCCAGAACTTTTTATAATTTCTTCACATATCTTTTTTGTATCTGCCTCAGATAATTGCTTAGGTAAATATTCGGATAAAATTTCAAGTTCTCCTTGCTCAATTTCTAATAAATCTGACCTGTTATTTTTTTTATATATTTCAATTGATTCGGATCTTTGTTTGATCATTTTTTTTAAGAGTTTTTTAATATCCTCATCATCTGTCTCCTTTTTATTTGGGCCAGATCTGTTGTTAATATCTAAGTCCTTAACTCCAGATAAAATTAACCTATAAGTTGATATCTTATTTTTATCTTTGGATTTTAAAGCATTTTTGTAATCGCTATCTATTTTATCTCTTAGGGACATATTAGAATGTACTTCATAGACAAAATTGTTCAAAAGAAAAAATTGTATTTTTAAGAAATTATTATAGATCTGTTGCGGATAAATACGTTTTATTGTATTAACCTTTAACTCATGAGTTGTAATTGACTTTAAAACGAAATAAAAAAACCTCACATCTTTCAAAATTTAATACAGCTATTTTAGTTCTCGAAAATAAATCAGTTTTTAAAGGTATTGGGCTTGGATATATAGGAGAGGCAACCGGTGAAGTATGCTTTAACACCTCATTAACTGGTTATCAAGAGATCATATCTGATCCATCTTATGCGGGACAGATAATAAATTTTACATTTCCACATATTGGAAACGTTGGTGCTAATAAAGAAGATATAGAGTCTGATAAAATATGGACTAGAGGAGTTATTTTTAATTCAGAGATAACAAGTCCTTCTAATTATAGGTCTCTTCAAAATTTAGATAAATGGCTTAAAAAAAATAAAATAGTAGGCATAACCGGTCTGGATACTAGAAGTTTAACAAATTTTATAAGAGATAAAGGAGCTCCAAAAGGAACTATATCAAACAATAAAAATGGTAAATTTAATATAAATAAACTAATAAATAAATCAATTAAATGGCCTGGTTTAAACGGTATGGATCTTGCTCAAGAGGTCACAACTAATAAAACTTATATTTGGAAAGGATATAAAACTTGGAAAAAAAATAAGGGTTATGAACAAAATAAAAAGAAAAAATTTAGAGTTGTGGCGATAGATTATGGAATTAAAAAAAATATACTTAGATATTTCTCTGACTTTGACTGTGAAGTTAAAGTCGTTTCCTGCAAAGAAAATGCAAATAAAATACTCAATCTAAAACCTCATGGAATTTTTTTATCGAACGGTCCTGGAGATCCTGCTGCAACAGGAAAGTATGCAATTAAAGTTGTAAAAAATTTAATTAAAAAAAATATTCCTTTATTTGGAATATGTTTGGGTCATCAAATATTAGCTTTAGCATTAGATGCAAAAACAAAAAAAATGAAATTGGGGCATAGAGGTGCAAATCATCCGGTAAAAAATTTAATTACAAAGAAAGTTGAAATTACAAGTCAAAATCATGGATTTGAAGTTGTTAAAGAAAGCTTAAAAAAAAATACAGAAATAACTCACTTATCATTGTTTGACAATTCTATAGAAGGAATAAGATTAAAAAATAAACCAGTTTTCTCAGTCCAATATCATCCAGAGGCTAATCCTGGACCACAGGATAGCAAATATCTATTTAGTAATTTTATTAAAGACATAAAAAAATATGCCAAAAAGAAAAGACATTAAAAAAATTTTAGTCATTGGAGCTGGTCCAATTATCATTGGTCAAGCTTGTGAATTTGATTATTCAGGAACACAGGCATGCAAAGCGTTAAAGGATGAAGGTTTCAAAGTAATATTAATCAACTCAAATCCAGCGACTATAATGACTGATCCTGGTGTTGCTGATAAAACTTACATCGAACCAATATCTTTGGAAGTGCTTGAGGAAGTTATCAAAAGAGAAAGGCCTGATGCTATTCTACCCACAATGGGTGGTCAAACAGCATTAAATCTTGCAATTAATGCAGAAAAAATTGGTTTACTTAAAAAGTATAAAATTGAACTTATTGGAGCAAACTCTAAAGCAATAGCAAATGCTGAAGATAGAAAAAAATTTAGAAAAAATATGTCTGACATTGGTATTGATTTACCAAAATCAGAAGTTCTTAATAAATTTTCAAACGCGAAAAAATGTTTAAACAAAATTGGTCTACCCGCAATTATTAGACCTTCATTTACTTTGGGAGGATTGGGTGGCGGTATTGCAAGAACAACAAAAGATTTTTTTAAGATAGTAAAAGAAGGTATGAACGAGTCTCCTCAAAATCAGGTTTTAGTTGAGGAATGTTTAGATGGTTGGAAAGAATTTGAGATGGAGGTTGTCAGAGATAGAAATGATAATTGTATAATTATTTGCTCAATAGAAAATGTCGATCCAATGGGAACTCATACCGGTGACTCTGTTACTATAGCTCCAGCATTAACATTGACAGATAAAGAGTATCAAGTAATGAGAAATGCATCTATTGCTTGTTTAAGAAAAATTGGTGTTGAAACAGGAGGTTCAAATGTTCAATTTGCCATAAATCCAAAAAATGGAAGAATGGTAATTATTGAAATGAACCCAAGAGTTTCAAGATCATCTGCTTTAGCTTCTAAAGCAACAGGCTTTCCCATTGCAAAAGTAGCCGCAAAATTAGCAGTTGGTTATACTCTAGATGAACTACAAAATGAAATAACAAAAGTAACACCAGCTTCTTTTGAACCAACAATTGATTATGTTGTTACCAAAATTCCAAGGTTCACGTTTGAAAAATTTTCTGACACTGAAGCAATTTTAGGAACTTCAATGAGATCTGTTGGCGAAGCAATGGCAATTGGGAGAAACTTCAAAGAATCTTTTCAAAAAGCTTTGGTTTCACTTGAAACCGGCTTATCAGGATTAGATAATATTTTTAAATATTCAAAAAAAGAAATCTTAAAAAATTTAAAAATCAATATTCCAAACAAATTACTTCTGATTGCTGAGGCTTTTAGAAAAAAAATATCTTTAGATGTTATTTATAAATTATCAAAGGTAGATCCTTGGTTTTTAAATCAAATTAAGGAAATAGTTGATGAAGAAAAAATATTAAATTCAAAAGGACTGCCAAAAACTTTTGAGGAATTTAATAGAATAAAATCAATAGGCTTTTCTGACAAAAAGATCTCACAATTAACTGGTCAAAAAGAAACAATTGTCAAATCAAGAAGAAAAGGGCTAAAAGTTATGCCTGTTTTTAAGAAAGTTGATACCTGTGCTGCTGAATTCAAATCTTTCACACCTTATATGTATTCTACTTATCAAAGAAATTTCTCTATTAAAACTGAATGCGAAGCTGAGCCAAGTAATAAAAAGAAAATAATAATTTTAGGTGGGGGACCAAATAGAATTGGTCAAGGTATTGAGTTTGATTACTGCTGTTGTCAGGCTAGCTTTTCTTTGAAAGAAGCAGGATTTGAAACAATAATGATAAATTGCAATCCTGAAACTGTTTCTACAGATTATGATACGAGTGATAGATTATACTTTGAACCTTTGATTGAAGAGTACGTTGAGAATATAATTTTGAAAGAAAAATCAAAAGGAAATCTAATTGGTGTTATTGCACAATTTGGAGGCCAAACTCCTATCAAATTAGCTAAATTTTTAGACGAAAATAAATTACCTATTTTAGGGACACAATATAAATCGATTGATCTTGCAGAAGATAGAGACAGATTTAGAGAGTTACTTATAAAACTTAAATTAAAGCAAGCAAAAAGTGGAATAGCATACAAGTTCAATCAAGCTATAAATGTTGCTGAAAAAATTGGTTTGCCAGTCGTTGTGAGACCTTCTTATGTTTTGGGTGGAAGAGCTATGGAAATTGTTCATGACAAAAGTCAATTGAAACAATTTATAAATGAAGCCTTCAAAGCATCAGAACAAAATCCAATATTAATTGATAAATTCATAGATAATGCAATGGAAGTAGATGTGGATGCTATTTCTGATGGGAAAGATGTGTACGTTGCTGGGATAATGCAGCATATTGAAGAAGCAGGAATTCACTCAGGAGACTCTGCTTGTTGCTTGCCACCGGTATCAATAAAGGCAAATCTTTTAAGAGAATTAAAAATACAAACAAGAAAATTAGCTTTGGCTTTAAAAGTAAAAGGATTTTTAAATATTCAATTCGCAATTAAAAATGATGAAATTTTTGTAATTGAAGTCAATCCGAGAGCAAGCAGGACTGTGCCTTTTGTTTCAAAAGCAAATGGTATTCCACTTGCAAAAATTGCATCAAGAATAATGTCTGGGGAAAAGTTAAGTAAATATAAATTAAAATATAAAACTAATAAAAAATTTGCTGTTAAAGAAGCAGTATTTCCATTCAATAAATTTCCAGATAGTGATTTATTACTTGGGCCTGAGATGAAGTCTACTGGTGAGGTAATGGGTTTTGATGATGATTTTGGAATGGCTGTTGCAAAAAGTCAAATTGCTGCTTCAAATTCATTACCAACTAAGGGTATGGCATTCTTATCAGTAAAAGATTCTCACAAACAAGAAATAATAGGTGTTGCACAAAGATTAATTAAACTTGGATTTACACTTTCTGCAACCAAAGGAACTTCAGAGATTTTAAAACAAAATGGAATGAAATGTAAAAAAATTAATAAAGTGAGCAGTGGCAGACCGCACATAGTTGATGTTTTAAATTCTAAAAAAATATCTTTGGTAATAAATACTGGAGGTGGTAATTCTGAACACAGGATTAGTGATGCGAGAGCATTAAGAAGAGGAACTCTTGCAAACAAAATTCCTTATTGTACGAATATGTCTACTGCCTATTCATTCTTAGAAGCAATAAAATCTTTAAAAACATCAAAGTTAAGAGTTAAATCTTTGCAAGATAATTAATTTTAATTAACTTTCCAATCTGTCTCAAATGTAACATAATTTACTTGAAGACATCTTCTTTCTTTTACTATTTCTTTTTTTTCCATACCGTGCCAAGTGTTAGGGCCACTTGAAAAGAAATAACCATAATTATCCTTATAAGGAACAGTTTTTGCCAATTTTAGATTTTCATCATAAAAATCTGTACCTAAATCTTCTTTTTCATTATGCTTATTTACGAATAATAAACATGACATCAGTTTCTCTTTAATATCGCAATGTGGTTTTAACCAAAATCCTTTTCTATCACAGATAACTTCAACTCTTACATATGAATTTGAAAGATCTTTATTTATCATTTCAGAAATTTTTTTATAAGTTGATGGATTTTGAAGTTCTTTAATAAATTCAACAAGATTAGGAAATTGATTTGAATTTTCTTTTGTAACAAAACATCTAAATTTTAATGCTTTGCCTCCGTCTGATATACCTTCTCTAAACTTACCTTCACCTCCATCAATTGCTCTTGTGCCATCATAGTTTAAATTATGTTCTATCGGATTAGCTATATCAGCGTTTACAATTTCCTGAACTTGGCCGTCAGTTAATGGTAGATTTAATTCCCAATGTTCAAAAGGAGTTTTGTGATTTGACGAATTTTTTAATATTGAATTTAAAAATGCCATTATAATTGAATTTTATCTTTAATGATACTTGCTACTCTATTCGTTTCATCTAATTTTTCATAGTTCCAATTTTCTAATTTTTCTCCCAATTCTTTTACAATATTCATTTCTTGAAATAATTTTCTAAAATTTTTAAATCTTTTATCATTTTTTTTAGGTGGAATAGTGGCAATATAAATTGGCTTCCCAGTTAAAGCCGCTTCTGAAATCATAGAGCTTGAATCGCACGTAATCACTATATGTTTTGATATGGAAAGTGCACTTAAATAGGCTTTTTTATCAACTCCATCTAATACTAAATGATCGTTTCCAAAATATATTTTTGCATGTTCTATAGTTCCCTTTGGCGTTCTCATAGAAGGGATGACTACTAAATTAAGATTATTTTCTTTAACTAAATAATTTACTTTTGAAAAAATTTCTTGGATGTTTCTATCTGAATAATCATAATACTGAGTAGGACCACCAATTATTAATGAAATTATATTTTTATCCTTCAATTTGCTTGAAATACTAAACAAATATTCTTTGTCTTTTTCAATTTCTTCACTTGTTAAATAATGAATGGCTCCTTTTGTTTTTAATACATTATGTCCATCAAGATTATCGTGCTCAGGCACTACAACTAGATCAAAATTATCAAGTTTTATCTTAGGGTTTTGAATATGTATGTTAAATACTTTTTTCTTTGAATTTTTTTTTAGGAATAATGATGGAATAATACTTTTTCTTCCACATGAAATTATTAAATCAACATCTTCGCATTCAATTTTTTTAAAAACTGAGTCGGATATTGGAGTTAATTTTGGCGGTATAACTTTCCAGAAACCTTTTGTTTCAACTGTGTGGTGAGAATAATTTATATCTAAAGCTTTAGCCAAACCTTCTACTTGGCTAATCATCCCATGCATACCTTCTGTTAATAATATACCTTTCAATTTAGTCATTAATCATTATATAGCTTTCATATGAGTGAAAATCCAACTAAACACACAAAAGTGTTAATAATTGGGTCGGGTCCTGCTGGATATACAGCAGCAATTTATGCTGCAAGAGCAATGTTAAAACCAATATTAGTTCATGGTATGGAACCTGGTGGCCAATTAACAACAACAACTGATGTTGAAAATTTTCCTGGATTTAAAGATGTAATCCAGGGCCCATGGCTTATGGATCAAATGAAAGGTCAGGCAGAAGTAGTTGGAACTGAAATGATTCAAGATCATATTGCATCAGTGGACTTAAAATCTAAGCCATTTAAAGCTGTTGGAGATAGTGGTCAAATTTATGAGGCAGACTCAATTATTATATCAACAGGAGCTCAAGCTAGATGGTTAAATATTGACTCTGAACAAAATTTCAGAGGTTTTGGTGTATCTGCATGCGCAACATGTGATGGATTTTTCTTTAAAGACAAAACTGTAGCAGTTGTCGGAGGTGGAAACGCTGCGGTTGAAGAAGCTATGTTTTTAACAAAATTTGCCTCAAAGGTTCAACTTATTCACAGAAGAGATAGTCTGAGAGCAGAAAAATTACTTCAAAAGAAATTAATGGAAAATAAAAAAATTGAAATAATTTGGGACTCTGTTGTTGATGAAGTTATTGGAGATAATGATCCTAAAAATGTGACTGGATTAAAAATTAAAAATGTTAAAACAAATAAAATAGATGAACTAAAAATTGATGGATTATTTATAGCTATAGGACATGATCCAGCAACATCATTATTTAAAAACCAACTAGAAATGGATAAAGAAGGATATTTAGTAACAAAGAATGATTCGACAGAAACAAATATTCCAGGTGTATTCGCCGCTGGAGATGTAAAAGATAAAATATTTAGACAAGCTGTAACAGCGGCTGGAATGGGATGTATGGCTGCTTTAGAGGCAGAAAAGTTTCTCTCCCACGATTGATTATATTCCAATAAATTTGATCTAGAATAAATATTTGAATTAAATTATAAATTAATTAGATGGAAAATATCGTAAAACAAATCCAGCTTGTAGCGTTAGTAATCATTTTGGTTAGTACAGTCATTGCTTTTGGGCAAGAGATGTATCAAATGATACTTGTGCAACGAGTTACTTTAGCAGATCTGCTTTTGCTTTTTCTATATCTTGAGGTGCTTGCAATGGTTAGAGTATTTTGGGAAAGCCAATCAATTCAAATTACTTTACCTTTATTTATAGCTATAACAGCACTCGCTAGATTTATTATTTTACAAGGAAAATCTTTAAATCCAGAGATATTACTTTATGAAGCTGGTGCGATTGTTTTAATTGCTTTAGCAATTGTAATTTTAAGATTTAGAAATTCTTCTCTAATTGGACTAAATAAAAAAAAATAGGTTTATCCTAAATCCTCACAAAACTTTTTAATTCTAGCCATTGCTATTTTAAGTTTTGCCATTGAAGTTGCATATGAAATTCTAAAATATCCATCTAAACCAAATGCTGAGCCTTGAACAGCAGCAACATTTTGTTTTTCTAATAGTTTTTGAACAAAATCAGTATCTTTTTTAAGTTTAGTTCTTTTATTAAGAAGTTTTTTACAATTCGGAAATACGTAAAATGCACCATTAGGTTTCAAGCAGCTGATACCATCAATATTATTTAAACTTTTGACAACAAAATCTCTTCTTTCTTTAAAGGATTTTGCTCTTTTCTTAATAAAGTCTTGTTTGCCATTCAAAGCTTCAACGGCTGCTGCTTGACTAATTGATGATGGATTCGAAGTAGACTGAGATTGAATTTTTCTAATTGCAGAAATTATTTCTTTTGGTCCAGCTGCGTAACCAATTCTCCAACCAGTCATCGCATAAGATTTGCTCACTCCATTCATTGTTAATGTTCGAGATTTTAATTTTGAAATTTGAGCAATAGTAAAAAATTTAAAATTATCATATTTAACATGCTCATAAATATCATCGCTCAAAATGTGAATTTTTTTGTTTTTTATTAAAACCTTTGCTAATTTTTGAATTTCTGATTTGCTGTATCCAGATCCAGTTGGATTAGATGGAGAATTAAGAATTATCCATTTCGTTCTTTTTGTAATCGCAGCTTTTAATTTTGCAGGTGTAATTTTAAATCCATCTTTTTCATGACATTTTACTATTTTTGGTTTTCCTCCTGCTAGGAGAACCATATCTGGATATGAAACCCAGAATGGAGCAGGAATAATAACTTCATCTCCTTTATTTAAAGTTGCCATAAAAGTGTTATAGAGAACTTGTTTACCTCCAGTTCCAACTGTGATTTCGTCTAATTTATAATTTAGTTTATTTTCTCTTTTAAATTTTTTTAAAATTGCTTTTTTTAATGCTGGAGTTCCATCAACTGCAGTATACTTTGTATCTCCGTCTCTTATTGCTTTAATGGCTGCATTTTTAACATTGATAGGAGTATCAAAATCTGGTTCCCCTGCCCCAAGGCCGACTACATCTTTTCCTGCAGCTCTTAATTCTCTTGCCTTTTGAGTAACTGCAATAGTTGGGGATGGTTTAATTCTTTTTAAATTATTAGATATTATGCTCATTGAATTATGAAATTATTCAATTACGTTGTTTAATATATGGAGAATACATATCAAGACCTAATTACAGACATTCAGAGCAAAAACCCAAAAATCGGTGGAAAACTCGAAGGTGGAAAAAAATTCAAAATAAAGTCAGATTTTACCCCGGCTGGTGACCAGCCAGAGGCAATTAAAAAGCTTGTCCAAGGAGCTAAAAAAAATGAGTTTAATCAAGTATTATTAGGAGTAACTGGATCTGGAAAAACTTTTACAATGGCAAAAGTTATAGAAGCTACGAATAGACCAGCGTTAATATTGGCACCAAATAAAACTTTGGCAGCTCAACTTTACGGTGAGATGAAAACTTTTTTCCCAGATAATGCTGTTGAGTATTTTGTATCTTACTATGATTATTACACTCCGGAAGCTTACGTGCCAAGATCAGATACGTACATAGAGAAAGAAGCATCTATAAACGAGCAGATTGATAGAATGAGACACTCGGCAACAAGATCTCTTCTTGAAAGAGACGATGTTTTAATTGTTGCAAGTGTTTCCTGTATTTATGGTTTGGGATCAGTAGAAGCTTACAGCAAAATGACTCTAACTCTACAGAAAAACTATGAATATAATAGAGAACAAATAATAAAATCTCTTGTTGCTCTTCAGTACAAGAGAAATGATCAAAATTTTTATAGAGGAACATTTAGGGCAAGGGGAGAATATTTAGAAATATTTCCGTCTCATCTAGAGGATAGAGCATGGAGACTAAGTTTATTTGGTGATAAACTTGAAAAGATTGAGGAATTTGATCCTTTGACGGGAGATCAAGTTAGAGATCTTAGTCTAGTAAAAGTTTATGCAAATTCTCATTACATCACTCCCAAACCAACCGTAGAACAAGCAATTATAAAAATAAGAAAAGAATTAGAAGAGACTTTAAAAAAACACAAAGCAGAAAACAAGTTACTAGAGGCACAACGATTAGAGGAGAGAACTAAATTTGATTTAGAAATGATTGAGGCAACTGGATCTTGTGCAGGTATTGAAAATTATTCAAGATTTTTATCTGGTAGAAAACCAGGAGAGCCACCACCTACTCTTTTCGAATATTTTCCTGATAACACATTAGTTTTTGTTGATGAATCTCATGTTACAGTTCCCCAACTTAATGGGATGTTTAAGGGAGATAGATCTCGAAAAAGCACGTTGGCTGAGTATGGTTTTAGATTACCTTCCTGCATGGACAATAGACCTTTAAAATTTGAAGAGTGGGATTTGATGAGAACACAAACTGTATTTGTTTCAGCAACTCCTGGCCCGTGGGAATTGGAACAGACTAAAGGGAAGTTTATTGATCAGGTAATAAGGCCTACAGGCTTAATTGATCCACCAGTTGAGATTAGACCAGCCAAAAATCAAGTAGACGACCTTATGCATGAATGTAAAAAAGTAGTTGAAAATAATTATAGAGTTTTGGTTACAACACTTACAAAAAAAATGGCAGAGGATTTAACCGAGTATCTTCATGAAAATGGGATAAAAGTAAGATACCTTCATTCTGATATAGATACACTTGAGAGAATAGAGATTATGAGAGATCTTAGAATGGGTGTATTTGATGTTCTAGTTGGAATAAATTTATTAAGAGAAGGTTTAGATATTCCAGAATGCGCATTAGTTGGAATACTAGATGCTGATAAAGAAGGATTTTTGCGATCAGAAACTTCACTAATTCAAACAATAGGAAGAGCCGCAAGAAACGTAGATGGAAAAGTTATTCTTTATGCTGATAAAGAAACAAAAAGTATAAAGAAAGCAATTAAAGAAACTGAGCGAAGAAGAAAAATTCAATTAGAGTACAATAAGAAAAATAAAATCGACGCTAAATCTGTAAAAAAAGAAATAAGTGATATTCTAGAAAGTGTTTACGAGAAAGATTACGTCAAAATAAGTGAAGGTTCCAATATTGGTGGTAACCTTAAAAAACATTTAAAAGGATTGGACAAAAAAATGAAAGAAGCTGCATCTAATCTGGAATTTGAGGAAGCCGCTAAAATTAGAGATGAGATGAGAAAACTACAAAGTACTGAATTAGAAATTACTTTAAACCCCAAAATTAGACAGTACGATGTTAAAAATAAAATTTATCCTAAAGGTAGATCCACATTGGGTATGCCTGGTACAAGAGTTACAAAAAAAAGAGACAAAAAATGGAAGCACGGAAGATAATAATAACTGGAGCAGCAACTCGAATGGGGGCTGCGATAGCTAAAAAATTATCTGGGCCTAATATTGAAATTGTTATCCATTATAACAAATCAAAGTCCAAAGCAGAAAGTCTTAAAAAAGATTTAAATAAAAGTGGTACAAAAATTTATTTGGTAAAAGCAGATTTAACTAAAGAAAAAGAAATAGAAAGAATGCTTAAATTTTCAAAATCAAAATTGAAGTATTTTGATTGTTTAATTAATAATGCTTCATTATTTGAGAACGATAAACTTGAAAATTTCACAACAAAAAGTTGGGAAAGCCATTTAAAAGCTAATTTAAAAGCGCCAGCTTTATTATCAAAGGGTTTTGCTAAAAATGCTAGAGGCAAAAACAATAATATTATTAATATAATTGATCAAAGAGTATTCAAGTTAACTCCATATTTTTTTTCATATACATTAAGTAAAACTGGTCTTTATACTTTAACCAAAACTAGCGCCATGAGTCTTGCCCCAAATATTAGAGTGAATGGAATTGCTCCAGGTCCAACTATTAAAAATAAAAGACAGTCTGACAAGCATTTTAAAAAACAATACATGGCAACACCTCTTAAAAGACAGACAAATGTAGAGGAAATCTGCAATGCTGTTGACTTTTTTATTAAAAATAGGTCTATTACCGGTCAAGTTTTAGCAATTGATAGTGGCCAAAACTTAAACTGGCAAACTCCAGACATAATGGGTGGTAAGGAATGAAAAAATTAATACTTACAATTTCAATATTTTTTACATTAATTTCTTTAGCAGAAGCTAGAGAATGTAAAACTGGAGATATCAAGGTAGATGCATTTATTTATAGTGATGGAAAAAAAGTAACTGTAATAAAAGGAACTGATATTCCAAATCCAGAAAATAAAATCATAATGATCTATAATACAGGAGGATGGACAGTCAAAAAGAAATGGGGAGAATGTAAAGATTTTCTTCCAAAGTATTTAGGTCAAATATCAGGAACTAAAATTAAAGGTAAAGAACTGGTTTTAATGCTTAATAGAAGGTTACATAAAGCAGGTGGAGATGATGGATATGGTTGTGGATGGAAATTCAAAGGTGCATATCACAAACCTTGGTATGATTGTATTTTAGAAAATTGGGGAATAAGTAAAAGAGTCGACGTAAATAAAGAAATAATTGATGAATTAGTTTCAAAAGGAACTCCAAGAAATCAAATATTTATGTCTGGATTGTCTTGTGGAGGTATTGATACACTTAGACACAAAGGTCTTTATCCAGAGGACTTTAATGCAACTATTTCCTTCATGCCTAATTGTTGGGATAGAAATCCAAACACTCCAATTAGAAAAATGCAAATTGACGAACTGAAAAGTTTTAAAAGAATAGATGCTCTAGTTTTTCATAGCCCCGTAGATGGTGAGGGAGATTGGCGTAGCAATAGTGTCTGGATGAAAAAAGATTTAGGAAATATCCCGGGTATAAAATGGATTGATACACCTGGTCACACAAATAGAAAAATTTTTGTCAATGGAAAAGATTGTAAAGTTAAAGAGAAAATGAAAGGTGGATGGGAAGAAGCTTGGCCAGAAGGTAAAGAAAAACTAACAAGTGAAAAAAAATTTGTAGTTCTTGATAAGAAATTACAGAAAGAAATGAAAAAGAGTGCTGCAGGCCATCAACTTGTTAAATATAGCTGTTTTAGTTATTACCATCCAGAAATTATTAAATTTATAGAATCTAGAATGTAAATATGAAAAAAAATAATCTTAAAGTTGTAAAAATAGATAAAAATAAAAGACTATTTAACTATGAAAAGAAGGTCTTAATAAAAGAATTAGTGTTAGATTTAAAACTTGGTTATTTTGATTTTGAAAAAGAAAAATCTCAAAAAGTAAAATTTAATTTAGAAGTAAATTATCAAGATAAACAGCCATCGAATGATAAAGATATTAAATCGATAGTTAACTATGCTAAAATAGTAAAATTAATAAAAAAACTAGTAAAAAACAAACATTACAATTTTCTTGAAACATTGGCAGAAGATGTTTTTGATGAGCTATTCAAAGATAAAAGAATAGATAAAATTACTCTTCAAATCGAAAAATTAGAAATAATGAAGGATTGCAGCTCAGTTGGGATCCAAATTTCTAAAAAAAGAAGCCATGATCAGCTCTGATATAGGTAAAGAAGTAATTAAAAAAGAATTGCACTTGGTTCCTAAGCTTCCAGGTGTTTATAGGATGCTAAATTCAAAAGGAGAAATTCTTTATGTGGGTAAAGCAAAAAACCTTCCGAACAGACTTAAAAGTTATGTATCAGAGAAAAGTCATATCATTAGGACTGAGAGAATGCTCTCTCAAACAAAAAGACTCGAAATTACTACTACTTCAAATGAAAGTGAGGCTTTACTTTTAGAAGCAAATTTAATTAAAAAGTTTAAACCAAAATTTAATATTTTACTAAGAGACGACAAATCCTTTCCTTTTATTTTTATAGGCGACAAAGATAAATGGCCACAAATCAAAAGGCACAGAGGAAAAAAAGGTAAAGAAGGATTTTATTTTGGACCATTTGCATCAGCTGGATCTGCAAATTGGACTATAAAAATGATCCAAAAAATATTTCATCTCAGAATTTGTGATGATACCGTTTTCAAAAATAGAGAAAGACCCTGCATACTTTATCAAATTAAAAGGTGCTCAGGACCTTGTGTTGGTTACGTAACTGAGAGTGATTATAAACAAACTGTTGATGATGCAATTGAGTTTGTGTCAGGCAAATCTAGAAAAATTCAGAAAAGCTTATCTAATCAAATGGAAAAGGCTAGTGAGGATTTAGACTTTGAAAAAGCAGCAATATTAAGAGATCGAATTAAATCGTTAAATATTATCCAATCTTCTCAAAGAATTAATGAAGCAAATTTAGTCGAAGCAGATGTTATCGCGGGATATAAAGAGTCTGGAAAAACTTGTATTCAAGTTTTTTTTTATAGGTCAAAACAAAATTGGGGTAATCAAGCTTTTTTTCCAAAGCATGATCCAGAAGAAAATCTCAGTGATATCATTAACTCTTTTGTCTCTCAATTTTATGAAAATAAAAGTGTGCCATCTTCAATAATTTTATCAAATGAAATTAAAGAGAAAGAATTAATTGAAAAAACACTTACACAAAAAGAAGGTAAGCAAATCACAATTACTGTTGCAAAAAAAGGGACAAAACTAAAAGTTATTAATCAAGCAATAAATAATGCAAAAGATAGTTTGAATAGAAAACTTTACGAGAGTCAGAATAATAGAGATCTTTTCGATGCAGTATCAAAAAAATTCAATCTTGAAACTAATATTAATTTAGTTGAGGTTTATGATAATAGCCATATTCAAGGCACGAATAGTGTGGGCGCTTTAATTACTTATGGTGATGAAGGGTTCGTTAAAAAAAGGTATAGAAAATTTAATATAAAAATTCAAAAAAATGCTCAAGATGATTATGGAATGATGAAAGAAGTTCTTAACAGAAGATTTAAAAGAGCAGTTCAAGAGAAAGATAATTATTTAACTTTCCCTGATTTAGTTTTAATTGATGGAGGGAAAGGTCAATATTCCGTTGCTAGAGAAGCGATGAATGAGCTTGGTTTACATGAAATACCGATTGTAGCAATAGCAAAAGGTAAAATGAGAAATAGTGGAAATGAAACATTTTTTCATAATGGAAAAGAGTACAAATTCGAGAAAAATGATCCAACATTATTCTTTTTACAAAGACTGAGAGATGAATCCCATCGATTTGCAATAAGTGCTCATAGAGCAAAAAGAAAAAAGGGCATAAGCAAATCATTATTAGATCAAATTGATGGTATTGGATCTATCAGAAAAAGGGCACTATTAAATCATTTTGGTTCAGCCAGAGCTGTGGAATCAGCTAGTTTAGATGAAATAAAATCAGTTGATGGAGTTGAGGAAAAAGTTGCAAAAAAAATATATAACTTCTTTCACGAATGAAATTTAAAATACCTAATTATTTAACGATTGGACGAATAATAATTGTTCCAATATTTGTTTTTACATTCTACCTTCCTGGGTTTTATGGAGACGTTATACCATTTGCTCTTTTTTTAATTGCCTCATTTACAGATTTTTTAGATGGCCTTTTGGCGAGGATGTTTAAAGAAGAGTCTAAACTTGGTGAACTTTTAGATCCTATTGCAGATAAAATTATTGTTGCAACTGCATTAATTTTATTAGTTATGGACCAAACAATAAAAAATTACGAAGTTATTGCAGCTATTATAATTCTTACAAGGGAAATACTAATTTCAGGTTTAAGAGAATTTCTAGCGAAAGGAAAAATAAAGCTTCCAGTTTCTAATTTAGCAAAACTTAAAACATTCTTGCAAATGTTTTCGATAGCAATACTTCTGACTGGGGAAACAGGAAATAAATTAATAAATTTTCAAGATTATAATGCTCAAACAATTGGCATTATTATTTTATGGCTATCTGCTTTTTTAACACTTTATACTGGATATGATTATCTTAGAAAAGGAATAGACCATGCAATATCTGAAGATAATAAGGATTAGGCAGCTTTTTTTTGTCTAACTAACTGATCAAAGCTTTTTGATAATCCTAGTATAACATCACAAATTTTGTATTTATGATCTGCTATGCTTGCAACAGGTGTTATTTCAGCTGCAGTTCCAGTTAAAAAACATCCATCAAAATTGCCTAGTTCATCTGGAGAAATTTTTCTTTCATGAACTTTAATATTTTTTGATTTAGCTAATTCAATTACAGCTTGTCTTGTAATACCATTTAAAAAGGAATCTGGTGTTGGTGTATGTAATTCATTATTTTTATCTTTAAAAAAAATGTTTGCACTTGTTCCTTCTGCAACATTGCCTTCAAAATCTAACATTAATGATTCAGAATACCCTTGTTGTTCAGCTTCGTGTTTTGAAAGAGTACAAATCATATATAATCCAGCTGCTTTTGCATCCCAAGGAATAGTATTTGGAGCCGGTCTTCGCCATTTAGAAATATTTAATCTTATTCCTTCAGCTTTTAATTTTGGATCAAAATACGCTGGCCATTCCCACGTAGCTATTGCTACATTAATTGTATTTTTCTGTGCTGATACACCCATCATCTCACTTCCTCTCCACGCAAATGGTCTTACATATCCATTTTGAATATTTTGAACCGCCACTATTTTTTTAGAAGCTTCATTTATTTCATCTTTTGTATAAGGAATATTAATGTCTAATCTTTTTGCAGAATAAAATAATCTATCTGTGTGCTCTTCTAGCTTAAATATTTCTCCTTCGTATACTCTTTCACCTTCAAAAACTAAACTTGCATAATGAAGTCCGTGACTGATTACATGGCATTTTGCATCTTGCCATTCAACAAGCTCATTATTGTACCATATTTTTCCTGATCGTTTATCGAAAGGTATCATTATTTAAATTTATAAAAAAATATATTTGTATATATAATATGTCAATATAACTTACCAATATGAAAAAACTTTTATATTTAAAAGATGAGGATCTGAAACAATATATTGAAAAAATATTTCTTGGCTACAGAGAGACAGTCTCAGATGCTAGAAATGTGTTGAATAAATACTCCATAGGTGTCGCACATAACAAGGTTATTCATCTAATTTCATTATATGAGGGTATTACAATATCAGAACTTTTAAGAAAATTGAAAGTTACAAAGCAAAGTTTGAATAGAGTTTTGAAAGATTTAATAAATTTAAAAGCTATAAAATATGAAAAAGATCAAATAGATACGAGAATAAAACATGTCTTCTTAACAGAGGAAGGAGAAAAATTATTTAACGAAATTTTCTCAGCTCAAAAGAAAAGAATTTACCAAGCATTCTCTGCATCAAAAGCAAATGAGGTTGTTAGTTTTGATAATGTTTTAAAAAAAATAATTAATGGAAAAATTTAAAGCACATATTTTAGTTGTAGATGACGATGATGGCATAAGAGAATTAGTTAAAGAATACCTTTCCCAAAATGAATATCTTGTAACTAGTTCGAATAGTGCCGAAGATGCTCTTGAGAAAGTTAAAATTATAAAATTTGACTTAATAGTACTTGATATAATGATGCCAGGAAAGAGTGGTTTAGAATTTACAAAAGAAAATAAAGATAAAATTTCGACCCCTATAATTCTTTTAACTGCGAAGGGTGAAGCTTCAGAGAGAATAGAGGGTTTGGATATTGGTGCAGACGATTACCTTCCTAAACCTTTTGAGCCTAAAGAATTAATACTTAGAATTAATAATATCTTAAATAAAACAAAATATAAAAATACAAAGAGAAAATTTAAATTTGGTAAAATTGAAATAGATCTTAATAAGCAGTTTATTTTGAAAAATGATAAATCAATAAAAATCAATAATACAGAAAAAATAATTTTAGATAAAATGGTTAATTCCCCTGGAAAAATTTTTAAAAGAGAAGAGATTGGAAATCTTATAAAAATTGATAAAGAAAGATCAGTTGACGTAATCATTACAAGACTTAGGAAGAAAATTGAAGAAAACCCCAAAAGCCCAAATTATTTACAAACAATAAGAGGTGAAGGTTATGTTTTATGGATTGAATAAATATATAAAAAATATCTTGCCTAAAAGACTTTTTTATAGAGGTTTACTCATAGTCGCTGTTCCAATAGTAGTTATGCAAATAACTATCTCTTTAGTTTTTTTTGATAGTCTTTGGATCAAAACTAATTCTGGAATGACAAGAGCATTAGTCTCTGAAGTCAAAACTTTTGTAGATGCTTATGATAACGACGAAACTAACAAAGATTTTATAATAATTTTATTCAAAGAACACTTGGGTTTTAATATCAAATATGAAAAAGATAAAATCTTGCCGGATAAAATACCAGAAAGATGGTTCAGTCCAGTGGATCGATCACTAAGAAGAGAATTAAAAAAAAAAAATTTAACTTATTGGTTTGATACAACAAACTTCAAAGAAGTTGTTGACTTGAAAATAGGATATTCAAAAGGATATTTTCAATTTTATATTCCAAGGGACAGACTAACTACAAGTTCGGCTAGATTATTTGGTCTTTGGATAACATTGCCAGCATTGTTAATGATAGCAGTAGCAATAATTTTTTTAAAAAATCAAACTAGACCCATAACTAAACTTGCAGAGGCATCTGAAAGATTTGGTCGAGGAGAAGATATTGACGAATTTAGACCTTCTGGAGCACTCGAAATCCGAAAAGCTGGTTTAGAGTTTGACAAAATGAGAAAAAGAATAATTAGACATCTTAATCAAAGATCTGAGATGCTATCGGGTATAAGCCACGATTTAAGAACACCTTTGACAAGGATAAAACTTCAAATAGCAATGATTAAAGACAAAAGTGTTGTTGAAAAATTATCAAGAGATGTTGATGAAATGGAAAAAATGTTAAATGAATATCTTCAATTCGCAAGATCTGGAGCAAAAGATAAAACTGAAACGTTTGATATATCTGTCCTCATTGAAGATATATGCAAAAAATATGAGAAACCAAATATAAAATATTTTTTAAAAGAAAAGGTTTATTTTGATGGAAGAAAAAATTTAATCAGTAGATGTATCAATAACCTTATTGATAATTCTTTAAAATTTGCTGATAATGTTGAATTGTATCTAAAAAAAGGAAGATCAACTATTAATATTTCAATAGAAGATGATGGTCCAGGCATACCGCAAAAAGAACATCAAAATGTTTTGAAGCCATTTTATAAAATTGACAAAAGTAGATCGGGAACAAAGTCAAGTGTTGGCCTTGGCTTAGCTATATCATCTGATGTAGTAAAATCACATGGTGGAGATCTTAAATTCGATAAGTCTAGTTTAGGTGGATTAAAAGTTATTATTTCTTTGCCCGTTTAGTTTTTTTTTTTACTTTTTTTTCAGCAATTTTTTTTTCCAATTTTTCAATTCTTTTATTTAATATATCAATTTCATCTTTACTTACTAAATTCATTTTAAGGATAATTTCTTCTTTTTTTGAGCGTAAAATATTTACGACTTCATCACTAAAATCTTTGTAGTTGACCAGTCCTTCTTCCAAAAATTTTGCAAATTTATCAAATACGAATCTTGATTTTGACATAATAATTTCTTATCAAAGTTTAAGTAATATTTATAATATTACAATTAAATGTTTATTAATAATTTTGACCCAGTCGCTTTTGAGATCTTTTCATTAGAAATTAGATGGTATTCCTTGTCTTATATATTTGGCTTGGTATTTGGTTGGTATTTTGCAAAGAACAAACTAATCAAAGATAGTACCCAAAAAGAATATTTCGACGATTATATAACTTATTTGATTATAAGCATCATCCTCGGTGGAAGACTTGGATATGTAATTATCTATGACCCAATTTATTTTATTAGTAATCCAGTTGAGATTATAAAAATTTGGCAAGGAGGAATGTCTTTTCACGGTGCACTAATTGGAATTATTATAGGAACTCATTTATTCTGCAAAAACAAAAATCAAAATATTTTTAGTTATTTAGATGTAGTTGCTGTTTGTTCTCCTATAGGAATTTTTTTAGGAAGAATATCAAATTTCATAAACTCTGAACTTTATGGCATAGAAACAAATGTACCATGGTCGGTAAAGTTTATAAAAATTGATAATTTAAATCGACATCCTTCACAAATTTATGAGGCAATATTTGAGGGGGTTGTTCTATTTATTATTTTAAGTATGTTGTTTAATAGATTAAAGAACATACCTGGGATTATTTCGGGGTATTTTTTAATTTTATACTCAATTTTTAGATTTTTTATCGAGTTCTTTAGAGAACCAGATCAGCAGCTAGGTTATTTATTTTTCAACTTGAGTATGGGGCAAATAATAAGTTGTATAACACTAACCTGCGGATTTATTATCATCTATTATAAAAATGCTTATAGGACAGAATAAAAAAATCTCATTGGATAGATTTATTTACAAATCTTTGTATGACAAGGATAATGGTTATTATATCAAAAAAAATCCTTTCGGAAAAAAAGGTGATTTCATAACATCTCCGAATATTTCTATTCTTTTTTCAGAAATGATATCTATTTGGTTAATTTCATTTTGGGAGAATTTAAGAAAGCCAAAAAAAATAAATATTGTAGAGCTGGGTGCAGGTAATGGTGAGATGATGTTACAAATTATAAAAACTTTAAATAATTTTAGTGAAATTAGTTTATCTGCCAATTTCTTAATTTTAGAAAGAAGTCCATTACTAATAAAAATTCAGAAGAGTAAAATAGATAAGAAAAAAGCAAGTTGGATTAGAAATTTAAAAGAAATTCCAAAGGCTCCAACTATATTCTTGGCTAATGAGTTTTTTGATGCTTTTCCTATCAAACAGTTTTTAAAGAAAAGCAACAATTGGTATGAAAAATATGTAGCATACAAAAAAAATAAGTTTGAAGTTTGCGATCAAAAAGTGTCTTCAAAAATAATTGAGAAATATTTAGGTAAGGATATAAAAAAAGAAAAATTTGTTGAATATTCACCTTCAGCAATGAAATTTGTTAAAGAAATAGCGAATTTTATTTTTAAAAATAATGGTGGTTTATTAATGATAGACTATGGCTTTACCAGTGGGAAAATGAAAAATACTTTGCAAAGTGTTGAGAGGCATAGAAAAATTAGTTTTTTAGAAAATCCGTATAATTCAGATATTACTCATTTAATAAATTTTAAAATGTACAAGAAAGAGTTTGCAAATTCTAATTTGAAATCTTTAATAACAACCCAAGGTGATTTCTTAATTAAATTAGGAATATTAAAAAGAGGTGAGTTAATAAGTAAAAATTTACAATTTAGTAAGAAAGCTGACATATTTTATAGAATAAAAAGATTAATTGATGCAAAATATATGGGCTCTTTGTTTAAAGTATTATTTGTGAGCAAATCCAAAAATAATTTTAATTTGGGTTTTAAGTGATTAAATCAAAAATTTTTAGAGATCAAAAATCCATTTCGCATTATTTTTTTAATAGATTAGGTGGCACCTCAAAAGGAATCTACAAAAGTTTAAATTGTGGAAAAGGTTCAAAAGACAAAATTGCTAATATAAGTAAAAATTTAAAAATAGTTTCAAAAAAAATAGGCTGCACAAGTAGAAATCTAGTTTCTCTTAATCAAATTCACAGTAACAAAGTTTATAAAATAAGTGGTATTCCAAAAAAAAGATTGACTGGAGATGCGATGATTACAAATAAGCGAAATATTGCGATTAGTATACTCACTGCAGATTGTGCACCAATTCTAATTATAGAAAGAAAGCAAAAATTTGTTGGTGCAATACATGCTGGTTGGAAAGGTGCTTTTAAGGGAATAGTAAAAAAAACAATTCAGCTTTTAAAAAAAAATGGATGCTCAGAGAAAGATATGATTGCTTGCATTGGACCATGTATAAAAAAAAATAGTTATGAAGTAAAAAATGATTTTTTTAAATTGTTTAAGGACAAAAATAAAAAAAATGTGAATTTCTTCACATTTAAAAGGAAAAAAATTTATTTTGATTTAAGCGAATATATAAAATCTCAATTTTATGAAAATGGAGTTAAAAAAATAGATATAATAAGAAAAGATACCTACACTCTAGAAAATAACTTTTTTAGTTCTAGGAGATCAAAAAAAAATAAGCATAACGATTATGGTAGAAATATTTCTGCAATTATGATTAAATAGGATATCTCGGATGAAAATTCTCACAGGAAACAGTAATAAACATCTTAGTCAAAAAATATCTAAATTTTTAAAAAATAGACTAGTTAATTCAAACATAAGAAAATTTGCAGACGGAGAAATCTATATAGAAATTAATGAAAATATTAGAGGCAATAGTATTTTTTTA
>CACJRL010000006.1 GCA_902595815.1 uncultured Pelagibacteraceae bacterium
GGATGTTTAGACTTTTACAAGGAGATGTTGGATCAGGTAAAACAATAGTATCGATGATAGCTGCGGTAAATTGTATAAATTCTGGATATCAAACAAGCTTTATGGTGCCGACTGAAATTCTAGCTAAGCAACATTTTTCTTTTGCTAAAAAATATCTTCCCAAAAATATTAAAATTGAAATGTTAACTGGTAAGTCAAAATATGCTGATAGAAAGAAAATTTTAGAAAATCTTAAACTTGGTAAGATAGACTTTCTGATAGGAACACATGCGTTATTTCAGAAAAAGGTTGAATATAATAAACTCGGTTTAATAATAATTGATGAACAACATAAGTTTGGAGTTCGTCAACGTAAAGAGTTATCAGAAAAAGGTGGAAACAACTGTGATGTTCTAGTCATGTCTGCTACTCCGATACCAAGAACAATGATGATGACGGTTTATGGTGATATGGATTTAACCTTAATTAAAGAAAAACCAAAAAATAGAAAAAAAATAGTAACATACAGTAAGTTAGAAGAAAAAATATCTGAAATAATTAAATTTGTTAAAAAAGAAATTTCTAATAAAAATCAAATTTTCTGGGTTTGTCCTTTAATAGAAGAATCTAAAAAAGTTGAACAACAATCTGTTGTAAATAAATTTAAGTATTTAGAAAAATATTTTAAAAATAGAATTGGATTAATTCATGGTTCACTTGATAAGGATGAAAGGAATAAAATTTTAAATAATTTCTTAGATAGAAAGTTGGATATATTGGTTTCAACCACTGTTATTGAGGTTGGAATTGATTTTCCAAATGCTAACGTAATTGTTATTGAAAATGCTGATAAGTATGGTTTATCCCAATTACATCAGTTACGAGGTCGTGTCGGACGTGGCAGTAAACAATCTTACTGTATATTGATGTTTAAATCCTCACTAAGTGAAAATGCAAAGAAAAGAATTAACATTCTCAAAAGTTCAGACGATGGATTTGTAATTTCTGAGGAAGATATGAAATTACGTGGATATGGGGATTTGTTAGGATTTAAGCAAAGTGGAATTAAAAGTTTTAGATTAGCTGATCCCATATTAAATGAAGATTTATTCTTACTTGCTGAGGCAGAAGTAAAAAAATTAGAGATGAAAGGTGATAATTTCAGTAAATATAATAAATTATTAAAATTATACGATCGAGCCTCAATAATTAACGAAATTTCTTAAATTTTTTTTGGATCTGAAGTACCGGCTGAAACAATAAATTTAGACGCTTCTTCAAAAGTCATATCTAAATAAATAACTTCATCTTTAGGAAACATTAATAAAAATCCACTTGTAGGATTTGGTGTTGTTGGAACAAATACATTAATAAGATTAGTATTTGTTTTTTTTGATATTTCACCATCGTTTTCTCTGGTCGCAAACCCTACCGCCCAACTACCTTTTCTCGGATACTCAACTAAGACTACACTTTTCTTTGATCCTTTTTTGGGTGCTAATGTTTCAGTCATTTGGCCAATTGCTGAATAAATTGTTCTAAGAATTGGTATTCTTTTTAATATATCATTAAATATTTTAAGTATTTTTTTTCCAATAAATGAAAGAGATAAACTTCCAATTATTGTAATAAAAATTATAGCTAATAATATTTCCAAGCCTGGTATTGCAAAAGGCAAATAACTATTTGGATTTAATTCGTTTGGTATTAATTTTGACGATATAGATATAAAAAATCTAGTTAAATATAATGTGATACCTATTGGAACAAGAACAACTATTCCTGCTATAAAGTAGTTTCTAAGTCTTCCAAGGATTGAAATGCCTCTTCTCTTTAATTTTGCCATAAATTAACTGTAACTAGCATATAAAACAAATACGACTGCCAGTACAAATAGTACTATTAAAATTTTGTTATTAAGTATCATATAAATTATTATAAAAAAGGTGTAATATATTAAGTAAAAAAAGTGAATAGAAGAAATTTCATACATTTATTTGGTTGTAGTTGCTTATCTTTTGGCCTATCTGCATGTGGTAGTGCACCGATAACAGATCGAAAACAACTAAAATTAATTCCCGAATCTAACCTAAATGCGAAAGCTGCTCAATTATATGAAAAGGTAAAAGAGAAAGAAACTTTAAGTGAAGATACTAAAACATTGAGTCAAATAAAAGAAATTGGATCCAAAATTGAATATTCAATATCAGAATACTTTGACCGCAATAATATACCTGACCCAACTATAAATTTTGATTGGGAATATATACTTATTGATAAAAAAAAAGTTAAAAATGCTTGGTGTATGCCTGGAGGTAAAATAGCTGTTTATACAGGTCTACTAGATATAACAAAAAATGAAGATGGATTGGCAGCTGTAATGGGTCATGAAATTGCGCATGCTGTTGCAAAACATTCAGTAGAAAGAGCAAGTAGAGGTGTTTTGTTAAATACTGGTACAGCAATTTTAGATATAGCAACTAAAGGTAAAGTATCTCAGATAAATAGAACCACAGGGATGAATGCTGTCGGTTTATTATCACAGATAGGAATTATGAATCCTTTCAATAGAAAACAAGAGAGTGAAGCTGATTATCTTGGTTTAATATTTGCATCACTATCTGGTTATGACATAAGGGAAACAATCAAAGTTTGGGAAAGAATGAAAGAAGCTAAAAAAGGGAAAGAACCACCAGAATTTATGTCTACTCACCCATCTTCAACAAATAGAATTAATAATATTACGAACTGGATAAACGAAATTATTATTAAATATCCACCCATTGCATAAGTGGTGAGCCGTGATGGACTCGAACCATCGACCCATTCCTTAAAAGGGAATTGCTCTACCAACTGAGCTAACGGCCCAAAAAGCGTTTTTTATATTGATTTTTTTTTATTAATCAATGTTAAAAATTTACAATTTATTGATGTACTTATCGTGAAATTCATCAAAAGTACCGAGTTTTATATTGTCTCTGATGTTTCTCATTAAATCTTGATAAAAGTTGATGTTATTTAGGGTAAGAATCATTGAGGCCAACATTTCATTAGTGTTAAATAAATGATTTAAATAATTCTTAGAATATTTATTTAAATTGAACTTTGTGACATTTTTGTCCAAAGGAGTATTATCATTTTTATATTTTGAATTTCTAATTTGAATTTGTCCATCCCATGTAAAAGCTAAACCAGTTCTCCCTGATCTCGTTGGCATTACACAGTCAAACATATCAACACCCCTCTTAACTGCTCCTAGTATATCAGATGGAGTGCCAACACCCATTAAATATCTTGGTTTATCTTTAGGCATATGATCTTTTATTCCATCTAGGACATCAAACATTTCATCTTGTGTTTCCCCTACTGCCAGACCTCCTAAAGCATATCCATTAAATCCAATATCGATAAGATTGTTTAAGGATTTGATTCTTAGATCATTAAATAATCCACCTTGTACAATTCCAAATAAACCCTTGTGGTCATTTATTCCAAATGCATCTTTTGATCTTTTTGCCCACTCTGATGATAATTCCATTGATTTTTTAATTTTATCATAATCTTTTGTATTTTTAGGGCATTCATCCATAACCATTACTATGTCTGAGTTCAAACCTTTTTGAATTCTTATGCTTTCTTCAGGGCTTAAAATAAAAGTTTTACCATCTATATGTGATTGAAAAATTGCACCTTTATCTCTATCGATTTTATTTAATTTTGACAGAGACATAACTTGAAAACCACCTGAGTCCGTTAAAATTGGCAAATCACAATTCATGAATTCATGAAGTCCTCCAACACTTTGAATTCTTTCAACACCAGGCCTTATCATTAAATGATATGTATTTGATAAAATTATCTCACTACCTGTTTTTTTTATATCTTCTAAAAAAACACCTTTAACAGTTGCTTGAGTACCAACTGGCATAAATGCAGGAGTATTTATATTGCCTCTATCGGTCTCTATAATTCCTACTCTTGCATAATTTTGAGTATGATGAACATTAAAATTGAAATCTTTTAATGACATTCATTATTTAATTATTGAGATTTAAAACTAATAATTTTATCAGGATTTGAAACTGCTCCGTTATCGCCATCACCTTTTGTAATCATATCAACAAATTCCATTCCTTCTATTACTTTTCCAAAAACAGTATATTGTCTATCTAGAAAAGGTGCTGGTTTAAAACATATAAAAAATTGACTATTAGCACTATTAGGATCTGACGATCTTGCCATAGAAACGGTTCCTCTATCATGAGGAAGGTCATTAAATTCTTGATTTAAATCTGGTAAATCAGATCCACCAATACCCGCTCTTCTTAAATCGAAATCTTTTGAAGATGAATTTCCAAATTTCACATCACCTGTTTGTGCCATAAACCCATCAATTACTCTATGAAAAACAACATTATTATATTGTCCTGAGTCTGCTAACTCTTGTATTCTTTTAACATGATTTGGTGCAACATCAGGATACATTTCAATTTTTACATCACCATCTTTTAATTTTAAAATCATTATATTCTCCTTTGCTATTAAATTTGTTGATAAAAAAATAAAAAAAATAATTAAAATATTTAAAAATTTATTCATAAACCTCTTTCAATGATTTAATTGTACTTTTGGTCGTAAATTTTTTTAAATCACCATTATGTTGAGCGATTTCTTTAACAAACCTAGATGATATTATTTGATTTTCAACATCTGACATTAAAAAAATTGTCTCAACTTGATTATTAAGTTTTCTATTCATTCCAGCAAGTTGGAATTCGTACTCAAAGTCAGAAACTGCTCTTAAGCCTCTTAAGATTATATTTGATTTATATTTTTTACAAAGGTCTGTTGTCAAAGTATTAAATTTTATAACATCAACCTTATTCTTTTTAAATTTCAGATCTTTATAAAGAGCCCTTTTAACAATTTCTATTCTTTCATCTAATGAAAATAGGAAGTTTTTCTGATTTCCATCTGAAATACCTACAATTACTTTATCTACTATCTTAAGTGATTTTTTAATTACATCTATATGGCCAAAAGTAATTGGATCAAAAGTTCCTGGATAGATAGCTATATTTTTCATTAAATAAGATTATCATCTAATTTAATAGCAGAAACTACTTTTTCATCACCAGTCAGTTTAATTATTCTGACACCTTGCGTATTACGACCAGCTATTCTTATTTCTTTAACGGCTGTTCTTATTACTCTACCTTTATTTGTTGAAATTAATATTTGATCTCCTTCAAAAACAGGAAAGGATGAAGAAACATTCCCGTTTCTTTGTGAATTGACAATACCAATAATTCCCTTTCCTCCTCTATTTGTAACTCTATAATCATAATGAGATGTTCTCTTACCGTAACCATTTTCTGTGATTGATAATATGAATTTTTCTTTAGCTTTAATTTCTGATTTTTGGTCTTTATTTTTTGCTTTCTTATTTGAATCATGATCAATAATAGACAGAGATACAATAGTATCATTTTCTGCTAAATTGATACCTCTTATACCTTTTGATGATCTACCTTTGAAAACTCTAAGTTTTTTAGACTCAAACCTTATGCATTTTCCTAATTTAGTACTTAAAATTATATCCTGATCATCTCTACAAATTTTAACACCAATAATTTTATCGTTACCGTCAAGCTTCATTGCAATTTTACCTGAAGCATTAATTGAGGTAAAATCTTCAAGATTATTCTTTCTAATTTTTCCTTCACTTGTTGCAAAAATGATATGCATGTCTTTTGTATCAACATCACTATCTGGAAATGGCATAATTGAACTAATTGATTGATGATTTTTTAGAGGAAGAATATTAAATAAAGACTTTCCTTTAGATGCAGCTGATCCCTCTGGAATTTTCCAAGCTTTAACTTTGTATGCTAATCCTTCAGTAGAAAAAAATAGAACAGATGTGTGTGTATTTACTGATAATGTTTGTACTACAGAATCTTCGTCTCTTGTCTTAATCCCTGTTTTACCCTTTCCGCCTCTTTTCTGTTGTTTAACATTACTTAAGGCACCTCTTTTAATGTATCCTTGTAAAGTAATTGTAATTATTACAGATTCTTTTTGAATAGTTTCTTCAATATTATAGTTTAAAACTGCATCTATAATCTGCGTTCTTCTCGGAGATGAGAATTTCTCTTTAATTTGAGATAACTCATTACTTATTACTTTTAATAGTTCAGTTTTAGAATTTATTATTTTTTTATACTTTGTAATCAATTCAGATAATTTTTTTATTTCTTCTTCAATTTCATTAATTCCAAGGGCAGTTAATTTTTGTAATCTAAGTTCTAATATTGATGCAACCTGAGTTTCAGATAAGTTGTAAGATCCTTTATAATTTTTACTATCAACTAATTTAATTAATTTTGCAGATTTTGTTATTTTCCATTTAGTTTTTATAAGAGTATTTTTTGCTTCTTCTGGATTTTTTGAAGATCTAATAATTTTTATTACTTTATCAATATTTTCTACACTAACAGATAATCCAAGTAAGACATGAACACGATCTTCGGCTTTTTTTAAATCATATTTGGTTTTTTTAATAACTACATCTTCTCTAAATTTTAAAAAGTTCTCTAAGAAATCTTTTAATGAACATGTTTTAGGTTTGTTATCAACAATTGCTAATGAATTAAAACCGAATGAAGTTTCGATGGATGTATATTTATAAAGTTGTCTTTTTATTGTCTCGGGCTCAACACTTCTTCTAAGATCGATAGCAACTCTTATACCTTCTCTATTTGATTCATCTCTAATGTCACTTATACCCTCTATTTTTTTGTCTCTAACTAATTCTGCAATTTTTTCATTTAAATTAGATTTATTTACTTGATAAGGTATTGAAGTAATTACTAATCTATCTTTACCATTTTTAAGATTTTCTACATTTATTTCACCTCTAATTTTAAAAGAGCCTCTGCCTGTTTTGTATCCTTCTCGAATAATATCTTTACCAATAATCACTCCTCCTGTTGGAAAATCAGGGCCAGGTATATGCTTCATTAACTCTTTAACTTTAATATCTTTATTTTTTATAAGCGCTAAAGTTCCATCAATAATTTCACCAAGATTATGTGGTGGTATACTAGTTGCCATACCAACAGCGATACCTCCGGCTCCATTTACCAAAAGATTAGGATATTGAGCTGGCAGTACTGTGGGTTCTTGCTCAGTTTCATCATAGTTACTTTTAAATGAGACAGTATTTTTTTCTATATCATCAATCAAAAATTGAGATATTTTTGCAAGTTTTGTTTCTGTATACCTCATTGCTGCAGGTGGATCACCATCGATTGAACCAAAATTGCCCTGACCATCAATTAAAGGAACGCTCATTGAAAAATCTTGAACCATTCTAACCAAGGCATCATACACAGCTTGATCACCATGCGGATGATATTTACCAATTACGTCTCCAACAATTCTTGCAGATTTTCTAAATTGTTTTGACCAATCAAAACCACCTTTGTGCATTGCATATAAAATTCTTCTGTGAACAGGTTTAAGTCCGTCTCTGATATCGGGTAATGCCCTACTAATTATTACGCTCATGGCGTAAGATAAATATGATGAACTCATTTCATCATACATTGAAATTGGTTTGATATTTAAATCTTTAGTTACTTCGTTTTTTTGCATTTATTTAGAAAGGGATATCATCGTCTAGCTCGTTTTGAGCCATAGAACTATCATCAAAACTTTGTTTGTTATCTTGAGATAGAATTGAATTTTGATTTCCCCCACCTAACATTGTTAATGATGAATTGTATCCTTGAATTAAAATTTCAGTAGAATATTTATCCTGACCTGATTGTTCATCTTTCCATTTTCTAGTAGTCAGCTGTCCTTCAACGTATACTTGTGCTCCTTTTTTTAAATATTGTTGAACTACATTTACTAGTCCTTCATTGAAAACAACTACTCTATGCCATTCTGTTTTTTCCTTTTTTTCACCGGTATTTTTATCTTTCCATGATTGACTAGTAGCTAGGCTTAATCTTGCTACACTTTTACCGTTAACCATTTGTTTAACTTCTGGATCTGCGCCTAATCGACCGATTAAAAGTACTTTATTTAAGCTTCCTGCCATAATATTTATATATTTGAAATGTTATTTATAACATTAATAGGCTTGAATATTAATTTTATTAATCTAAAGCAACTAAAATTATGCTTAAAAAGATACTTATTAAGGGCGCAAAAGAGCACAATTTAAAGAATATTTCACTAGAGATTCCAAAAGACAAATTTGTTGTAATAACAGGTCTATCTGGGTCTGGAAAATCATCATTAGCATTCGATACTGTCTATGCAGAAGGTCAAAGACGATATGTTGAAAGTTTATCTGCATATGCAAGACAGTTTTTAGACAAAATGAAAAAACCAAATGTAGATTTAATCGAAGGTTTGAGTCCAGCAATCTCCATAGAACAAAAAAATACCTCTAAAAATCCAAGATCAACAGTTGCAACTGTAACCGAAATATACGATTACATGAGAGTACTTTATGCAAGAGCTGGAATACCCTACTCTCCATTCACTGGTAAACCAATTACTTCACAAACTATTAGTCAAATTGTTGATAAGATTAAAGAATTACCAAAAAAATCTACAATATATTTATATGCTCCAGTCGTACGGGGACGTAAGGGTGAATATAAAAAAGATATATTAGGATACAAAAAAAGAGGATTTAGAAAAATCAAAGTTGATGACCAATTGTATGATATTGAAAGTGTTCCAGAATTAAATAAAAAACTTAAACACGATATTTCAATCTTAGTTGATAGAATTGTAATAAATTCATCATTAGGAAATAGACTTGCTGAAAGTGTTGAAACAGCTGTTAATTTAGCAAATGGTTTGCTTTTTGTTGAATATGAAAATGAAACACTTCCAAAAAAATACAGAAAAATTGAAAAATTAATTTTTTCAACTAAATTTGCTTGTCCTGAAAGTGGTTTTACTATTGAAGAAATTGAACCAAGACTTTTCTCATTCAACAGTCCGTATGGAGCTTGTGAAGAATGTGAAGGTATTGGGATGAAATTAAATGTTGATCCAAATTTAGTTGTTCCAAATGAAAAAAAATCTATCGCAGATGGTGCTATTGAACCTTGGGCAAAATCTACATCAATGTATTACGCCCAAACATTGGTATCTTTATCTAAACATTATGGTTTTTCATTAGATGATAAATGGTCAAAACTACCAAAAAAAATTAAGGATGTAATTTTGTATGGATCTGATGATGAAGAAATTAAATTTACTTATGACGATGGCTATGAGAAGTATTCGCATAAAAAAACCTTTGAAGGTGTTGTCAATAATCTAGAGAGAAGATATTTAGAAACAGATAGCGATTGGAAAAGAGAAGAAATTGCTCAATATCAATCTGATACAAAATGTGAAAGATGCAATGGTTATCGATTAAAAGATGAAGCTCTGTGTGTTAAAATAAATGAATTAAACATAAGCCAAGTTACAGAAAAATCAATTTTTGATGCTAAGGAATGGTTTAGATCTTTAGAAGTTAAATTAGACAAAAGACAAATTAAAATTGCTCAACATATATTAAAAGAAATTAATGAACGTTTAGATTTTCTTTTAAATGTTGGTCTTGATTATTTAACTTTATCTAGAGAGTCTGGAACATTATCTGGTGGTGAAGCACAAAGGATTAGGCTAGCATCACAAATAGGATCAGGTTTAACTGGAGTTCTATACGTTTTAGATGAACCATCAATTGGTTTACATCAAAAAGATAATGTTAAGCTTATAGATGCATTAAAAAGATTAAGAGACTTAGGTAATACTGTTATTGTTGTTGAGCACGATACAGAAACAATGGAGAATGCAGATCATATAATAGATTTAGGACCTGAAGCTGGAAATAAAGGTGGAGAAATTGTTGCTGAAGGTACATATGAGCAAATTTTAAAAAATGATAAAAGTATTACTGGAAGATATTTATCAAATAAGAGTTTCATACCTATTCCAAAAAATAGAAGACTTGCAAAAAATGGTAGATTTTTAGAAATCAATGGTGCATCTGGAAATAATTTAAATAACGTAAATTTAAAAATACCTTTAGGTAGTTTCACTTGTGTTACTGGTGTATCTGGAAGTGGTAAATCTACTTTGATACTTCAAACTTTATACAATGCATTAAATCTTACTTTGAATAATAATAAGTCTAGAAAAATTCCTCAGCCTTTTAGAGGATTTAAAGGAATAGAATTAATTGATAAAGTTATAGATATTGATCAATCACCTATTGGTAGAACTCCTAGATCAAATCCTGCTACATATACTGGAGCTTTTGGTCCTATAAGAGACTGGTTTACCAATTTACCTGAAGCAAAAAGTAGAGGCTATAAACCTGGAAGATTTTCTTTCAATGTAAAGGGTGGAAGATGTGAAGCATGTGAAGGAGATGGTGTAATTACTTACGAAATGCACTTTCTTCCTGATGTTTACATAACATGCGATGAATGCAAAGGCACTAGATACAACAGAGAAACATTAGAGATTAAATTCAAAGATAAGAGTATTGCAGATGTTTTAAATATGACTGTTGATGAAGGATGTGAGTATTTTGAAAATATTTCAAACATCAAAACTAAACTTCTAACGTTAAAGAAAGTGGGTCTTGGCTACATAAAAATTGGTCAGCAAGCTACAACCCTTTCTGGTGGAGAGGCTCAGCGTATAAAGCTTGCTAAAGAATTATCTAAAAGATCTACAGGAAGAACAATGTATATATTAGATGAACCAACTACTGGATTGCATCAACATGATATAAAAAAACTTTTGGAAATTTTACACACATTTGTTGCAACGGGTAATTCAGTTGTAGTTATTGAGCATAATTTAGATGTTATTAAAACTGCCGATTATATTGTAGATATGGGACCCGAGGGCGGTGTTAAAGGTGGAAATATTATTGCTGAAGGCAAACCCGAGGAAGTTGCAAAAGTGAAAGATAGCTATACAGGCAAATTTTTAAAGCCTTTATTAGATACAAAATTTAAAAAAACCGCTTAATCTTTATAGAAAAATAATATAAAATCATTCTATAGATGACTTCGATATTACAATCATTATCAAAGACTGTTCATTTATCATTGGCTATTGCAATATTACTATTCATTGGTCTTTACATAGGTAATGGTGGATTTGATTTTGATGTTTTATTTTGGAGCTGGTTATTAAGATACGTACATGTAACTGTAAGTATTATGTGGATTGGTTTACTGTGGTATTTCAATTTTGTTCAAATTCCTAACATGGCTAAAATTCCAGACGAACAAAAACCAGCAATAGGCAAAGTTATAGCTCCTGCAGCATTATTTTGGTTTAGATGGGCAGCGCTATTTACAATCATATCAGGATTATTATTAGCCTATTTTAATGGATACGTTCATCAAGCGATGACATTAGGAATTGGATCTGGCGGTGGAAAAAATACTGCAATAGGAATTGGAATGTGGTTAGGATTAATAATGGCATTCAATGTTTGGTTTGTTATCTGGCCAAATCAAAAAAGAGCTTTAGGTATGGTTGAGTGTGAACCTGAAGTTAAAGCTAAGTCAGCAAAGACTGCAATGCTGTTTTCTAGAACAAACACACTTTTATCATTACCAATGTTGTTAACAATGGTAGCGGCACAAAACCTTTATTAATTATTCTTTTTCTTCCTTAACAATCGTTCTTTGGCTAACTTTTAAAGAAACCAACACTGGGTTTGCAATATAAATAGATGAATAAGTTCCAAAAACTACTCCTAATATCATTGCTAACGAAAATCCTTTTAATATTTCTCCACCAAAAATAAATATAGATAAAAGTGCCAACAATGTAGTAACCGAAGTTATTATTGTTCGTGATAAAGTTTCATTTATTGAGATATTTGTAAGTTCAAATATTTTAACATCTGCATATTTACGCAAATTTTCTCTAACTCTATCAAATATTACAACTGTATCATTCATTGAATATCCAACTATTGTTAAAACAGCTGCAACGATAGAAAGATTGATTTCTAATGAAAATACAGAAAATACTCCTAATGTAATTATAACGTCATGAAATAAAGCTAAAATAGCTCCAAGACTAAATTGCCACTCAAATCTGATCCATATATATAAAAGCATAGCCGCCAAAGATAAAGCTATCGCTATTACACCTGATCTCAAAAGTTCTGCACTAACTTTTGGCCCAACATTTTCTACTCTTCTAAAATCAACTGTACCTATAGAATTTGATAGCTTAGTTTTTATCTCTTCTATAAATTGTGGGTCATTTGAATTTTGTTTTTCAAATTTAACTACAAAATCTGTTTCATTACCAAAATTTTTCACTGAAACATCACCAAGATTCATTTGATTAAAACTATCTCTTATTTTTGTGATATTAGCAGAAGATTTGTCAGTCCTTAGCTCTATTAAAGTACCCCCTTTAAAATCAACACCAAAATTCAATCCTTTAAAAACTAAAAAAACTAAGGAAGCAATGATTAATATACCTGAAAGTATATTAAAACTTTTATAAAACTTATTAAAATAGATTGTTTTCATTATATAAGTTTTTCCTTATGTTTATTTTTGATGACATAGTAAGCAGTAATCAAACGGGCAATGAAATATACTGAAAATAGTGTTGTAAGTATTCCAACTCCAAGTGTTATAGAAAATCCTTTAATTGGACCTGAGCCCATGAAAAATAGGATTACTGCAGCGATTAAAGTTGTAATATTGGCATCTAAAATTGTTGTTCGTGATTTTGTATACCCAGAATCAAAAGCTACAATTGAATTATTTTCATTTTTTAATTCTTCTTTAATTCTCTCAAAAATTAAAACATTTGCATCAACAGCCATACCTACTGTTAAAATAATACCTGCAATTCCAGGGAGTGTAAGAGTTGCTTCAAATAATGTTAAAATTCCGACTAATAAAAATAAATTAGAAATTAAGGCTAAGTTAGCAATTAAGCCGAAAAATCTATATTTATAAAACATAAAGGCAACGACTAAGATAAATCCTATTATCAATGACATAATTCCTGCATTAATTGAATCTTTTCCAAGGTCGGGACCTACAGTTCTTTCTTCAATAATATTAAGTGGAGCCGGCAAAGCACCTGATCTTAATAGTAAAGCTAAATCTGTAGCTGATTGAAAGGTGAAATTACCGGATATCTGTCCATTTCCTCCAATAATTGGTTCTCTGACTTCAGGAGCGCTAATAATTTTTCCATCCAAAACAATTGCCAACCTTTTTCCAACACCATTTGAAGTCGCCTTACCAAACTTTTTTGCTCCTACCCTATCCAAACTAAATGAAACAACTGTCTCATTAGTTTGATTATTCATAGTTGGCTTTGCATCCATAAGATTATCACCACTTAAAACAATTCGTTTACTAACAATGGCTTCACTAGAGCCATCCTCAAAAGAAAGTTTTTCTGTTCCAAATGATTCTTCAGAACTACTGGATATAAATTGGAATGTTAAGTTTGCTGTTTTACCTAATAAAGATTTAATTCTACCAGGATCATCTAATCCTGGCAACTCAACAAGAATTCTATCATTACCTCTTTTTAAAATATTTGGCTCATTAGTTCCCACTTCATCAACTCTTCTTCTTACAATTTCAATTGCTTGATCTAATGAGGAATTTTTTAACAATACTAATCCATAGTCAGAAAATTCTAACTTGAATGAGGTATCCATGTTTTCAAAGTTAAATTGATGGGATTTATATTGTTGAAAATAAGGATTTATCTCACTTTTATCATCATCTAAAAGAGATTTAACATCCTCAATCTTAGAATTTTCAACATCGAATATAATTGACTTATCCTCAATTACAAAATTTCTAACCTTAATATCTTTATCTTTGAAAAATTTTTTAAACTCTAATACTTTACTTTGCAATCTTTGAGTAATGACTGGTCCGTTATCTATCTCTAACAATAAATAAGAGCCACCTTGTAAATCTAATCCTAATTTTATATTTTTTGAGAAAAATTCATCATCAACTTTTGTAAAGTTGGAAATAGTAAAATATGAAATAACAAGTGTAAAAATTAAAACACTAAAAACTCTTAATTTAGAAAAATATAACACTTTAGGAAGTTATTATTTTTTTGGTTCAGCTTTAGTAACTAATCCTTGTATTCCTGTAGCTCGAACAATTTCAACTTTAACATTATCAGCTATCATAACTTCTACTTTTTCATTATCGATAACTCGTTCTACAGTGCCAACGATACCACCAGAAGTAATAACTTTATCTCCACGCTTTAAAGCTTCAACCATAGCCTTATGTTCTTTAACTTTCTTTTGCTGGGGTCTAATTAAGAAAAAGTAAAATATTACGAATATTAAAATTAGGGGTATAAATTGTCCAATTCCTGCGTCCATGTAAAGTCCTTAAAAAGTTAACGATTATTTATACTATATACTTTTAGAAGACAACTCTTAATTGATACCTATTTTCTCCATATTGTTCATATATGGTCTTAGTTTTTCAGGAATAGTTATTGAACCATCCTCAGTTTGATAATTTTCTAATATCGCAATTAAAGTTCTACCAACGGCAAGTCCGCTCCCATTTAATGTACCAACAAATTCATTTTCGTTATTATTATTTTTATATCTAGCTTTCATTCTTTTAGCCTGAAATGTTCCACATGAAGAACAGCTTGATATTTCTCTATATTTATTTTCAGAAGGAAGCCAAACCTCTATGTCATAAGTTTTTTCTGCACTAAAACCCATATCGCCAGTGCTTAAAATAATTTTTCTGTAAGGTAATTGTAAATCATCTAAAATTTTAGTTGCACAATTAGTCATTCTCTCGAGTTCTTCAATGCATTTATTATTTTCTACAATACTGACTAATTCAACTTTATAAAATTGATGTTGTCTAATCATACCCTTTGTATCTTTACCATAACTTCCTGCTTCTTTTCTAAAACAAGGTGTTGATGCAACTAATCTCATTGGCAAAGATTTTAGATTTAATATCTGATTTTTAACCATATTAGTTAAGATCACTTCAGCAGTAGGGATTAAAAACTTTCTATCATTTTTATCATCAAACTTAATTTCGAATTGATCATTTTCAAATTTGGGCAATTGGCCAGTTCCAAACATAGTGTTGTCTGTAGCCATTAAAGGTGGAGAGATTTCAGTGTAGCCATTATTATTGACATGTGTATCAATCATAAAATTAGAAATTGCTCTTTCTAATGATGCTAATTTGTCTTTAACAAAAACAAATCTTGATCCAGTTGTTTTTGTTGCTAAATCAAAATCTAACATATTCAGTTTTTCACCAATTTCATAATGAGATTTTGGTTTAAAACTCATTTCTTTAATTTCACCAGATTTTACAACCTCTTTATTGCTATTTTCATCCTTGCCGACAGGAACATCATTCAATGGTAAATTAGGAATATTACTTAATATCTGATCAAGTTGGTCTTTAACACTTTTTTGATTTTTACTTAAATCATCTATTTTATTTGAAATTTCTTTAGACTTTTCAAAAAGGGTTTCATCTTTAGATTTAGAAATAGATTTTTTTTCCATTTCTAATCTTTCTTTTTCTTGAATTAATTTTCTATTTTCTTCATCGAGATTTAGTATTTGATCAAAGTCTACATCAACGTTTCGATTTTTAATTGTATTTTTAAAATTATCGATATCTTTTCTAATATCCTTAATATTGTGCATTTCTCTCTTGAGCTTTCTTTTCGATAATATTTACAGAAAAAATTGATAATTCATATAAAATTAACAAAGGTATTGCTAAACCTATTTGTGTAATTGGATCTGGTGGAGTTAATATTGCAGCAGCAGCAAATATTATTACAACAAAATATTTTCTTCTTTCTCTTAAATAAGTTGAATTTACAACTCCTATTCTTGCAAGTAAACTTAATACAACTGGTAGCTGAAAACTTAATCCAAATGCAAAAATTAACTTCATCACAAGAGATAAGTATTCATTAACTTTAGCTTCTAATTGAATCGGTAAGCTAGTCCCAAGTCCCGCACTTTCAAATGATAAAAAGAATTTAAATGCTAGTGGCATAATTAGATAATAAACAAGCATACCTCCTAGTAAAAAAAGTATTGGTGTAATTACTAAGTAAGGCATAATTGCTTTCTTTTCATGGGTGTATAATCCTGGTGCAATAAATTTCCAAATTTGAATAAGGATATATGGACTGGTCACAAAGAAAGCAGCAAAAAAAGAAACTTTAAGATATGTTAAAAATGTTTCTTGAAGAGCGGTAAAGATTAATCTTCTATCGACATTATCATCTTTTACAGCATTGGCATAAGGTTCAACTAAAAATCCATATATGTATTCAGAAAAATAGTAACAAACTACAAATAATACTGCTAAGAAGATAAATGAATGTATTAGTCTTTGTCTTAATTCGGTAAGATGACTTATAAAACCTGTTTCTTTTTTTTTAGCTGTCATCTTTAGGTTTATCCTCTTTCATGATTTCAGTGTTTTTTTTTAATTCTTCTTTAATTGAAACATCTGTTATTTCTGTAACTTGATTTTGAACATCTGAAAAATATCTCTTAGCAGAACCTATCCATGATCCAACTTTTTTTAACATTACAGGAAAGTCTTTTGGTCCTACAACTATTATTGCAATAGATACTATTATTAATATTTCAAACCAGCCGATCTGTGGCATTGATTACTCTTTTTTGTCTGAGTCTTGATTTTCAGATATATTTTTTGGTTGGCTATCTTCTGTAGCATCTGTAGCCATACCTTTTTTAAAACTTTTAATTCCTTTAGCAACATCACCCATAAGACTAGAGATTTTACCTCTACCAAAAAGTAATACTACTAAAATTACTACAATTGCAATTTGCCAAAATCCTATACTCATAATTACTTATAACCTTATAATTTTAGTTTTAAAACTATTTTTTTATTTATCGTTATCGGTATTAAGAGTGCTATTAAGCATCTCATCTATATCAGAGTATATATTTTCCTTTTTATCCTCTTGTTTTTCTTTATAGAATTTGCCTGTTCCAAATATAGATGCATCTACACTAGATGTATCAATAAGACCTGCAGTTCCTAATTCATCAACGGTTGGAAGATCTGACAACTTTTGAAGATTGAAATGACTTAAAAAGTCATCTGTTGTTCCATATTGAATAGGTTTGCCAGGGGCATCTTTTCGACCTTGAGGTCTAACCCAGTTCAATTCCATCAATATCTCAAGTGTATTATTTCCAAACGCAACTCCACGAATTTCTTCTATTTCAGCTCTAGTGACTGGTTGATGATAAACAATAATTGCAAGTGTTTCTATCGCAGCCTTTGATAATTTTTTTTCAACAGTTTTTTGTTGAGACATTAATGAGGATAAATTTGGTGAAGTTCTAAAAGACCATTTATTGGATATACAGACTAAATTTATTCCACGATCAGAATAAAAATTCTGAAGTTTTAGTAAAGATTTTTCAACATCTGTCTTTTTTGAAATTTTATTTTCAATAGTTTCAATATTTAAAGGCTCTGCAGCTGCAAAAACAATAGCCTCTATTTCTTTATCAACATCACTTAATTTAGATGGAAAAGATACAACATTATTTTTTTTTAATTTATTCATTAGATTTTTTTAATATATATATCCTCAAATAAATTATCTTGTTTAATAGATATATTACCTTCTTTTGCAAGCTCTAAAGATCCAGCAAAAATTCCTGCATTACCTGTCTTACTTAGAGTTTTAGAATTTCTAAAATTTTTTGGTATTAAATCAGTCATATTTTTCCAATCATTTAAATTATTATAAAATTCTTTTATGACTTTAATTCCTTCTTCAGTGGTAAATACTGGAAGTTTTGGAATATTCATTCTCTGAAAATCTTTTGTCATTACGATACTTGAATACGTTTTTAATAATTCAAACAATGTTAATGAATATTTAGAATTATAAATTGATCTCATTCCACTTTTTGAACCTCTCATAAAAATATCTTTGCCTAATCTTTTTCTACTCAACATCTGAGAGGACAACAATCTTATTAATTCTAGTTTTTTAAGTTGGAGTTTTAATTTTTCTGCCACTTCAAGAGCTTTAAATTCCTCTTCTTCTGTTTCTGGTAATAGCAATTTAGATTTAAGATAAGTTAACCAGGTAGCCATTAGCAAATATTCTGAGGCTAATTCTAAATTTAAATTTTCAGTTTTTGTTATAAAATCATGAAATTGATCTGCTAATTTAGTGATTGATATATTTTCCAAATCAACTTTTTGTGATTTTGCTAAATCTAAAAGTATTTCTAATGATCCAGAGTAATTACTAAGATCAACATTAAATTCTAAAGAATCACCCATGGATTTAAATTTAACTTATTATTTGAATTAATTTAGAAGTTTTTTTTAAAATAAAATCGTCGATATAAGGTGAATTTTGACCTACCACATTCATTTCTCTCATTTTTCCATTGCAATGAAGCACTAAATTACAACCTGCACGAAAAGATTTAATAACGTTATTTTTTAAATTACCTTTAAGAGCACCCATAGAAATATCATCTGACATTAATATTCCCTTGAATGATATTTCTCTTCTGATCATTTTTATGATTTTTTTAGAATGTGAAACGTTATTTATTGGGTCAAGTTTTTTAAACAACAAGTGTCCGGTCATACCTAAAACAGATTTTTTTTTGGTAAATGGAAAAAAATCATATTTTTTAAGATACTTTAGATCTTTGTCTATAATTGGTAATTTGTAATGACTATCAACTTTAGCTAAACCATGACCTGGAAGATGTTTAATTACTGTACCAACCCTATTTTCGTGAAATTTTTCGATAGATATATCGCCAATTTTAGACAGAGTTTTTCTATCATTTGAATAGGATCGATCACCTATAATTTTATGAGACTTATTTCGTCTTAAATCCAATACGGGGACTGTATTAATATTAATACCAATAAGTCTTAACAAATAAGATATTTGCTTAACATAAACATTGAAATAAATATCAAATTTTTTTCTATCTTTTGAATATAAATCACCAAAATATTCTGCACTAAAAATGGAATTATCTATGAATTTTCTTAATCTACTTACTCTTCCACCTTCTTCATCAATTAGAATTGGATAATTAGAGTTTTTAAATATTTTTTTAATCGAACCAGTTAATTTTTGAACTTGATTGATTGAATTTATATTTCTTGAAAAAAGGATTATTCCCCATGGCTTATATTTTTTTAAAAAACTTACTTCACTTTTTTTTAAATTATGTCCACTAATGCCACATATAAAAGCTCTAGTTTTTTTAATCATTATATAACAATTCCCAAAATGAATATTTTTTTGTGTTTTTATTTTTGTATTCTACATATTCAATAATGTTGTCCGTGTCATTTTTAAGAATAAATAAATTATTTTCGTTAGATGAGATTTTTTCATCAATACTTGAAACCGCTCTATATGATTTCTTGTAATTATCGTCTGAAAAATAATATCTTAGAGTAAAAAATAGAAAGAAAAATATAATTATTAAATAAAATAGATATTTTAGCTCTTTTAGCATTACATTTTTTCAGGTGTATCAACACCTATAATATCCATTCCAGTTTTAATTGTTTTTGCAATAGATTTTAAAAATATTAGTTTTTCTATATTTATTGTTTTATCATCATTGATAAATCTTTTTTCAACATCATCTTTTCCCATATTCCAATAAGAATGAAACTGAGATGATAACTCATATAAATATACAGGGATCCTATGAGGTTCTAGTTTTTTAGTGGAAATTTCTACACATTTAGGCCATTCAGATATTTTTTTAAAAATTTCAATTTCTTCATTATTAAATTGCATATTTTTATTTTCATTATCAATGTTGTCATCAATATTTTTATTTATATTTCTAAAAACCGATGAAATTCTAGCATAACAATATTGAACATAATAAAGCGGATTGTCTTTAGATTTTTCTTTTACTTTTGTAAAATCAAAATCTAATTCAGCATCATTACTTCTACTTAGCATAATAAATCTTGTTGCATCTTTTCCTACTTCAGAAATTAAATCTTCAACGGTAATATAATCTCCTTTTCTTTTAGACATTTTAAAAGGTTTGCCATCTTTAATTAGCTTAACAAGTTGGCTTACTTTACAAATTAATTTATTTTTTTCTCCAGATAATGCTTCAACAACAGATGTAATTCTTTTTATATAACCTGCATGATCCGCTCCTAAAATATTTATTAATTTATCAAATTTTCTATTTAGTTTTGTATTATGATATGCAACATCTCCAGCAAAATAAGTCCATGTGTTATCAGATTTTTGTAATGCCCTATCTTTATCATCTCCAAAGTCTGTTGATCTAAAAAGTAACTGATCTCTTTCTACCCAATTAGTTGTATCTTCTCCTTCGGGAGCTTTGATTTTTCCTATATATACAAATTTATCTTTTTTAAGTTTCTCAATAACCTTATCAACCTCTTTATTTTCAACTATTTCTGTCTCGCTCGCAAAATTATCATGAATAATTCCCAAATTATTTAAATTAGTCTTAATGAGTTTAAGAGACTCTGTAATTGCTAATTTAGTAAGTGTTAACTTAATTTTTTCATAATCATCAAATTGTAAATCTTTATTATTATCTATAATATGTTGCGCTATATCTTTGATGTATTCTCCTGGATATAAATCATCCTCATTTAGTGGAAAGGTTTGATTATCTAATTTTTCTTTTATTCTCAAATATACAGATCTAGTAAAATGTAAAATTTGATTACCATGATCATTTACATAATATTCTTTTACAACTTCTTGATTGTTAAATTTTAACAAATTAGAGATAACATCTCCTAGAATAGCACCTCTACAATGACCAACGTGTAGTGGTCCAGTGGGATTTGCAGACACGAATTCAATTAAATGTTTCTTTTTAGAGCCATTAAGTGCTGCACCAAAATTATTAAGGTTATTTATATTTAAGAGAAATGAAGTCCAAAACTCTTTTTTTAAAATAATATTTATAAATCCAGGCTTTGCTATTTCTATCTTCTCAATATTATTATCGTCTTTAAAAATAATATCTTTTAATTTTTCAGCAATTTTAATTGGTGGTTCATTATTTGTTTTAGATAAGACCATTGCAACATTAGTTGACAGATCGCACTTAAATTTTTTAGGAGGTATATCTACATTTATACCAGATAAACTTTCAGGTAATAAAATTAGCTTTTCATCACTTGCTAATTTAATTTTATCTAAAATTTTATTTAAGTATTCCTCAAATATGTTCATTTTGATGCTCTATATAATTGTATGGCGTACCTATCTGTCATGCCAGAAATATAATCAGATATAGCTCTTTCTTTGTTAGTTTTTAAATATTTAGTTTTAATGTACTTTTTTGGATTTTTGTTAATTACACTAAAAAGCTTTTTAATTATCTTTTTTCCTTCGTTATTTTTTTTTAATACATCTTTATTATTATACATAGTTATTCTAAGGAAATCTCTAATCTCATTTATAGTTATTTTTAATTTGTTGGAAAAATCAACAATTTGATTTTTTTTATTTGATACATCTTTTTTTGTAGATATCTTATTCATTAAAATATTTCTTGTCGTAGTTTTTATTAAGTCTTGAACCATTAAATTTATAGAGTCTCTTATAGTTTGATATACAAGAATATCATTATTTTCACTTTTTAATTTGTTTTTATATGATTTTAAAATTTCATCAAAAAAAGAGATTTGTTTAAGATCGTTTAAAGTAAATAATTTAGCTTTTATTCCATCTTGAATATCATGGTTATTGTATGCAACATCATCGGATATAGATGCAATTTGAGCCTCCAGTGAGGAGTTCTTTGAAAAATTAATTTTATTTTTTAAATTTTTCAAACCAATTAAATTATTTATTTTGACTAGCTTTGTTACCGGACCATTATGTTTAATAAGTCCATCTAATGTTTCCAATGTTAAATTAAGACCTTCAAATTTAAAATATTTATTTTCAATGAACATTACTATCCTAAGTGTTTGAAGGTTGTGGTCAAATCCCCCATATTCATACATACATTCATTTAGGGACTCTTCTCCCGCATGACCAAAAGGCGTATGACCTAAATCATGAGCTAAACTTAATGTTTCAGCTAAATCATCATTTAAACCTAAGTATTTAGCAATTGTTCTAGCAATTTGTGATACTTCAATGGAATGTGTGATTCTGGTTCTATAATGATCTCCTTCAGTATTCACAAATACCTGAGTTTTGTGCTTCAATCTTCTAAAAGAGGTAGAATGAATTATTCTATCTCTATCTCTTTGAAAAGGTGATCTGAAAGGATTGCTCGCTTCTTTGAACAGTCTACCTTTTGATGCAAATGTTCCTAATTTTGAGTAATTTTTCATTCTTTAAAAATGGCAAAATATTATTATATTGTTTTTATCAATGTTTAATTATGATTAAAGAAATTAAATTTACAGATAATGCTATAAAGCAGATAAACCATCTTCTATCATCAAAAGATAAAGGGTCATTTTTTAGAATCGCTATTAAAGGTGGTGGATGCTCTGGATTTCAATATGATTTTTCTTTTGATAACTCTGCTAATGATGATGATCTACAACAAGATAATATCCTTATCGACAAAACATCAGCAGATTTACTAAAAGGATCTGAAGTTGATTTTGTAAAAGAATTAATCGGAGATTCTTTTAAAATAAACAACCCACAAAGCAAATCTTCTTGTGGTTGTGGCGTATCTTTCTCGCTTTAATGATAATTAGTTCCTGGAATGTTAACTCTGTAAGAGCAAGAATTGAAAATATTAAAGAGTATCTAAAAAAATATTCACCAGATATTTTAATGATGCAAGAGATCAAAGCTCAAGATGAAAACTATCCTTACGAAGACTTTGAAAAATCAAATTACCAAAATTATGTATTTGGTCAAAAATCATATAATGGGGTTGCAATAATTTCTAAAAAAAAATTAGACAAAATTGAAAAAGATATTTTTAAAGATAAAAATAAACAATCAAGAATTATTACAGCAGATCTAAAACATAAATCAAAAACAATTAAATTAATAAATATATATACACCTAATGGAAATCCAGTTGATACAGAAAAGTATACTTACAAATTATATTGGCTGGAAAGTTTAATTAAAAAATTAAAAGCTTATTTAAAAAAAAAAGAGAATATAATAATTGGTGGTGATTTTAATATAATTCCTTCAGCTGAAGATGTTCATAATCCTAAAGGATATGAAAATGATGCATTGTTTAGACTAGAGATAAGAAAAAAATTAAGGGAATTATTAAGTTTAGGTTTTCATGATGCATATAGATATATTCATCCTGACAAAGAGGGATATACGTTTTGGGATTATACAAGCGGTGCATGGCAAAAAAATAATGGAATGAGAATTGATCATTTCTTAGTTTCAAACTCAATTATAAATCTTGTGAAAGATGTAAAAATTAATAAATTTCCTCGTGGCAGACAAAAACCTTCGGATCACACACCAATTGAAATTGAATTAACTTAAAGATTTTATTTTATTAACAAGTTCCTCATTAATATTTCTAGGTCCAGTATCTAATCTGTTTTTGTGACGTCTTTCACCTGGTAATCTAACCTCTCCCATTGATTTCATTTTCTCAAAGAATTTATTTGAATGACTATCCCAATTAGAATTTGATAATTTGTCAGGAGATATAGCTAAAATAAACTCTCCACCACTAGGTGGTCCACCATCATTTGTATCCTTCTCAGCCGTCTCATAACTAAAATTATCACCTACTAAGGCTCCAGCAAGTAATTCAACCATCATTGCTATTCCTGAGCCTTTATAGCCACCAAATGGCAACAAAACTCCACCATCTGCTATTTCACCAGGATCTGTTGTTTCTTTTCCATCTTTATTTAAACCAGTTCCAATTGGAACCTTGTGCCCTTCCCTTTTTGCAACTTGAACTTCTCCCATTGCCATCGATGCAGTAGCCATATCATAAACTACAGGTGGTTTATTTTTTCTTGGCCAAGCAAATGAAATTGGGTTTGTTCCGAATAAAGGTTTAATTGCTCCTGCTGGTGCAACTGCTGGCTTGTATGATGTACAAGCAAAAGCAACAAGTCCTTGCTCTGCTATTGCTTCTGTCTCAGGCCACATAGCAGCCATATGATGAGAATTAGTAATTGCTAAAACAGCTACTCCATTTTCTTTTGCAGCTTTAATAAGTTCTGGTATTCCATATTTTAAAACCATTGGGGCAAGACTATTTTTCCCATCTGCTTTAACAACGCTAGGAGTTAATTTTGAAATCACTGGTCTAGCTTTGCCATTAATTTTTCCACTTTTTAAACCAGAAATATAAGCGGGTAATCTAAATAGACCATGAGATAATGATCCATCTCTTTCAGCATTTTTGATTAAAGTAGATAAGGTATCTGCTGTTTCTTCATCACAACCATTAGCAATTAATGTTTTTTTAGCTAAATGGAAAATTTCTTCTAAAGTTAAAGGAACAGTTGTCATAAATAATATTAGATATTATTTACGACAAAAGTTCAATTTTTAATTAACAACCTTTAAAAGATTTAGACATATTTTTGATTAGATCAAAATATAAGTCTTTACCAGGATCCAAAGTAGCTCCTAATGGATCTAAAACACCAGTTTTAATATCCATATCTTTTGCAACAGCATTGATTATATCAGGATTAAACTGAGGCTCTGAAAAAATACAAGTAATTTTATCGTGCTCGATTATTTCTCTAATTTCTGCTAATTGCTCAGCGCCAGGCATAACATCAGTGTTTACTGTAAACGCACCTAAAACTTTAACATTAAATCTTTCTTCAAAATATTGGTAAGCATCATGAAAAACAATTGATGGTGTACTTTTATTAAGTTCCGTCATTACATCCAGTGTAAGTTTATCCAAATCTTTCAAAACTTTAGTTAAATTACTTTTATAAGTTGATGCATTATTTGGATCATTTTCGATCAAATGCTCTACCATTTCATTTAATATTACTTTTGCATTAATTGGATCTAACCAAATATGAGGGTCATGTTCGCCATGGTGATGACCTTCATGATCATCGTGATCGTCTTTTTTCTTATGCCCATGGTCGTCATGGTCATCATGATCGTCCTTTTTCTTATGGCCGTGATCATGATCATCTTCTTTGTGACCATCTTTCTTTTTATGGTCGTGGTCGTCATGATCATCTTCCTTATGCTTATCTTCTTTATGACCGTGGTCATGATCGTCATGACCATCAAATATATTTCTTTCTCTAAATTTTAATTTGTTAAGCCCTTTAATTTCCATTAGTTCAATATTTTCTGCTTTTTTTGCAATTGTATTTAATGGTTTTTCTAAAAAACTTTCTAAATCTTCACCTACCCAAAAAATAAGGTCTGCTTCTTGTAACATTTTCGCATGTGATGGTTTTAAAGCAAATCCATGTGGTGAAGCATATCCATCAACAATTAATTTAGGCTTTGCCACACCTTCCATTAAATAGGTAGCTAATGAATGTATTGGTTTGATTGAAGCAACAACTTTTATTTCAGCTTTAACTGATGTAAAAAAAGTTGTTAAAGTTAATATTGGAATGATTATAAGTAATTTTTTTATATTTTTCATATTGTTTATAGTTATTGGTTGTTATATTATAACATTATGTAATAATATAACATTACTTAGTCAAGAAAAAAAATGAGTTCAGAAAATATATTAGTAAAATTAGATAAAGCAGGTTTAAAGCAAAATAATAAATGGCTTGTTAAGGGTGTTACTTTGCAAGTAGAAAAAGGTAAAATAGTTACATTGATAGGACCAAATGGTTCTGGAAAAAGCACAACAGCAAAAATTGCACTGGGAATCTATAAAAATATTGATGGGAATGTTGAGAAATATACTAACAAAGTTGGATATGTTCCTCAGAAAATATCAATAGATTGGACATTACCTTTAAGAGTAAATGATTTCATGCTTTTAACAGAGAATTTAAAAGACGATGAAATAAATAATGCTCTTTTTTTAACGGGTGTTGTGCACCTTAAAAATAAAAATTTGGGAACCTTATCCGGAGGTGAATTTCAAAGAGTATTATTAGCAAGAGCAATTTCAAAAAAACCAGACTTATTAGTTTTAGACGAGCCAGTACAAGGTGTTGATTTTACAGGTGAAATTGCTTTGTATGAATTGATTAAAGATATATCTGAAAAACTAAATTGTGGAATCTTGTTAATATCACATGATTTACATACTGTGATGAGTGCTACTGATCATGTGGTTTGTTTAAATGGACATGTATGCTGCTCTGGTTCTCCAAAAGATGTGGCAAGAAATAATGAATACAAAGCGTTATTTGGTGAACAAGCTTCACAAACTCTATCATTATATGAACATAAACATGATCACACTCATGATCATGATGGAGAAATAAAGAAAAATTAAATGTTTGATGATTTTTTTATAAGAGCACTAGTTGCTGGAATAGGTGTTGCTATTGTAACGGGACCATTGGGATGCTTTGTTGTTTGGAGAAGACTTTCTTATTTTGGTGATACATTAGCGCACTCTGCTTTATTGGGTGTAACTATGGCTTATTCATTTCAGTTCAATATTGCTATTTCAGTATTTTTAATTTCATCATTAATTGCATTAATATTAATAAAACTTCAAAAAAGAACTAATCTTCCTGGAGATGCATTATTAGGTTTATTAGCTCATTCGTCCTTAGCGGTTGGACTTGTGGTCATAGGGTTCTTAACATTTATAAGATTTGATATTATGGGTTTATTATTTGGTGACATTTTAGCAGTTAATGTAACTGATTTATTAATAATTTGGTTTGGTGGAGGATTAATACTTTTAGTACTCAAAATAATTTGGAAACCTTTGTTTGCTTCCACGGTAAATTATGAATTAGCTGAAGCTGAAGGTTTAAATCCCGATAGAGCTAAAGCAATATTTACTATTTTAATGGCTGCTCTTATCGCAATTTCAATAAAAATGGTTGGGCTTTTGCTTATTACAGGAATGTTGATTATTCCTGCAGCCATGGCTAGAAATTTATCAGACAGTCCTTTTAAAATGGTATTATTTTCAATAATAGGAGGATTGTTATCAGTTTTAATAGGTCTATTCTCATCATTAGAATTTAACACACCTTCTGGACCATCAATAATTGCTGCAGCATTATTTTTATTCATATTGTCTTTGTTTAGAATTAAACAATCGATCCAATTGAAAAACTAATGGGAAATTGATAAAATAAAAACTATGCTTAAACAGGAAACACTATCAAAAAATCAACAAATAGTTCTTGATTACATTGAAAAAGTAAATGAGCCCATAAAAGCTTATTCAATTTTACATAATGTACAAAAAAAAGGTATTAAAGCCCCTCTTCAGGTTTATCGAGCGCTTGATAAATTGGTTGAAATTGGAAAAATTCACAAAATTGAAAGTAGAAATGCTTTCGTTGCATGCAAAAATTCAAATTGTCAGATTTCAAAGGCAACAGCATTTTCAATATGTGAAAGCTGTGAAGAAGTAAGTGAAATTAGTGACAGCAAACTTTCAAAATATTTAAAAAATTTTCAAGACAAAGCGGGTATGAAATTCAATAAATATAATCTTGAATTCTTTGGGCTTTGCAAAAAATGTTCTGTTAAATAATTTGTATATAACTATAAATATTTACAACAATGTTATTCTTTCTTTTTAAAGTTATTGCTGGGGGTTTAATTATCGCATTTTCTAGTTGGTTGGCTGGTCAAAATCCTAAGCTCGCTGGATTTATTATTGCTTTACCCTTGGTATCACTAATAGCAATACTGTTTTCTTATTATGAGCATAATGATTCAGAAAAAACAGTAATGTTTACAAAAAGTATATTTATTGCAGTACCAGCAAGTTACTTATTCTTTGTACCCTTCTTTTTTGCAAAATCTTTTAATATGAATTTTTTCATAATTTATATTACAGGTTTAATATTGCTAATCGGAGGATATTTTATCCATAGATACATTATCAATTTAATATAAAATAATAATTTTAATAAATCTTTAACATAACTGTCATAAGTATAGAGAAAGGAGTTTTATGTTTTTAAAAAAATATCTCAAATGGATAAGCACGTTTTTAGTCTTAACAGGAATATTGCTTACAAATTTAAATATATATCCAATTAATATATATTTTCATGGTCTTGGTGTAGTTGGATGGACAATATCGGGTTTTTTATTAAAAGATAAGGCAATATTAACTAATTTTGGATTACAAATTCCATTATTTGTAATTGGTATTTATAAAATTATTTTTTAATGAAAAATATTTTATTTGTATGCACAGGAAATTCAGCGAGAAGCATTATTGCTGAAAGTATTATTAATAACGAATACTCAAATAAATTTAATGCTTTCAGTGCTGGTAGTAATCCATCTGGAAAAATCAATGAAGATGTTAAAAGTTTTTTAGAGAAAAATAAAAGTTATGATCTAACTAATTATAGTTCTAAAAACTTTGAAGAATTTATCAATAAAGAATTAAAAATGGATCATGTAATAACAGTATGCAACAACGCAAATAATGAGGTATGTCCTATTTGGCCTGATAAAAATCAAATTATACACTGGGATATAGAAGATCCGGTAGCTAAACTTCAAAATGCAAATGACGAAGAAAAGCAAATAATCATTAGAAAAACTTTCAATATTATAAGTAATAAAATTAATGATTGGATAGATGAAAAATAAAAATAGATATTTTCTTTCAGAGTTTATTGGAAGTTGCTTTCTAGTAATGATCATAGTTGGATCAGGTTTAATGGCAGAAAATCTAACTAATGATACAGCAGTAATGCTAATAGCAAACACATTGGCAACTGGAGCTGGATTGTTTGTGCTAATAACAGTATTTGCTGATGTATCTGGGGCTCATTTCAATCCATTTGTAAGTATTGCTATGACAATTACAGGAAAGTTAAAAAAAAACCTTCTACCCTTTTATATTTCTGCTCAGATACTTGGATGTTTACTAGGTGTAGCATTAGCTAATTTCTTTTTTGAACATCAGGTTTTTGAATTATCAACAAAGTCAAGGAATGGGATTTATATTTTTACTTCTGAAATAGTTGCTACGTTAGGTCTTATTTTAATTATTTTTGGTTCAATGAAATCAGGTAAATTAGCTGTTGCTGGATCAGTAGGTTTATATATCACTGCTGGTTATTGGTTTACCTCTTCAACTTCTTTTGCAAATCCTGCTGTAACAATAGCAAGAACATTCACAGAGTCGTTTACTGGTATAAGTTATTTAAACACTCCTTATTATATAGCTGCTGAATTAATTGGTATGTTGATTGCTGTTTATATCGCAAAAAAATTATTCTTAGAAAAAGATTGAAAAATTTAAAACTAACAAACAATATTAAATTAATTAATAAAAAATTTAAAAAAAAAGAATTTTATCATTTTTTAAAAACCTCAAACCTTTCAATAGTAATACCCAAAATTAAGAACAAGTATATTTTGGTTTCACAAAAAAGAATTCCTATAAATCAAATTAATTTTGAGTTTCCATCTGGTATAATTGAAAAACATGAAACAGCTTTAATATCTGCTAAAAAAGAATTAATTGAAGAAACAGGATATAAATCAAGAAATAAATTAAGAAAAATTACTTCATTTTATTCTGAACCAGGTCGACTCACCACTAAAATTACTGGTTTTTTTTGTAATAATCTTATTAAAATTTCAAAGCCTGAAAAAGGAATTAAAATCCACATAGTTTCAGATCATCAAATAATTAAATTAATTGAGAATGGTAAATTTAACAATGCATCTCATATAGGAATGTATTTGTTTTATAAAAAGAAATACGCTCAATAATAATACCGAGCGTATTTCAGGGGTTTAATGTTTACAATTTAATTACAGAAGAATATTACATTTGGATTAAAGATATGTTTCAATAAAATTAAAAATATATTAAAGAAGAAAAATCACTAACCTGTAAGTTGTAATAAATTAAATTATATTTTAATTATTTGAATAAATTACTCTTGGTTCTAAAAATAATTCTCTCGCCAGAGCTTTAAATCTTTTTGTAACTTGTTTAGAAATTATTTCTTGGTGATGAGCTGGAATTTTTAAAAATACAGAGTTACCTCTTTTATACAATTTAAATTCCTCTAAGAAGATAGTTGAAATAGATGTAAGTGAGTGTGCAAATCTTAAGGCTGCACCAACTTGTTTACTAGAAAAAATTTCATTATTATTTAAAAAAGTTAAATATTCTATTTTAGGGTTGTATTTAATGCTGCAGTACCTCCAATAACATGAAAGAGCTATTTGAATTCTTTCTTTATGTGAAAGTCTCAATAATGGAGTATTTAATGTTTCTTGAAAAACTAATTCTGCTTTTTGAAAAGCACCAAGTCCCCAATCCATATGACTTAAAACACAAGCTAAATTAAGCAATTTTTCATCGAAATGTTCATTACCATCAAATACAGGTTTGATAAATTCATGATACTTTTTGTAAGTTAATCCCAAATCACCTCTTTTCTTAGAAATATATTCTAATGATTTTTCAAAAACTTGAGAGCTATCAATATTTTTAAAGTAATCTTTTGCCAGAGATCCCTCTCTAATACCGCTTATAGAGCATATTATGTTTTTTGGATTTGTTGCTCTCATGATCTCATATAAAATTATAGAGCTATATGGTAGATAGGGTGTTCTAGATTTAGATATATATTCAACTGTTTTTAGTTTTGCTTTATTAAACGATGCTATTTTTTCTACAAATGATGATATAGTTTCATAATTTACTGAATACTGATGAATTATATGGACAGGATGTTTATTTTGAAACAGATGAAGTTTAAATAAAGCTCTCCATGTTCCTCCAACTAAATACAAATTTTCAAATTTTTTTTTAGATAACCATTTCTCATCTCTCAAAAGTTGTTTTATATATTTAGAAAGGTTTCTCTTTTTTACAATTGGATTATTAAGTAGTCTTAAAACACCTAAGGGTAAAGATGTTTTATTAGTAATCAAACCATTTTCAACTCGAGCTAATTCTAAACTACCTCCACCAAGATCAGCAACTAACCCATCTACATTATCAAATCCAATTTTTACACCCTCTGCTGAACAAATTGCTTCTTCCTCTCCACTTAAGATTTCTATTTTTTTTTTAAAAAGGTTTTCTACGTATTCAACAAAGGGTTTTGCATCTGTTGCTTCTCTTAAAACAGCAGTTGCTATTATTTTTAAATTAACAATTTTGGAAACATTTAAAATTTCTGAAAATCTCTTCAATACTTTTTGGGCATAATCCACACCAGATTTATGAAGTTTTCTTGACTTATCTAAATTTTTACCAAGTTCACAAACGGCTTTTTCATTGAAAAAAGGCACACGAGATGAGTTAAAATCTTCATAGATTAACATCCTGATAGAATTGGAACCTATATCAATTACTGCTAATTTAGCAGGTTTTAATTTCAAATTTTGATTATTTTTTAAAACTTTAATTTCCACTTTTAATTAATCTTAAATTTAATTTTTTTGGTTTCATTTTTAATTTAGCTTTACCTCTTCCAGATAAACTAGGATTATTCATAAAATAATCATGGGCTGAAAAAGAATCATTTTCACTATATTTAATTTTTTTATAATTTCCACTAGCATCAAGTTCCCAACTTTGTTTTTTATCTAAATAATTAGCTAACATAATTTGATCAAGAACTTGTTCGTGGACTGTTTGGTTTTCAATTGGAACTAGGAGTTCTACTCTTCGATTTAAATTTCTTGGCATTAAATCTGCTGATGAAATAAAAACTTTTGCATCTCTACTAGGCATTGTTTTTCCATTTGCAAAACAATAAATTCTTGAGTGTTCCAAAAATCTTCCAATCATGCTTTTAACTATTATATTTTCAGATTTATCTTTAACTCCAGGTCTTAAACAACAAACACCTCTTACAAATAAAAATATCTTTACTCCAGCATTTGAAGCTTCGTAAAATTTATCAATTATCACTGGATCTACTAAGGAATTCATTTTAGCCCATATTTCAGCGTTTTTACCTTTTTTGACATTTGCTATCTCGTTAGCAATACATTTGTTCAAAGTTTCCCTAAGATTTATTGGTGATATAGATATTTTACTAAGATTTCGTGGTTTTGAATAACCTGTTACATAATTAAAAAATTTTTCCACATCAGTTGCTATTTTTTTATCAGAGCTAAATAAAGATAAGTCAGTATAAATTTTTGCATTAACTGGGTGATAATTGCCAGTTCCTAGATGTATATAAGTTTGAATTTTTCCCTGCTCTTTTCTTAATATTAAAGATGATTTTGCATGTGTTTTATATTTTGCAAAACCATAAACTATTTGGATTCCTGCCTTTTCTAAACTTCTAGAAAGTTGAATATTTGCTTCTTCATCAAATCTTGCTTTGATCTCTATTAAAGCGGTTACTGTCTTTCCATTTTCAGCTGCTGTTATTAAGGCTTTAACAATTGGAGAGTCTAACGTTGTTCTGTATAGAGTTTGTTTAATTGCTATAACTTTTTTATCATATGCAGCTTGATTTAAAAACTCAACGACAGCATCAAATGTTTCAAAAGGGTGATGAACTATTAAATCTTTTTTTTTTATAGTATCAAAAAAATTATTATTAAACTCCTTTAATCTCTCAACCTCCCTGGGATTAAAATTTTTAAACCTTAATTTAGAATTTTTAATTTTACAAACTTGGTCTATATCTTGAATTCCAACAATGCCTTCAATTTCATAGATGTATTCAGATTTTACGTTTAACTTATTGGTTATAAACTTAATTAAGTCATTATTACTATTTTTTAAAATTTCTAAACGTACTATGTCACCTGTTCTTCTTCTTTTTAAAGCCAATTCAAAAGATCTTACTAAATCTTCGGCCTCCTCTTGAATTTCTACATCACTATCTCTTATAACTCTAAATAACATTTTTTTATCTAAATCATGATCAGGAAATATTTCAGAGGCAAAAAAACTTATAACATCATCTATAATTAAAAATTTTTTAAAACTTTTATTTCTATCTATTTCAATAAATCTTGATAAAGCTTTTGGAATTACTATTATTGCATTTAAAGTCCTTTTTTTATTTTTCTTATTTAATCTCATAACTAATGCTCTTCCTTGATTTGCAATAAATGGAAAGGGATGAGCTGGGTCTATTGCTGATGGGGTTAGCAGAGGGTAAATTTCTTCATTAAAAATTTTAAATAATCTTTTTTGTTCAGTTTTACTTAAATTTTCAGGTTTAACTATACTTATATTTGCTTTTTTTAATTGAAGAATTAAATCTCTATATATTTTATTTTGTTTATTAAGAAGATTATTTGTTTCCAAAATAACTTCACTCATTTGTTCATCAGGAGTAAGACCATCAGAGCTAAGAGAATCTACATCTTGTTTGATTTGACTATATAAACCTGCAACACGAACCATGAAAAATTCATCTAAATTTGATCCAGCTATAGATAAAAATTTAATTCTTTCATAAAGAGGATTTTCAAAATTTTGGGCCTCAAGAAGAACTCTGTCGTTGAATTTTAGCCAAGACAGCTCTCTATTTATGTATTTTGATTTTAGTGTTTCTTTATCTTGTTTTTTTAATGCAGTCATATATTTAAAATTTATGCTTAAATTATACGTTATGCGTCATGCAAAATCTAGCTGGGACCACCCAAATCTTGATGATCATGAAAGACCATTAAGTAAGCGTGGCAAGAAAAATGCAAAAAAGATTTGTGAATTTTTTGTTAAAAAAAAATATAAGTTTGATTACATATTACTTTCATCATCAAAAAGAACAAAGAAAACGTTAAAAATTTTATTAAAAAAAATAGAAAAACCAAAAAAAATTATTTCTTCAAAAAAATTATACCTATCAAGTGAAGATAAAATTATAGATATAATAAAAAAAACACCTCAAAAATTTAAATCTGTGCTTTTAATTAACCACGAGCCTGCTGTTAGAAATCTAGTACGATCACTGACAAAAAATCATAACAACAATCATTTTAAGTTATTAAACTATAAATTTCCAACATCAGCTTTTGCAAAAATTTATTTTGATTTTAATAAATGGAATAAATTAGATGGAAATGGTTTAATTAAGGAATTTATGAGACCTAAAGACCTTCATGATTCTAAAGAATAACCTGCTGACCTTACAGTTCTTATTAATGGTTTAGTTTTATCTATATTAATAGCCTGTCTTAATCTTCTAATATGTACATCGACTGTTCTAGACTCTACATAAATATTTTCACCCCAAACATTGTTTAATAGTTGTTCTCGTGAATATACTCTTTTTGGATTTTTGATAAAAAAATCTAATAATTTAAATTCTGTAGGACCTAAATTTATTTCAACATTATTTCTATAAACTCTTTTTGTTATTCTATCTATTTTCAGATCTGTAAACTCAACAACATCAGCAGATGATTGTGGTTTTGATCTTCTAAGTAGTGATTTAATTCTTGCATTAAGTTCTTTTTGACTAAATGGCTTTGTTACATAATCATCTGCACCTGTATCAAAAGCTCTTAATTTGTCCTCTTCCTCACCTTTTGCTGTCAACATTATTACAGGTATGTCGTTATACTTTTTGTCTTTTTTTAAATTCTTACATATTTCAACACCCGACAAATCTGGCAACATCCAATCCATTAATATTAAGTCAGGATGCTTATCTTTAATTTGTTTAAGTGCATCTTCACCATTTTCGGAATAGCTTACTTTGTGACCTTCTTTTTCAAGATTATATTTTAGCAGCGTTACTATTGAAGTTTCATCTTCAGCAATAAACACGTGCGCAGACATTTATTATTTTTCTCCTGTTACTATTGGCTCTGTTCCTTTTGGACGATCTCCTTCTAAATACTCTCCTGTAACTAAATAATATACCTGCTCTGCAACGTTTGTTGTGTGATCACCGATACGTTCAATATTTTTAGTAACAAATAATAAATGAGTACCATCATCTAGATTTTTTTCGTCTTCCTTCAAATATTTTATTACTTCTTGCATACATAAATTTGTTAAATCATCTATTTGTTCATCACCTTCCCAGACATTTATAGCCATAGCAGATGACCTATCTAAATATGCATCCAAAATAGATTTGAGTTGTTTTTGAACATTAGAAGAAACTCTTACCAAAGCTTCGGTCAAATTTTTTGGTAAATTTTCATTTAATAACAATGTTCTTTTTGAAATATTCTTTGCCAAATCACCTATTCGTTCTAAATCAGATGAAATTTTCAATGCGGTTACAGTTTCTCTTAAATCTATTGCCATTGGTTGTCTTAAAGCAATTAGATTTACCACCTGTTGCTCTATTAAAGTTTCAAACTTATCTATTTTTTGGTCATCTTTTATAACAGCTTCCGCATTATCACTATTTCTTGTGGTAATGGCTTGAATAGCCTTGCCTAATGACTCCTCGCAAAAACCACCCATTTTAATTATGTTACTATTTAAATTTTTAAGCTCTTCCTCGTAAGACTTAACTGTGTGTGGTGCTTCAACCATTATCCAAACCTCCCTGTAATATAATCCTGAGTTCTTTTATTTTCAGGATTCTTAAATATTTTATCAGTAGAACCATGTTCTATCAATTCTCCCAAATGAAAAAAGCCTGTGTTTTGGGATACTCTTGCTGCTTGAGCCATTGAATGAGTGACTATTATAATAGTATGGTCTTTTTTTAACTCATCAATTAGTTCTTCTATTTGAGCTGTAGCAATAGGATCTAAAGCAGAACAAGGCTCGTCCATAAGAATAACTTCAGGTTTAACTGAAATAGCCCTTGCTATGCATAATCTTTGTTGTTGTCCACCAGACAAACCAGTACCTGGTTCATGAAGTCTATCTTTAACCTCTTCCCATAATGCTGCCTTTTTTAAGCTAGTTTCAACTATTTCATCCATTTCATTCTTTGATTGAGCCATACCATGAATTGTTGGACCATAAGAAATATTTTCATAAATAGTTTTAGGAAAAGGATTTGGTTTTTGAAAAACCATACCAATTTTTTCTCTTAATCTAACAACATCACAACTTTTATCATTGATATCAAAATCATTAATTATAATCTGCCCTTTTACTCTACATATATCAATAACGTCATTCATTCGGTTTAGACATCTTAAAAAAGTAGATTTACCACAACCTGAAGGCCCAATCAGTGCTGTAACTTGATTTTCTTCAATATCTAAATTTATATTGAATAGAGCTTGTTTTTTTCCATAGAAAACATCTACATTTTTTGAATTTATCTTTATCATCTTAACTCCATTTTTTTTCAAATTTATGTCTAATTATTTGTGCAAATAAGTTCATTATAATTAAAAATCCTAATAGAACCATAATACAGGCAGAAACTTTCTCAACAAAACCTCTTTCAGCGCTCTCTGCCCAAATATAAATTTGCACTGGCAAACTTGCAGCTGGATCTAAAGGAGATCCTGGTATTGTATTTACAAAAGCCACCATGCCAATCAATATCAAAGGTGCGGTTTCGCCTAAAGCTTGGGCTAAACCAATTATTGTACCGGATAAAGTCCCTGGCATAGATAACGGAACTGTATGATGCATTGTAGTTTGCATTTTACTAGCACCCATTGCAAGTGCTGCCTCTCTTATACTTGGAGGAACTGCTTTTAAAGATGCTCTACAAGCAATAATAATTGTTGGTAAAGTCATCAACGATAAAGTTATTCCACCGACTAGAGGTGTTGACCTAGGTAATTGAAATACAGCAAGTAAAATACCCAGTCCTAAAAGACCAAAAACAATTGAAGGTACTGCTGCTAAATTATTTATATTTACCTCAATAAAATCAGTAAATCTGTTTTTAGGAGCAAATTCCTCTAAATAAATAGCTGCTAGAACTGCTACAGGAAAAGCTATCATTAAACAAACAAGTATAGAAAATATTGATCCCATAAATGAACTTGCTATACCAGCTAATTCAGCTTCTCTTGAATCAGGATATGTAAAAAAACTTAAATTGAATTTACTTTCAACTTTTCCTAGTTCTACAAGTTGATCAAAAATCTTTAATTGATAATCCGTAACTCTTCTTTGATCTTCAGGTAAATCTCTTGGATAATTGCCTTTAAATACTTGATCTAAATCATCTGAGGCAGTTAAATAAACATCTTTAGTTTTTCCAATTAATGAAGGGTCGTTTAAAAGTTCCCTTTTAATCTCTCTTTCGAAAAAGTAAGAGACCATTCTCTTCAGCTCATTTTCTTGATCCTCATTAGCATTTGGATCCAAATCAGCCATTGATTTTAATGCTATATCGTAATAATCAGCATCTTTTAAATCCTCTTTAGAAGGATTTTGCTCTAACATCATTAATTCAGCATCAAAAGTAACTGGAACAATAAGCCAAGTTTTTTGAAAGGCTGAATAGCCTGTCGAAAAAATTTTAAAAATAAAGATTGTTAAAAATAAAAGTGCCATAAAAATTGCACTTTGACCGTATAATCGAAATCTCTTTTCAGCTTTATATCTTTTATTTAATAATTGTTCTTTATTTTTATTCATATTTTTCTCTATATTTTTTAACTACTCTTAAGGCCACAATATTCAAACAGAGCGTTACTAAAAATAATGACATACCTAAAGCAAATGCAGCTTGCGTTTTTGGGTCGCCAAAAGCTTGATCTCCAATTAATATTACAACAATTTGCGCTGTAATTGTTGAAGTAGATTCTAATGGATTTAAAGTTAAATTAGCAGCTAAACCAGAGGCCATAACAACTATCATTGTTTCTCCAATTGCTCTTGAAACACCAAGCAAAATAGATCCAACTATACCAGGCAATGCTGCAGGAAAAATAACTTTTTTTATTGTTTCTGATTTGGTTGCTCCCATGGCATAACTTCCATCTCTTAAACTTTGAGGTACACTTGTAATCACATCGTCACTTAAACTTGAAATGAATGGTATAATCATAATGCCCATTACTCCGCCTGCCGCTAAAGCGCTTTCAGCTGAAACGTCTAAACCCATGCTATTACCTATTTCCTTTAAAAAAGGTCCAACTGTTAGAGCAGCAAAAAATCCATAAACAACTGTTGGTATACCAGCTAAAATTTCAATTAAAGGTTTTGCGTATTGTCTAACTTTAACTGATGCATACTCAGCCAAATAAATTCCACTCATTAGTCCAATAGGAATAGCAACACACATAGCTATGAAAGCAATAAAAAAAGTACCAGCAAAAATAGGGACTGCTCCAAAAGTATCGGAGTACATTGTCGGATCTAAAGCCTCTGAAGAATCTCTAACAAAAGCTTTTGCAGGATACCAATGAGTTCCAAAGACAAAATCAAATAATGGAATTACTTTAAAAAAATCTATAGTTTGAAATATAAGTGAAAATACTATTCCAACAGTAGTCAATATTGCAGCTAAAGAAGCTGTAAATAAAACTGCTTTCAAAAATTTTTCAACTGGTTCTCTTGTTCTAGAGTTAGATGAAATTTTTTTATAAGCGTAAGCAACAGAGGCAATAATTATAGATAATACTATAACAGCTTTTGAACTTTGAGCTATTGATCGAAGACTTAAATATTTTTCAGCTGAAGCCTCAATAAAAGGTGTAATTTCTCCGGTAAATTGTCCTCGAGACAATGCTTTTGTTTTTTCGTAAATTAAATTTAATTCATCATCAAGATAGCCTTGATTTGAATAATCACTTAAGATTAATAATTTTACAATTGTGGGCTCAAAAATTGCCCATAAAGAAAAAATTATAAAAGCTGGTATTGCACACCAAATTGCAAGATAATAACCATAAAATTGTGGTAATGCAGTTAATCTTTTATTTGTAGATTGAATTGTATATGCTTTTCTACGTCCAAAATAATAACTTGTGAAACCCAGAAGAACAATAAATGTAAACAATATTAAGTTCAAAGAATCTCCTTTATTGAGGACTTTACTCTTATTTCAAAAAAAAGGGGTCTAAAAAGACCCCTTTTTTAATTATTTGTTAACAGAGTAATAATTAATTACCCATAGCAACTAGCTTCGTAGCATTAGTTCTAGTTGTTTTATATAACTTAGAGTCTAATGGAACTAAACCAATATCTGCTAAGTAACCACCTTTTCCAATAGCTTTCTTAGTTGTGAATTCTTTCACAAACTCATGTAATCCTGGGATTACTCCAACGTGAGCTTTTTTCACATAGAAAAATAATGGTCTTGCAACTGCATAACTGTAGTCTTGAATACTCGCTAGAGAGGGTTGTCCACCATCTATGCTAGCAGCTTGTAATTTATCTTTAGCAGCTAAGAAATAGCTGAAACCAAAGAAACCAAACATATCTTTATCTTGAGTTAACTTTTGGATGATTAAACTATCGTTTTCTCCTACTTCAATAGCAGCTCCATCTTCTCTGTAAAGTTTTTCTGGTTTTTTGTATTTTTTATTTCCAGCCTCATAACCAGCTTTATAAAGAGCTTTAGCTTCTTTAGTCATACCTTTTTTCATTACTAAAGAATTCCAAGCATCTCTAGTTCCTGATGTTCCTGGTGGGATCATTACTGAAATTTTTTGTTTTGGTAAGCTAGGGTCAATTTGGTCCCAAGTTTTATAAATATTTGGAACTAACTTACCATCAACTACTGTATGAGCAGCTAATGCTAAATATAATTGTTCTTTAGTAAAGTTTACTGGTTTTGCATCTTTGCTGTAAGCTAATGTAATACCATCGTTACCAATTACGATCTCAACAATATCATTTACACCATTTTTCTTACATAGGGCTTTCTCTTTGTCTTTCATAGCTCTTGATGCATTTGTAATATCTGGATGTTGCTCACCAACACCAGCACAGAATAGTTTAGCTCCTCCACCAGTACCAGTCGACTCGATTACAGGAGTTTTGAATCCTGAACCACCAAATCTTTCAGCAACAACAGTCGCGTAAGGGAATACTGTAGACGAACCAACTATCTTAATTTGATCTCTTGCTTGAGCAACAGTTGCTATTGATAGAGCAACTAAAGAAGCAATCACTATAGTTAGTTTTTTCATTATCTTTAATCCTTTCGTTATTTATTAATTAAAAGATGCCTGACTCGTATAAATTTATTGAATCTTTAATATTACAGAATTATTACAGTTTTGTTAAAAACCTAACTTTTTAGTTGTATTTCATTGAGACAATAATCTCACTATTTTCAGTTTCTAGACCACCTTTGCATGAAACTGGATTTACGTTATCCTTAAAAGCAAGATCTGGGGTTGGTCTTAAGACAACTTCCAGTTTTACCAAATTAACTAATTCCTCAAGAACACTTTGATCATAACGCCATTTTGGCCAACTAGTAGGAGTAGAAAAAATAGATGTTAAATAGCTTGTCGCCATAGTAAACCTATAATTACTCATATTTTCATTTCTCAGTAAATGATCTCTAACAGAATTAAATATGTTTCGACATCTCAATGAATCTGACATGTAGTTCTCTTTTTTTAAATTTTCATTTACTGGAATTGAAACAATTAAATCTACTGTATTTCTCCAATATGAACTGAGAACATCTATATATATATCTTCGTATGGTACATCTTTATGTTTTTTTATTTCAGGATATGCACTTTTTAAGTCTTCCTGTAATCTAAAGATACCAATATCAAAAACAGTTAATTGCTGGTTTCTTAAAATTGTAGAAATATCAGATGCATTACTTTTAGTAATGATCGACATTAAAAAAAAAATAATAATTAAAATACTATGAAATATCTTAATCATAAACTAATTTTAAATAAACTAAGATACGAATCAACAAAAGATTTGTTAAATCTTGGTTGAATAAGAGTTAATTTTAAACAATTTTTTAAATTAATTATTTTGTTGGAAGATATATCTTAATTTCAGTACCTTCATTAACTTTACTGAGAATCTCATAGTCACCTCTGTGTTGAGATATAATATGTTTCATTATAGCTAAACCTAAACCTGTACCACCAACCTTTTTACTTTTTTCTGTATCTACTCTAAAAAATCTCTCAGTTATTCTTGGAATTAGCTGGTGAGGTATTCCGACACCTTCATCTTTAATGCTAATGGCAATATTTTTATCAATTAATTTACCTTCACTATTTTGACTTTTTACGTATATATTTTTTCCATCTTGTGAATATTTAATTGAATTATCAATTAAATTTGAAAATACAGTTAACAATTTATCATTATCACCAAAAACTAAGGTTGGTTCCATAAGTTCAATATGTAAATTGATTTTCTTTTTTTTAAGAATTAATTCAAAGTTACTTTTAATATTTGTAAAAAGATCATTTAAGCTCACAATTTTATTAGGCTTGATATGTTCTTCCAATTCTATTCTACTTAAAATCAATAAATCATTGATTAGGTTTTCCATTCTTAATACTTGATCAGACATGATAGACATAAATTTTTTTTGCGCCTCTTGGTCTTTTGAAGCTGGTCCAAGAATAGTTTCTAAAGAACCTTTAATCGAAACTAAAGGTGTTCTTAATTCATGACTCACATTTGCAACAAAATCAGTTTTTAGTTTTTGTGCTTTTGTTATTTCTGTAAAATCTTTTAGAAACAATACGACAGAGTTTATTTCTGGAAACAAATAGGTCGGACCAGGAATAACATAGATTTTGTAAAGTTGATAAGATGGTAAATTTATTTCTACATTGACATTTTTTGTAGTTTGATCTTTGATAGCCTCTTCAATCGTTTCTAATAATTTTGTATCTCTTATTACACTTGAAATATTTTTATCAATTAAGTTTTCTCCAAAACGTTGTTTTGCACTTTTGTTTAGATATTTGATTAAATTATATTTATCTAAAGCAAAGAATTGATCTTCTAATTCTTCAATAATTACTCTTTTTCCTAAATCATCCTTATTGGTCTTATTTACAACTGGAGCTGTATTTTCTGGCTTAATATTTTTTTTAAATAAAAAATATAATAAAATAATTATTACAACTATGAGTATCAACTCTGTCCAAAACATGGATATGTTTTAACAAATGTAATGAATATTGTCTTTAATAATTAGGTGAAATATTTTCAAAAAATATTTTTGCTGTTTCTTCCCATGAATATTTTTTTGCAAAATCAAGACAATCTTGGCGACTTACCTTCAAAGCTTTTAAAGCAGAAGCCTTCAAATCATCATCTAAAGTATCAATATTAGTACCCCCTAATATATCTTTAGGTCCCGGCACAGGGTAAGCTGCAACTGGTGTACCACAATTTAATGATTCCAAAACAACAATACCAAATGTATCAGTTTTACTAGGAAAAACAAAAACGTCTGATGATGCAAAATGAGATGCTAATTCTCCATTAGTCTTTTCACCTAAAAAAATATCATTTGGATATTTTTTTTTCAAATTGTTTAGGTCTGGACCTTTTCCAATAATAACTTTAGTACCTTCAAGATCGAGATCTAAAAATGCTTTAATATTTTTTTCAACTGCAATCCTACCAACATATATCCATATAGGTCTTTTATAAGGTAAGTCTCTCTTAATGGGGTTTTTAAACGCGCCATGATTACCTCCCCTGGTCCATGTAACCATTTTATTGTTATCAATACCTAAAGAAATTAACTCTTCACGCATGGATTCTGTTGTCACTAAAATTCTTTCAGCTTTATTATGAAAATTGCATAAAAATTTTTCTGACCATTTAGCTGGAATGATAGGCATATAAAGTTTCATGTATTTATCAAATCTTGTGTGAAAACTTGTGGTAAATTTTAAGCCATTTTTAATGCAATGTCTTCGTGCCATAAACCCTAAGGGTCCTTCTGTTGCAATATGTATTGCATCAGGTTTAATTGAATTAATTAAATTACTTACACGGGGCCAAACATTTAAGGACAATCTAATTTCATTATATTTTGGCATTGGCACGGTAAGAAATTGTTGAGGAGTAATATATTCAATAGTTTGACCTTGTGATTTAAGAATTTCACCAGTTTCGTGGAGAGTTCTTACAACACCATTAACTTGAGGGTAATAAGCATCGGTAACAATTAATATTTTCATTCTTTAAGATGCTTTTTTGAATGAACCGATCCTGTTATTATCAATATTTTCTGAAATATATTCGTTTCTTTTTTTATCCCAATAAATTATCTCAAAAGTTCCATCATATTTTTCTGCCAAGGCTGTACATGACTCAACCCAATCGCCACAATTTAAATAATTAACACCATCAAGATTTAAATTTTCAGCATGATGTATGTGTCCACAAATTATTCCATCAAATTTTTTCCTTTTTGCATATGAAGAAAGTGTGTTTTCATATTCACCTATAAATTTTACAGCATTTTTTACCTTATATTTTAAAAATTTTGCTAATGACCAATAGTCTTTACCTCTCAATTTTCTAAAAAAATTTATAATAACATTAATTTTAAGTAATAATTCATAGGCAATGGCTCCTAATTTAGAAAGCCATTTAGCATATTTCATTACTCCGTCCCAAGCATCACCATGAACAACTAAATATTTTTTTCCTAACTGCGTTTCATGAATAACTCTATTTACTATTTTAATATCACCTAAATGCATTGGAATAAATTTTCTAAATATCTCATCATGATTTCCAATTATGTAAAATACTTTTGTCCCGTGCCTGGCTTTTCTCAATATTTTTTGTATGACATCATTATGCTCTTGAGGCCAATAGAAATTCTTTTGCATTGCCCAAACATCGATTATATCTCCAACTAAATAAAGGTTCTCGGATCTTGAATTCTTAAAAAATTCTAAAAGCTTGTTAGCTTGACAACCTTTGGTACCAAGATGCACATCAGATATAAATATACTCTTATATTTTAATAACGGAGGCATTAAAAAAACCTATTTTGTAACACAACTGTAACTCGAATCATTTAATTCTTATGTCATTGAAATGTTAAAGATTTATTAAAAATTAGTTACGAAAAAATTATGCATTATTGTTTGATTTATAACCTTAATTCTTCAACAGGGAAAAAAATAAAATTTGTAAATAAGATTTATGAAAAATTAAAAATTAACAACTCTGTAGATTATTTCAAAACTAAATCTGAAAAAGAGGCGAAAGAAATATTTTTGGAATTTAAAAATAAAAATTATGATAGATTGATAGTTGCTGGTGGAGATGGATCAGTATCATTTGCAATCAATGAATTGATAAAAAATGACTTTGATTTTAATGATAAATTTGCAATTGGGTATATACCAGCTGGAACAGCCAATTTACTTCAAGCAGAGTTATCGATAAATAAAAAAGTAGATGATATTTGTAATATTTTAACATCAAATAACTATAAACAATCTAATCTTATAAAAATTAATAAAAATTATTTTTTTTTAATGGCTGGTATTGGTTGGGATGCTAAAATTGTTCACTCTATTGATACACGTATAAAAAAAATACTTGGTAAGATAATATTTGGTTTAAAAGGGTTTCAGCATTTTTTATTTATGAAAAATAATAAACTTGATGTTTTCTTTGATGGTCAAAAACATCAAGCTGATTGGATATTAAGTTCTAATACCAAATATTATGCTGGTCATCATAAGATAAATAAGTCAAACATTTTTGATGATAGATTAATAACTTATGTCTTTAAAGATTTAAGTAGGCTAAAACTAATGTATTATATTATTTTGATAATTATTTATGGAGATTTATCAAGAAACAAATCTGTTATAACTACCTATTCAAAAAGTATCCAAATTAATTGCAATAATTTTGAAATTCCCGTTCAGGTTGATGGAGATAATTTTGGATGTCACAATAAGATTGATATTGAATTTTCAAAAAAAAAAGTAAATTTTTTACTATAATTTAAATAACAAAATTTTAGACAAATTATTTTACTTATAAATTTAAATTAAATATAATAATTTAAAATTTCATAGGAGGTGATGATGGGTAAGAAGTTAAAGAAAAATGAAAGAAGAAAAAAAAAGTTTATCAAATCAATAGATAAACTTAAAAATAAAATTAATTTAAAGGAAAAAAAACTAGCTAAAATTAATATAAAAATCGCAGGTATTGAAAAAAAAGTTGCCGAAAAAAAAGCAAAAAAAATAGCTAAAAAGAAAACCAGTGAGAGTCCTGCGTCTGTAAATAATTAATATATAAAAATTGTCCCTCCCCTCTTTTATAACAAAAAGGGGAAGGTAGTTAATCAACAAAATCTTAAACAAAGAGGAAATGAAGATGTTTTATTATTTAAGATTTCTGTTAGTCATTTTTAGTAAACTTTAATGACAAAAATATTTATAGATTGTTACAATTTAATTAAAATAATTTAATCCCAATCACACCTATTAAAATAAATAAAATTGATATGATTTTTTTTAAATTGATACTTTCTTTTAATAAAAAATATCCAATAAATATTGATAATAAAATACTTGTTTCTCTTAAGGATGTAACAACTGGTATTGGAGCTTTTGTAAATGCCCATACAGCCAGAGCATAACTAGCATATGATAATGTTACACCGTAAAAAAATATCATTTTACCGTCTCTATAAACCCTCTTAATAATATCTTTTTGTCCTCTTAAACTAAGAATAAATGGGAAAATCATAGCGTTTAAAATGAAAGACCAGCTGACAAAAGATATTGCAGAATTACTCACTCTTGCACCATATCCGTCGATAAGTGAGTATGAGCCAATAAATAAACCTGTAATAAAAGAAAATTTAATTACATTTAAACTACTGTTTTTATAATCAGAAATACCAAGAAAAAAAATTCCAAAACATATTAAAAAAATAGAGATCAAAATAAACTTATTTAAAACAACGCCTAAAAATAAAATTGAAACTACAGTTACAAATAAAGGCCCCGTGCCTCTTGCTATGGGGTAGACTTTTGTCAAATCTCCGATTTCATATGATTTAAGCAAGAACCATTGATAGCCAATGTGAACAACAATACTTGCGAAGATATAAGGTATACTTTCTATTGAGGGTGCGGGTAACAAGATGATTGCAACAATTGAAAAAGGTATATGACCTAAAATTATACCTGCTAGAGCAACTGCTTTATCCGAGTGTTTTTTGACCATGCCATTCCAAGTGGCATGAAGTAGTGCTGCCAATAAAACGACAGAAAATACTAATGTATCCATAAAGAGTATTAATTCACTCTACCGTAAATATCTTGATATCTAACTATATCTGTCTCTTTTAAAATAGGTCCAGTTTGTATTTCAATAATTTTTACTTTTTTCTCAAATTTGTTTTCTATTCGATGAATTGCCTCTCTTGGTATGAATATTTTTTCGCCTGGTTTTTTAAAGAAATTTTTCTTATTTAATGTAATTAAAGGTTTTCCATCAGTAATAGTCCAATATTCAGATCGATGAAAATGCTTTTGTAAGCTTAATTTAGAGTTAGGATTAACTACTAATTCCTTTACTAGAAAGTTTTTACCCTCGTATAGGTTTGTATATCTTCCCCATGGTCTATGAAAAACATTTTTTTTCTTAAAGTATTTATTTTTATTTTTTTTATATATTTTTGATATTTCAAACCAATTACCAAGATCTGACCATTGAATACTAAGCTTTATCGCGTTTATATCTTTTGATTTTTCAAGAATTGCATAATCAAAAGATATTTCCTTACATTTATCAAAGAATTTTTTACTCAAAAAATATGTATTATTTTTAATTTTAGATTTTTCCAAAGATTTTAGACATGCTTTATAAATACTGGGCTGATATTTTTTAAAGTTATTGATTATTGATGATTTTTTTAAATAAAACATACCAGAGTTCCAATAGCCTCCGGATTTAATTATCTTTTTAGCTTTTTGCTCTGATGGTTTTTCAATAAATTTAGTAACTTTGTTTAACCTATTTATACTTTTTGTTTTAAGATATCCGTACTCATTAGAAGGTCTTGTGGGTTTAATTCCAAATATAAATATATTTTTATCACTTAAATTTTTAGCATTTGTTTTTAAAGATCTTGTTAAAATACTTGGGTTTTCAATCAAATGGTCTGATGTAAAAAACATTATTGGCTGATCAGATGGAATTTCTTTAATTAAAGCACTAACTAAAATTGCTGGTGCTGTATTTTTTTTAGCTGGTTCTAATATTATTTTATATTTTTTTATTTTAGATTTTTTTAATGTTTTCTTTACATCTTTTAAGTACTTAAGATTTGTACTGATAATTGGAAAATCGTAGGAGTTATTATTTATTCTTTCAAAAGCTTTTTGTAATAAAGTCCAACCACCAAAATCAATAAATTGTTTTGCTTGAGTATTTTTTAAATTGGGCCAAAGTCGTGTTCCTGCACCACCACAAAGTATTACAGGTCTAATTTTCATCAAATATCAGCGTATGTTTTAACCTCGTTTTTACCACCTGGATGTGTGGGTGCACCTAAATAAGCTGGACCTACTGTTTGAGCATATTTCCAAAGAGTTCCGTTTCCAAAGTTCATTTTTCTTTGTTTCCATTTCTTTTTTCTCGCACTAAGCTCCTTTTTACTTAATCTAACGTTAATAGTTCCCTTTTTTGCATCTATATCAATTATATCTCCGTTCTTTAAAAGGGCTATTGGACCGCCTATAGAGGCCTCAGGACCTACATGGCCGATACAGAAGCCTCTTGTAGCCCCAGAGAACCTACCGTCGGTTATAAGGGCTACTTTCTCCCCTTTTCCTTGACCATAGATTGCAGCTGTTGTCTGCAACATTTCTCTCATTCCAGGACCACCCTTTGGACCTTCGTATCTAATTATAATTATATCTCCATCTTTGTATTTTCTTTCTTTTACAGCTTTGTAAGCTTTTTCTTCAGAATCAAAACATCTTGCTCTTCCAGTAAATTGTAATTTTTTCAAACCGGCAATTTTAACAATTCCACCTTCTGGAGCTAAATTACCTCTTAGTCCAACAACCCCACCAGTTGGTGTAATTGGGTTTTTATAACTTCTCATTACTTTTTGTTTTGGATTAAATTTTACATTTTTTAAATTCTCTTTCATTGTCTTTCCTGTAACGGTCATACAATCACCATGAATATATCCACCATCGTAAAGAGTTTTTAAAAGCATTGGAACTCCTCCTGCTTCCCACATATCTTTTGCAACATATTTTCCACCAGGTTTTAAATCAGCAAGATAAGGAGTTCTTTTAAAAATTTTTGCAACATCCATTAAATCAAATTTAATTCCAATTTCATTTGCAATAGCTGGTAAGTGTAAACCTGCATTAGTAGATCCTCCTGTTGCAGCAACAACTGTAGCAGCATTTTCTAATGCTTTTCTTGTAACAATATCTCTTGGTCTAATATTTTTTTCTAAAAGTTTCATTACAGCTTTACCACTATTAATGGCATACTTATGTCTTTCTTTATAAGGAGCGGGAGTTCCTGCTGAATATGGTAGAGCTAATCCAATTGCTTCAGAAACACATGCCATCGTGTTAGCAGTAAATTGACCACCACAAGCACCTGCACTTGGACAAGCTTTTAATTCTAATTTTCTAAGGGCGTGAGCTGTCATTTTTTTTGATGTATATTTTCCAACACCTTCAAAAACATCAACAACTGTTACATCTTTACCTTCAAATCTACCTGGAAGTATTGAACCACCATAAATAAATACACTAGGAATATTTAATCTAACCATAGACATCATTAGTCCTGGTAAAGATTTATCACATCCTGCTAAACCAACTAAAGCATCATAACAATGACCTCTTACGGTTAATTCAGTAGAATCTGCAATTACATCTCTTGAAATCAATGAGGATTTCATTCCTTCATGACCCATAGCAATACCATCAGTAACAGTTATTGTACAAAATTCTCTAGGAGTACCTCCTGATGAATTTACACCTTGTTTTACAAATTGAGCTTGTTTCATTAAATTAATGTTGCATGGTGCAGCCTCATTCCATGTTGAAACAACACCTACAAAAGGTTTTGCTACATCTTTCTCCGTTAAATCCATTGCATAATAAAAGGATCTTTGTGGTGCTCTATCAGCACCTACAGTTGTATATCTACTTGGTAGTTTTTTTTTGTTAAATTTCCGCATTATAGACTTTCTAAAGTATAATTTAATTTATTAACATCTTTTTCTAAATTAATAAAGTTAGACTTTTCTTGCTCAACAATATCATTTGGAGCTCTTTCAATAAAACTTTTATTATTTAGCCTTGTGTTAATTTTTTCCATTTCTTTTTCGATTTTATTCTTTTTATTTAATAGTGTTTCTTTAATTTTTGACAAATCTACATCTTCATCAAAGTAAATTTTAAATATTTCACCTTTAATGACCAGGTTTGCTGAAGGCTTTTTTATATCCTCAGTTACAAATTCATTAATTCTGCCAATTTTTTTTAATGTATTAGAGTTATTTTCAATAAATTTCTTAATTTCTGGATTTATTTTATTTATTAGTATTTTAACAAATGATCCGGGGCTTATTTCTATTTCATTCTTAAATGACCTTATAGATGAAACAAATTCGATTATTTCATTTACTTCATCGGAGTCTTTATCTTTATCAGAACTAGCCTCAGACCAGTTTTTTAACATAAGAAAATCTTTTCCATCTTTATCCAACTTATTTTTCAACCATATCTCCTCAGTTAAAAACGGGATAAATGGATGCAAAATAACTAGAATTTGAGTGAATATGAAGCTAGCTACATTTCTTGTTTCTTCAATATTTTCATTATTTTCTGAATAAAAAACAGTTTTAGATAATTCTAAGTACCAATCGCAGAACGAATGCCATACAAATTGATATGCAATTCTTGCAGCCTCATCAAATCGATAACTATCTATTGATTTTTTAATCTTTTCATTAGTGTTAGTGAATTCAACAAAAATCCATTTATTAATATTTAGTTTTAAATCATTAGGCGTTTTTATATTTTCAAATTTACAATCATTTTGAATTAGAAAATTGTTAGCGTTCCATATTTTATTTAAAAAATTTCTATAACCTTTAACTCTATCCTCTGATAATTTTACATCTCGTCCAGGAGATGCCATTGACAAAAGTGTAAATCTTAAAGCATCAGCACTATATTTTTCTATTAATTCTAATGGATCAATTACATTGCCTTTAGACTTTGACATTTTTTGACCTTTTTCATCTCTAACTAATGCATGAACATAAATATTTTTAAAAGGTTCTTTATTTTGAAATTCCATTCCAAACATAATCATTCTTGCAACCCAAAAGAATATTATATCAAATCCTGTTACCAATACTGAAGTTGGATAAAATTTTTCTAAATATTCATTTTTTTCTGGCCATCCTAGAGTTGCAAAAGGCCATAAACCAGATGAAAACCATGTATCAAGAACATCTGGATCTCTAATTAATTCAACATCTTTTTTATAATGTTCTTTAGCTAATTTATTTGCACCTTCTTCTGTTTCATCTACAAATATTTCTCCATCAGGTCCATACCATGCAGGTATTTGATGACCCCACCAAAGCTGTCTTGAAATACACCATGGTTCTATATTATCCATCCATTGAAAATATGTTTTTGTCCAATTAACAGGAAAAAAATTAGTTGTTTTATTATTTACTATTTCTTTAGCTTTTATTGAAAGTTTCTTAGCATCTGCAAACCATTGCTCCGTTAAATAAGGTTCAATTATAGAATTAGATCTATCGCCATAAGGAACTTTATTTTTAATTTTCTCTTCTTTAACAAATAAGTTTTTATCAGAAAGTTCTTTTAAAATTCTTTTTCTAGCTTCAAATCTATCAAGTCCAATATAATTATCAGGTGCATTTTCATTAATTTTTCCATCTGGCGTGAAAACATTTATGACTTCTAAATTATTTCTCTCCCCCACTTCATAATCATTGAAATCATGTGCTGGCGTAATTTTAACAGCTCCAGTCCCTTGTTCAGGATCTGCATAATCATCTTCAATAATTTTTATTTTTCTATCAACTATTGGAACTATTACATTTTTATTTACTAATGATTTAAATCTTTCATCTGATGGATTAACTGCAACTGCTGTGTCTCCTAACATTGTTTCCGGTCTAGTAGTTGCAATAGTTATAAATTTATCTGTTCCCTCGATTGGATAATTGATGTGGTATAGCTTTGAATTAACTTCTCTTTGATCTACTTCTAAATCCGATATAGCTGTTTTTAAAACAGTGTCCCAATTTACTAATTTTTTTGATTTATAAATTAATCCATTTTTATACATTTCAACAAAAACTTTTAATACAGATTTTGATAGATTTTCGTCCATGGTGAAGGCATTTCTAGACCAATCACAAGAACAGCCTAATTTTTTTAATTGATTAATTATTATGTCACCATATTGACCTTTCCATTCCCAAACTTTTTCGATGAATTTTTCTCTCCCTAAATCATTTTTATCTATACCTTCAGATTTAAGTTTTTTTTCTACTAATGCCTGTGTAGCAATACCCGCATGGTCGGTTCCAGGTTGCCATAAAGTTTCAAAATTATTCATTCGATGATAACGAGTTAATAAGTCTTGAATAGAATTATTTAGTGCATGTCCCATATGAAGACTACCAGTTACATTTGGTGGTGGGATAACTATAGAAAATTGTTTTTTGTTAGATTTTGGTTTAAATAATTTTTTTTCTTCCCAATAAGAATAAATCTTATTTTCAACATTTTCGTGAATATATTTGTCTGAACTCATGGATAATTATTTTATAAATTAATCATATCAATAAACAACAATGAAATTATCCGTTAAATTTATAGACTAAATTATAAAATTAATTATATATGTCCTCATTGAATATTTAATTCATGGCAACGTGGCGGAATGGTTACGCAGAGGATTGCAAATCCTTGTATCCCGGTTCGATTCCGGGCGTTGCCTCCACAATTTATTTTTGTTGAGATAATATAAAAAAAAAGTAAGTTGTGATTTTACATTCCTCGGTAGCTCAGTTGGTAGAGCAGTTGACTGTTAATCAATTGGTCGCAGGTTCGAGTCCTGCCCGAGGAGCCAATTAAAAACTAGTTATCCTGTTTTAGAAATATTTGCCTGGTTGATCTGAATATTTTTACTAAACTTAATTTTTTGGTCTTGAGTAAGTTCAGAATAAACTTTAACTAAAAAATTATAGTTAACATTCATATGACCTTCCTTAGATTTTTCCAAATTTATTAAATATTCTGAAAAATCCTCAAAAAAATAGTTTATTGGCACTTTAAGATAATTAGATAGTTGTAATAATCTAATAGAGCTTACACCATTTGTTCCTTTTTCATATTTTTGAATTTGTTGAAATGTAACATTTATTGCTTTTGCGACTTTAGTTTGAGTTAAACCTAAAGCCAAACGTCTAAGTTTTAATTTATTACCTAGATGTTTATTGAAATTTTCTTCCATCAAAGACCCCTCTTTAATTAAAAATAATATTTAGAGTTAATAGAAATCAAAAAGTTATTTCAAGTAAAATAATTTTAAAAAGAATAATAATTTTTAAGATTTTATAAAGCTGTCAAGCGACTTTTTAGCAATTTAGTTATAATTTTTATAATATTTGGCTCAAAAAAAGCTTTGTTCTATCGCTTTTTGGGTTAGCAAAAAACTCTTTTGTTTCTGCCTGTTCTACAATCATGCCTTCATCCATAAAAATAACTTCATCTGCAACTTCTTTTGCAAACCCCATCTCATGTGTTACAACAATCATAGTCATACCAGCCTTAGCTAAATTAACCATTGCATCTAAAACTTCTTTAATCATTTCAGGGTCTAATGCTGATGTTGGTTCATCAAAAAGCATTATTTTTGGCTCCATACATAACGCTCTTGCTATTGCACATCTTTGTTGTTGACCACCAGAAAGTTGGCCTGGATATTTGTATGCTTGATCAGCAATTTGAACTTTTTCTAAATGTTTTAAAGCTAATGCCTCAGCATCTTTTTTTGGCATTTTTTTTACCCATATTGGAGCTAATGTACAATTATCCAATATTGATAAATGAGGAAATAAATTAAACTGTTGAAAAACCATTCCAACTTCAGCTCTTATTTGTTCTATATTTTTTGTCTCTTCAGTTAATTCAGTTCCATCAACAACAATTGAACCTTCTTGGTGTTCTTCAAGTCTATTAATACATCTAATTAATGTCGATTTACCTGAACCAGAGGGACCACAAACAACAATTTTTTTGTTTTTTTCAACGTCTAAATTAATGTTTTTTAAGACTTGGAAATCTCCAAACCATTTATTCATTTCTTTTATTTGAATTATTTTATCTGACATTATCTCTCAGTTTTATATTTTTGCTCTAAATTATAACTATATTTACTCATTGCATAGCAAATAATAAAAAATACTATTGAAGCAAATACATACCCTTCCATTGCAAAACCTAACCATTCAGGATTTGTTTTTGCTAAATTAAGCATTCCTACAATTTCTAAGAGTCCTACAACAAAAATTAGAGGTGTATCTTTTACAAGTGCCAAAAATGTATTTGCTATACCCGGAATTACTAATTTAAGAGCTTGTGGTAAGATAACAAATATATGCATTTTCCAGTAACCCATTCCTAAAGATTTTGCAGCATCATATTGCCCTCTAGGTAAAGCCTGTAAACCACCTCTTATTACTTCAGCTACATAAGCAGCTTCAAATAATGATATAGCAATGATAACTCTTACTAGTTTATCAATAAACATGTCTTCTGGAAGAAACATTGGAAACATAACAGAAGACATAAATAAAACTGTGATTAAAGGTACCCCTCTCCAAAATTCTATAAATCCTATAGAAATATATTTAATTATTGGTAGGTCAGATCTTCTCCCTAATGATAAGAATAAACCTACTGGAAAACAGAATATTAAACAGAAAAATGAAACTATAAAAGTCAATGATAAACCACCCCAGGCTCCTGTCTCAACCCATTCGAAGGCTTGTATCTTTCCCAATTCAATTAATTCTTCGTAAAAAAATACATACTTTAATAATATATAAATTGTGATTGGTATTATTATAAAATAATACATTTTAAATTTTGAAGGAATAAAAATACCTATTACAATTGAGATCACTGCTGCAATAATTCCATATGAAAAGTCAAAAAAGATTGGACCACCTGAAATAAAAAAGAATATAAATAAAAAAGCAATTACCGGATAAACAACAACATAATACAATGTCAGATATTTTTTAAATTTTTCTGATGCAAAAAACCCTACACCACCAAGAAAGGCAAGAGCTATAAATGATAAATTTATTCTCCACTGTTCTGCATTTGGATACATGCCGTACATAAATCTATTAAACCAGGTTTTTATATAAGCCCAACATGCTCCAGAGCCAGAACAAGCATCTTTTGAGTCACCGGCAAAATTTGCATCAATTATAAACCAACTCAAAAGTGGTGGAATTGATTTTATAACAGCAAAAATAATTAATAATGATAAGAGAGCATTAAATTTGTTTGTATTAATATTTTTATTAATTATGTCTAAAAACTTTATACCCGAGTATTCAATTCTAATTAAATGCAAACCAATAAAACCTATTATTAGAGGTAAAAAGTAACTTATTGTTCCTGGTAGAAAACTAGTCAAATCTAAACTAAAAAAAGAGTTTAAGAATACAATTAAAATACTTATAGAAAATAAACTAATGCCTAAATACAAGTATACATAAAGATTATTTTTGTCCGGTGTTAAAAAATTTAATTTATTCATTATTTTTCTTTAATTGCTATTTTTTTATTATACCAATTCATAAATATTGAGATTGTTATACTCAGCGTTAAATAAGTTAACATTGTAATTGAAACAATCTCTATTGCTCTTCCTGTTTGCATTAAAGCAGTACCTGCAAAAACAAGTACTAAGTCAGGATATGCAATAGCAGCAGCAAGCGAAGAATTCTTTGTTAAATTTAAATATTGATTGGTTGTTGGAGGAATTATAATCCTCAATGCTTGAGGCATAACGACTAATTTAAGAACTTGATTAGGAGTTAAACCAATTGAGGCCGCAGCTTCTTTTTGACCTTTGCTAACACCTTGAACTCCAGCCCTTACACATTCAGCGATAAAAGTTGCAGTATATAAAGATAAAGCTAATGCTAATGAAATTAATTCAGGAGGTAATTTAAGACCTCCTTTATAGGTAAAAGATGTTTGTGATAATTGTTCAATAACTGGTATTTCTACAGTTGCATCAACTCCACCTAGTAAAAAGCTTAATAATGGTAAAATAATTAAAAGACCAATTGATATTGATAAAACTGGTGTTTGAATACCTTGATTTTCCTGCTTTTTTTTAGCGTACAATCTAACAAAAACTATTGCGACGATTGCTGCTATTACTGAATAGATAAAAATATCTAGGTTGTTCCAAACAAAAGCTGGAACAAAAAAACCTTTTATAGTTAAAAAGAAAACTCCAAATATTGGTTCTGCTTTTTCTGGTAATGGTAATGCCCTTAATGCTGCAAAATACCAAAAAAATATTTGTAATAATAAAGGAATGTTTCTAAAAAATTCCACATAAATTGCTGCAGTTCTCTCAATCAAGTAATTGCTTGATAATCTAGCTATTCCTACAATAACTCCAATTATAGTTGCAAATACAATTCCAATAACTGAAACTAAAATAGTATTTAATAATCCAACTAGATAAGCTCTAAAATAAGAATGTGAGCCATCATATTCTATAAGAGAAAACTGTACGTCAAATGACGACTCTTGAGACAAAAATCCATAACCAAATGTGATACCCCTGTTTTCCATATTAACTTGAGCGTTATATGAAAAGAAACCAAATACTAGGATAACAACAACTAGAGTAAGTAACTGGGGTAATATTTTCTTAAAATTCACAATTAGTATGGTTTATAAAAAAAAGGGCTAGAAAAATCTAGCCCTCTTTATATTCTTTTAAAAAGAATTATCTTGCTGGTGGTACGTATAGTATTCCACCTTTTGTCCATAACTGATTTGGACCTCTGTCAGGTAGAATTCCAGTATCAGCTATATTTCTTTTATAGCTTTCACCGTAGTTACCAACTTGCTTGATTATTCTTAAACTCCACTCATTATCTAAACCTAGAGCAGCTCCTAATTCACCTTCAGCACCAACTAATCTTTTTACAGCTGGATTATCCGAAGTTTTCATAGAATCAGCATTTGCTGATGTTACGCCATACTCTTCAGCTTCGATCATAGTGTTTAGTGACCATCTTACGATATCTTCCCAAACAGAATCACCTTGTCTAACAACTGGGCCTAATGGCTCTTTTGAAATAGTTTCAGGTAATACCATGTGGTCATCTGGGTTACTCAATTTAATTCTTTGAGCAGCTAAACCAGATTTATCTGTTGTATATGTATCACATCTACCCGCATCATAAGCGGCTACAACTTCGTCGGCTTTTTCGAAAGTAACTGGCTCATATTTGATTCCTTTTGAATTAAAGAAATCTCTCATATTAAGCTCAGTTGTAGTTCCAAGGTTAGTACATGCAGAAACACCAGCTTTGAAATCATTTACTGATGAGATTCCTGAATTTTTTCTAACCATAAAACCTTGACCATCATAGAAGTTTACTCCTACGAAAGTAAGACCGATATCCGCATCCCTTGAAAGAGTCCAAGTTGTGTTTCTTGATAGAATATCTATCTCGTTAGATGTTAATGCAGTAAATCTTTCTTTAGCACTTAGCGGCGTAAATTTAACTTTACTTGCATCACCTAGTACCGCAGCAGCTACTGCTCTACATACATCAACGTCAACACCAGTCCAGTTTCCTGCAGCATCAGCATTAGAAAATCCTGGTAGACCTTGTGAAACACCACATCTCACAAAACCTTTTTTTTGTGTGTTTTTAAGAGTTTTTGACTTTTTTGCAGCCATAGTCTCTGTTGTGAAAGTGAACAAAACAGCAAACATAGCAACAACTGAAGTCAATCGTTTTACTAATTTAAACATTATATATTCCTCTTGTTTATTTATTTGTTAACAAATAATTCAAAGTAATTTTTGAATTGACCAAGTAAAGCAGAAACGAGGAAACTCATCAATAATAAATAAATCGCAAAATTTATGCTTTATTTGGTAGTGGCGCGCTCTGAAGGATTCGAACCTTCGACCTACGGTTTAGAAAACCGTTGCTCTATCCAGCTGAGCTAAGAGCGCACTGGTCTGATTTATAATACTAATTTAATTTTTGAAAAGAAATTTTTTTAACAAAATTATCACTGATAACAGTTCAATTCTACCTATTATCATAAATGTAATTAATGAAATTTTACCAAAAATATTAAAATTATAAAAATCTAGATTAGCTAAATCATACATTTCTGAGTTAACAGTATTCATAATTGTTAGAATACCTAATTTGAATGATGACTCAAAATCTAAATTTGAGATTGTTAGTAATGTAGAAATTAAAAATAATGAAATTATGAAAATTATTATAGCAAAGAAATATTTATTTATGTCTGTTATATTAGCACCAATTTTATTTAAAGATAATTTATTTGAATAAATTTGATTTGGTTTTGAATGAGATAATAAATTATTAATTGAAAACTTTATTAAAGTTATTACTTTTATAACTCTTAAACCAGAACTAGTAGAAAAAAAAGATCCACCCAATATAACTAATAATAGAAACACAAAAACTAGATTTTTTGGAATATTTTCAAAAGATATACCTATATTTGAAACACTACTACTTATAGATACTAATATATTTAAAAAATTATTTTCATAATTAAAAAATATAAAAGATAAAACAATAACTATTAATAAATATAATAAAATATTAATATCTTCACTTAAGTAGTTAATATTTTTTCTTTTAAAGAAAATTAAATTAAATATAAAAAAAAGACTAAAAAAAGAAAATAACATTGTTACAGACAATATAAATTTACTTAATTCTGAATTAAAAGTTATATCAAAATTGTTATTAGGTAAAAATCCACCAGAAGATATTATTGTAAGAGAATAGTTATAGGCATCGTAAGATCTTAAATTAACTAACTTTAACATTATGAATATTAAAATTGTCATAGATACGTAAATTATTATGATTTTAAATACTTGTTTGAATATCTCTGAAGAATTTAGAGATATATAATTTGTTAATGATCTTTTTAAATTTTCATCAAACAGATCAATAAGTAATAATATTGAAAATAAAAAATATAAACCTCCTATCCATTGAGAACTTGATCTCCATAAAATCAATGTTTGATCTAATTTTTCTATTTCTTGAAAGATTGTAAATCCTGTGGATGTAAAACCAGATATAGCTTCAAAATAACAATTTATTAATCCAATATCTTCTAAACTAAGATAATATGGTATGGAGATTAAAATAGGTAAAATTAAATAACCAATAAAAACAATTAGAATTCTTTCGAATAAATTTATTTTCTCATATTTGTATTTTTTAGATATTATTAAAAAAAAACCACTAATAAGAGTTAAAATAAAAGTTAGAATATAATTATCAAGATTGCTCAATAAGTTAAAATAATAAGAATAAATAATATTAAAAAATGAGAAAAAACTGATAATTAAAAAAAATATACCAAAATACCTTAAGCAAAATATATTCATTAATTATATTGAACTAATTCTAAACAAATTTTCTACAAGAGGTAATTGATCCCTCTTAGCTAATAATATGACTGTATCATCTTTTTGAAAAATATATTTAGACGAGGGCAACATAAAATTATTATTTCTTAATATTGCTCCAACTCTAATTTCATCTGGTAAATCAGCAGTTTTTAATTCTTTATTAACCAATTCTGATGTCTCCAAAATATCAGCTTCAATAACCTCATATTCACCATTTAAAATTGTGTAAGCATTTTCTATTGTTCCTTTGTGAACATGTTTTAATATACTTGAAACGGTACTCATTCTTGGATCTATTAAATCATCAATCTTTAAAGATGACTGAAGAAGTGAATAATTTGGTTTGTTTACTAAAGCCATAGTTCTTTTATTTTTTGAAAATTTTTCAACAAGTACACTAACCATAAGATTGTCTTCATCATCATTCGTTAACGCTAGTACTGTTTCCACCTCATCTAAATTAGCTTCATTCAATACATCTTCATCTAAACCATTTCCATTTATAACAATTGTGTCATTTAAATAATTTGCAATTATTTCTGCTCTATTTTTGTCTTTTTCAATAATCTTCACCCTAGCCTCGTCAAAATTTTTTTCTATATTTGAAGCAAGATTAAAACCTATATTACCCCCACCAATAATAAGAATTTTGTTTGCAATTTTCTCATTGTGTCCAAAGACTTTAAGTGTCTCCTTCATCTGATTTGAATTTACAATTACATAAGCTTTATCGTTATGTTGAAGTTTATCGTCTTTTTTTAATATTTTAAAACCATCATCCCTGATAACGCCTAATATATAAGCATTTAAGTTTGGAAATTTATTAGTCAACTCTTTTAATTTTATTTGGTGAATTGGGCACTTTTCATCAATTAAAATTTCTAACAATCTAAGTTTATTTTCTGCAAATGGTACATTATCCAACGCACCAGGGGCTTCTAATTTTCTTTGTAATGATTTTGCAATTTCTATTTCAGGTGAAATAACATAGTCTATTGGTAGATTTTCTTTATTAAAAAGAGTTGAAAATTTTGGATCTAAATATTCTTGAGACCTTATTCTGGCAATTTTTTTTGGTACTTTAAATAACGAATATGCGATTTGACATATAAGCATATTGATTTCATCATTTCTTGTTACAGCTATCAACATATCAGCGTCTGCAGTATTAGCTCTATCTAAAATTTCAGGAGAAGTTGCTTTTCCTACTATAGCTTTTACATCAAGGGACTCATTAATTTTTTGAATATCTTCGCTTGATTGATCGATTACAGTGATAGAATGGTTTTGTTCTGTTAACAATTTAGCAATAGTAAAACCAACTCTACCAGCCCCACAAATAATAATATTCATTAATTTAAATCCTTAACACCCAATAATTTTAGCTTTCTGTGCAGAGCAGATCTTTCCATACCTACAAATTTTGCAGTTTTAGATATATTTCCACCAAATTTTTTTATTTGAGAAATTAGATATTCTTTTTCAAAGTTTTCTCTTGCTTCTCTTAATGGAATAGATAAATTTTCAGCAACTGAGAAAGTCTCATTTGATGATTTAGATAAAGACTCTTTAATAATGTCCAATATTTTTTTTTCATCATTTCCTGGGGAAAGTATTGCAATTCTTTCAATAAGATTACGCAATTCTCTCACATTTCCTGGCCAATCATAATTTAGAAGATAGTTATCATCTTTGATTTTGAATTTTTTATAATTGTAAGTATTACAAATATTTTCAATAAAATAATTAATAAGTAATGGAATATCTTCTATTCTTTTGTTTAAAGGATCTATTTCTATATTAAATACATTTAATCTGTGAAATAAATCTTCACGAAAATTTCCATTTTTTATTTCGTTATTAACTTGCTTACTAGATGTACAAATTATTCTTACATCAACTTTTATATCGTGATTACTATTAATTCTTTTAAATTTTTGATCTATTACAACTCTTAATATTTTTGATTGCGTTTCCAATGGAATTTCAGTCACTTCATCAATTAACAACACTCCACCAGATGCTTTCTCCAAAGCTCCATAAACAATTGAACCATCTTTTTTTTCCTCACCAAAAAGTTCTAACTCATATTTTTTCGAATCTAACAAAGCGCCATTAATAATTATAAATGGTCCTTTAGAACGTTTAGAATTTTTGTAAATTTTTCTTGATATTAACTCTTTACCAGAACCAGTTGGTCCACTAATAAAAACTCTACTTTCAGATTGTGAAAGTTTTTGTATCTGATCTTTTATGGAGGTAATATTTGCGCTCTTTCCTATAATTTCAAATGAATGGAATAACTTATTTGATAAAGACTTATTTTCTTTTTTTAGATTGATGTTTTCAACAGCTCTCTTTACAAAGTTTAATAATCTTTCTTTATCAAAAGGTTTTTGTATAAACTCAAATGCTCCAGATCTAAGTGAATTTATAGCCATTTCAATATTTGCATGTCCAGAAATTATAATTACTGGTATGTCAGTATTTTTAGTCTTGATATGTTCTAATAACTGAATACCGTCGTTATCTCCTTTATCCAATTTTACATCAATGATAGCAACGTCTGGTAATTTTTTGTCTATTTCTGAAAGTCCTTGATTAAAATTTGCTGCTAATCTTGTTTTGTAACCAGCATCTTTAATTAATTCCTCAAGAATGTTTCTAATATCCGCATTATCATCGATAATTAATATTTCTGTTGCCATAATTTACTTTGGAATTATTATTTGAACTTTAGCACCATTATTTGTATTTAAAAATTTAATTGATCCGTTATGGTCATTAATTATTTTATCTACTATAGACAATCCTAAGCCAGTACCTTTTTCTTTAGTTGTATAATATGGTTTTATAATATCTTTGGTTTTTTTATCTGTAAAACCTTCACCTGTATCTGTTAAGTTAACAGTTATATAGTCTCTTCTTTGATTAATTTCTATATCAATATTTTTCAATGAATTATTGGTTTTTTTAACTTTTTCCTTAATGCTCTCGATTGAATTTTTAATCAAATTAAAAAATAATCTATTAAATTGTTCATTATCAAAGTTAATTATAACTTTTTTTCCAGTTTTATTATTAATGTTAAAATTAATTGAATTATCAATTTTTTTTAATAGATCAATATTTTCATCTAGGACTTTAATTAAATCATTGTTTTTAAAATGAGGTTTAGGCATTCTTGCAAAATCTGAAAATTCGTTAACTAAATTTTCAATTTGTTTTATTTGCTTTAAAATAGTTTTTAAATTATTTTGATATTTAATTTTTTTTTCACCACTTATATCAGGTAAATATTTAGAATTAAGATTATCTATAGTTAATTGAATTGGAGTTAATGGATTTTTAATTTCGTGTGCCATTTTTCTTGCAACTGTTTCCCAAGCTTCATGTCTTTCATTTGAAAGTAATTTATCTTGCTGATTTTTCAATTTTTCTATCATCGAATTAAAATTTTTATTTAATAATTCCATTTCTCTGTCTGCTTTAAGTTCAGGAACTTTAGCATCCAAATTTCCTTCTCCTATTTTTTCAGATGCGGTAATCAGGTTATTTATTGATATAAAAAATCTCGATGAAAATCTGATTGCTATTGTGATCGATAAAAATAACAAAAGTGTTACTAAAGATATATATATAATTGCAAATGATATTCTTATTCCTAAACTTTGATTCTCAACAGTATAATAAAAATTTACTGCCTCTTCTGACTCTAGTAGATAATTTGATATATTTTTATCTAGACTTTTTACAACATAAAGAAAAGTATCTTCGAAATTTTGTAATCTTATCACGGCTGCAGATCTATTTTCAGGAGCATTTATAATTTTTAAAGGTCTATCATCAGATTTTACCATTTGAATAGCTTTATCCTCAATCTTAATGTATTTAAAATCATTTGCTGAAATAATTAATTCACCAGCTGAATTAATTAAATAAAGTTGATCAATATCTCTGATTAAGTTTTGAGTATTTAAGAATGCCTTAAATCTTTCTGGATCAGATTGATAAATATTGTAATATTTGTTTAGATCGAATGCGATCAAGACTATTTCTGATTGAATTTTATTTCTTTTTTCATCAACATAATTTTTTGCAATCTCATAGGAATTATTAACAGCAGTTGTAATTTTTTTATCAAAATATTTTTCAAGAGCAAAAGAGAAAATAAAAAGAGAGAATATCGCAATCAGTAAAGATGGAATTAAAGTAAAAAGTCCAAATGATATAATATATTTTCTGTTTGCAACAGATCCTCTCACATTTATATTATTTCTAATTGAATTTTTAATATCAATGAAAATTAAAACAAAAAATAATAACAAAAAAATAATGTTAACAATTAATACTAGTTGTAGGTTTTGTTCATTCAATTCAATAAAACTTTTATTAATAAATGTTAAAAATGTAATAAAAGATAGAAATATAGTCAGGAGAAATATTATTATAATAAACAAATTTCTTTTTATGAAAGATAACATAAACTATGAATATATATAAAAATTTACAAATAAATACATGAGTGATTGTTTTATATTATTAAGTGCAGGAAAAAGTAAGAGATTTAAATCAAATTTAAATAAGCAATTTTTAACCTATAAAAATAAGCCTTTATTTGAGCATTCATTAAAAACAGCATTAGACTCAAAAATTTTTAAAAAAGTTTTAATAGTTTCAAATAAAAAAATTAAAAATATTAGTTATAAAAACATAGATGTAATAAAAGGTGGAACAGAAAGACATAATTCAACTCAAAATGCACTTAATTATTTAAAAAATAAAAAAATAAAAAATGTATTTATCCATGATGCTGCTAGACCAAATTTATCAATTAAATTATTACATAGATTAAAAAAAGAATTAAAAAAAAATAAAGCAGTTGTTCCATATTTAAAGTCTGAAAATTCTGTAAAATATAAAATTAAAAATAAAATAAACAATTTAGATCGCAATAAAATTTTACTTACACAAACTCCGCAGTGTTTTAATTTTCAAGAACTTTTTAATTTATATAAATCAAACAAAGAAAAAATTACTGATGAAGCTAGTTTATACTTAAGAAATAATAGGAAAATTAAGTTTATTCTTGGAGATAAAAAAAATTTTAAAATTACAACTATAGATGATCTTAATTATCTGAAATCAAATACTTATTATGGTATTGGTTTTGATATTCATAGATTAATTAAAAATAAAAAACTCTTTCTTGGAGGTATAAAAATTCCCTTTCACTCAGGTCTTCAAGGACATTCTGATGGAGATGTAATCATTCACGCAATAATTGACAGCTTTTTGGGAGCAATGAAAAAAGGTGATATTGGAACTTATTATCCAAGTAATTCCAATAAATTTAAAAATATTAGATCTAAAAATATGCTTAAGCCAGTTGTTGAACTATTAAATGACAATGACTTTTCAATAAATAATATTGATATAAATTTAATATGCGAAAATCCAAAGGTTTCAAAAATTAGAAATAGAATAATAAAATCATTATCAGAATTATTATCTATAAATAGAAATTTAATAAATTTAAAAGGTAAAACTGTGGAAAAATTAGGTATAATTGGAAAAGAACAAGCAATTGCGTGTGAAGTTATTTGTTCATTATCAAAATGAAAAAAATAAATTTATTAATATCAACTTTTTTTGGAAATGGATATATTTCAAAAATTCCTGGAACCTTCACATCCTTAAGTACATTAATAATCCTTTATATATTGTTTGAGGTATTTCAATTTAAAAATCTAAATTATATTTTGATATTATTTTCTATAACTTTTTTTTATTCTTTTTATGCTGTGATGGATTCTGAAACTGAATTTGAAAATAAAGATCCCAGACAAATTGTGATTGATGAAGTGTTGGGTCAAGCAATGCCTCTAATCCTTATAGTATATTTATCATCTAAAAATCTAATAAATATTCCTGTTGAAATATATTATTTGTTATCTTTTATTCTTTTTAGATTTTTTGATATCTTTAAACCTTTTCCGGTAAGTTATTTTGATAAACAACATAAAAATTTTTTTGGTATAATTATGGATGATATAATGGCTGGGTTGTATACAATGTTAATAATATATCTCATTTCATTAAAATTTTAATGAGTATTGATAAATTACACAAAAAATTGATAAAGACAAAAACCACTATATCTATTGCAGAATCTTGTACTGGTGGTTTGTTATCAAGTAAATTAACTTCATTAAGTGGTTCATCAAAATATTTTAAAATGGGATTAATTACTTACTCAAATAATGCAAAAATTAATATTCTGAATGTTAAAAAAAAACTAATTGATAGATATGGAGCTGTGAGTCAAGAATGCTGCAGATCAATGGTAGAAAATTTATCAAAATTATCAAAAAGTAAAATTAATGTATCAATTACTGGTGTTGCTGGCCCTAAAGGTGGTACAATAAATAAACCTGTGGGTCTTGTATTTATTGGTATTAAAAAAGGAAATAAAATTTTTATTATCAAAAATTTATTTGGAAAAAAGAAAAGATCAATTATACAAAATAATACAGTTAAAAAATGTATAAATTTATTGATAAAAATTATTTAGTTATAAATTACAAACTTTCTGCTCTTTTTTGAAATGCATCAGCTATTTTATTAAGCCCGTATTGAAAAGATTTCGACATTATAATATTAAGAAATTTATTCTTAATTTCAAAATCGACATCAAAATGTACTTCGGTAAAATTATCTTTCTCAACAAATCTCCAATTATTTTCTAAATAATTTAAAGGACCATCAATATTAGTCACGTGAATATGATCATTTTTTTTATCATACATAACATCACTTTTATAAGTGTCAGTAAAAGGTTTTTTACCAATAGTTAAATCTGCGATAATTTTTATACAATCTTCAACTTCTTTTTTCTCATAAACCTTAGAATCTATACAAAATGGAATAAATTCAGGATACTTTTCAATATCTAAAACAAAATTAATAAGTGTTTTTTTATCGCGTTCTATTAATCGCGTTACTGATGCTTTTGGCATTCAATTAATTATGTCTGTTTTTTTTTAATTTGGCAAAATCTTCATCAGCGTGATATGAAGATCTAGTTAATGGTGAAGATGAAACTAATAAAAAACCCTTTGACTTTGCTATTATTTCTAGATCTTTAAATTCATCTGGATGATAATATCTATCTAAAGGATGATGTTTTGCCGTTGGTTGAAGGTATTGACCAATTGTTAAAAAGTCAACATTTGCAGATCTTAAATCATCCATTACTTGGATCACTTCATCTTTTTCCTCACCCAAACCAACCATTATGCCTGACTTAGTAAAAACTTGTTTATTATCTTTTTTTGCATTTTTAAGAAGTTCTAAAGATGAAAAATATCTAGCACCAGGTCTAACCTTTACGTATAATCTTGGAACTGTTTCAATATTATGATTAAAAACGTCAGGGTATGCACTTAAAATAATTTTATAAGAGTCACCTTTTCTAAGAAAATCCGGCGTTAAGACTTCTATTGTAGTATTTGGATTTTTTTTTCTAGTAATTTCTACAACTTCTTTAAAATGAGTAGATCCACCATCTGGTAAATCATCTCTATCAACAGATGTAATTACAACATGCCTTAAATTTAATTTTTTAACTGCATTTGCAATTTTTATTGGTTCAAATTGATCCAATTTTTCGGGTTTCCCAGTTTTAACATCACAAAACGCACAAGCTCTTGTGCAAGTGTCACCCATTATCATAAATGTTGCATGTCTTTTACTCCAACATTCAGTGATATTGGGACAGTTTGCTTCCTGGCAAACAGTGACTAAATTGTTTTGATTAACTACAGTTTTGGTTAAAAAAAATTCCTTACTATCTGATAGTCTGGATCTAATCCAGGCTGGTTTCTTTTTAATTGGATTAACTGGATTTTTAACTTTTTCAGGGTGTCTTGGTCTAATTTTGTCCATCATGTTTTATTATATAAGTAGTCTCTCCATCTTTTCCAAATAAAAATTTGTCTCGTATCAAAACTTCAATAAAATCAAGGTCTATATCTTTAGTTAATAAAGAGTTTTTGTGCTCCAATTCTTGAATTTTAAAATTCAAATCTGTTTGTTTTATCTTCAATTCTTCATAAATTTCTTTTTTTTTTAAATAAGAGATTAGACCTCTATCACCACCTAATAAATTAAAAAAAAAGTAAATAAATAGAAATGTTATAATTAAAATAAAATAATTTTTTTTTATTTTTTCAAACATTAATTAAGAATATGCATTTTTGATTTTTTTCCAAGTTCTTGTTCAATTCTTATTAATTGGTTATATTTTGAAACTCTCTCCGATCTTGCTAATGACCCAGTTTTAATCTGATTAGAATCAGTTCCTACAGCAAAATCTGCAATAAATGTATCCTCGCTATCACCAGATCTATGTGAAATTATAGTTTTATAACCAATTAATTTTGCAAATTTTATAACCTCAAGTGTTTCTGTGACAGTACCAATTTGATTTAATTTAATTAATATTGAATTAGCTGAAATATTCAAAAAACCAATTTTCAATCTTTCTAAATTTGTAACAAACAGATCATCCCCAACAATTTGTAATTTATTTTTTGTTTTATTTAAAAGCTTTGTCCAAGCTGACCAATCATTTTCACCAAATGGGTCTTCAATAGACATGATTTTATATTTTTGCACAAGTCTAAGATAATTTTCTATGGATTCATCTACACTAGTGTACTTTTTAGAGTGAATTGAATATTTTTTATTTTTAAGCAACTCATTTGCTGCAACGTCCAGACATATAACTATGTCTTTTCCATTTTTAAAACCTGATAAATTTATAGCTTTCACTATTAGTTTAAGCGCGCTTTCATTATCATTTATCATTGGAGCAAACCCACCCTCATCTCCTACAGAAGTAGAATGACCCATTTTCTTGATTAAATCTCTTAATCTATTAATAACAATAAAACACATTCTAACACCTTCAGAAAAAGATTTAGCTTTATCTGGTCTTATCATAAACTCTTGTATTCTGAGGCCATTATTTGCATGTGCACCTCCATTAATTATATTCATTAAAGGATATGGTAATTTAAAATTTTTATTTATTAGCAAATTTTTATAAATTGGAATTTTTTTAATTTTAGAAGATAATTTTTTGACAGCTATAGAAACTGAGAGAATTGCATTAGCTCCAACTCTTTTTTTTTGTTTTGTTCCATCAAGTCTTATTAATAAATTATCTATCTTTTCTTGTTGATGAACATTAAAATTTTTTAACTTATTTGATATTACGTTATTTATAAATTCAACTGGTTTTAAAACACTTTTTCCAAGATATTTTTTATTATTAATATCTCTTTTTTCAAAAGCTTCGTAAGTTCCGGTTGATGCTCCAGAAGGACAAATTGCTGATGCACTAATATCTTTTACAAATACTTCTGTTTCTATAGTTGGATTTCCTCTACTATCAAAAACTTGTCTTGCAATAACTTTAGAAATTTTAGACATTATTTTTTTTTATTAGATTATCTATTGCTACAATCTGATTAATAAGATTATCTAATTTATTAAGCGGAACCATATTTGGACCATCAGAAGGAGCGTTATCAGGATCTTGATGTGTCTCTATAAAAATAGCAGCAACACCCACTGCGACAGCTGCTCTAGATAAATGTTCAACAAATTCTCTTTGTCCTCCACTTTTATCTCCTAGACCACCTGGTTGCTGAACTGAATGAGTGGCATCAAAAACAATCGGATAACCATTTTTTGTCATTATGGGTATTGATCTCATATCTGTTACTAAAGTATTATATCCAAAACTAGCCCCTCTCTCTGTTACAAGAATATTATTATTTCCTGACTCAGATATTTTTTTTGTTACATTTACCATATCCCATGGAGCTAAAAACTGACCCTTTTTCACATTGATAATTTTTTTTGTTTTTGCAGCAGCAACTAATAAATCTGTTTGTCGACATAAGAATGCAGGAATTTGTAAAACGTCAACATGTGGCGCAACAATTGAGCATTGCTCCTCATTGTGAATATCAGTAAGGACAGGGACTTTTATTTGATTTTTTATTTTATCAAAAACTGGTAAAGATTTTTCTAATCCAGCTCCTCTTTTACCTCTAAGACTTGTTCTATTAGCTTTATCAAATGATGTTTTGTATATAAATCCAATTTCATATTTGTCAGTAATATTTTTAATTTCCCCTGCCATGTCCAAAGCATGTTGCTCAGTTTCTAGTTGGCAAGGTCCTGCTATTAAACTAATTTTATTTGAATTAGAAATATTTAAATCCTGACACTTAACAATTCTATTTTCCATGATAATTTTTTGAAGCTTTTATAAAAGATTTAAATAATGGATGTGGTGATAATGGTCTTGATTTAAACTCTGGATGAAATTGAACGCCAATAAACCAGGGATGATTTTTTAATTCAATTATTTCAGGTAATTTATTATCTGGAGACATGCCCGAAAATATTAATCCTTTTTTTTCAAATTTTGATCTTTGGTTGTTATTAACTTCATATCTATGTCTATGTCTTTCTTTAATTTCATCTGATTTATAAATCTTTTTTATGGCAGAATTATTTTTTAATTTTGCTACATAAAGACCTAATCTCATTGTACCGCCTAAGTTTTTTTCTGTACCCTTAAAAACTTTTCCATTTTTGTTCCATTCATGGATTAATCCAATAACAGGGTAGCATTTTTTATCAAGCTCTGTAGAACCTGCATTTTTTATATTTAATTTGTTTCTGGCAAATTCAATAATTGCCATTTGCATACCAAAACAAATTCCAAAAAAGGGTATTTTTTTTTCTCTAGCATATTTAATTGCAGCAATCTTCCCTTCTGTTCCTCTTTTACCAAATCCACCTGGAATTAATATTCCTGAAACACTTCTAAGTTTTTTGCTTATTTCATTTTTTTTTAGTTTATCAGATTCAATTCTTACTAAATTAACTTTTACATTATTTGCTATGCCGCCGTGTGTTAATGCTTCATCTAAGGATTTATATGCATCTTTTAAGTTTACATATTTACCTATTATTCCAATATTAATTACTTTATTATTTTTCAGAACAGTTGAGGTAATTTTTTTCCACGGATTTAAATTGGGTTTCTTTTTTGATTTTATTTTAAAATATTTTAAAACTTGTTTATCTAATTTTTGGTTATAAAAACTAATTGGTGCCTCATAAATTGTTCTAACATCAACAGTCTCAATAACGTTTTCAATATCAACATTACAAAATAAAGATATTTTTTTTCTTTGCTCTAAAGGTATATGTTGCTCTGATCTACATATAACAATATCCGGCTGTATACCGATACTTCTTAATTCTTTAACACTATGTTGTGTAGGTTTGGTTTTTATTTCATCAGAAGATTTCATGAAAGGAACTAATGTTAAGTGAACAAATAATGTTCTAGACCTTCCATGATCGTTTGAGAATTGTCTTATGGCTTCTAGAAACGGTAAACTTTCTATGTCACCAACAGTTCCACCAATTTCACAAATTACAAAATCTTCATTAATAATGTCTTTGCTAATAAATTTTTTTATTCTATCTGTTATGTGTGGTATAACTTGAACTGTCTTACCTAGATAGCCCCCTTGTCTCTCTTTTTTAATTACATCGCTATAAATTTTACCTGTAGTAATATTATCCGATTGTTTTGATGATATATTTGTAAATCTTTCGTAATGTCCTAAATCTAAATCAGTTTCTGCACCATCATCAGTAACAAATACCTCTCCATGTTGAAAAGGACTCATTGTTCCAGGATCAACATTTAAATATGGATCCATTTTACGTATCCTGACTTTATAACCTTGTGACTTTAATAAATATGCAAGTGATGCTGAGGATAATCCTTTTCCAAGTGATGATACCACGCCGCCAGTGACAAAGATATATCGCGCCATGGAAGTATCTTATAGACCTAAAACTTAAAAATTCAAAGTATTAATTATTGCTATCTGGAACCTTTGGAGCATCATCAGTTTCCTCTATTTTATCTAAAACTGATGTTGTGGGCGTTAATTCACCTCTGGAAAGAATCGTTAAACACAGACTGCATATTATAAATAGAGTTGCAATTATTGCTGTAGCTTTAGTTAAAAAATTTCCTGCAGATCTTGAAAGCATAAAGTTATCTTGAGACACTCCAATACCTAATGCACCACCCTCAGATTTTTGAAATAGAACTAAGACAACTAAAATAGCTGCAAGAATAATATTAATTATTAATAGTATATTTTCCACGAGGTTTAATTAGTTGATTTTTTAATTATATCAATAAAATTTTTTGCTCTCAAAGAAGCGCTTCCTATTAAAAATCCTTTTAAATCATTAATTTTTTTTAACTCTGATACATTTTTAGAATTAACAGATCCACCATAGATAATTTTGCGTTTTTGATTTTTTTTTAATTTGCTAATTATATTATTTATGTCTTTAAAGTTTTTTCTTAATTCAGATGATTTTGGTATTTTTCCAGTTCCGATGGACCATCTAGGTTCATATGCAAAAATAATATTATTAATTTTTTTTATATTCTTCAATGCAATGGTTATTTGTCTTTTAAGTACTGAGAGAGTTTTATTATTTTTTTTTTCTTTATATGTTTCCCCAATACAAAGAATTACCTTTAATTTTTCTTTAAGTGCTGAATGAATTTTTTTATTTATTAGTATATCATTTTCCTGATTTCTTATTTCAGAATGACCAACAATTACATACTCGCCTCCTGCTGACTTAATTAATTTAGAATTTACAGATCCTGTAAATGCACCATAATCATTTAAGTGAGAAAGGTTCTGAGCACCTATTTTAATTTTAGTGTTTTTTACTTTATTTTTAACCGATGAAATAAGGGTAAATGGTGGACAGTAAATAATTTGATTTTTTTTATTTTTTGATTGTTTTAAAAATTTTATGGTTTTATTGATGCCAGAGATGTGACTTTTTTCTCCATTCATCTTCCAATTAGCTATAAAGATCATATTATTATTTGTCATCTTAGATAATTTAATTTATAGGTTTGTTTTTTATAATCAATATATAAAGAATTACTCATGTTGGGAAAATTAAGAGGTTTTACAAATAGTAAATTGGCAGGTGTCCTCGTGGCTATAATAATTGTTCCTTTTGTTTTTTGGGGAATGGGAAGTGTCTTTAGTGGCGGGAATACAAATAATATTGCTAAGATAAATAATAATTCAATTTCAACGAAAGACTTCATTGATCATATAAACCGATCAAGAATTAATCCTGATTATATAAAAGAAAATTTAGATAATAACATCTTAGAAAGAATTTTGAGTGATCTTATATCAAAAGATTTAATGTCAATGGAGTATAAAGATTTAAATGTAAAAGTTTCAGATAGATCATTAAAATTAAATTTACAAAACAACATAAATTTTCTTGATGATGACAAAAATTTTTCAAGATTAAAATATGAAAAATTTCTTTTAGAGAATAATATTATTGCAGCTGAATTTGAAAATAGACTAAAAAATTCTCAGTTAAGAAAAAGACTATTTGATTATATTGGTGGAGGTATTAAATCACCCTATTATCTACAAAATAAAGTTTACATAGATGAGAACAAAAAAATAAATATTCAATACTATGATCTTGAATATGCTTACGATAAAAATATTTCAGACGTTGAAATTAATAATTATATAATCGAAAATGAGGAAAACTTAAAAGAAGCATATATTGATTTTAGTTATGCTAAAGTTGAACCCTCAAATCTAATTGAAATCAACGAATTTAACGAAGATTTTTACAAAAAAATTGATGAAATCGAAAATGATATATTAAATGAAGTTTCTTTAGAAGATATCGCTAGAAAAAATGGAATAAAATTGCAAAAAAGAGACAATTTTAAGTTTGTAAATGAGGATGATGTATTTAAAGAAATTTACGAAAATAAAGAAAAAAAAGAAATAGTTTTAAAAGATAAAGACAATTACTTTTTACTATATCAGATTACAAAAATAAATAATTTACTACCAAACAAAAATGATACATCCTTCAGAGATAAAGTTAAAAATAGAATTTTATTAAAGAAAAAATTTGATCTTAATAAAAATTTATTTGAAAAAATTCAAAATAAAGATTTTATTGACGCCGACTTTAACAATCTAGTAAAAAATAGAGAAAATATAAATTCAGGAATAATTAATTCAATTAATGATGATAGTTTATTTGATGAAACATCTTTAAAGCTTATTTATGAATTGCCAAAAAATAGTTTTGTTATGGTTTCAAATAGAACTAATAATATATTTTTAGCAAAGATTAATCAGATTACTTATGAAAATTTAAAAAGCACAAATGAAAATATTCAAGAATATCTAGCTAAAACAAATATCAATTTGATTGATGATATTTATAGTTCCTATGATACATCACTTAACACCAAGTATGAAGTTAAAATTTTTAATAACAATATAGATCGAATAAAAGATTATTTTAAATAATGCTTAATATAAGCCTTAAACAATTTAAGATTAATCATAAAAAAAAAATAAACCAAATACTCTATTTATCCTTGGATAGTGATGGTTCTAAAGAAATAATAAATTTAATAAATAATTTCTTTACTGAGAAAAATGCTTTTGTATTTGAGTCAGTAGAAAAAGGATTTATTAAAGGTAGATATACGATTTTCGGAAAAAATCCTGATAAAATTTGGGAATTTAACAACAATGTAAGCAAGATATACTTTGATAACAAAGTTAAAATTTTAAAAGGTAGTGCAAAAAAAAATATAGAAAATGTTATTGAAAGTTTTAAATTTAAAATTCCTAGAGAATTACCCTCAATTAGCTCCATAATATCAGGATACTTTTCATATGACATTATTAGATATCTAGAAAATATTCCTAATGAAAATAGAGATGATTTAAAATTACCTGATGCTAGAATTATCAGACCTAGAGAATTAATAATACATGATAATATAAAAAAGAAATTATATTTTATAATTAATGTTTTTTGTGATGAAAAAATAAATAATTATCAAATAAGGTATGAAAAAATAATTAATCAAATTGAGAATTTAATTTTTTTATCTAATTATAATAATTCGTATCTAGATAAAATTAATAAAAAAGTTAAAACAAAAGTAAAATCAAATATTTCTAAACAAAAATTTTTATCAAATGTAAAGAAGGCTAAAAAATATATTAAAATTGGAGACATATTTCAGGTAGTTCTAAGTCAAAGATTTGAAACCAAATTAAGTAAAAATCCAATAGAAATTTATAAAAAATTACGGAAAACGAACCCTTCTCCTTTTATGTATTTTTTTAATTTTAAAGATTTTCAAATTATTGGAGCAAGTCCAGAAATACTTGTTAGGTTAAGAAATAATAAAGTCACTATTAGACCGATTGCTGGAACAAGACCAAGGGGGAAAAATAAAAAACAAGATTTATTTTTCGAAAAAGATTTACTGAATGACAAAAAAGAGCTTTCTGAACATTTAATGCTTCTTGATTTAGGAAGAAACGATACTGGAAAAGTATCAAAGATTAATACTGTCAAAGTTACTGAAAGTTTTTCAATAGAAAGATACTCTCATGTCATGCATATTGTATCAAATGTTGAAGGAGTATTTAATAATAAATACTCAAAATTTGAAACAATGTTGTCTGGATTTCCAGCAGGAACAGTATCTGGGGCTCCAAAAATTAGAGCAATGGAGATAATAGATGAGCTAGAGACAACTAAAAGAAAAGTTTATGCCGGTGGAATTGGATATTTTTCAGCAAATGGTGAATTTGATACATGTATTGCACTTAGAACTGCAGTAGCAAAAAATAAGAAATTTTATGTGCAATCCGGTGCTGGAATAGTTGCAGATAGTAAACCACAAAACGAATATCTTGAAACAGTTAATAAAGCAAAGGCTCTATTAAAAGCAATTGAGTAATTATGAAAATAATTTTAATTGATAACTATGATAGTTTTACATTTAATTTGTATCATTACATATCTAAGTTTTGTTCAAATGTAGACGTAGTAAGAAATGATAAAATTAATACAAAAGAAATATTAAAGAAAAAATATAATAAAATTGTTATATCACCTGGTCCAGGTAATCCTAATCAAGCTGGAAACTGTCTATCAATAGTAAATGAATTGTATAATAAAATTCCAATACTTGGAGTTTGTTTAGGTCATCAAATTATAGGTCAAATATTTGGATCTAAAATTATTCAAGCTAAAGAATTGGTTCATGGAAAAACAAGTAAAATCATTTCAAAAAATATAGGGATTTTAAAAGGAATACCAAAAATATTTGAGGCAACTAGATACCATAGTTTAATAATCGACAAGAAAACACTCTCTAAAGATTTAGAGATTACAGCCATGACTTTAGATGGAATAATTATGGGTGTTAAACATAGAATTTATGATATTCATGGAGTACAATTTCATCCTGAAAGTATAAAGACTAAAGATGGTCTAAAAATTTTAAAAAATTTTATTAAATAAATGGAGAAATATTTAAAAAAACTTGAATTAAGTGAAAATTTAACATTACAGGAAAGTATTGATGCTTTTGAAATTTTGATGAATGGAAAAGCTAATGATAATGAAATTTATAATTTTTTAACTCTGCTCTCTAAAAAGGGTGAAGTTTCAACAGAAATAGCAGGTGGTGTCTCTGTGCTTAGAAATAAAGCGAAAAAAGTTAATGTAGATGACTGCATAGATACCTGTGGAACAGGTGGTGATGGCAAGGATACACTAAACATATCTACTGCTTCAGCATTATTACTTTCAAGTATGGACATTAAGGTCGCAAAACATGGTAATAAAGCAGTTTCATCAAAATGTGGATCTGCAGATGTTTTGGAAGCATTAAATATAAATATTAATTTGGAGCCCAAAGATATCGAAAACCAAATAAAAAAAAATCATTTTGGATTTATGTATGCTCCAAATTATCATAGCGCAATGAAATATGTTGGTCCAACCAGAAAAAAAATTGGGAAGAGAACAATTTTTAATATGATTGGTCCTTTGAGTAGTCCAGCAAATGTTGAAAAACAAGTTGTAGGAGTTTTTAATAAAAAACTTCTAGATATATTTGCTAATGCTTTGAAAGATTTAAATATCAAATTTGCATGGGTTGTTAATAGTAATGATGGATTAGATGAAATATCACCATATGACAAAACTATTGTTAAACAATTAAAAAATGGGGAAATTAACGAAATGATTATTGATCCCAAAGAAATGAAAGTAAATGCTGAAGGTTTCGATAAAATAGTTGGAAATGATGCAAATTATAATTCACAAAAAATTATTGACATATTTAAAGGTAATGATGATGACTTTTCTAAAGCAGTATCATTAAATGCCGCAGCTGGTTTAATAATATCCGAAAGAGAAGATGATTTTAAATATGCCTATGAAAAAGCAAGAGATCATTTATTATCGGGAAGAACATATTCACATTTAGAAAAATTGAGAAATGTCTGAGAATATTTTAGAAAAAATTATTAATAAAAAAAAAAACAAAATTCAAATTTTAAAAAAAGATATTTCAATAAATTCTCTAAATGACAGAATTGCAAATCTAAAAAATTATATAAATTTTAAAGAAAAAATAATCAATAATATAAATCATGATAAAATCTCTATTATTGCAGAGATTAAAAAAGCCAGCCCTTCAGCTGGTATAATTATTGAAAATTATAATCCTGTTGAAATTGCCGATATATACTTAAAAAATAACGTAACTTGCCTGTCCGTTTTAACTGAAGAGGATTTTTTTTTGGGAAATTTAATTCATATTAGTAAAATTAAACAAAAAATAAATTTACCTATTTTATGTAAAGATTTTTTTGTTGATAAATTTCAAGTCCATCTTTCTAGGAGTTATGGTGCTGATGCTATTTTAATAATTTTAGCTGGCGTTGATGAAAAAACAGCAGATGAGTTGTATGAGGAAGCTGAGAAACTTAAAATGTCTGTAATTGTTGAAGTTCACACTGTTGAAGAGGCCAAAAAATCTCTAAAGTACAAAGATGCATTAATAGGTATAAACAATAGAAATTTGAAAACACTAAAAACAGATATAAATACAACTTATGATATTCATAATATTTTAATTAATCATGAGGGACCTTTAATTTCAGAGAGCGGATTAAAAAACAAAGAAGACGTTTTGAAAATAGCCTCAGAAACTAAAATAAAAACATTTCTCATAGGTGAATCGATTTTAAAAAATATAGAAAATAATAATATTTTTTCTATTTTATAAAAAAAGTGTTGAATTTATTACATTTTTAACTCTTGTTTAATTGATAGAACTTTTATAGAACATTTGTGTACTCAATTTGTTCTATGTTAACTAAAAAACAAAAAAACCTGCTTTTATTTATCAACAAGAAGCTGAGATCTAGTGGTGTATCTCCTTCTTATGAAGAAATGAAGGAGTCTTTAAATCTAAAGTCTAAATCTGGAATTCATAGATTAATTAGTGCTTTAGAGGAAAGAGGCTTTATTAAAAGATTGGCTCATAAAGCAAGAGCTTTAGAAGTCATTAAGTTACCTGAAACAGCTTCAGCAAATGATATTTATAATAGTTTTTCACCAAGCATAATTAGAGGTGGGCTTGATGAAAGTTCAAATCGAAATAATTCAGATGAAAATGAAATACCCGTATTGGGTAAAATTGCTGCTGGCACACCTGTTGAAGCAATTCAAAATGAAGTTTCTAGAATACCTTTGCCTTCCAACATTGAGAAAAATGGAGAATTTTTTGGATTAAAAGTACAAGGAGATTCAATGATTGAGGCTGGAATAAATGACGGTGATACAGTAATTGTGAAAAAGGCTGATACAGCTGAAAATGGAAAAATAGTAGTCGCGTTAATTGACGATCATGAAGCAATGCTAAAAAGAATTAGGAGAAAAGGTAAGACCGTAGCCTTAGAAAGCGCTAATAGAAATTACGAAACTAAAATATTTGGTCCTGATAGAGTAAAAGTTCAAGGAATTCTAGTATCTTTATATAGAAACTTTTCCTAAAATAGTCTAAATAAATCTGATGAAAACAGTAGCAACTAGATTTGCTCCATCACCAACCGGACCTTTACACATTGGAGGAGTGAGAACAGCATTATTCAATTGGCTTTATTCAAAAAATAAAGGTGGTAAATTTTATCTAAGAATAGAGGATACTGATAAAGAAAGGTCTAAAGAAAAATTCAAAAATCAAATAATTAATTCCTTAAAATGGATAGGAATTTATTACGAAGATAATGAATATATTCAATCAGATAAAATAAACGATCATAAAAATGTAGCTAATGAATTGTTGAAAAAAGGTTTGGCTTATAAATGTTATTGCTCAAATGATGAAATTGAAGAGCAAAAAAAAAGGGCAAAACAGAAAAAAATACCATACATTTATAACAGAAAATGGAGAGATAAGAGTGAAACTGATGCTCCAAAAGAAATCGATCCTGTAATAAGATTTAAAAGTAAAGTTGAAGGTAAATCTATCTTAAAGGATTTGGTCCAGGGAAATATAGAAATTGATAATAATACTATTGAAGACTTTGTTATATTAAGAGCAGATGGATCGCCTACATATAATTTATCAGCATCAGTAGATGATCATTTAATGGGAATGACACATATAATTAGAGGTGATGATCATAAAATAAATACATTCAAACAAATACAAATTTATGATGCAATGAATTGGAAAGTGCCATTTTTTGCTCACATACCACTAATTCACACTATTGAAGGAAAAAAACTATCAAAAAGAGATAATGCATCAACATTAGATGATTTTTCAAAAATTGGAATAATGCCTAATGCTCTTAGAAACTATCTTCTGAGATTAGGTTGGTCATACAAAGATAAGGAAATTTTTGATTTAGACGAAAGTATCAAATACTTCAATTTAGAGGGAATTGGGAAATCACCTTCGAAATTAGATATTAATAGAATTTATTCGATGAATGAACATTATATAAAAAATATTGATGAAAATGATCTATTTAATTTTTTAATAACTTATTGTGAGACTTTTCAGGAAAAGATACCTGATTTAGCAAAGAAAAAAATTAAAAATTCCCTACATTTTTTAAAAAATAAAGCAAAAACTTTAGAAGATATTTACAAAAATTCAAAGTTTTTAATAAATGACAAAGTTCAAATAGAAGAAGAAGATAAAAAACTTTTAGACGACACAGCTATTAAAATTATTAAATTATTTAGTGATGATATTAATAAACTATCAGATTTTACTAGAGGAACACTAGAACCAATAATTAATGACTTAATAAAAAACAATAAAACAAATTTTAAAGGAGTTGGACAACCACTTAGAATATGCCTTACAGGATCAAAGTTTGGACCAGGTATATATGATATATTATGTTCTCTTGGAAAAAAGGAAGTGTCTAAAAGATTATCTCAAATAAGATAACAAAACATTGGAAGCTTCATTGCTTGATGATGTTTTCGATCTTAATTCGTTAATAGTTTTATTAACTTGTTTTAATTGTTCATTTATAAGTTCAGGTTTTTTTAATAAATAATTAACTGTTTTATATATTTCATGTGAATTACATTCTTTTTGTAAAAGTTCAGGGATAATTTCTTTATTATTAATAATATTTATCATGTTTGCATATTTTATTTTTAAAAATGACTTAGCAATAAAGAAATTTAAAAAATTCATTTTATAAATTATTATTGATGGTACACCATATTTACAAACCTCAAGTGAAACTGTTCCAGATTTAACAATTGCAAAAATAGATTTTTTAATTGTAGCAATTTTTATATTTTCATTTGAAATAAGATCAACATTTTCTAAATTATTTTTTTTAATAATTTGAGATAAATATTCTTTAGAACCTTCGGTAGCATGAAAAATAAAATTATAATTATTTTTTTCCTCATTCATTTTTTTAATAAACTCGATAAGTATAGGTACATGTGATTTCAATTCAGATATTCTACTGCCAGGAAAAATCGAAATAATTTTTCCCTTAAACAATTCATTAATTTCAATCTTTTCGCGATTTATATTATCTAATATTGGGTGACCAACAAATGTATTTTTTAGTTTTTCCCTATCGAAATATTTCTTTTCAAAATCAAATAATAAAAGAATGTGATCTAAGAACCTTTTCATTTTTTTAACCCTACCCTCTCTCCATGCCCAAACTTTAGGTGCAATAAAATGAATAGTTTTGATATCTGGTTTTTTAAATTTAATTATTTTTGAAACACGAAGAGTAAAATCAGGACTATCAACACTAAATAAAATATCAGGATTGAAATCTATAATTTTTTTTACCGTTTCATTTATTTTATTTTTTATTTTAAAAATATTAAATAATATGTCAGTAAAGGCTATGTAAGTAACATCCTTTTGATCATATATTGACTTAATACCTATAGAATTTAAATGTTGACCTCCTACAGATAAATATTCAATATCTATTTTAGATTTTTTTAATTGTTTAATAACTTCAGCAGCTAATTTATCACCAGATGGTTCGCCTGTTAAAATAAAAATTTTTTTCATTTAGCCATTACAAAAATATTATTTTTATTAGCGAATTGGAGCCCTTTTCGTTTATCTAAAAATATATTTTGACCTGCTTTCACTACAATTCCTTTAATATTTGCTTTTTTACAATCCTTTAGTGTATCTAAACCAAAAGTTGGTAAATCAACACGCAAGTCTTGTTTTGATTTAGGCATCTTTATTAAGAGTTTATTCTTTAGATTATTGTTTCTAATCGATTTTAACATATCCTTTGTCCCTTTTCTTTTTTCAATAGAAATAATCTTCTGATTATTGATTACCAATGCTTGAACATGATTAAATGAATTTGATCTATTTAATATTTCAATACCTTTTTTCATTATTAATTTATCAGTCATGCTAGGTTTCAATTTTGTGTAACATCCTTTGCTCAGTGTTAATTCTGGATTAAATGTGTTTAATTTAATAACTTTTATTTTATTTTCTGATAAAATTTGTATCAATTCTTTTAATATAGCTGCATCTCCTAATTTAGATGCCTTTATAATCCTTGGGATGTAGTAAAAACCTTTGAGATCTAATTTTAATTTAGAAATTCTAGGTTTAATAATATTACCTGCAAATAAAACTTTATTACATTTTTTTGATTTAATTAATTCTAAAATTTTACCAAATTTTCCAATATTAATAAAATAACTATTTCTATCTTTTTTGAATTTATTATTTTTTGATAAATCAATAATGAAATATTTAATTTTCTTTTTTTTTAAACTTTTTAAAATTTCTAATGGTAGTTTTTTTTCCCCTAAAAATAATCCGATCATTTAATATTATCTGGAAGAGATATTGGTCTTTTTTTATCTGAATTTATAAAATTAATTATGATTTTGATATATTTATTTTCTTTTATCTCAGCATTTAAATTTTCGATATTAGATCTAAAATTTTGGTTACAAAATACATCATCATAAAATTTTTGTAATATTTTAATATCTTCATTTGAAATTTTTGCTCTTCTAAGCCCTATAAGATTAAGTCCAACCAAATTATTTCTATTTCCTAGTGATAATCCATATGGAATTACATCACTTAGAACACCAGTCATTCCACCTACCATTGCTAAGTTTCCAATTCTTGAAAATTGATGAATAGCACAACTGCCTCCGACTATTGCATTATTTTCAATTGTGACATGACCTCCAACTTGAACATTATTAGCTAAAACTATATTATCTCCAAGATTACAATCATGTGCCACATGACAATAAACCATCAATAAATTATTATTACCCAATTTAGTAATTGTGCCTCCCTGAGATGTGCCCGGATTAATATTTACATATTCTCTAAATTTATTATTGTCACCAATTATTATAGAATTATTTTCACCTTTGTATTTTAAATCTTGCGGAGGTGATCCAATTGAAACAAAAGAGAAAAATTCATTATTTTTTCCTATTTTTGTTTTTCCTTTAATACAAACATGTGAATGTAGTTTTGTGCCTGCCTCTATTTCTACTTTTGCACCTATTATACAATAAGGTCCAATTTCAACATTTTTAGAAATTTTTGCGTTTTTATCAACTATTGAAGTAGGATGTATCACATTATATTGATAACAAAATAATTTTTAAATACTTATCAAGAATTACTACTGATTATTTCTTTCTATCTACAATAGTTGCCGCCCATTGAGCATCTGCCATTTTTTTTCCATCTACAAATGCTTCTCCTTTGTACTTCCACACTCTTCCATGAGATCTTACTGCTTCAATATTTAATTCTAGTCTGCAATCAGGGATTACAGGATTTCTAAATCTTGCCTTATCAACTGTCATTAAAAAAACTAATTTATTTTCGTAAGTTTTTTTATCAATACCAGCAGCTGTTAGTGCTGCTGCTGCTTGACCAAATGCTTCAACAATTAAAACTCCTGGCATCACTGGTTCACCAGGAAAATGGCCTTGAACAAAAAAGCTATCTTTTTTTACATTTACAATAGCAGTTGCAGATTTTAAAGTTTTAATATTAATTAATTCATCAATTAACAACATGGGCTCTCTATGTGGTAATAAATTTTTAATTTGCTCCTTATTTAAATTATTCATTACTATTTATCTCTTTTTAAAAAATTTTTAATGTCTGTAGCAGGATAACCTATTACTTTAGAGTTATCTGGAATATTTTTCAATACACCGCTTCCACCACCAATACTCACATTATTACCAACTTTTAAATGACCAGAAATTCCAGCTTGACCTCCAATTTGAACATTATTGCCAATAATAGAACTTCCAGCAAATCCAACTTGTCCAGTTATAATACAATTTTTACCTATTTTTACATTATGTGCAATGTGAACCTGATTATCAAGAAATGTATTTTTACCAATAATAGTATTAGACACTGATCCACGGTCAATTGTATTATTACAACCTACTTCAACATTATCCTCTAAGATTACAATTCCAATATGCGGATATCTTTCATTTTTGATGTTATCAGGAAAAAATCCAAAACCTGTTTTTCCAATAATTGCACCATCTTGAATTCTTACACTATTACCGATTTTACAATTTTTTAGAATAACATTATTCCCAATAATACAATTATCTCCAATTTTAACATTAGACTCTATTAATGTATTATGACCTATATAGGTAGATTTACCGATTTTAACATTTTTGCCAATTAATATATTTTGACCAAACTTAACATTTTTATAATTTTTTGAAGATGATTTTTTAAGATCGAAATCAATTGCGTCATTTAATGAATTTGGATAAAATAATTTTGTAATAATTGCAACAGATTTAAGTGTATTTTCTACAATTAATGGGTGAGAATATTTTTTAACTAAATTTTCATATTTTTTTTCTGAAATTACAAAATTCGCTTTAGTTTTTTTTAAAAGATAATCATATTTTAATGAATTAAAAAAAGATATATCATTTTTTTGTGCATACTCTAAATCAATTATAGAATTAATATTCAAATCTTTTATTGATTTTTTAATATTAAGCTCACGACAAATTAGAGAAAGTTTTAAGTATTTTTTTTTTTTAAAGAAATTATTATTAATTTTCATTTATTAGTTTTTTGTTCTTTGTTTCACTATCTAGCTTGTCCAATATTTGCTTGGTTATATCAAGTGATTTGATACCAACTAAAATATCTTTTTTTTTTAAAACTAAATAAATATTATTTTTTTCTACATAGTTTGTTAATATGGGGTTCATTAATTTTAGGATATTTGAAGTATATTCTTTCTTTTTAAGAGATATTTCATTGTTTAAATTATTTCTACTAAGTTGATAATCATTAACTAATAGCTTTAATTCGCCTATCTTTTCTTCTAATTTATCTTTTGTTATAACATTTTTCTGATTATTTATTTCATCTTCTTTTTTTTTTAAATTTTTTTGTTTTTCTAAAATACTAGGCATATTCTTATCTTCAATTGATTTAATTTTTTTTTTGTAATGTTTTCCTAAAGTTGAATTATCAATTATATATTGTACATCTAGATATACTAAATTATTTTCAGCATTTAAATTTTGAAAAAAAAAAACAAATATAATTAAAACTAATTTTTTCATCAAAATGAAGTACCAATTTGAAATCTAAATTTTTCTGTTATATCAGTGTCTGCTTCTGTTAATGGTAATGCATATGAAAATGTTAAAGGTCCAATCCCACTGAACCAATTAATTGCTATACCAGAAGAGGATCTAATTTTATTTGAATCTAAAGAATTATCATAATCAACTTCCCAAACATTTGCCATATCAATGAAAAAATTTACATCAATGTTTTCGTTTTCAAAAAAAACATTTGGTAAAGTAGAACTTAAATTTAATGAAGTTGCATAATTACCACCAATAAATTGATTGCCATCTTTTGGACCTATTTTTCCACTTTCAAATCCTCTTAATTTACGACTTGGTAAAAATACTCTTTTTGAAACTCTAACATTGTCTTCTAAAGAATTAATTGTCTTTAAAAAAAATTTAGCAGATAATATTAAATTATCACTTATAGAATGATATCCTGATGAGCTAAAGGTATTCTCAATAGCTGAATCATCTGAATAAATAGGTAATGTTTGAGAAAAATTATTTATAAAGCCATCAGTAGGTTGAAAATTGTTATCTAAACGATTTATTTTTATATTATAGGTAAGTAAATTTTCAAAATAATTCCCTTCTTGTTTTTTTAAAATATCATTAGCATTTGAAGATGTTTCTAAATCTTCATAAAAATTTGAAATTTGTAAATTAACAAAAAGATCTTTAAATTGTTCAAATTCTGTACCAAAAGATAGGCCTGTACGACTAGTTTTGTATCCACTTGTTGACATAAAATCCGATGTAGAACTCTCTATTTCAGTTTTTAGAGATTTATCTGAATTTTTATAATTTGGATTTAATACACTAAATTTACCTTTCAATGTTTCGTCTGTTACAGTGAAATTTGTGTCTAATTTTATACCTAATCCTAGATAATTATTTTCTTTTATACCAGCTGTTAAGGATGAACCGCTTGTGCCGGTACCAGCTCCTGCAAAAATTTCACCTGTTGGTTTTTCTTCAACTCTTACATCAATAATTTTATTTAAATTTGAATTATTGTTTATATTATAATTTACTGACTTAAATATATTTTTTGATTTAATATTTTTAATAGATTTATCAAATAATATTTCATTAAATGGATCACCTTCATCTATTATTAGGGAGTTACGTACAACTTTTTCATCTGTTATATAATTACCAAAAACGTTTATCCTCTCTACAAAAGTTTTTTCTAACTCATCAAAATTTATAATTATATCTATTTTATTTTCTAATTTTATAATTTCATCATAATTTGCATTTATAAATACAAACTCTTCATTTAAAATAAATTCATTTATTTCATCAATTAATTTATTAAGAATTTTTTGAGAATATAGTTTTCCTTGAATATTTTCTACTTTGTTTAAAAAGAAATTTTGTGTTAATGAGGATAATTCGTCTGAAGTCTTGAAAATGAGTTCATTAAAAAAATGTTTTTCACCAGAATCTATATTAAATATTAATTCAAAATCGTTTTCATTGCTAATTGTTACAGTTGATGATTTGATATTAACTCCATAAAAACCACGATCTTTGTAAAAATTTTCTAGTCTGGATTTATCTAGATTTATTCTATTTTGATCAAGAAATTTGTTTCTAGTTATAAATTTCCAAAATTTATTCTCTTCAGATTTAATTACATTTCTCAACGTTCTATCTTTAAAATATTTGTTTCCGATAAATTTTATTTTAGTAATTTTTGCTATTTCACCTAATTTAAAATTATAAACTAGATCAATTGAATTATTATCATTAGCTAAAATATTTGTTTCTAATTGTACAAAATAATAACCATAAGATTTTAGTATATTTTTTAATAAAAGAACTTGATCATTAATATTATTCTCAATAAAAGGATATTTTTCTAATTTCTTTGTAATTTTTTCTAAATTTTCTTTTATATTTTTATCTTTAACACCTTGTATAATAATTTGTTGAATAATAGGATTTTCCTTTACAATTATTTCTATAGTACCAGCATTATTTGAAATTTTGATGCTTTCAAAATAATTAGTGGCATATAATTCTTTTAAAGCATTATTTAATAGTTCATCCGATAAATTCTGATCTATAGATAAATTCGTAAACATTATAATTGTTTCGTCAGAAACTCTTTCATTACCTAATATTTTAAATGATGAAATTTTATCAGCAAACGAGTAGGTACATTTTAATAAAAAAAATATTATAAATAATATTTTCATATAGTAGTTTTATTTGTTAATTTTCTAATCATATTTTTTTAAATTTTTTTCTAGATAGCTTTTTGTAAATTTAGTCATTTTTATTATATCATATATATCGTTTGGTTTTAATTTGTAATATTTTGTAAAATAAGGTTTTTTTAATAAATTTAATAAATTAAATTGTAGAGATTTATAATTTATTTCATATTTTAAATATTTATCTACTAGCGTATCGTTTATTGTAATCAATATTGTTTCAAAATAAGATGTTTTTTCAGGTATCAAATCTAAAATTTCTAATAGCGGAAAATTTTTTTTCATAGGACGATTAAAGCTTAAAGAATTAAAATTTTTTAAATTTTTTGAAACGATATTTTTTGTAATTTTTTTATTGTAAATATTCATTGCACATTTAATTGGAATTTTCATATCTGTTTCATGAGCTAAAAATTTAATTAAATCATTTTTAAAAAATATAATTGCATGAACAAATGATTTTGGGTGTATAAGAATTTGGATATTATTGTTTTTTAAATTAAATAATTTTTTTGCTTCTATAAACTCAAATATTTTATTCATCATAGTCGAGGAATCTATTGAAATTTTTTTTCCCATTTTCCATTTTGGATGATTTAAAGCCTTATATGGAGGCATGTTGTATATTTTTTTAAATGATTTTCCATAAAATGGCCCTCCTGAAGCGGTCAATATAACCTTATCAATTAAATCGAAATTGTCATTTTTTATTAATTGCCAAATTGAAAAATGCTCTGAGTCAATGGGAATAAAATTTGTATTATATTTTTTTAATTTTTTTTTTATGATGTGCCAACCACATATAATTGATTCCTTATTAGCTATTAAAATATTTCTTGTTAACGGTATTATTTTTAATGTTGGATCTAATCCCTCAATTCCTGTTATTGAATTAATACAATAATTAACTCTTTTTTTTACGATTTTTTTTAAATTTTTAAAGCCATGGTATAAATTAATATTATTTTTTTTAAATTTATTTTTATATTTAAAAAAAATATTTTTATCCGATATAATTACATTCTTAACATTAAATTTTTTTGCTTGAGATAATAATTTATTAGCATTTCTATTCGTTGATAATAATTCTATTTTAAAATCTTTTTCGTAATTTAAAATTGAAAGTGTAGTTTCACCAATAGATCCTGTTGATCCTAGAATTATTATTTTTTTTTTCATATAATTGGAATAATAATCAATCCAATTGGTAAGGAAAACAATAATCCATCTATCCTATCCAAAATCCCACCATGTCCTGGTAAAAAAGATCCTGTATTTTTAATAAATGCTTTTCTTTTAATGAATGAAATAATCAAATCACCAATTTGAGAAATTGAAGAAATTATAAATGAAAAAATTATTAAATCATCTTTTGGGATTAAAGAACTAAAAAAAATAAACGTAGTAATTAAACTTAAAATATATGAACCTAAAACACCCGAATATGTTTTATTTGGACTTATTTTAGTTAGCTTTTTACCTTTTAAAATCTTTCCAAATATAAAGCCTCCTATATCAGAGGAAATACAGATAGATA
>CACJRL010000007.1:0-25000 GCA_902595815.1 uncultured Pelagibacteraceae bacterium
TTAACAAAATTCTAGATAATTATTCAAAGTATTTCAAAGTTTTTGCCGTTTATACCAGCTCTATAAAATACATATTAGAATTTTTAATTGTTTTTTCTGTTTTAATAACAATTTTATATTTAAGTGGTAACGAAAAATTAAAGCTTGGTATAAATTTTGATTTTGCCTTAATTGGTCTTTTAATTATTCGAGCATATCCAAATTTCACAAGAATTCAGTCGTTTTCGGCAGCCTTGTTACATATGCTTCCAATATCAAATGAAATATTTAATAAATGCCAACGAAGATTTTAATATAGAATTAAATAATATTAATTTTTCTTATGATAAAAAATTAGTTTTAGATAATTTAAATTTAAAAATTAATAAAGGTGATAAAATTTGTATATTTGGTGATATTGGTTCTGGTAAATCAACTGTATTAAAAATAATACTCGGACTAATAAAACCAGATCATGGAGAATTTAAAATAAATAACAAACTAATCGAAAATTCAAATCTGTTGAAAAATTTATATTCATATGTACCTCAAAATCCATTTTTTTTTAATGATAGTATACTAAACAATTTAACTTATTTTCAAAAAGGAATAGTTGATAGGGAACAAATAGATGAAACATTAAAAAAATATGATTTTTTCAATTTTTTTAATAAATATGATATTGAAAATTTTATAATAGGTGAGGACGGTTCAAATCTTTCAGGTGGCCAAAGACAAATTGTTGCGTTGATGAGAGCAATATTAAAAAATAACCAGATATTAATCTTAGATGAACCAACATCTAGTATGGATGATAGAAATTCAGATAAATTTTTTGAAATAATAGAAAAGTTTACAGATAAAACTATAGTTATAGTAACACACAATCAATCAATCATTGAAAAGTTTAAAACTAAATACCAAATGGATAATAAAAAATTGACACTATTAAATTAAGTTTATAATTTTAAGATATATTGCTTAATATTTTCACTATTTAATCCATATTTATCAAGCAAATGATTTCTACCTCCATTTTCAAAATAATAAATATCATCTAATCCAAATCTTTTAAGATTTAAATTTATATTGTGAATATTCATATATTCTAGTATTGCACTTCCAAAGCCACCGAATAAAGTTTGCTCCTCTATTGAAATGATGTTTTTATATTTAACCATTATTTTTTTTAGGTCATTGTTTTTATTAATTGGTTTAATTTTATACAAATCAATAAGTCCAATATTTAATTTTTGATCCAATCTATTTAAATCTTGAATTATTTTAATGCCTCTATGTATTAAGTATCCGCATGTTAATATAGCCGTAGAATTACCATTTATTATCTCTCTTGAAGTTTCAAATTCGTTTATTTCAAATTTTTCATATACATCTTTTAAAATTTCTCTATCTAATCTAATAAATCTAAACTTTGGATTTTTTATACACTCAAGGACCATTTTTTTTGCAGAAGTGTTGTCACATGGCGTTAATATTTCAATATTCGACAATGATCTCATACAAGCTATATCTTCAGTAGTATAATGTGTTGGGCCTGCATCTGCATAACCAAGTCCTACCCCAATACCAACCAGTGTTATTGGAACATTCATTGCAGCAGCCGCACACTTTAGTTGATCAAATGTTCTTGAGGTAATAAATGGAGCCATCGCATAACAAAATACTTTTTTTCCAGACATAGCTAGACCACAAGCAAAATCGATCATATGTTGTTCTGAAATTCCGCTGTGTATAAATTGCTTGGGTAATTCCTTTCTAAATTTATCTAAAGTTGGAGCACCCATGTCAGGTGTTAGAAGAAAAATATTTTTATCTTTTTTTGCTTCTGTGAATAAATTTTCCATGAAAACATCCCTCATAAAGGGTGTATCTTTTGATAGAGAAAAATCTAAATAATTAGCCTTATTCATTTATCGAATTTAAAATTTTACAAATTTTTATTATTTTACTTTTTTTTAGTGTTGGAAAATTTCCAATATAATAACCAAAATCATGAATATGATTGGTCACTTTAAACTCTGTAATTATATTAAGCTTTTTTGTAAAATTTTTTAGATATGGTTGCATAAGTTGATTTCCACCACCTGCATTTCCTCTCCTAAATTCTATTTTGTTTAATTTCATTAACTTTTCTAAATTATTTCTTAGTTCAAATGATGGCACCCTAAGAACAATTGGCAAGGCATAATTTGAAATTCCTTGCATATCAAATTCTACAAAATATTTTTCTTTGTTTAATAATTTGAGAAATAATCTTAAATTCAAATTTCGTTTTAAAATATTGCTATTTAGATTTTTAATTTGAGATAAACCTAAAACAGCACCCAATTCTGTATTCCTCATATTAAAACCTTCTTTTAAAAAGATAAACTGTTTATTTAAATGTCTATTATTTTGTTCAATTTTTTTTTTATATTTACTATTTGAAGCTTCTCTCAACATGCCATGGGATCTAGTTATTCTACATAACTCATAGAAATCCTCATCATTCGTACATATCATACCTCCTTCTATTGTTGACATGTGATGCGCATAATAAAACGAGAAATTAGATGCAAATCCAAATGTTCCAAGTTTTTTTCTTTTAAATTTCGCGCCATGGGACTCACATACATCTTCAATTAAATAGATTTTTTTTTTTTTTAATATATTTATCAGTTTATTATTAAGGCCATTAAAACCTTGGGCATGTGTAATAAAAACTGCAGCAGTGTTTTTATTAATTTTTTTTATCACTTTATCAATATTCAAAGAAAGATTCGCAAAATTAATATCAACAAAGACTGGTCTAAATCCATTTTTTATTACAGAAACAACATCAGATGACCATGTTAGGCTCGGTAAAATAATTTCTTTTTTTTTTGTTAATAGTTTTAAATTATTTATTGTAATAAAATTTGCAGAGGATCCAGAATTAACAAATACTGAATATTTCACACCTAGCCATTTTGACCATTTATTTTCAAATTCTCTTACTTTTTTGTTTTGTGTGAGAATTGGATAAGTTTTAAGAAATTTTATTAAATCATTAATATTATTTTTTGAAATATTATTTTCCATCAATGGATGACCAAATGATTTACTAAACATTGCCATCAGTAAATCTCCTGAAAGTAATTAACAATTTTGAAATTTCTTTTATTCCATCATCCAAAGAGAACATTGGTTTAAAACCTAATTTTTCAATTTTTTTGTTTGAAACTAAATAATCTCTTTGATCTGTATCTTTAGTAAAATTTTCTTGAATAATTACGAAATCTTTAATGTATTCTTTTATTTTATTTGCCAATTCTAATTTCGTAAGATTTGCTGATGACAACCCAACATTAAATATTTCACCTTTAAATTTATTAGTTTTTTCTAAACACATCTCAATAGCATTACATACGTCTTTTACATGTATATAATTTCTTCTAAAATTACTCTCAAATAGTACAATATATTTATCAAAATATGCCTTATAAACAAAATCATTAACTAAAAGATCAAATCTCATTCTTGGCGAAGATCCAAAAACAGTTGCTAAACGAAAACTTACAGAATTTTCTCTTTCCATCAATATTTTTTCTATTTCAACTTTGTCTTTCGCATATTTTGATAAAGGATTAAGTTTACTGCTTTCATCACAAAAACCATTTTTATCTCCTTTACCATATCCACTATTTGTTGTTGGCATAATTATTAACTGACTATTTGAAATTTGTTTTAATAAATACTTGTTACTTTCAAAATTAACTTGATGAGCATTTACGGGATCCTTTAGGCACAATGGGGCCCCAACATATGCTGCCAATGGAATTATTACATCATTTTTATTTATTAATGTTTTAAAATTGTATGTGTTTCTTATATCATTATTTTCTACTTTAAGATTATTATTATGCATTAGATGGTTTAAACTTTTCTGCGAAAACATAAAATTATCAATAACTGTGACTTTATAATTTTTATTTAGTAGTTTTTCTGTCAGAACAGATCCAATATATCCTGCTCCACCAGTTATCAAAATTTTCATTTTAAATCTTTTCTTGCTATCTCAATCTGGTCTTTATCTGGCATGGTATTATGCCATCTTGTTACGTCCTCCATATATGAAACACCTTTCCCTTTTATTGTATTGGCTATAACTATTTTTGGTTTTCCATTTTTTTCAACTTTAATTTTCTCAAAAATATTTAATAATTCTTGAATATTATGTCCATTACAACTAAATACGTCCCATCCAAAACTTTTCCATTTATCATTTAGGGGTTCAAGCTTAAGTAACTCTTCTGTTTTACCTAATATTATTTGTTCATTTCTGTCTATTATCAAAACTAAATTATCTAAATTATAATGACTTGCGAACATTGCTGTTTCCCAAATTGATCCTTCGTAATTTTCTCCATCGCTAATAATGACATAAGAGTTCATATCTAAATTATCTTCTTTTGCTGCATAACAAAAACCTGCTGCTATACCAGGGCCTTGAGCTAAAGATCCAGTAGTGCATTCAATACCTGGGATGCTTTTATCGCCATAGATCCTTAATAATCCCTCAGGTGTTCCATATTTTTTTAATTCGTCTTTAGAAAAATAACCTATATCTGCAAGTATTGGATATACACCCATTGCTGAATGTCCTTTGCTGATTATTAATTTATCTCTCTCTTTATAATTTGGGTCGTTTTTTTTATAATTTAGTATACCTCCATAATAAAGAGCAATCAGTATTTCTGTTTGAGACAAAGAAGATGCAATGTGTCCTTGATTGACTTTTACCACCATTTCAAAGATTTCTCTTCTTAACCATCTGCATTTATCTTCCAAAAAATTTATGTTTGAATTCATTTAATTCTTGCTAATATCAGCTTATTTTGAAAAATAAAGTAAATTTGACGTGAAATGTAAATTATAATTATATGAATGATGTAGTTTTTATAATACCTAATAATTCAGCTGGAGTATATCAAGAATTATCTGGGAAATATTCAGCAATTGAAACTCCAACCTGGGCTTTATTACTAGCTGAAAGCTGCAGAGCAAAAGGATTTAAAGTAAAAATTATTGATTGTTTAGCAGAAAATTTAACAGACAAAGAAGCACTAGTTAGACTGCAAGATTTAAAGCCAAGATTAATTAGTTTTGTAGTTTATGGACAAAATGTAAATGCTGGAACCACTAATATGAGTGGTGCTACAAGGCTATCAAAATACTTAAAGCAAAATAATGTTCAACAACTTATTAGTTTTTTTGGTTCTCATGTTCAAGCATTACCGAAAGAAACTTTACAGAATGAGGACAGCATTGACTTTGTTTTTTTAAATGAAGGAGTTTATTCTTTGTGGAATATACTTAATTTAGATAGGATTATTATTGAAAATTTAAAAACAATAAATGGGATTGCTTTTAAACAAAACAATAAAATAATTTTTACAAAGCCTGAAAAAGTTGTTCCTACAGAAAGAATGGATCTAGATTTACCAGGTTATGCATGGGATTTATTACCTTATGAAGAAAAACCTTTTGATTTATATAGATCGCCAATGTGGCATGCAGAGTATTTAGAAAATCAAAGATCTCCTTATGCAGCTATACAAACTTCATTGGGATGTCAGTTTAAATGCACTTTTTGTATGATTAATATTATAAATAGAAATGATAATGAAGAAATTGGCGTTTCATCAAATTATAGTGGAATGCGTTATTGGTCGCCAGAATTTATTATTAAAGAGTTTGACAAGCTTTTAGAATATGGCGTTTCTACCATTAGAATTGTTGATGAAATGTTTCTTTTAAATCCAAAATATTATGTTCCTTTATGTAATTTATTAAAAGAAAGAAATAAAAACGACAATTTAAGAATGTGGGCTTATTCAAGAATTGATACGGTTAGAAGAAAAGATATTTTAAGTCTTGTAAGATCTGCAGGAATAAAGTGGCTTTGTCTGGGAATAGAAAGTGGTGATAAAAGAGTAAGACTAGAAGTTTCGAAAGGTAAATTCGAAGATGTTGATGTTGAAAAAGTTATATCTCAAGTCCATGATGCAGATATTGAGGTTATGGCAAATTATATATATGGTTTACCAGGAGACACAAAAGAGACAATTGAAAAAACTTATGAATTGAGTTTAAAATTGAATACTCTTGGTTGGAATACTTATGCAGCGATGGCACTTCCTGGGAGTCAATTATATAAAAAGGCTTTAGATGATAAAATAAAATTGCCTGAAAATTATGAAGGATATTCATTCCATTCATATAATACACAACCATTACCAACTGATCATTTGAAAGCATTTGAAGTTTTAAAGCTAAGAGACGAAAAGTTCATTGAATATCATAAAAGTAAAAATTTTTTAGATAAAATTGAAAAGAAATTTGGTCATAAAGCAAGAGAAAACATTGAAGATATGACAAAAATCAAATTGAAAAGGAAAATTATTGATGAAAATACCTCTTCAAGATGAGAACTTATACACATATTATATTTAAAAATACATCCAACTTAGATTTTATTATTCCTTATTACTCGTTAAAGTTTAAATCAGGGAAATTTGATAAATTAATAATTATTGTTTGGGACTTAAATGATTCCAGAATCAAAAAAAACCTAATTAAACTAAATAAATTATTTAAGATAAATTTAAAAATATACTATCTAAGAAGTTTTTTTGGAAAAAATAAATTATTGAGAAAACTTTCTGAAAATTTTTTTCTAAAAAAAAAAATTTTCATAAACAAATTATCCTTTAATTTAGTTAATTTAAAAAAAATAGAGAAAATAATAAAAAACTCAGATAAAATATATCTTGATAATAAAGAATTTTCACAGATATATTTTTTAAAAATACTTTTACGTATAATAAAAGTTCAATGTTTAGAAATTATTTTAGTGCCTCATGCGCCGCATTACAGAAAATTAGGGGAAGAAATAGATAAAGACAACCTCATTTTACTAAAAGAATATTCCATAAAGTACAAAGTATTATTTTCAAATAGAAAAAACTTTGATTTGTTAAAAAAAAAATATTCTTCAATATATTACGGATTGCCGTGTTCTAAATTTAATTTTCCAAGAAATATTAATTATAATAAAGAGAAGAATGTAGGTATAATTTTAAGACCGTTTATTAAAAGATTTAATTCTAAAAGTTTAAAAAGGTATGATTATTATATATCCTCTTATGAAGATAATATTTTTTTTCTAAATATTGCCAAAGAATTAAATAATAAGGGTTATAATATTTTTTTTAGACTTCATCCTTCAACTGATATTGAGATTTTTAAAAATTATTATGGAAATAAGTTAAGTGAATTTAATTTCAACTATTTTAGTGGTTCTATTTATGAATTTTTTTTAAATTGTAACAATATTGTATCTTTTCATTCTACCTCCTTAATATACGCAGTTATTTTTAAATGTAAGATATTTTTATATAAAAATAATTTATCAAAAAAAATATATAAAAATTGGCCCATTTTAAAAACAGTTTATCAGTCACTAACTGTCGAATTTACTAATTTAAATGAGATAAATTTTAAAAATAATATTTTTAATAAAAAACTTAATTTAACAAAAAAGGTTTTAAGAAAAATCTGGTAGTTTATTTAACTTGGTTTATTAATTTTCTATGGATCAAATAAGAAATGATATTTTTAGTAGCTTGTAATTCCATATCTTTCCTAGTGTTAGATGTATGTGAAGCAATGTGAGGAGTAAAAATAATATTCTTAAGTCTACGCAAATGTCCTAAATTTGGCTCATTTTTAAAAACATCTAAAGCAGCAAATGCGTTTTTGTTTTTTTTTAGAAATTTGAATAAATCTTTTTCATTTATCAAATCTCCTCTGGATGTATTAACAATAAAAATATTTTTTTTCATAATTGAAAAATATTTGTCTCTTATTAAGTTTCTATTTTTTTTACTAGATGGAATATTTATTATCAGTATATCCGAGTTTTTGAATAATTTTTGTTTATTTACGTATTTTATATTTTTTTTTTTTATAAAATTTTTTTTTTCAATATCGTTTATTAATATTTCTTTAATTTGAAAAGGGTGAAGAAAATTCAGTAGTTTTTGAGTTACAACACCTAAGCCCATAATTCCCACTTTATAATCCTTCAAATTATAAGTAATTTCTCTCTTCCACTTTTTATTTTTTAAATCTTGATGAAATGGCAAAATATTTCTAATTTTTGCTAGAAGAAAAGTTAAAATTAATTCAGAAACTGTATATCCATGTAAATTAGGAGTTATTGTTAGCTTTATATTGTTCTTTCTTAAATAATTTAAATCTACATTATCATAACCTATTCCTACCCTTGATAATATCTTTAATTTTTTAAATTTTGATAAAGTTTCTACATCAAAATTGTAAACACCGGCTATTATAGCTTCAAATTGATCTAAGTTTTTTGGAATTTTTTTTTCAGATGCCAAAGTAATATTGAATTTATGCTTTTTCAATAGATTCAATGGTGCTTTTGATTGACTTGCGAACGGTGATGTGGCAATTAAAACTTTCATATAATGATATCGATATTACCACTTAGGAAAAATAGTAAAAGAATTAAAAATAAAAATAAGAAAATTATAAATGGTAAACATTTATACGAATTTATATTAAATGAGCTTTTAAAGTCTAAGCAAATTAAAAAAGTAATTATAACCACAGACTACAAACTAAACATAAAAAATTCAAAAATTTTGTTACATGAAAGACCATTAAGTTTAAGGGGCAATTGCAATATGAATTTAGTGATTAAAGATGTTTTAGAAAATTATGAAGGCGATCAATTTATTCAAGTTCATGCAACGAACCCCTGTCTTAAGTATTTAACTATTGATAAAGCAATTAAATATTTCAGAAAAAATAAGAAAAAATATGACAGTATTTTTTCTGTAAATGATTTTAAGAAAAGACTTTGGAATAAAAATCTTAAACCATACAATCATAAAATAAAGGAATCACCAACTACTCAGAATTTAAAAAAATTGTACGAGGAAAACTCCTGTTTTTATATTTTTTCAAGAAAATCTTTTATTAAAAATCAAAACAGAATAGGGAAAAAACCACAAATATTTAAAACTAACAAAATTGAGTCTATTGATGTAGATTATGAAGACGATTTAAAATTTGTAAGAATTATTAAAAAATATGTATAAAAATATAGTATTTGGTGGATCTGGTTTTTTAGGAAGTAACTTGGCAGATGAAATTTCAAAAAGTAAAAATAAAATATTAATTATTGATAAAAAGCCAAAGAAAGTATTAAAAAATTTTCAAAAACAAATAAATTGTGACATTCTTAATTTGGAAAAATACAAGAATTCAATTTCTACAAATTCTGATGTTTATTTCTTTTCTGACATCGCTGACATAGGATATTCGAAGATTTATCCATTAGAAACTTTAGAAAATAATGTTTTAAAATTAATACATGTTTTGAAATTTTTAATAAAAAAAAAAGTAAAAAATTTTTATTATGCTTCGACAATATATGTAAATAATGACTTAGGCTCATTTTATAGAGCAAGCAAACAATGTGCTGAAATAATAATTAGTGAATTTTCAAAAAATTATAATTTTAATTACATATTTTTAAGATATGGTTCAGTTTATGGTCCACAAGCTCAGGAATGGAATGGTATAAAAAAATTTGTAAAAGAAGCAATGATGAAAGGTAAAATTACATATAAAGGAAATGGCAAAGAATTGAGAGAATATATTCATGTAAAAGATGCTGCCAAATTAACTTATACTGCTGTTAAGAGTAAAAAATATTTAAATAAATCAATATTAATATCTGGACAATCTTCATTATCCTCAAATGAATTATTTACAACAATATTTGAAATTTTAAATAAAAAGAAAAAAGTAAAATTTTTAAATAAAGTAGTTGAGGATCATTATGGTGTTACTCCTTATAGATATATTCCTAATCAATCGAAAAAAATTGTGCCTATCGACTATATAGACATTGGACAAGGTATTATTGAAGTAATAAAAGAGATAAATGATAAATAAAAAAATATCAGCTTTCAGAAAAAAATTAAAAAAAAAATGTTTAATTGGCGCATGGTTTCAACTTCCAATCTACGAAATTGGTAACATTATTAAAGATACATTTGATTGGTGTTGTATAGACCTTGAACATGGATTAATAAACTTATCAGATATAAGTTACATGCAAAACAGTTTAATAAATAAAAATTTCCCTATTTTAGTACGTTTAAATATAAAAGATATTAAGCTTGCACCTAAAATATTGGACTTGGGAATTGACGGATTAATAATAGCAAACACAAATAATAAGAATGATTTGAAGGATGTAGTAAAATATTCATTATATCCACCTAAAGGAGAAAGAAGTATAGGATATGCAAAATCAAATAATTTTCATTTTAAACAAAATGACCTAAAATTTTCACCAATACTGATTCCTATGATCGAGAAAAAAGAAGCATTTGAAAATCTTAATACACTTTTAGATTTTAGGAATTTTGATGGTTTTTTTATTGGACCTGTTGATTTATCAGCTTCTTACAATAAATTTAAACTTGGTGAAACAAAGTTAATTGAAAACAAAATTAAGAAAATAGTCACAACAATGAAAAAAAATAACATACCAGTTGGAATACACTCTATATCGCCAGATAAATCAAAAATTAAAAAATTAAAAAAATCTAATTATAATTTTATAGCTTACTCTACAGACTCAGTAATTATAAAGCATTTTTACACCTAAATTAACTATCTCTCTTTGAGATTATAATCTTTTTTGGTATTTTTAATTTGGTATTTAATTCTCTAATTTTGATTGTAAATTGAGAACTTAAATTGTAATAAGTAGTCTGCTTATAAGATAAGTATGAAACTTTGCTTAATGTTAGTGTAGCCATCCCAATCCCTGGTGGAACTAAAAATTGTATAAATTTCTTCGAGGAAACTTCAAATGATACTATTTTTCTAAAAGTTTTACTTTTATTTCTATTGTCTATAAAAAAGAATCTCATCTTTCCAAATATACAAGATGTAAGTTTATAAGTTTTAAAATCACCATGAAATCCTCTGAACACATTTTTTTTTGATATAGAGATATTATCCTGAAGGAAAGAACGTTTTAGGATTTTTAATTTGTAAGCTTTAAAATTAAATGTTTCATAAAATTTCCCTCTTTTATCCATAAAAGCTGAGATTTTAATAATAAATAAATCTGGAATGCCTGTTTTATATTTTTTCATTAATATACAATTTAAAAAATTCAAATGAGAATATATTTTTTGATATTCTATTCTTATTATAGTTATAACTTAAGTATTCAAATGAATTAAGAATATTTGATAATAATTCATTTTTAAGTTTTCTTTGGTTAAAATAATATTTAGGTTCTGATAATTTAAATAATATAAAGTTTAAGACATATTTATTTTGTAGAGGAAGTACCTTCAGCTTCGCTTTTTCTTGAAAACGTACATACTCTGGAATTATTTCTAATAACTTTTGATTTTTTTTTTTATTTTCCATTTTTTTTATAGTTTTATATGAAATTTTATTTATTTCTGTTTTTAACAATCTTTTTAAATATCTTTTATTCTGATTTAAAATTATACCGTGAATATTACTTTGAGTTTTAAGAAATAATTTTTTTACAATTTCTAAAATTAAATAAAATTTATAATATAAAAAAAATAGTATTTTATCTTTCAATTTGCCAACAGCTTTAAATTCGTTATTAATTAAAATCCTTCTTATCGAACTATCATAAAATATTTTATTTAAGTTTAAATGTTTATAAAAAGATAAATATATTTTATTATTTTTTTTTCTTATTTCAAAGTCGCTATGGTTTATGATATGATTTATGGCAAGTGGATCGTATGAGTGGGAAATATTCTTAATTTTTGATTTAAAAAATATATTTTTTTTTACTTTTGCCAAAAATCCAGGCTTTATGGTTTTTGAATATCCATCTTCGGTTCCAATGCATTTTTTAAATTTTTCTAGTATCTTTCTATTTTTAATAATTAGGTCTCCATCAACAGCTATTGTTTCAGTAATATATTTATTTGGATTATAAAAATAAAAGTTATTAATTGTCTTATTTCTATAGATGTCAAAAAATTGATTTTTTTTTAATTCTTTTAAATTTCTAAATTGAAGGTTTGGGAAGGAATATATACTTGAGTTAGGTTCAAAATTATTAATTATTTCTTCAAAGAAATTATTTTCAAATACTACTTCAACATTTGTGTGCAAAAGTATTGATTTATTTTTTTGTATTAATTTAGATGCATGTATTATTGTTTCAGAAAAAGAAAATTTCGCTTTTTTTCTTTTAATAATATCAATATTTTTGCTTTTAACTACTTTAAACCTAAAATTGAATTTTGATAAATAATTTTTAAAATTGAAATTATCAAAATCTGTTACTACTAAAATAAAATTTTTATAAGTTTGATTGCTTAAACTTTTTAAAAATTCAATTTGTAACTTTGACAAATAATCATTTTTTTTAAATTTCCTAAGAGTACAAGCAATTACAATCTGTCTCACATTAATTTTTATTTATATTTTCTCTCTAAATCTAATAATGAAAACTTAAACTTTTTTATATTTAAATAGTTTAATTTTTTCCATTCTGACAAATTATAATATTTATATCTATTTGAATTTTTAATATAATGATCTTTAATATTTTTTTTTCTTTTAAAAGATATACCAAAATCTATTGATACTCTCGGTGATGACTTTCTTTGGAATGTCCTATGTAAACATATCTGATCAAAAATATTACATACGCCTTCTTGGGCTATCCCTAATGGTTTAAGTTTTTCATATAATTTACTTCCATCATCAAAATTATTAATTTTTTTTAAAATATTTTTGCTAGGATTTATTGGACAATAATATTCAACACTATTATTTCTTACATCTCCATCTACCATTGTCATACAAATAGCATCACAAACTTGCCCATTCCAAGCGTCAGAATGAATTTTAGAGGTGGCATATTTTCTTTTATCTAAATTCACATCTTGTCTGCCTTTTTTTAATCTTAAGACTAAATTAGTTGCTGTATTTAAATTATTTAAAATTTTATGATTTTTTAAAAGTTTAAGGTAAAATTTATGTAGTTTGTTGAATTCTTTCGCGATTTCGGGGGTACAATTGAAAGCTCCATTAGGAGTTATATTTGGAAGATTAAATATATGCTCTTGATATTTTTCTAAATAATTTTTGTGTAGCTTAAATTTTTTTTTATAGTTTTTATAAAGACATTTATAAATAACATCTCTAGTCAATTTTTTTAATCTTTTCTTATCGGTAATTTTTAATCTGTATTTGAATAAAATTTGATCATCTTTTTTTTTTTTATTAAATAAGTTATAAATTTGTGAACGATCTTGAAGTATATTATTTTTAATCACTTTTTTTTAATTATATTTAATATTTAATAATTACTTTTTTAAAAAAATCCATAAATTTTTGAGTCTCTTTTCTTTATAAATATTTTTATCATGATATATTTAATAACCATTTAAAATAAGTATTCAACTTGAAAAAAAAGAAAATATTAATAATTGTTGATCAGACACAAAGAGACTTGGACGGTACAATGCTTTTAACCAATGAGCTCACAAAAAAAAATTATGAAATATTATTGTTATCGCAGTATGACTTTCATTTGGTTCCTTTTTTAGAACCTAACTTAATAATATTACATCATGGAAGAATGATAAAAGAGGGGAGTAGTGGAAATGATGTGATTATAAAATTTGCTAATAAATTTGGTATTCAATTAGTTGTACTAGATAACGAAGGTTCAATAAATTTTAAACCAAATCATTATTTAAATAACGTTATAAATACTGCAAAATATGTGGATAAATATTTTTTGTGGAATAATTTTTACAAAAAAAAAATAAGTAAAATCACTAAGGACAGAAGAATTTTAAATAAAATTGTTGCTACAGGCAGTCCAAGATCAGACCTTTATTACCATAAATACTATAAATTGTTTTTTAAAGATTTTAAAATAAATTTTAAAAAATATATTTTAATTAATACTAATTTTACACAATATAACTCAATTGATTCTAATAGATCAGAAAATAAAAAATTTTTTGAAAAAACAATAAAAAAAGATTTTTATAACAATATAATTAATGAAGATAAATTATCATTTATTTTTTTTCTCGAAAATATAAAAAATTTATTTGAAGAATGTAAGCATATTAATTTTATTCTAAGATCTCATCCTTTTGAAAACTCTGAAATTTATAAAAAAAATTTTAAAAAATACAAAAATGTTTCAGTGAATGATTTAAACTCTGTTATCCCTTATCTTTATAACTGCAATGGATTAATTCACAGAAATTCCACCTCAGCATTAGAAGCTGATTACTTAAACAAATTTTCTATTTTCTTTGACCACAAAAAAAAATACAAATATTGGGATATCTTTGAAGAACTAAAAAAAATATCTAAATACATTAATGATTACAAAATATTAAAAAAAAATATCAATAAAATTTACAATTCTAAGAAAAAAAAGAATACTAGTTCTTTATCTTTAAGATATCTTGGACCTAAGAATGGTGATAATCATAAAAAAATTGCTGATGAAATTCACAAATTATTAAAAAAGAATAAAGTAACTGAAAAACAAAATTTATTTTATTTCTTTATAACCATTTTTCGCTTAAGAGGGATAAAATCTATAACATTAATAATGAAGTTTTTGATTGGATCTTTCAATTGGCAGATTTTAAAACAAAATGTTTTACTAAATTTTGACAATAAATTTTTCGAAAATAAAAAACTAACATCAAAATTAATAATGAAATATAAAAAACTATTTAAAGGATTACATTTTGATAGAGTAAAAATTAAAAATTCTTTTATCAAACAAAAAAATTATTATATTTGGAGAATATTTTAGAGTATTTTAAAGATTTCGTTGTCTTAAATTTCTTTTATTTTTTATAATATTATTATCTTTTTAAAAATTACTTATAATTTTAATTGTTATGAACTTTTTTGTAGAAAACATCACTATTACTTCTATTAAATAATATTTAATATAAATATTTTAGGATATATGTTCTTACTTAAACAATACATTTAATAAATTTTATACTTAGAATTAATTTTAACTAAATGTGGTTTTTTTTTTAAATAATTAACAATTTGTTTTGTAGAAAAATAAATATTTGGTTTAAAATAGTTAATTATCTTATCTACTAGTTTTAAGTCTTCTCTATAATCGACAGTAATTCTATATTTTTTTTCATTTTTTATATTTAAAAGGTGCCCAATTAAAAATTCTTTCCTATTTTTTGTTATATAGGATGTCACATGTTCTTTATCGAACTTGGATTTAGCTGACTTCTTAATTTTTTCTAAGGTATTGTAATTAAACATTTCCATGTCCATACCATGGGGAAATGATCTTTTAATTATATTAGAAACGTAACTAAATTTACTAGAATTGAAGAACCTTATTAGCCTATCCAATAATCTATGGTCAATTAAAGGGCAATCTCCAGTTAGTCTTATTATTTTCTTTGCTTTAAATTTTTTGGCTGCTTCATAGTATCTGGACAAAACATCATTTTCTTTGCCTTCAAAAAACTTTATTTTATTTGATATTAAAAATCTCTTTAATTTTTGATTTTTTGTTTTTGGAATTAAAAAAACAATTTTTTTTTTTGATTTTACCTTTAGTAATCTTTTGTATTGAATTTTAATAAGCTCTGTCCCGTTTGTTTTATTTAATACTTTATTTCTAAATCTTGTAGAGCCTTGACGAGCCTGAACAAATATAAAAGTGTCCATCTTTATACTTTTTAACTTAATTCATTTTCTATAAGTTTTTTTAAGTGATTAATTTTCAAAAATTCTGGATTATTTCCAGAATTATAATAAAAATTTTTATTTACATATTTAGAATTTTTATAAAATTTTAATTTCTTTGCGTAATCGTTCAAAATTGCATAATAATCATTTAAATCTATTGTATTAATAGCATCACTGGATGAAATCATTTCTTCATGAATTTTTTCACCTGGCCTAATACCAATTTTTTTTAATTTCGCATTCTTATTAAATGCCTTTACCAAATCAATAACTTTATAAGATGGTATTTTTGGTACAAATATTTCTCCACCTTTCATATTTTTTTCAACCCACAAAACCATATCTATACTTTTTTTAAGTGTAATATTGAATCTAGTCATTTCAAAATCTGTAACAGGGAATACTTGATTGTTTTTTATTTTTGCAAATAATGGGGCTATTGATCCTCTACTTCCAAAAACATTGCCATATCTTACAACGCTAAAAATAATGTTTCTTTTACCTTTAATGTTATTTGCAGACGTAAATAACTTGTCAGAACATAACTTTGTGGCTCCGTACAAATTTGTAGGTGATGATGCTTTATCGGTTGATAGTGCAATTGTTTTTTTTATCCCACTATCTAAAGCCTCCTCTATTATATTTTGAGCTCCTATTATATTTGTTTTTATGCACTCTGTAGGGTTATATTCTGCTGTTGGAACTTGTTTTAAGGCCGCTGCATGAATTAAAATATCTACATCTTCAAAAGCTCTTTTTAATCTATCTTTATCTCTTACATCTCCAATAAAAAATCTTAAATTTCCATTTATTTTAATATCAAATTGTTTTTGCATTTCAAATTGCTTTAACTCATCTCTGCTAAAAATAACAATTCTCCTTGGAGAATTTTTTAATCCCAATAAATGGGAGACCATTTTTTTTCCAAAAGAGCCTGTGCCTCCTGTTATTAAAACTGACTTATTTTTCATATTTTTTAATAATATCTTTTACACTTTTAATTACTTTCATCAAATTTTTTATACTTAAACTATAATATATAGGTACACTTATTGCACTTTGATAATATTTTTCTGAGGATTCAAATTTTTTTCCTCTTTGTAAAAATTTATAATATGAAAATTTATATATTGGGTCATAATGATATTGTGGGTAAATACCACTCTTGTTTAGTAAGTAAATAAGCTTATCCTTTTTTATTTTTAATTTTTTAAAATCAATAATCATTATTAGAAGATGATAAGAAGAGATTATATTATTATTTGCTTTAAGAATTTTTACTTTATCTGAAATATCAGAGAGTTTATTCTCATACAAGTTAACAATAAAATTTCTTTTTTTTACAAATTTGTCAAGCTTGCTTAATTGCGAGTATCCCAAAGAAGCATTTATATCTGACATTCTGAAGTTAAAGCTAGGTTGTGAAACATCATATTTCCAATATTTTTTTCCACGACTTGACCTGATTATTCCATGCGATCTTAACAATTTAAATTTCTCGGACAGAAACTTTGAATTAGTTGTTAAAAAACCTCCCTCACCTGTAGTAATTGATTTTACTGGATGCAGAGAAAAAGTTGCGATATCTGAATGATAACAACTGCCAATTTTTATTTTTTTTTTTTTAAAGTAATATGAAGATCCTAAAGCATGACAACTATCCTCGATTAAATAAAAATTGTATTTTTTTTTTAATTTATAAAAATTGACTATATTATTAGGATTTCCACCTAAATACATAGTAATGACTGCTTTTATTTTTTTTATTTTATTAATTTTTATACATTCAAGTAATTTTTCTGGAGTCATTTGTCCGGTATTTTCATTAACGTCACACAAATATATTCTAGCACCTAAAAGATGAGCCATATTAATTGAAGCAATAAAATTGATTGCAGGAATTATTACTACGTCATTTTTATTAACATTTAGAGCTCGCAATGCAATGTATAAAGCACTAGTTCCACTTGAACATGTAACTACATTTTTAACTTTAAGATATTTTGATAATTTATTTTCAAAATTTTTTATATAAGGACCAGTTGTGATTAAATCATTTTTTAAAGACTTAATTACTTCTTTTATATCCTTATTATCTAAATATTGTTTGTTATAAGTAATTTTATTCATTTATTATATATGATAAAACTATCATTAAATGGCAAAATCTAATAATAAAATCAACTTCCTTATCGATTTTGACTCCAAAACAGGCGCTGGGCATTTAATAAGATCGGGAACTCTTGGCAATTATCTGAGAAAGAAAAAATTTAAAGTTAAGTATTATTTGCTTAAAAAATATAAAAAAATTTTACCATTTTCTAATATTTCTAACTTTCAATTTGTAAATTATGACAAAATCTTCGATATTGTTAAAGACGAACTAGTAATTATTGATAGCTACTATATTGATAAATCACTAGAAAAAAAAATATTCAAGAATAACAAAAAAACAATTATTATCGACGATAAAAACACTAGAAAAAGATATGGTAGTATAATTATTTCTCCATATCCCTTTAAGAAAAAAATTAAACCTAGTTTTAAAAGTCAAAAAATTTTACAAGGTAAAAAATATCTTATAATTCCAGAATTTATTAAAAATTTAAAAAGAAAACCAAATTCGATAAAAAATGCAATAATGATTAACTTTGGCTATAACTCAGACCATATAATAAAATTTTTTTTAAAGCACTATACTTTTAAAAAGGATTTTAATTATTATTTGTTAGCTAGTAAAAAAATCGAAAATAATAAAAATGTATTTATTTTTAATAAAAATAAATATCTTTATTATCTATCGAGAGTAAATTTAGTTTATGGTTCTCCTGGATTATCTGAGATTGAAAGAATATATCTAAAAATACCTTCGATTTTGTTTGCAACATCACAAGATCAAATAAAAAATGGAGTATATTATAAAAAGATTTATAATAATTTTTTTGGAAAACTTACAAAAAAAAACATTCACAAGATTTCAAAAAAAAAATTAATTGAGGCAATAATTGCAGATAATAAAAGTAAGTCTTTAATTGATGATAAATGTTTACAAAGAATTTATACTCATATAAAAAAAATAATTAATGAATAGCTTCAAATTTGAAAATTACAAAATTTCTGAAAAATCAAAACCTTTTTTTGTGGCTGAGGTAGGCATAAACTTCAATGGCAGTATTGAATTAGCAAAAAAAACAATTATTGCAGCAAAAAAAGCAGGGGCGGATTCGGTTAAATTTCAATATTATAAAACAGAAGATTTCATATCTAACAGGAAAATTCATTTATTTTATAAAAATAAAGGGAAAAGAATTAAAATAAATCAGTTCGAATTATTTAAAAAAAATGAATTATCTTTTAAACAATTATCAGAATTAAAACAATTCTGTGATAAAAGCAAAATAAATTTTCATGTAACACCAACTAATGTGAGAGCAATTGATGAATTGATGGAAATTGGAGTGAAGATAATTAAAAATGGATCAGATTTTCTGACTCATACTAATATTTTAAAAAAAATTAGTAAGCACAAGCTTCCAGTTATTATTTCTACAGGTATGTCTAAAGATAAAGAAATATCATATGCACTAAGTTTTTTTAAAAAATACAATAAAAATAATTTAATTGTTTTACACTGTACATCAAACTATCCAACAGAGATAAAAGATGCAAATGTAAAAAGATTAAAAAATATAAAGAATAAGTATAAGTGTTTAGTTGGTTTTAGCGATCATACAACAAATAACTTATCTGCAATTTTTTCAAGATATTACGGAGCCGTATGGTTTGAAAAACACTTTACATTAAATAAAAAACTTTCCGGCCCAGATCATAATTTTTCAGCAGATGAAAAAGAGTTTAATAATTATATTAGAGATGTAAATAACGTTGAAAAACTTCTAGGATCTGGGAAGATAGATTTTGAAAAAAAGGAAGCTTTATCAAGAAAAAACTTTGGTATTTCATGCGTATCAAAAAGAGAGATAAAAAAAGGAGAAATATTGAAATATTCAGATTTGGATTTTAAAAGACCTGGTTATGGGATTAAGCCATATCAAGTTAACAAAATCTTAGGGAAAAAAACAAAAAAAAAATTGTATAAAGACGATATAATTCTAATTAAAAATATTGAAAAATGAACAAAGTAATTATATTTAGCGCTCATCCAGATGATGAGTTATTGGGTGTGGGTGGAACCTTAATTAAGCATGTACAAAATAACGATGAGGTATCAGTAGTTTTATTTACTGATTATGCTTCATCAAGAAATACATCTAAAATTAAAACAAAAAAACAATTAACAAATGATAAAAAAAAGTTTTCAAAATATTTTAAATTAAAAAATATTTTTAACTTAGGTTTAGAAGATCAAAAATTTGAAACATATCCCTTGCTGGAAATTACAAAAAAAATTGAGGAAATAAGGGACAAAATTAAACCAAATATAATTTATTCTCATCATTTTTCTGACCTTAATAGAGATCATAGAATTGTTACCGAGAGTGTTCTTGTTGCATTTAGACCATTAAAAAAAAAGTATAAAATTATTTTATATGAAACACCATCCAGTACAGAATATAATTATAAAGATAGCTTTAATCCAAACTATTACACTGATATCAAAAAAACCATAAATAAAAAAATTAATGGTTTATATAAATTTTATAATCTTGAAATGAGAGATAAAAAACACCCACGATCAAAAAATTATATAAAATCTTTAGCGATAAAAAGAGGAGGCGAATGTGGTTTAGAATTTGCTGAAGCATTCTATATTTTAAGAGATTATTTTTAAATTTCTTTTAATCTTCTTATGATTCTATTGGGATTTCCAGAAACGATTACATTTTTTTCAACATTTTTTCGTACATAAGTATTTGCACCTATTAAACTATGATCTCCAATTTTTATTGCGTTTTCAATTATTGAATTTGGCGATAGCCAACAATTATTTCCTATTTCAGCCCTTCCACATACTATTGAGCCTACTGTTATTTGTGAATACTCTCCAATAATAGAGTTATGACCAATGTGAACTAAATCATCAATTTTTGCACCATTTTTAATTAAAGTTTTATCTATTGTGGCTTTTTCAATTGTAACAGAGGATCCTATCCAAACATCATTCTCGATAACAACTTGCCCTGTATGACAAAAATGTTGCATATCTTTATCAACTTTTGAAAAACTGAAACCTTCACCTCCAATAGTGCTGTTTGATTTAATCCTACAATTTTGTCCAATAACCGCTCTCCCATGTATAACAACATTTGCCAGCAATTTAGAATTATTTTCAATAATAACATCTTCCCCAACGTAACAATTTGGACCAATAAAACAACCTGATCCAATTTTAGCAGATTTCTCAATTATTGAAGTTTTATGTATGCCAGATTTAAATTCTTCTTCAATAAAAAAATGATTTAAAGCTTTTTCAAAATCATGCCTTGGATTATTTGAAATTATATGTTGAATGTTGTAATTTTTCAAATCAGTCTTTTCTGATACTAGTAATAGTAAATTTGGGATATTTTTTAATTTTTCTAAATCTAATATTTTATTTTCTGTCAGGCCAAAGGATGTATTAATTTCTTCTGTGAAGAAAATTAAAGAATTTTCTTTTGGATTATCTATTGAAGAAAAAGTTTGCACAATAATGTCGTTGCCAATTAGTTTTGAACCAATATATTCAGCAATAGCACTTGCTTTTACAGAGTTAAATTTTTTTTTAAACATCAAAAACCAATAGATTTTTTTAAATTATCTTCAGTTATATTTAAAAAATTATCTAAATCTTCATATGAATGTCTATAACTTATGTAAGAATGGTGCATTGTCTGGATAAAAATTTTATTTCTTAAGTAATTTGTAAAAAAATTTTTTCTGGCTAATTTGTAATTTACAGTTTTGTTTTGATAAAATGTAAAAAAAGGCATCCATTCACCGCCAGAGTATTCACAAATTCCCTCATATTTTGGCATTATAGAATTTAATCTATCTAAAATATATTTTCCTTTTTTCTTTATATCTAATAAAACATTATTTTTTTTTAAAAAATTTATAGTCGTTATAGACGCTATGATATCTATCCCATTTTCAAAATATGTAGCACTTATGAATGCTTTCTTTTCATAAACTTGCATTATCTCTTTTTTTCCAACTAAAGCTGCTATAGAGTATCCATTAGCCATTGCTTTTCCAAATGTTGCTAAGTCTGGGGTGACATTGTATAATTTTTGTGCCCCACCAAGGTCAACTCGAAAGCCACTTCTTATTTCATCAAAAATTAAAACAATTTTATTTTCATCGCAGACATCTCTAACTAATTTAAGGAAATTGTTTTTTGGAAATTCAACTTTTTCACCCAAAGGATGATTGATTGGAGTTAAAATAACTGCTGCAACATCTGGATTTGCTTTAATTGTTGCCTTTAATGTTTCTATATCGTTGTATTTAAATGTTAGCACATCGTCTAACGTACTTTGAGGAACTCCACCTGTATTTTCAACACACCAATCATGCCATCCATGATAACCACATCTTATAATTTTATTTTTACCTGTATAACTTCTGGCTGCTCTTATTGCTGCGGATGTTGCATCTGAGCCAGTTTTTACAAATAATGACATTTCGCAACAGGGTATGTGTTGATTTAAAAGATTTGATAATTCATTGTGAACTGGTTGAGTTAACGAAAAGCAGACGCCGTTGTTTTTTATATATTCAATTACAGCGTTATCAATTTCACCTTCTCTGTATCCAATAATTATTGGTCCATATGCACATAACATATCTAAATACTCATTATCATCTACATCAATAACTTTTGAACCTTTTCCTTTTTTAAAATAGATTGGAGTTTCACCCCTTATAAAATTATAAGGCCTTCTTATTCCAAGAACACCTCCAGGGTGTACTTTAAGAGCATCCTCATAAAGAATGTTGCTATTATTTAATTTTAATTTTTCCAAGTTAAGGTTTTATTTTTTTTCTTTATAAATATGTATTATATATTTATTATTTTTAAAGTAAAAAAAAGCTGGGTATTTTTTATTATCTACTATTCTTAATAAATTAAAATTTTGTTTAATCGTCTTATTAAGTTGGAGTAAACTATCTTTTGGCGATCTTCTAAAATAATATGATGAAATCCCTTTCTGTTTCTTTTTTTTTATAGCTCTATTTTTATATTTAACTAAAAAATTTTTACAAAGACTAAGTGTCACTTTTACTTGCTTTTCTCTTATTTCGTCGATCAATTCATTTCCTTTAAAAAAAATTTCTTTTTTTAAATAAATATCACCAGAATCTATTTTTTTTGTAGCTTCAATTAAGCAGATAACTATTTTTTTTTTTCCTTTTAAAATTTGCCAGGTAATTGGAGACCAACCTCTGCCTTTAGGTAAGTTACTCTCATGTACTACTAAATTAAACTTACTTAATTTTAAAATTCTTTCTGGAACAATATCCCAGTAACTTAAAAAAAAAGATATATCAGATTTCTTTATATGATTATGTGTATACAGAATTTTAACATTCATTTTTCTTCGTTTTAGATAATTAGAAAATTTTTTTAAATAAGGATTAATCCAAGACTGTTTACTTGAAACAATATTTATTTTCATGAAAAAATAATATACTTATAAATAGTTTTTAGTAGCATTATTTCTTATTATGTTTTACTTTATTAATTAATTATAATTAAATTCTGTATGATTAATAAAAAATGAAAAAGAAAATTACTAAAGAATTTTTGATTAATTTTGAAACAGAGATTAAAAAAATATACAATAAAGGTTCTATAAGAGGTCCTATACATTTATCAGGAAATAACGAAGATTCTTTGATAAAAATTTTTAAAAAAATAAAAAAAAAAGATTGGGTTTTATCTACCTGGAGAAGTCATTATCACGCAATTTTACATGGACTTAATCCATCTTGGGTTAAAAAAGAAATATTAAAAGGCAGAAGCATGGGTATTAACAACTATAAGAAAAAATTTTATGCGTCGTCTATTGTTGGGGGTGTTATTCCAATTGCATTAGGTATTGCTGTTGGATTAAAGAGAAAAAAATCAAACTCAAAGGTGTGGGTTTTTATAGGAGATATGGCATTTGAAACAGGCGTATTTCATGAAGTTTATAAGTATGCAAAAAATTTTAATTTACCATTAAACTTTGTAGTAGAAGATAATAATTTAAGCACTAACACCCCTACGAATAAAGTATGGGGGAAAAAATCCAAAATTCCAGGAGATGTCATTTATTATTCATATAAGAGACCTTATCCTCATCATGGAACTGGAACATGGGTATTATTTTAAAAATGACATATAGACAAGAATTAATTAGATCGATGAAATTACTGGCAAAAAATCCTAAAACTATTTTTCTCGGTCAATCAATTTCTTACCCGGGAAATTCAATGTATCATACACTTGTAGGGATATCTGAAAAAAAAAAGATAGAGCTTCCAGTGTTTGAAGAAGTTCAGATGGGAATGGCTATCGGTCTTGCAATGGAAGGTTACTTACCTGTAACATGTTATCCTAGATTTGATTTTTTAATTCTTGCAATGAACCAGCTTATTAATCATCTAGATAAAATAAGAGTGATGTCTAGGAACGAGATGAAGTTAAAAGTTATAATTAGAACTTCTGTAGCAGCAAAAACACCTTTGGATGGTGGCCCTCAACATACCCAGGATTATACAAATGCAATCAAATTAATGTGCAAAGAAATCAAAATAATCAAATTAAAAAAAGCAAAAGATATATTTCCTGTTTATAAAAAAATAGTTTCAGACAGAAATAATTTTTCTTATCTATTAATTGAAGATGGAGACAAATTTAATAGAAAATAGATATCTAATATTAAAAAAATTTTTTTCAGTGCATAAAATAAGCCAATTGAGCTATTAGTACTGGTCAGCTACATGCGTTACCGCACTTCCACACCCAGCCTATCAACGTGGTGGTCTACCACGGCTCTATAGGAAGAACTAGTTTTGAGGTGAGTTTCCCGCTTAGATGCTTTCAGCAGTTATCTCTTCCGTACTTAGCTACCCGGCACTGCAGCTGGCGCTACAACCGGTCCACCAGTGGTACGTCCATCCCGGTCCTCTCGTACTAGGGACAGCTCCTCTCAATTCTTCT
>CACJRL010000007.1:27500-76612 GCA_902595815.1 uncultured Pelagibacteraceae bacterium
CAGAAAAAAATTCTGTGTTGAATTAAATTTTTGATAAATATTCATCTATTCGAATATTTATTGATTGTTCGTATATTCGAACAATCGGATATAGATATTGATAATATAAAAATTTTTTACAAAATAAAATAACTAAGTGTTTCATGGTGGAGGATAGCGGGATCGAACCGCTGACCTCCTGAATGCAAATCAGGCGCTCTCCCAGCTGAGCTAATCCCCCAGAATTTTATGGTGGGCCGAGAAAGACTCGAACTTTCGACCCCACCCTTATCAAGGGTGTGCTCTAACCAACTGAGCTACCGGCCCTTTTCGCAGAAGAGTGAAACACAAATTTTAAGAAGAGAAATGAGGACGGTCAACATTAACCTGTTATATTTTTTAGATTTTAAAACAATTTAAAATCATCCTTAGAAAGGAGGTAATCCAGCCGCAGGTTCCCCTACGGCTACCTTGTTACGACTTCACCCCAGTCGCTGACTATACCGTGGTCAAGGGTTTTAAACCTTGCCTTAAGGTAGAACCAACTCCCATGGTGTGACGGGCGGTGTGTACAAGACCCGGGAACGTATTCACCGCGGCGCGCTGATCCGCGATTACTAGTAATTCCAGCTTCATGTACTCGAGTTGCAGAGTACAATCCGAACTGAGGCATCTTTTTAGGATTTGCTTGATGTCGCCATCTTGCTTCCTATTGTAAATGCCATTGTAGCACGTGTGTAGCCCAACACGTAAGGGCCATGAGGACTTGACGTCATCCCCACCTTCCTCCAGCTTATCACTGGCAGTTCTTTCAGAGTGCCCAACTAAATGATGGCAACTAAAAGTGAGGGTTGCGCTCGTTGCGGGACTTAACCCAACATCTCACGACACGAGCTGACGACAGCCATGCAGCACCTGTGTTTCGTCCGGCCGAACCGAAAACTTTAATCTCTTAAAGTCGCGACGAACATGTCAAGTGTTGGTAAGGTTCTGCGCGTATCTTCGAATTAAACCACATGCTCCACTACTTGTGCGGGTCCCCGTCAATTCATTTGAGTTTTAACCTTGCGGTCGTACTCCCCAGGCGGTGTGTTTAATGCTTTCGCTGCGACACTGAAAATAAATTTCCAACGTCTAACACACATCGTTTACGGCATGGACTACGAGGGTATCTAATCCTCTTCGCTACCCATGCTTTCGTTCCTCAGTGTCAGTAATGATCCAGAAAGCTGCCTTCGCAATTGGTATTCTTTCTAATATCTACGAATTTCACCTCTACACTAGAAATTCTGCTTTCCTCTATCATACTCTAGCTAAAAAGTTTTGATGGCAGTTCCAGAGTTAAGCTCTGGGATTTCACCACCAACTATTTTAACCACCTACGAACTCTTTAAGCCCAGTAATTCCGAACTACGCTAGGTCCCTTCGTATTACCGCGGCTGCTGGCACGAAGTTAGCCGGACCTTCTTATTCGGGTACAGTCATTTTCTTCCCCGACGAAAGAGCTTTACAACCCAAAGGCCTTCTTCACTCACGCGGCATCGCTGCATCAGAGTTTCCTCCATTGTGCAATATTCCCTACTGCTGCCTCCCGTAGGAGTTTGGGCCGTGTCTCAGTCCCAATGTGGCTGATCATCCTCTCAGATCAGCTATTGATCAAAGTCTTGGTAGGCCGTTACCCCACCAACAAACTAATCAAGTGCAGGCTCATCCTTTGGCGCATAAAGCTTTCTCCGTGAAGACTTATGAGGTATTAGCACAAGTTTCCTCGTGTTATTCCTCACCAAAGGGAAGATACCTACATGTTACTCACCCGTCTGCCACTAAGTATTGCTACTTCGTTCGACTTGCATGTATAAGGCGTGCCGCCAGCGTACGTTCTGAGCCATGATCAAACTCTCAAGTTTAAAAACGGCGCACACTAGCTTCTACATAAATACTAAGAATAATATTTATGTAATGTTGAAGTGTGTACGACAAATTTTGGTAACCTTAACCGTCCACACTTCTCTTCTTAAAATATAAACTTGTAAAATAGCTAATTGAGTTTTAGCTCAATAAATAACATTTTTAAATGTTGAGTGGAACGCTTATAAATAATAATATTTATAAATCAAGATATTAGATAAATTTAAAATGTTAAAAAAAGCTAATAAAATAAGGGTTTATTGAGTGGTCAAAATGAAATATTTCAATTTAAGGCTTTTCAAAGAGATCTCTTTTTTAATTTGGTTACTTTTGATAATTTTTATAAGTATTGTTTCATATATAGTTTATTCTAACAACCAAACTAGACAATCAAATATAATCAAATCTAGTTTTGAAAATATCTACTTAAAAAAAATAATTAAGGAAATAACAACTAACTTAGAGCCAAGATATACAACAATTAATTATTACTCAAAAGCAGGAGATACTTATGAAAGTATTATATCTTCGTTATTATTAGATAAAGAAGAAAAAAAATTAATTTTAGACACAATTTTATCGGTAAATTCTCTGAAAATTTTAAGAATCAATCAAAGATTTATATTTAAATATGATCATTTATCGGAAAAAAAAGTAAGAGAATTTATAATAGAAACTGACAAAAAAAATGAAATTATTTTCTCAAAAAAAATTAACAAAGAAAATTTTAATATAAAAAAACTTGAAAAAAATTTTCAAAAAAACCTAGTTTACAAAGAAACTGTTATTACTAATAGTTTATATAATAGTGCCGTTAGTCTTGGCATAAAACCAAATATAATAATTGAGTTTGCTAGACTTTATGGATTTCAAGTAGATTTTCAAAGAGATATATGGAAGAATGATAGTTTTCAGATAATTTATGAAGAATTTGTAAACGAAAATAATAAAGTTGTAGATACTGGAGATATCATATTTGCAAGTTTGAATCTTCAAGATACTGACTTACAACTTTATAAATTTGAATATGATAAAAACAAGATAGATTATTTTGATGAGAATGGAAAAAGTATAAAAAAAACTCTGATGAAGACTCCTATAAATGGTGCTCGTTTATCTTCATCTTATGGTAAGAGAAAACATCCAATTCTAGGATATACTAAAATGCATACTGGTACAGACTTTGCTGCACCCACAGGCACACCAATTATGGCATCTGGAGATGGAAAAGTCACAAAGGCTGGTTGGTGCGGTGGAGGTGGAAATTGTGTAAAAATTAAACATAATAGCAGTTATCAAACTGTATATGCTCATATGTCTAAGTTTGGAAGAGGAATTAAAAAAGGTGTAAGGGTGAAGCAAGGTCAAATAATTGGATATGTTGGCTCCACAGGAATGTCAACTGGACCACACTTACATTATGAAGTTATAGAAAATGGAAAAAAAATTAACTCTCAGAAACTAAAACTGCCATCTGGCAAGATCTTAAAAGGTCAAGATAGGAAAATGTTTGAGGTATCAAAAATTAAAATCGATGTTCTTAAATCAAATCTAATTTCTAAAATGAATTAATATATTTTTTATTGATTAAAGATTATTTTCTTTATCTTTATCTTTCGTTATTTCGATATTATCTAATTCTTTTTTGAAATTTTGCTCTATAATATTAGTACTATCACTTTGTGATTTACTTATTTCTTGTGTAATTAAGATCCTTGAAAAATGATCCGCGTGTTGAAGATAATTTTCTGAAAGTATTTTATCTCCAGTTGAAAGTGCTTCTCTTGCTAAGTTATTATATTTTTCTACCAACTTTGCTGCATTCTGATTATTTCTACCTGGATTTCTATGTTTAAAATCAGAATTTGAACTAAAATCATTTTGATTTTTATGTCCATTAAGAATCCTCTTTCTAAAGCTTCTTTCTCCATTCGATCTAAATCTGTTTTTTCTATTATTTCTATAATTGTTCATTAAAATAATTTTGTAGATACAATAACTCTAGGAATGGATTGTATGTCTTTGCATAATTTATTTACGTAAAATCCATTATTAATTAATAAACTGCGCACAACATTATGTTGTCCATTACCTATTTCGAATATTAATTTTCCGTTATTTTTTAACAATTTTCTGCTTTTTATTATTAACTTTTTTATTACACTTAATCCGTCTAAACCTGCTTCGAGAGCAACTTTTGGCTCGTAAAGTTTAACATTGGTCTCTAATCTTTTTAAATTAAAGTTATTAATGTAAGGAGGATTAGAAACAATAAAATCATATTTATTAAGTTGAAATTTGTCAATATTGATATTGAAGAAATTAATTTTATTTTTTAAGTGATGCATTTTTGCATTAGAAATAGCTACTTTTAATGCCGATTTTGATACATCTATAGCAATTCCGGAGCATCTAGGCCTTTGTTTAATTATTGATATAATAATACATCCTGAGCCCGTTCCAACATCTAGAAGAAGTTTTGAGGACTTAGAATTTGTTAAATTTAATACTTCTTCTACAATTATCTCTGTTTCTGGTCTTGGTATTAAAACATTTTGATTAATAAAAAAATTATATCTCCAAAACTCTTTTTTTTGAAAGATTTGAGCTAAAGGTTCGTTTTTTTTTCTTCTATTTATTAAATCTTTGAAAATTCTAAAGTCTTTTAGATCTAGTTTTTTATCTAAGTTTGTTAACAATTTTTCTCTAGTTAAATTTAATACTTTCGCTAATATCAATTCACTATCTAAGTTATAACTACAGATATTACTACTTTTGAGTAATCTATTTCCATAATTTAGCACATCTATATTATTCATTAATTTATTTTGTTTAATTCATCTTGCTGTGCTTGAAGACTTAAATTTTCTATCATTTCATCAAAAATTTCTCCCTCCATAAATTCCTCTAATTTATGTAAAGTTAGATTAATTCTATGATCAGTTACCCTTCCTTGTGGAAAATTATATGTCCTTATTCTTTCCGATCGATCTCCAGTTCCAATTTTACTTTTTCTATCTTTAGATCTTTCTTGATCAATTTTTTGTCTCTCAAAATCATAAATTCTAGATCTTAATATTTTTAATCCTTTTTCTTTATTTCTAATTTGTGATTTCTCATCTTGTTGACTTACTACAATGCCAGTTGGAAGATGTGTAATTCTAACTGCAGAGTCTGTTGTATTAACACTTTGACCACCTGGTCCACTACTTCTAAAAACGTCAATTCTTAGATCTTTTTCATCTATTTTTATATCTAAATCTTCAGCTTCAGGCAAAACAGCTACTGTTGCTGCAGAAGTATGGACTCTCCCTTGTGTTTCGGTATCAGGTACTCTTTGCACTCTATGAACACCACTCTCATATTTTAGTGAAGAATAAATATTTTTGCCTTTGATTACTGCGATTATTTCTTTTAAACCACCTGCGTCACTTTTTGAAATAGAGATAATTTCAATATTCCAATTTTTTTTTTGGCTTACCTTTTCATACATTTTATATAAATCTGAAGCAAATAAACTGGCCTCGAGACCGCCAGTTCCTGCTCTAATTTCAATTATGGCATTCTTGCTATCTGCAAGATCTTTAGGGAGTAAAAATAATTTAATTTTTTTCTCGTTAATTTCATGATTGCTTTTAAGCGTTTCAAGCTCGCTAATTGCAAAATCTTTCATTTCATCGTCAGAGGTTTTATCGTTTATTATGTTATTTAATTCCTCTAAGTCTTTTCGATAACTTAAATACTCTTTAGCTTGATTTATTATATCGTTCAAATCTGAATACTCCTTAGAAATTTCTGCAAATTTTTTTTTTTCAACCCTGCCTGATGATAGTTCCTTCTCAAGTTCAAGATGTCTATCAATTAAATTTTGAACTTTTTCTCTCGGGAGCATATATATATTTTTATAAGTTTGAGGCTTTTTCTTCTACTAAAGTGACAATTTTATTAATCATATCTTTTGTCATCACTTTTTCTGTTTCTAAACCATTTAAATACAACATATGATTATCTTTTCCACCACCTGTAATACCAATTTCTGTTTGTTTAGCCTCTCCTGGTCCATTAACAACACAACCTATAATCGAAAGGGTTATGGGTTTTTTAATGTGTGATAATCTTTCTTCTAACTGTTTTACGGTTTCAATAACATGAAAGGCTTGTCTGGCACAGGAGGGACATGAGATTATTTTTACACCTCTGTTCCTTAAATTTAGAGATTTTAAAATTTCGTTTCCAACCTTAACTTCTTCGACTGGATCGTCTGAAAGAGATACTCTTACAGTATCTCCTATTCCATTTAATAAAAGGCTTCCAAATCCAATAGAAGTTTTAATGCTACCAGGTAAATAACTTCCTGCTTCTGTAATACCTAAGTGAAGTGGATAATCTGTTTTTTCTGACAACAATTTATAAGCTGCTATAGACAAAAAAACATCTGATGATTTAACGCTAATTTTAAAATTTGAAAAATCCATATCCTCAATTATTTTTATATTCCTTAAAGCACTATCTACCAATGCTTCAGGACAAGGCTCTCTGTATTTTTCAAGAATATCTTTTTCAAGTGATCCTGCATTAACACCAATTCTTATTGAACAGTTATTATTTTTCGCTGCAGATATAACTTCTGCAATTCTTTTTTTATCTCCAATATTACCAGGATTTATACGAAGACAATCCGCACCATTCTCAGCTGCCTCTATTGCTCTCTTATAATGAAAATGGATATCTGCAACTAGAGGAACATCTACATGTTTAATTATTGTTTTAAGAGCTTCTGTTGACTTACTATCAGGGCATGAAACTCTGACAATATCTGCCCCAGCTTCAGTAACTTTATTAATTTGTTCTATTGTAGATTTATGGTCAGTTGTCAATGTATTGGTCATTGTCTGAACAGTGATTGGATTATTTCCACCAACTTTAATTTTACCAACACTTATTTCTTTAGTCTTCTTTCTATTAATTTTTCTAAATGGTCTAATTTCAGATGTCATTTGTCTAACTTAAATTCTTTATGCAAACAATTTATAGCTTTCGATACATTTGTGCTTTTTATTAAAACTGATATTTTAATTTCTGAAGTTGAAATAACCTGTATATTTATATTTTTTCTTGCAAGTGCTTGAAACATTCTAAATGTAACGCCTGGAGTAGTAATCATTCCAACACCTATTATTGACACTTTCGATACATTTTTATCAAAAATTAATTTTTTAAAAACAATCTTTTTATTTTTGTTTATAATTTTTTTTGTTTTATTCAAATCATTTGACTTGATTGTAAATGTAAGATCTGTTTGCTTTCCATCAGCAGATATATTTTGAACTACCATATCTACGTTTATCGAATTTTGTGAAAGTGGTTTAAATATCGATGCTGCTATGCCTGGTCTATCTTTAACTCCTAATAAAGTTACTTTTGCATCATTATCTGTGGAAGAAATTCCTGTGATAATTTTATTATTAATAATATTTTTTCTTTTTGTAATTAATGTGCCAGTTTTGTTTATAAACGATGATTTTACCTCAATATTTATCCTATTTAATCTTGCATCTTGTATAGAATCTGGTTGCATTACTTTTGATCCTAATGAGGCCATTTCTAACATTTCTTCATAAGATATATTTTTAATTTTTTTTGCAGAATTAAGTTTATTTGGATCTGTTGTATATACTCCCTCAACATCTGTGTAAATGACACATCGATCAGCTTTAAAAAACTTTGCAACCATAATTGCACTTGAATCTGAACCACCCCTGCCAATAGTTGTAATATTTGATTTTTTATCCACACCCTGAAATCCAGCGATAATAGGGATTCCTCCAGATTTTAAAAATTTTAAAATTTTAGTTTTATTTATATATTTAATTCTAGAATATTTGTGTTTACCCTCTGTCACAATTGGTATTTGCCAAGCCATCCAAGATCTAGAATTTAAACCATTTGTTGCTAGATGGCCTGCTAATAACGAACACGAAATCTGCTCACCAGCAGAAACTAGAGTATCATATTCATTATCAGGAAAATTTTCACTTATTTTTTTTGACATATTGATCAACTTATTGGTAGTGCCGCTCATTGCAGATGACAAAACTATTACCCTATATTTTTTTGAGTAAGATTTAATTATTTTTGATACTTTTTTAATTCTTTGAATTGACCCAACTGAAGTACCGCCAAATTTTAATACAATAATTTTCATTGGTAGTTTTATTTACAAGCCTTATAATATTGATAAAATACATCTTATTTATAATGTCAATAAAGAATGAGCAATAATACTATAAACAAAGAAGAAGTAGAAAAATTTAGCAAAATTGCTGAAGAATGGTGGAATCCTAATGGAAAATTTAAACCACTTCACAAATTTAATCCAATAAGAATAGAGTACATAAAAAACAATATTATTAAAGATTTTAACATTTCATCAAATCATAAACCATTAGCAGGAATAAGTATTCTTGATATTGGATGTGGAGGAGGCTTACTATCCGAACCTTTAGCAAGACTTGGAGCAGATGTTGTAGGTATCGATGCTTCCAAAAAAAATATTGATATTGCAAAACATCATTTAAAAAAAAGTAATTTAAAAATTGAATATCATGATAGATCTCCAGAGAATTTTAATTATGAAAAAAAATTTGATGTAATTCTTAATATGGAAATAGTTGAACATGTCGAAGATATTCCTAAATTTATAAATCAAAGTACAAAATTTTTAAAAAACAATGGTTTAATGTTCATTGCCACCTTAAACCAAACATTAAAATCTTATGTATTTGCGATAATAGGAGCTGAATACATTTTAAGATGGCTTCCAATCGGAACACATGATTGGAATAAATTTGTAAAACCTGAAAATCTAGAAGATATCTGCAATAAAAATTCACTTAAATTAAAAAGTATTGATGGTGTTAAATTTAACCCAATTTTAAATAAGTGGAAACTTTCAAATGACAAATCTGTAAATTATATAACAAAGTACAAAAAGAGTTAATTTTCCTTATCTTCAATCCATGGAATGGTTGAAGTCTCTATACCCTCTTCTTTTAGTTCCTTAACGTCTTCAATTGATGCTTTGCCAAAAATATTTTTTTTATTCTTTTTTTTGCTGTAATGAATAGATCTAGCCTCATAAGCAAAATTTTCTCCAACATATTCAAAGTTTTCTTTCACAAATTTTTGATATTCTCTTAATTTTTTTTTAACATTTTTATAATTCTTATAAGCTTTATCTTGTTTGAAAGTAGAATTAGCTAAATTTGGCTTCATCAAAGACTTTTCAATCTTTTTAGAATTACACTGCTGACAACTAAGAAGTTTTAATTTTTTTAATTTGTCAAATTCTTTTGAGCTAGCAAACCAACTTTCAAACTCAAGACTGCAATTTTTACAATTTAATAAATACTTAATCATTGAAATGACTTAATTACATTTTATAGGATTTCAATAACTAAGATCTATAATCAGAATTAATTTCAATATATTCCTTAGATAAATCCATAGTATACGCTGTAAATTTTTTACTTCCAATAGATAGATCAATTGTTATCTCTATATTCTCATTTTTCATATAATCACTAAGGATATTTTCGTTATAATTTTTATCTAATTTTCCATCTTTAAGGATCATATTAGATCCCATTGATATAGATAATTTTTCTTGTTTAACAGTTACACCACTTTTTCCGATTGCCATCGCAATTCTACCCCAATTAGGATCCTCTCCAAATATTGCTGTTTTAACTAATGGTGAGTTAGCTATTGAGAAACAAATATTTTTTGCATCTTTTTCGGTTTTGCTATTAATGCATTTAATGGTAACAAATTTTGTTGCTCCCTCTCCATCACTCGCAACTCTTTTTGCTAAGTTTAACATAACCTGATGAACGCTACTAATAAATTGCTTTAATTTTGGATCTTTAAAACTTTTTATCTCTTTGTTGTTTGCTTTGCCTGTTGAAAATATTGAAACCATGTCATTTGTACTAGTATCCCCATCGCATGTTATAGCATTAAAAGTAGTCTTAATATTTAGATTAAGTATCTGTTTCAAAATTGATGAAGAAATATTGGCATCAGTAAAAATAAATCCTAAAGTTGTTGCCATATTTGGAAAAATCATTCCTGATCCTTTTGCAACTCCATATATTTTTACATCGGAACCAGCTATCTTACATTCTGCCATTGATAATTTTGGTTTAGTGTCTGTTGTCATAATCCCAAGAGCTGCTTTGATCCAAATTAATTTATTTTGATTATATTTAATTTTATCAACTAAGTTTTTAGTATTACTTAAAATTTCATTTTCAGGAAATTTTTCCCCTATGGTACCTGTGCAAGCAAATAGTAATTGGTTTGGTTTAATTTCTCTTGGCTTTTCCTCATCTTCTATTTGTTTTGATGTTAATAATTTTGACAAATTTATGGAAATTTTTTTAAGAGAGTTATAGCCATCATTTCCTGTTAAGGCATTTGCGTTTCTTGTATTGATTAAAATGCCATAAATTTTTTTATCTTTTATTTTTTTATTCCATTTTATATTTTCAGATACTAAACTAGATTTTGTATATACATTTGCATAACTTGCTCCATCCCTAAAATAAAATAAAACTAAGTCGTCTCTTTTTTTGTTATAAAGACCACAGCTAATTGTTGAGATAGATAATCCATCAATATGTTCAAGATCTTGAAAATGTCCTATTTTAGAGTCCTTGTGTTTCTTATCAAAAAAGTTGTTTATACCAAAATCCATGCTATTTAATTTTTTAAATAAATAACTATATAATTTATAACTATTAAAACATCAAAAATATGCTTAATCCTTTAAACATTATTAGTAAATTTATAAAAAGTGGCAATCAAAAGGAATTAGACAGAATTCAAAAAATTGTAGAAGAGATTAATCTTAAAGAAAGTAAGGTTAGTAAATTTGAGGATAATGAATTTCCTTTAAGAACAAATGAATTTATCTCTAGATTAAAAGAAGGAGAAAAATTAAACGATTTATTACCAGAGGCATTCGCATTGGTAAGAGAAGCTTCGAAAAGAATTAGCAATGAGAGACACTTTGATGTTCAGCTATTTGGAGGTATTGCGTTACATGAGAATAAGATTGCAGAGATGAAAACGGGTGAAGGCAAAACACTTACTATAGTTCTTGCTGCTTACCTTAACGCATTAGAAAAAAAAGGTGTTCATATAGTTACTGTAAATGATTACCTCGCAAAAAGAGATAGTATAAATATGGGTAAAATTTACAATTTTTTGGGTTTGAGCTGTGGATATATAAACTCAAACCAGTCAGATGAAGAACGCAAAGAAAATTATAATAAAGATATAACTTATGCCACTAACAGTGAATTAGGTTTTGATTTTTTAAGAGATAACATGAAATATTCAAAAAATGAGATGGTCTTGAGGAAGCATAACTTCGCGATAGTTGATGAGATTGACTCTTGTTTAATAGATGAGGCTAGAACTCCTTTGGTTATTTCTGGGGCAGCAGAGGATAAAACCATGCAATATATTGCTGTAGATAAATTAATTAAAAATTTAAAACAAACAGACTTTGACTTAGATGAAAAAGAAAAAAATATACTCTTAACAAATGAGGGAATAGATAATGTTGAAAAAATATTTTCTGATGCTGGTATTTTAAAAAATAACAATTTTTATGACCCAGAAAATTTACATTTAGTTCATCATGTAAACCAAGCATTAAGGGCAAATTATTTATTTGAGAATGGACGAGATTATATAGTTAAAGATAACGAAATAATTATAATTGACGAGCAAACAGGTAGGCAACTGCCAGGTAGAAGATTTGGTGATGGACTTCATCAGAGTTTAGAGGCTAAAGAAAAAATAGAGGTTAAAGCTGAAAATCAAACACTGGCATCAATAACCTATCAAAATTTTTTTAAGTTGTACGATAAATTAGCAGGTTGTACAGGAACAGCACAAACAGAGTCTGCAGAATTTTTTGAAATTTATAACTTGCCTGTTTTACAGATACCTACCAATAAAGAAATGATAAGAAACGATCTTAATGACCAAATCTTTAGAACAGGTTTAGAAAAAGACAATGCAATCATTCAAAAAATAAAAGAATGTAATGAAATTGGACAACCACTGTTGGTTTTCACATCTAGCATAAATAAATCTGAACATTACTCGAATTTGTTAGAAAAAGAGAAAATTAAACATATTGTTTTAAATGCTAAAAATCATGAGAAAGAAGCAGAAATTATTGCAAATGCTGGCAAAACAAATTCAGTAATTATTACAACAAGTATATCGGGAAGAGGTGTTGATATTAAGTTAGGTGGACAAGATCAATCTGAAAAAGAGGATGTAAAAAAAAGGGGGGGGTTATTTGTTATTGGAACAGAAAGAATGGAAAGTAGAAGAGTTGACAATCAAGCAAGAGGACGATCTGGAAGACAGGGAGATGAAGGAAGTTCAATATTTTTTGTAAGTTTAGAAGATGACTTGATGAGATTGTTTGGCTCAGAAACCATGAATTCAATGCTAGAAAAGCTTGGTCTTAAAGATGGTGAAAGCATTGATCATCCTTGGATAAATAAAGCGATTGAAAGAGCCCAACAAAAAGTTGAAGCAAGAAACTTTGATATAAGAAAAACGCTTATTAAATTTGATAATGTTCTTAATGACCAAAGACATGTAATTTTTGAACAACGAAAAAATGTAATAGATGGTAAAGAAGATGAGAATTATTCAGATATTTTCCTAGAAGAAGTTTTAGAAAATTTAAAAAGACAAAAAATATTACATGAAAAATCTCCTAATTCTAAAGAATTTCCAAAAGCGTTAAAGCAGACTTTAGGTAAATCAATAACTGATGATGAGTTGGGTGAAATTTTAAATTCAGATCTCAAAACAATGGAAAAAAAAATAAAGGATAAATTTATAAATAACAGAGATGAAAGAAATAATTTATTAGGCATTGAACAAGGAAAAGAAATTGAAAAAAGAATATTGGTACAAATTATAGATCAAAATTGGAAATCACATATTCAATACCTAGAGCAATTAAGACAAGTAATTGGTTTAAGATCTTATGGACAAAGAGATCCTTTAGTGGAGTACAAAAAAGAAGCTTTTCTATTATTTGAAAATTTACTGGGAAAATTAAAAACTGATCTTGTCACAATGCTTTTAAATTTAAAAATAATACAAAAAGAAGAGGAAGATAATTCTCAAAACAAAGTGAAAGAAAACTTAAAATCAATTGCAAAAAGTAAAATTGGAAGAAATGAACCTTGCCCGTGTGGATCAGGGAAAAAATATAAACACTGCTGCGGTGCCTTATAAATTAAAAAATCATTGTTAATAAAATTAATAATAGAAGAATTGATGTACTTGAAATAAATAATTTTTTATTAGATTTAATTTTTAAAATCAAATTTTGAAAGAGATTATTTTTAATAGTAAGTTTATCTTGATGCATTGCATTAGTGGTGAAACCTTTATTCCTTCCAATATCTAAAAACTTATTCTTTCTTTGATTTAATATTTCTTCCTCATTTAATGTTAGAAATTTACTTAAGTTTCTATCAATAGCATTACGTACATTATCTAAAATAAGATCTTTATCTCGATGTGCGCCACCCAAAGGTTCGGGTATTATCTCATCTATAATTTCTAGTTTTAAAAGATCTTTCGCTGAAAGTTTCATTGCTTTCGCAGCTTCTAAAGTCTTTGTTGGATCTCGCCAAAGTATGGTTGCACATCCCTCTGGAGATATTACTGAATATATTGCATTCTCTAACATCAATACTTTACTTGAAGAAGCTAATGCGATAGCACCACCAGAGCCTCCTTCTCCTATAATTATAGATAAAGTTGGAACAGTCAGTTGCATAGAACATTCAATAGACTTTGCAATTGCTTCCGCTTGTCCTCTTTCTTCAGCACCGACTCCAGGGTAAGCACCTGGAGTATCAACAAAATTAATAATTGGTATTTTGAATTTATTGGCTAAATTCATTAACCTTATTGTTTTTCTGTAACCTTCTGGTCTCATCATTCCGAAATTTCTCTCAATCCTTGTGTCTAAATTTTCACCTTTTTCCTGTCCTATTACTAAAACTGACTTAGAATTAAACTTACCAAAACCACATATTACAGATTTATCCTCTCCATAAAATCTATCTCCTGAAAGTGAAATAAATTCATCGAATAAATTATCTATAAAAAATTTTGATTTAGGTCTATCCTCGTGTCTTGCAACCAATGTTGTCTGCCATGCATCAAGATTTGAATATACATCTTTAAGTTTTTTATCTATTTGATTTTGTAAATCAGTTATTTTACTTGTATCGACTTCTGAAATACCATCCTGATTATAAGGATCTTTTAATTTGTCTAATTCTATTTCTAAGTTTTTTATATCAGTCTCAAAATTTAAATAATTTTTCATTACTTTATTATATATAATTTTTAGGCGATAAAATGATCAAATTACAATAATTATATTTTTTTCAGATGAAAAATAACATTTTTTTAAATAAACTAATGACATAATTTCTTGATTATCATATACAACGGTTTCTAAATTTTAAAAATTATGAGCGATTTATTTATTAAAATTAATACGTTATCTGTCTCTAAGAATTTGGCTGATTTTGTAAATAATGAACTTCTTCCAGGATTAGATGTTAACAAAAAAGATTTCTGGGATGGATTTGATAAAAGTATTAATGAACTTGCACCAATCAATAAAAAGCTACTAGAAACTCGAGAAACTCTTCAATCTGAAATTGATTTATGGTTAAAAAAAAATAAAAATGAAAAATTTAATCATCAAGAGTACAAGAAATTTTTAAAAGAAATTGGATATTTAAAAGAAGAAGGAAACGATTTTAAAATAGATACAAAAAAACTTGATAGTGAGATTTCCAGTATTGCAGGTCCTCAACTTGTAGTTCCAATAATGAATTCTAGATATACATTAAATGCTGCTAATGCGAGATGGGTAAGTCTCTATGATAGTTTATATGGTACAGATTTAATTGAATCTGAAGAAACAGGTAGTCAAAAGTATGACCCTCTGAGAGGACAAGAGGTAATAAAATTTGCTCGTAATTTTCTAAATGATCACTTCCCTATCAAAGAAATACATTGGAAAAATATTAATGGATTCAAAATAGAGGGAAGTAACTTAATAATATTAAAAGATAATAAAGAATTTGAGTTAGTAGATAAAAATAAATTTATAGGATACAGAGGAGAACCAAATAATCCAACTACAATAATTTTAGAAAACAATAATTTAAAAATTGAGATAATTATTAACCCTAAAGCTTTCAGCGCTGTTCAAGATGCAGCGGGAATAAGTGACATAATTATAGAATCTGCAATATCTACAATATGTGATAACGAAGATAGTGTTGCTGCAGTAGACTCAGAAGATAAAATTTTATGTTACAGAAATTGGTTAGGTTTGATGAAAGGAACTCTGAAATCTGTCTTCGAAAAAGATGGGAAAACTTTAGAAAGAAAACTTAATCCTGATAGAAGTTATATTTCAAAAGATAATAAAAAAGAAAAGTTACACGGTAGAAGCTTACTTTTAATTAGGAATGTTGGTCATCTAATGACAAATTCAGCAATTATTTTAGAAGATGGTTCTGAAGTCCCAGAAGGTATCATGGATGCATTTATTACAACTGCTGCAGCAATTCATGATTTAAGAAGGAAAGGTAATTCAAGAACAGGCTCTATATATATTGTAAAACCAAAAATGCATGGACCAGAAGAGACAGCTTTTACAGATAAAATATTTACTAGAGTTGAAGAAGTCTTAAAACTTGAAAAAAACACTATTAAATGTGGTATTATGGACGAAGAAAGAAGAACATCTGTAAACTTAAAAGAATGTATAAGAACATTAAAGAGTAGAGTTTTTTTTATAAATACTGGCTTTTTGGATAGAACTGGAGATGAAATGCATACGTCAATGGAAGCAGGTCCAATGATAAAAAAAGGTGACATGAAAAAATCAAAGTGGATAAAGGCTTACGAAGATAACAACGTAGATGTTGGTTTAAAATGTGGATTTTCAGGTGTTGCACAAATAGGTAAAGGAATGTGGGCTATGCCTGATAAAATGAAAGATATGATAGATCAAAAAATATCACATCTTGAAGCCGGTGCAAATTGCGCATGGGTTCCTTCTCCTACCGCAGCCTCTTTGCATGCAATGCATTATCACAAGTTAAACATTTTTGAAAAACACAAAAAATTAAATAATAATAAAATAAATTTCATCGATGACTTGTTGTCCATCCCAATAGCAGACAGACCTAATTGGAGCAAAGAGGAGATAAATAGTGAATTATGTAACTCAGCTCAGACTATTTTAGGATATGTAGTAAGGTGGGTAGATCAAGGAATAGGATGCTCTAAAGTTCCAGATATAAATAATGTTGGATTGATGGAGGATAGAGCAACACTGAGAATATCTTCACAACATATAGCTAACTGGCTACATCATGGTATATGCTCAAATAGACAAGTTTTGGAAATTCTTAAGAAAATGGCTAAGATAGTTGATAAACAAAATGAGGGAGACCTTGAATATCAAAAAATGTCTCCAAATTACGACAAGTCAATCTCATTTAAGGCGGCATGTGAATTAATTTTCCATGGCAAGTCACAACCATCTGGTTATACCGAGCCTCTATTGCATTTAAATAGATTGATTAAAAAAAGCTAATTTATAATTTTATAAATCTCTTCTATTTTTAAAAGCAGATATTAGCGTTCCATCATCTGAAGTCTCTATTTCTCCACCAACTGGTAAACCTTGAGCTAATTTTGAAATTTTTACATTTGTATTTTTTATACTATCCTGAATATAAAAAGCAGTAGTTTGTCCTTCAACGGTGGCACTTGTTGCTAAAATTACTTCTTCTATGTTGTTATTTTTTATTCTTTCTATTAGAGAATTAATAAGCAAATTTTCTCTATTATTGCCATTAGCGCTGTCAGAGATCGTGCCGCCTAAAATGTGATAATAACCCTGAAAAATAGACGAACTTTCTATTGCCCATTGATCTGAAATATTTTCGACTACACATATTTTGCTATATTTTTTATTTTTATCTTCACAATTACTACAAGGATTATTATTTGATTTTAAAGTTCCACAAATTTTACAACGTTCAATATTTTTAAATACATCGCTTAAATTATTAGACAAAGGTTTTAATATTTCTTGGCGATTATTAATCATTTTTAAAATTATTCTTTTTGCAGACTTTGGTCCAAGACCTGGTAATTTAGATATTAATTTAATTAAATTATCTATTTCAGGAAGATTTTGCATTCAATTATAAAGGCCATTTAAATCCAGGCACACCTAATCCACCAGTTGCTTTAGATATTTCTTCGGAGGTTTTTGATTTTAATTTGTTTTTGGCATCATTATGCGCAGCAGTAATTAAATCCTGAATTATCTCTTTATCTTCTTTCAGTACTTTATCGCTTAATAGAATTTTGGTCATCTCTCCATCTCCATTAAGTGTGATTTTAACTACATCTCCGCCTGACGCACCATTAACCTCAATTTTTTTGAGATTTTCCTGACTTTCTTTCATTTTTTTTTCTAATTCTTTTGCTTTTTCAAGAATTTTATTAAAATCAGTCATCTTTTTTTTCAATATCAATTAATTCAATATCAGGAAGCACTTTTAGTAAGTTTTTATATACGTTTGAGCTTTCATACTCTTTGATATTTTTTTTTTTAAGATCATTTTTTTTCTCTTTTTCACTCATCTCACCCTTCTCTTTTGAAAAAGAAATTAACCACCGTTTTTTTGTCCAATCGTACATTTTTTCGGATAAATCTTTTACAAAACTTTTATTTAGTTTATCATTGAAAGAAATTTCGATATTCATATTTGAAAAAGATACTAAGTTTACATTATTTTCTAATTCGTATTTTAATTTCATCTCTTTTTTTTCAAAGCATATTTTAATTAAATCTTGTAAATTATTGATCTCTAAAGCATTTTTTTTTTCAATTTTTTTTTCTTCTTGTGTAATATTTTTAATCTGGTTGATTGCATCTTTGTTTATATTATTTTTCAAATCTATATTTTTTATTGGAGTTTTATTTGGTTCGTTTTGCTGATTATCTTGTATTACATTTTTTTTTTTTAAATATGTTAATTGGACAAGAAACATCTCAACTAATAAATTTGGATTAGAAACTATATTTATTTCTTTTAAAGTTTTTAAAGTAAATTCCCAAAATAATAATAAAGCATTTGGATCTATTTCTTTTGATAAAGAAGTTATTTTTTTATAATCATTATCATTCAAATTAAAATTATTTCCTTCATTTTGTATGTGTGATATATTCTTTAAATAATATAATATTTCCAAAAAATCATTTAAGAATAGGCTAGGTTCAATCCCCGAATTGTACAAGTTCCTGTAACAGTCTATTATTTTTTCTTCATCACCTAAAAAAATTATTTCTAATAATTCTATGTATGCACTTCTATTGACATAACCAAAGATCTTTTGAGCACCCTCAAATGTCAGCGAATCCTCGTTATTAGAAATAGTTGCTCTGTCTAGTAAAGATAATGCATCCCTAACAGAACCCTCTGATAATTTGACTATTAATTTAATTGCATTATCCTCAATTTTCCTTTTTTCTTTTATTGTTATATTTTTTAAATAAGCAAAAAGTTCTTCAGACTTAATTCTAGATAAATCATACCTTTGACACCTAGATATAACAGTGATAGGAATTTTCTTTACTTCAGTGGTTGCAAAAATAAATTTTAAATACTTTGGAGGCTCTTCCAAAGTTTTAAGTAATGCATTAAATGCTTGCTTGCTTAACATGTGTACTTCATCGATGATAAAAATTTTAAATTTTGCTACTGATGGTGGATATCTAGAAAATTCTATTAGTTCCCTTACATCATCTACTCCTGTTTTGCTTGCTGCATCAATTTCAAGAACATCAATATGATTTGAATTTGCTATAGGTTCACAATGGCTGCATTTTTTTTCACACTTCCCTTCAAGTGATTGCTCACAGTTCAATGCTTTAGCTACAATTCTTGCAAATGTGGTCTTTCCAATTCCCCTAATGCCGGTAAACAAAAAAGCATTAGCTGAACTATAATTTTTAATAGAATTATAAATTGTGGTTGCAATTTCCTCATGCCCTATCAGGTCTTTAAATGTTTGAGGTCTATATTTTAATGCTAGAACTTGAGATTTCATTGTCATAATAGGAGACCAACCAACCTGGAAAAAACTCATTACCCTTGCTCTTTTTCAAGTCTGGGGGAGTTCATGGTAATCCCACCTGGAAGGCCTCCAAATGTATTATAACAATAATTTTTTCTAATCTACAATAAAGTTAATTATTTTTTTTCTCTAAATTCATGTGCTTTGTAAACACCTAGGACGTGCATATCTTCACAGTGGAAAGCAAGCTCTTCTAGTGAATTTTTTATTTTTTTATCATCCAAATGTCCATCAATATCACATAAGAAAAAGAATGAAGAAAATGAATTTTTTTCTGGGAAACTTTGAAGTTTCGTCATATTCACTCCATTAATAGCAAAACCTGACAAAGCAGAATACAAAGCTGCCGGCCTCTCTCTAAGTTTAAATAATAATGATGTTATGAAATTATTTTTATCAATTTCTGGCTGAATTATATCTTTACCCATTATCAGAAATCTTGTGTAGTTATCATTAACATCCTGAATATTTTCTTGTAAAATTTCTAAATCATAAATTTTAGCACTTAATTTTGATGCAATTGCAGCTTTTGTTTTATCTTTTTCCTCTGAAATATATTTTGCAGAACCTGCTGTATCAGCTCTAACATTGGCAGAAAAATTATTTTTTTTAATAAATTCTGAAGCTTGACTTAACGCTTGAGCATGGGAATAAACATTTTTAATGTCTTTTAATTTTGATCCTTTTATACCAATTAAATTATGATTGATTGGGAAAAAAAATTCTTCATAAATATTTAACCTATGTTTAAAAATTAAATATTCTACTCCAATGTTTCCTGTAGTTTTGTTGGACTCTGGTATGATTGCTCTAATATTGCTATCTTTATGTGCTTTTTCAAAACATTCATCGAAAGTTTTGCAAGGGATAGTCTCTATATTCGGAAACATATGTTTTGCACAACTTTCACTATAACTTCCAGCAATTCCTTGGTAAACAATTTTCATATTGTTATTTATTCAATAAATTTATGTATTCTTCTAGATCTTTTTTAGTATCAATTCCAGAGGAAAAATAATTTGCCAATAGAACGTCTATTTTCATATTATTATCGATTGCTCTCAGTTGTTCCAGTCTTTCTTTGATTTCATTTTTACTTTTTTTTAAATTAACAAACTTTTTTAAAGCAGAATACTTAAATAAGTATATCCCAAAATGCTGGTATATATTGTTATAGGTGTCTTCTTTAATCACTCGGTGAAAATTCAAAGCTTCTGATATTGAGTTATCAGATATTTTGTTTTTTGTAATAACTTTTACAATATTTTCATTATCGTAATCTTCTTTTTTCTCGATATTGTATGCTAATGTTGAAATATTGAGGTTATTTTTCTTTGATAATTTATTTAAGTTTCTGATATCTAAAGGATTAATCATTGGTTCATCACCCTGGATATTTATAATAAAGTCTACATCTTTTAAGTCTAATTTCTGAGTGGCCTCAAATACTCTATCTGTTCCAGTTGTGTGATTTATATCTGTCATTATAAATTTACCCCCATTTTTTTTTACTTCTGAGGCAATTTCTTTGTCACATGTTGCTACATAAACCTCTCCAATTTGGCTTCGTATAGCTTTTTCATATACATGCATAATTAAAGTTTTATTATTAATTTTTATTAATGGCTTTTGAGGGAGTCTTGTTGCTGCTAATCTTGAAGGAATTATTATAATTGAATTACTCATATATTCACATTTTATGCGTCTTTGAGACGCAAATTTATAAATTAAATTTCTTATAAATTTTGTTTAACATGTTATACGACCATATTAAAAAGAAATAATGGATTCATTTGAAATAAACAAAATTATTGCTGCTGTACTTCTTATAGCGCTACTTGTAATTGGAATTGGGAAAATTTCAGACATTGCTTTTCATGTAGATAAACCAGAGAAATCAGCTTACAAAGTTGATATTCAGGAAAACAGTCAAATTTCGAATTCAATAGCAGAAAAAATTGAGGAAAAAGTTGATATATCTGCTTTACTTGCTTTAGGAGATGTTTCTCATGGAGAAAAAGTTTTTAAAAAATGTTCAGCTTGCCATTTAGTAAATAAAGGTGGAGAAAATAAAATTGGACCAGCATTATATGGTGTAATAGGAAGAAAAGTTGCATCAAAACAAGATTATAAATATTCAAAAGCAATGGCTGCATATGACAAAGATTGGACATTTGAAGAAATGAATGGTTATTTAAAAAAACCTCAAAGTTATATTAAGGGGACTAAAATGGCTTTTGCTGGATTAAGAAAAGAAAAAGACAGGGCATCAGTAATTTTGTATCTTAACCAAAATTCGGATAATCCTCTACCACTACCTTAGTTTTCCAAAGCAATACATTAGAATACTTTTTTGAACATGAACTCTATTCAGTGCCTGTTGCCATACATGAGAATTTTTTCCTAGAAATACATCCTCCTCAACTTCATCTCCCCTTGGCAAACAATGCAAAAAGATACAATTTTTTTTTGTATAATTAAATATCTCTTTTTTAATTTTAAATTTTTGAAAATGTTGTTTTTTTCTTTTTTTATTCACTTTATCATTTAGAGATATTACTTTGTCAGAAAAAACTACATCTGCATTCAAAGCTGCTTTTTTTAGATCATGATAAATAAAGATTTTTTTTTTATTCTTCCTTACCCAATCTTTAACCTTTTTACCTGGTGCAAATTTTTTTGGACATCCAATGCTCAATCTAAAAGAAAACTTTACAGATGCAGCAATTAAACTGTACAAGACATTGTTGGAATCTCCTATCCAACAAATTTTTAATTTTGATATTGGTTTTTTTTTTATTTCCTCAACAGTAAAAATATCTGATAAAACTTGAGTTGGATGAGATGATGGACTTAAACCATTTATTATTGGTATATTTAGATGCTTTTGAAAATCTTCAATTTTTTTTATCATCATCAGTTCTCAACATGAAACCATCGCCATATGTAGATAAAATTTTAGCAGTATCGGCAACTGTCTCCCCACCTTGTCCAAGATGAAGCTCGTTTGATCTAAGTGTCAATGTTCCTCCTCCAAGCTGTTTAATGGCTAAATAAAAGCTTATTCTTGTTCTTGAACTAGCTTTTTCAAACATTTGCACTAGCAGCTTACCTTTAAGAGGTGATCCTTTGTCTGGCTCTAAAGTATTTAATTTTTTTCTATGTTTTTTTCGTTTTTTTGCATCAACAATAATTTTTCTAAGATCTTTATGAGGTATGTCTTTTAAATTTATAAAATGTTTCATTTTACTTATATTCTTTACAAACTTTATCAATTATCTTTAAAGCTAAATCAATCTCACTTTTTTTAACATTTAAAGGGGGTAGTATTCTAACTACATTTTCTGCAGCTCTAATTGTTAATAACTTATTATTCATTAATTTTTTTATAAATTTATTCTGATCATTAAATAATTGTAAACCGATTAATAAACCAAGTCCTCTTACCTCTTTTATAATTTTAGGATATTTCTTTTTTAAAATATTTAAATTAGATATAAAATATTTTGACATTTTGTTCACATTTTTAAGTAAATTATTATTTATTTGATCTAAAACTGCATTTCCAACAGCCATAGCAAGTGGGTTTCCGCCAAAAGTAGAACCATGGGTGCCTGGGGTCATGGATTTAGCAACTTTTTTTGTCATTAAAACAGCTCCAATAGGAAATCCACCCCCTATTCCTTTTGCAATTGGTACTATATCTGGTTTTACTTTTGCATATTCAAAAGCAAAAAATTTACCAGATCTCCCAATTCCGCATTGGACTTCGTCTAGAATTAAAAGTATTCCTTTTTTATTACATAAATTTCTTATTTCTTTAATACACCAACTAGGAATAACTTTAATACCTCCCTCTCCCATAATTGTCTCAATCATTATTGCAGCAGTATTTTTTGTAATTATTTTTTTTAATTTTTTATGATCTCCAAAATTAAAATGATCAAATCCAGGGACTTTTGGCCCAAATCCTTGTGTCATTTTTTTTGACCCACTTGCATGTATGGCCGCAATTGTTCTACCATGAAAAGAATTTTTTATACAAATTATTTTATTTTTGTATTCTTTACCGATAGAATAAAAATATCTTCTAGCAACTTTAATAGCTGCTTCTGTAGCCTCAGCACCACTGTTTTGGAAAATAACTGAGTTTGCAAAAGTTCTTTCTACAAGCTTTTTCGCTAATTTTTCACCTTCTGGTATTGTAAAGGCATTTGATACATGCCAAAGTTTTTTTGATTGTTTATTTATTGCTTTTACAAGTTTTTTATTTGCATGACCAAGAGAATTTACAGCAATCCCTTGAACAAAATCTAAATATTTTTGACCATTGCTAGTTAATAGAAAACTTCCATTGCCTTTAACAAATGAAAGTTTTTTTCTTTTATAGTTATTTGCTAGCGCACTCATATTTACTTATAATATTTTTTTTTGTTTATTTGACACTTTAATTTCAACCTCAAGTTATAAATTTATTTTTTTTTGTTGAAAAATATTAAAAAAGACTTGTTTTAATAGATAAATATGCCACATCATGTGCATATAAATATAATTCATACTAAATGTAGTACATAAAATGAGTTGGACAGAAGAGAAAGTTAACAAATTAAAACAATTGTGGGGTAAGGGTCAAACCGCAAGCCAAATTGCAGAAATTATTGGAAGCGTTTCAAGGAATGCGGTTATAGGAAAGGCGCATAGACTAAATTTATCTTCAAAAGTTAGAGCTAAAACAAATTTTAACTACCAAAAAAGTGAAGTTAAAGCTAATGAATCACAAACCAAATTTAAAGGTAAAAGAGGTAAGTTTAGATCATTATTACTAGACACAAACTTTGAGCCCGCAAAAAATCTTACATTGGAAGAGTTGACGGAAGACACATGTAAATACATGGAAGGAAATCCAAATGAAAAAGATGCTAGATTTTGTGGGAGAAAAAGTATAGAGAAATTTTCTTATTGTCCACTGCATTTAATGATTGTTTTTCAGCCAAAAGGTAAAAAAGATGATGTGGTTGAAAAAGAAGATGAGATGCCAAAATTCATTCAAAAAAAAATTAAGTCAGCTTAGTTAAATATTTTTTCTTTAGCTTTTTCAAACTCCTCCTCACTTATGATACCATCAGTTCTTAATTTATTTAATTTTGTTATTTCATCAGAAATACTTTTAGATTTATCATCTAGTGAGATATCTTTTTCAATTTCATTATCAAAATTATTATCTTTAGGAATATTCCTTCTTGCTTCAATTCCCATACCTATAGGCTTTGCAGAAATAATTATCACTGCTATAAGTAATAATAGACAAAGACCAATAACTAAATAAGTCATCATAATTTTTATTCACTCAATTCTTTGGAAAACTGTCCTCCTGCTTTCCAATTAAAACTATATTTTTCTATTTCTTTCTCAAATATCCTATTGGCATCTAGCCCAATATCAAAATTTGTTTTATATTTATTTGAATTAATATTATGGTACTTTAGAGTTTTTAATTGATCTTCTGTCAATAAAGGTTTTGGAAATAACTGTAAAAATTTTGCCGAAATTTTTGCTAATGGCATTGGAAGGGGAATTAGTAGTCTTTTTTTATTAATAGAAATTAATAATTTTTTTATTAATTCTTCAAAAGTTAATATTTGAGGACCAACACACTCAATTGTGTAACCAGTTTTTTTATCATTAATCACATGAATTATAATATCAACTAAATCCTGAACATGAATTGGCATAAATTTAGTTTTCCCAGAATAATAAAGTGGCATAAATGGTAGAAGACTTAATAGTTTCATAAAATTTGTAGTAAAATTATCATCTACTGAATAAACAATAGAAGGTTTTAAAATTACAGATCGATCAAAATTTTCTCTTATTCTTTTCTCTCCCTCTAATTTACTTTTAGCATAATTACTATCTAAAGCATTTTCGATACCAAGTGCTGAAATATGAATTAATTTCTCTATATTTTTTCTTTTTGAAATTCTTGATAACATATTTGGAAAATCATCATGTATTAAATTAAAATGATTTTTCTTACTTTCGAATAATATCCCAACTAAATTTATACATATCGAACATTTGTCAAATAAATCAGCAATCTTTTCAGAATTAAAATTCTTTATCTCAACTAAATTTAAATAACCTGGATTTGCTTGGGTCTTAAGAATGTAACCTTTAGTGTGAATACTTCTAGTAATCGCAGTAACTTTGAAGTTATTCATTGTTAATTTTCTGACAAGATTGCGTCCTATCTGTCCAGAAGCACCGAAAAGTAGAATTTCTTTTTGTTTCATATATATATTCTATCAAATGAAATTAGATATTAAATTACATAATGATGATTTGCCAGCTGATTTAGATCTAGGAGATAATATCGCAGTAGATTGTGAATTTATGGGCCTCAACGTAGAGCGAGATAAATTATGTTTAGTTCAAATTTCGACAGGAAAAAATGACGCCCATATAATTAAATTGAATAGACAAACATATAATGCACCAAATTTAAAAAAAGTATTGACTAATAAAAAGACTAAGAAAATTTTCCATTATGCGAGAGCTGATGTACTTTTCATAAAAAAATATTTAAATATTGATGTTGAAAATATTGAATGCACCAAGTTAATGAGCAAGATTGCTAGAAGTTATAGTGACAAACATGGTTTGAAAGATTTAATTAAAGAATTTACAGGTGTGGAAATAAGCAAAGGTCTGCAATCATCCGATTTTGGTGGTGAGCTGTCAGAAAAACAATTGCAATATTGCGCAAAGGATGTCATTTATCTACACAGCATATTTGCGTCTTTAGAAAAAATATTATTGAGAGAAAATAGACATTATTTATACATTGAAACAGTTAAGTTTTTAAGAACTAGGGTTTTATTGGATTTAGCATCATTCAGCGAAGATGTTTGGTCTCATTAATTAACATGCAAAAAAACAAAATTAATAGAACAGGTATAGAAGTAATTCAATATGAAATTAACGCACTAAAAAAACTAAAATCGAATATTGGAAAAAAATTCAATAAAGTTGTTAAATTAATATTAAGCTGTAAAAATGGTAAAGTAGTTATTTCTGGTGTCGGCAAAAGTGGCATCATTGCAAGAAAATGGGCAGCAACTTTATCATCTATTGGAGTACCATCTTTTTTTTTAGATCCTTCAAATGCTAGTCATGGTGATATGGGTCAAATTACGTCTAATGACGTAGTTATACTTATAAGTAATAGTGGTCAAAGCGAAGAATTAAAAAATATTATTCAGTATTCAGCAAGAAATAAAAATATTAAGTTAATCGGAATTACGTCAAAAAAAGATTCTTTGCTATATAAAAACTCTAATGAGGTTTTTTTAATGCCCATTATTAAAGAAGCTGGTCCAGAAAATATAGTTCCAACCTCATCGACAACTTCTCAACTAGCTTTGGGTGACGCAATAGCGATTGCATGTATGGAATACAAAAATTTTACAAAGCTTGATTTTAAAAAATTTCATCCCTCTGGTAGCTTGTCAATAAAATTAAAAACTGTAAGTGATTTAATGATAACAGGAAATAAATTACCTGTAGTATCAGAAAAAACTAGAATGAAAAAAGCTATTGATACTATAAATCAAAAAAAACTTGGTGTGCTGATTATTAGAAATAAATTGGGTAATACAATTGGTATAATTACCGATGGCGATCTAAAAAGGATGGCTCAAAAATATCAAAAGTTGCAAAATCTAGAATTGACTAAGGTGATGAAAAAAAAACCTCTTAGTATCGAAAAAGATAAATTAGCTGCTCATGCTTTATCAATTATGAACTCTAATAAAATAACGTCACTTTGCGTTCATAATAAACAAAAATTAAAAAAAACTATAGGGATAATTCACATGCATGATATTCTAAAATCTAATATTAATTAATGTCAATAAAATCATTACTACAATTAATATTATTATCTCTGATCATTTTAATTATTGGTGGTGTGTATTTTATTTATTTTTCAGGGTCTATGGTTTCAAATTTGAGCATAGAAAAATTGGATAGTGAACTAGATAAAGAAGAGCTTAATGAAGAAGAAAGACTTTTAGATTTAGAAAATAATTTAAATAAGGTGGATAAAAATCAAGAAGATAAAGAATTAGAAAGAGTAGAATTAAAAAAAGAAAAAATAATTAATCAAAATTTATCAAATATTAAAAATGAGAGGGAAAAGGAGGTTTTTTATTCTAATACTGATAAAGAAAATAAAATAGAAAATTTAACAAAGGAAATCGAATATACAACAAGTGATAATAAAGGGAATATATATAAAATACTTTCAGAGTATGGCAAAACAAATAAAGAGAATAAGGACATATTAGATTTAGTAAATGTGAAGGGAAGGATATCATCAGAAATTAGATCTGAAATTATTATAATATCAAATTTCGCTAGCTATAATTATGACAGCCAATACTCAGAATTTTATGATAATGTAATAATCACATATGATAATAAAAAAATTACATGTGAAAATTTTATATTAAATATGTCTGAAAATATTGCTGTTGCATACAATAATGTTATTGTTGAAAATGAAAACTCTATAATGAAAGCTCAAAAAATTACAATTGATATTATAACAAAAGACATAACTATAAACTCAGATACAAAAATAAATATTGAAAATAAATAATGGCGTTAATCAAAAAATTTAGAATCAAAAGCTATAAAGGAAATGATACAATTGTTGAACTTAAAAATGTCTCAGTATTTTATAATAAAAGACAAATATTAGACAATTTAAATTTAAAAATAAATAAACAAGAAATTTTAGGAATGCTAGGGCCAAATGGCGTTGGCAAATCAACAATATTCAATTTGATAACTGGTCTGAAAGAAACTAATCATGGGAAAGTAATGATAGATGGAATAGATTGTACAAATCTCCCAATTAATGAAAGATTCACCAAATTTAAACTTGGGTTAGTACCACAGTATGGTGGATTAATACAAGACTTATCCTTACACGAAAACTTAACTTTAGTATCTGAAATACATATAAAAGAAAAAAGCTTAAGAGATTTCAAAGTTGAAAAATTAATAACTCAATTTGAATTTCAACCTCTTTTAAATATTAAAGCAAAACATTTATCTGGTGGACAAAAAAAAAAGTTAGTTATTGCAATGGCTTTGATAAATGATCCTCGAATTCTACTATTGGATGAACCTTTTGCAGCTCTGGATATTTTGACGATTAAAATGCTTCAAGAAATAATTTTAAACCTTCAGTCAACTGAAGAAATATCTGTTGTAATATGTGATCATCAAGCAAGAGATCTTTTAAATTGTGTTGATAGAGCTATAATTCTATCCAATGGTAAAATAATTGCCTCTGGAAGTCCAAATGAGGTAATTACAGACAAAAATGCTAAAACACAATATTTTGGTGATGAGTTTAATATAAACTGATTCATCAATGACAAATTTGATATTAATAAATAAAAAAATTAAACCCTTTAAAAAAAAAATTTCCATTAGTGGTGACAAAAGTATTTCAATTAGGTGTGTTTTATTAGCATCTCAGGCTATAGGTAGATCTAAAATAACTAATCTGTTAGAATCAGAAGATGTAATTAACGCTTTAAAAGCAATTAAAAAACTCGGAATAAATTTTAAAAAAGTCAAAAATAATTACTTTATAAATGGATTGGGTTTAAATGGATTTAAACCAAATAAGAATATAGTTATAAATGCTGGAAATTCGGGTACTTTAGCAAGACTAATCATAGGTTTGCTAGTTGATTATAAACATAAAGTTAAAATAATTGGTGACAAAAGTTTATCAAGAAGAGATTTTTCAAGAGTAACAGAGCCGCTTAAAACTTTTGGTGCAAATATATCTTCAAGAGATGGTAAATTGCCAGTTATTATTTCGGGTTCTGAATTTTTAAGACCTATTAATTATGTTGAAAATATTGGAAGTGCACAATGTAAAAGCTCTGTAATTTTCGCTGCACTAAAAACTCCTGGCAAAACAAATATTAAAGCTAAGAAATCCAGAAATCATACTGAAATTCTTTTAAAAAATTTAAAGTTACCGATAACTATAACTACAAATAAAAACTATGACTTAATTAGTTTGAATGGTCAAAATAATTTTGACTCTTTTAGTTACAATGTTCCCGGTGATATAAGTTCTGCATCTTTTTTTCTAGTGCTCACAATTCTTGCAAATAATTCAGAGTTAATTATAAAAAATGTAAATGTGAATTTAAGTAGATTTGGAATAATCAAAATATTAAACAAGATGAATTGCAATATAATTCTTAAAAATAAAAAGAAATATAAAGGAGAAACGGTTGCAGATTTATACGTAAAAAGTGTAAAGAATATAAAATCAATAAGTTGTCCAGCAAATTGGAATAGTTCAGCTATAGATGAATATCTAGTTATTTTCTTAGTCGCTGCAAGAGCAAAAGGTATATCTAGTTTTAAAAAATTGAGTGAGTTAAATAAAAAGGAAAGTCCTAGGCTAGATATAGGGTTAAAATTTTTAAATAGTATAGGTATTAAAACCAAAAGAATAGGTGATAATATTAAAATATATGGAAATCCAAACTTAAAACTAGAAAACCAATATGTTATTAAGGATTTTATGAAAGATCATAGAGTTTTTATGATGTCGTGTGTTGCTGCTTTAACTTTTGGTGGTAAATGGAAAATATATAACAAGGATTCAGTGAATACATCTTTTCCTAAATTTTTTAAAATTTTAAAAAAAATAGGAGCAAGATTCATTTGAAAAAAAAAAAATTAATTACTGTTGCGATAGACTCGCCAGCTGCTGCAGGAGCTGGAACTCAAGCAAAACTTATTAGCAAAGAGTATAATCTGATATATTTAGATACAGGAAAAATATATAGATTTGTTGGAGAACTAAAATTAAAAAATATAAAGAGATTCTCTTATTCTATGCTGAAAAAAAAAATGGAAAACATTAAGATCAAAGACTTAAATAATGCTTCACTACTTTCAGATCATGTCGCGACTGAAGCTTCAATTATCGCAAAGGATAAAAATGTAAGAAATATTGTAAAAAAATTTCAACTCAAAATTGCTTATAATCCTCCACCAAAATATAATGGTTCAGTACTAGATGGGAGAGATATAACATCAGTTCTTATGAAAGATGCTATGTTTAAATTTTTTATAACTGCTAGCATTAAAATTAGATCAAAAAGGAGGTACCTGGAATTTAAAAAATTAAACAAAAAAATATCTTATAGCGATGTACTAAAAAGCCTAAGAAATAGGGATTATCTTGATAAAAATAGAAAAATTAGTCCATTAAAAAAAACCAAAGATTCAATCTTGATTAATACATCTAAATTAAGTAAGAAAGCCTGCTTTAAAAAAATTAAAGCTATAATGGATAATAAACTAAAATTAAATGGAAATATATAAAGACCTAAATACACCAATAAACCAAGAATTTGAAAAACTATTAAATTCCCAATTATCGAAAAATAAAATTGAAGAAGGAAAAATAATTGAGGGTAAAATTACAAAAATTACAGAAAAATTTGTCTTTATTTTTATTCCAGGGTTAAAAAGTGAGCCTATATTAGATGTTAATGAATTGAAAATGATAGGTCTTAAAGATAAAATTATTGAAGGAGAAAATATACCTGTTCTTTTAGAGAAAATTGAGGATAAGAATGGTGAAGTAATCGTCTCTGCAATTAAAGCACAGAAAATTAAAGGTTGGTTTAAACTCGAAAAAGCTTATGAAGAAAACGAATCTATAATTGGTAAGATAACTACTAAATGTAAAGGTGGTGTCATCGTAGAACATGTTGATACGGGATCACTGATGTTTTGCCCTGGATCACAAATTAGTGACAAACCTTTAAAAAATATTGATCATTTAATTGGAGTGGAACAGAAATTTGCAATTATAAAATTAGATAAAATTAGAGGCAATGCATGTGTATCCAGAAGGCAAATTGTATCTTCAAATAAAAGAGAAGATAAGGCAAAGATAATTGAAAAGTTTAAGGTTGGCGATATAATTAAAGATGCTGTTGTTAAAGGTTATTCTTCTTTTGGATGCTTTTTTGAAGTAAACAATGAGATCGATGTGCTTGTTCACTTGCAAGAGATTTCATACTCAAGAGTAAATCATCCAGATGAAATATTCAATATTGGCGAAAAACATGATTTGAAGGTAATTTCAATAGATAATGAAAAATTACAAATCGGTTGTTCCATTAAACAACTATCTCCAGATCCATTTGAACATATAACAAATTACGAGATTGGTAAAAAATATAAAGTCAAAGTTGACAAAATTACTGATTATGGTTGTTTCTGTTCTTTAGAGCCTGGATTGAGCACTCTTTTACACAGTAGTGAAATGAGTTGGACAAAAAGAAACATTATTCCCAAAAAACTTTTTAAGCTGGGTGATATGATAGAGTGTGTTATTACTGAAATAGATAAGGAAAAGAGAAGAATTGCGATATCTCATAAGTTAACTCTTGATAATCCATATGATACCTTAAGTTTAAAGTATCCAGTTGATAGCGAGATCGAAGGGATAATATCAAGTACAAATGAATATGCTTTATATGTTAAATTGGAGAACTTTGATATTGATGGATTTTTACATGCTAATGATTTGAGTTACACTAATAAACCAGAAGATGAATTAAAAAAGTATAAAAAAGGTGATAAAATTAAGGTCAAGGTTTTAGAGATCAAAAAAGATGAGCAAAAAGTGAGGGTAGGATTAAAACAAATTGGTAAAGATCCATTTGATTGGTTTAAAGATAAGAATGTGAACGATATAATAACTGTGCAAGTCATTTCAAGCGATAACAAAGGATTAAATGTAAAACCCGAAAATTGCGAATTAGAATTTTTAATAAAAAAATCAAATATTGCAGTGAACTCGTCCGATGCAAGACCATCGAGATTTGTTGGGGGTGAAAGAATTGATGCAGCAATTTTAGAACTTAATAAAGAAAAAAGAAAAGTAAATTTGAGTATTAAATTGTTAGAAGAATTACAAAACAAAGAAGCAGTTTCAAAATTTTCTAGTCCTCTAAGCGGTAAAAATTTACCTTTTTCTTCATTATCAGAAAAGCTTGATGGTAAGAAAAAAAAGGAAGATGAGTGATTAATTGTCTGTTGTAAAATCAGAAATTGTAAAAAAACTTTCAGATAATTACCCTAATTTTTTAAAAAGAGATATAAAAAGAGTTATAGATATTTTTCTCGATGAATTGAAAAATTCTTTAAAAAGAAAAGAAAGAGTTGAATTAAGAAATATTTTCTCGCTAGAACCAAAGTTACAAAGATCAAAATATTTAAGAAATCCTAAAACTAATGAGAAAATTTTTGTAAATAAAAAATACACTATATTATTCAAGTCCTCAAAAAGCTGGTTAATCAAAATTAATGAAAAAAAATAAATTATTTGTTGCCTGTGATACAACAAGTATTAAAAAAATTAAAAAAATAATTACTGAAACTCAAAGTTCGAATTTAAAAGTTGGATACAAATTTGGTCTTGAGTTTTTAAATTCAAAAAATGGAAGAACTTTTGTTTCAAAAGTAAAAAATAAAACAATTTTCGCCGACTTAAAACTTCATGATATACCGAATACCTGTGCATCTGCTATTAAAGCAATAAAAGATTTAAAAGTTGATTATTTAACAATTCATATAAGTTCTGGTTTAGATGCTCTTAAAGCTGCCAAAAAAGTATCAGGTAAAATTAAATTAATTGGGGTAACAATTTTAACCTCATTAGATAATAAGGCTTTGAAAGAAATTGGATTTAATAAGGATGTTAAAAAAATAGTTCATCATCAAGCAAAATTAGCAAGTAAAGCTAAACTTGATGCCATAGTGTGTAGTGCTCAAGAGGTAAAAATAGTAAAAAAAGTATTTAAAAAAGAAATAATAACTCCTGGGATAAGATTTAGCTCTATTACTAATGATCAAAAAAGAACTTTAACTCCAAAACAAGCTTACAGAAATGGTGCAACCTGGTTGGTGGTAGGTAGAGACATTACCAAAGGCAACATCAAAAAAAATATAAAAAAATTAATTGATCATTTAAATCAATGAAAGGTTTAAAAATTTGTGGGGTCTCAGATCCTAAAACTTTGACCTATATTTTAAATCATAGACACAAACCTTCAATGATTGGTTTTATAACAAATTATGAAAAAAGTAGAAGATTTGTTGAATATGAAAAATTAAAAGATTTGATTAATGTTGATAAGAAAAATGTAAGCTTTGTCTCTGTTCTTGTAAACCCAAACGATGAGATTTTAGAAAGAATTAAAGATTTAAATTTTGATTACTACCAACTTTATGATGTTGATGCTGATAGAACAAATGAGATTAAGTCAAAATATAAAATAAAAATAATAACTGCAATTACCGTTTCTATTAAAGATGATGTAATAAAATATAAAAAATATTCAGATATATCAGATGTGATTTTATTTGACTCAAAAGGTTACCATAAATCTGAAAGTTTTGATCACAATCTACTAAATGATGTGCCTGATGAAATGGATAAAATGATTGCAGGAAATATCCAAATAGATGATATTCCTAGTTTTAAAAATAAAAACTTTATGATTGATCTTAGCGGTGCATTAGAAGATGAAAATGGAAAAAAAGATATAAGTAAAATTGATAAATTATTAAACTTGTCTGCAAAAATATGAAACTTAAAAAAGGAATTCCTGTAATAGACCAAGGTAATAAACTTGGATTTTGGGGTGGTAAATTTGGAGGAAACTTTGTTCCCGAAACATTAAAAAAACCTATCGAAGATTTAGAAGTGCTATTTAACAAACTTAAAAAAGATAAAAAATTTATACAAGAAAGAGATAAATATTTTAAAAATTGGATTGGTGTACCTACTCGATTTATTAAATTAGAGAATTTAACGAAACATGTGGGTGGAGCTCAAATTTGGTCTAAAGTTGTATCAGATGCAAATGGTGGAGCACACAAAGTCTACAACGCAACTATTCATTGTTTGCTTGCAAAACACTCTGGTAAAAAAGTAATATGTGGTGACACAGGCGCCGGGTATGCGGGTAAAATGTTAAGTATGGCTGCAAAAAAATTTGGTCTTAAATGCAAAATTTTCATGGGTGCAAAAGATATTGCAAGACAACAACCAAATGTTAAAGCGATGAAAAAAAATGGTGCAGAGGTAGTTCCGGTTTATTCAGGAAGTCAAACGCTTGTGGATGCTGTTTCAGAATGTATGAGGTTCTGGGTTGCTAATTGCGATACTACAGCAATGTGTGTTGGAAGTACAGTAGGGCCAGCTGTCTTTGTTCGTATTTGTGGATGGAGTACCAGTCAAATTTCAAGAGAGTTAAAAGTTCAATTAATTGATGAGTTTGGATCAATTCCAAAAAAACTTAAACTTTACAATTGTGTGGGTGGTGGAAGTTCGAGTTTTGGATTTTGGAATGAGTTTATGGATTATGATAAAAAACGTTGTGAATTTATTGGCGTAGAAGCTGGGGGACCTGCAAAAAGTAAAAAACATGCAGCGCCCTTAACTTATGGTTCTAAAATTGGAATTCTACATGGTGCAGCCCAATATGTTAATCAAAACTCAGATGGACAAATAGAAGAAACAGAATCTATTTCAGCAGGCTTGGATTACCCTGGAATTTCTCCGCTTCATTGTTTTTTAAAAGACACAAAGAGAGCTAGATATACTGCTGCAAGTGATGAGCAAGCATTAAATGCTTACAAACTTGTTACAAAATTTGAAAAATTAAGACCATCTCTTGAACCCAGCCACGCATTCGCTGTTGCAATATCTGAATCTAAAAAATTTAGCAAAGATACGATCGTAGTTGTTAATAGTTGCGGTGATGCTTACAAAGACCGAGGGATTTTAGAGAAAAGATTAGGAAAAAAATATGTTAAATCCAATTAGTGTAGCATTTATAAAAGCAAAACAAGAAAATAGGCCTGCTTTACTAACTTATACAGTTGCAGGTGATAGCTCAAAAAAACAATCTTTAAATATATTAAAATCAATTTCTAAAAATGCTGATATTTTAGAATTAGGTATGCCCCACAATACCCCTGTAGCAGATGGAAATCAGATTCAAACAAGTGCGTATAGAGCAATCAAAAATGGAATTAAAGTAAATGATATTTTCAAAATTGTAAAAGACTTCAAAAAGTTTGATAAAAATAAACCTGTTATCTTAATGGGTTATTATAATATGATCTTTCAATATGGTGAAAATAAATTCCTAAATAAATGTAAGTTATCTGGAGTTAATGGATTAATAGTTGTAGATTTACCTTGGCCAGAAAATAAGAATTTCGCAAAAAAATGTAAAAAAAAATCTATCTATTTTATTCAGCTTTTATCACCAACAACAACAAAAATTAGACTAAAAAAAATTATAAAAGACTCTCATCCGATGAGTTATTTTATTTCAATGTTGAGTACAACTGGTGGTAAACTAAAGGTATCACCTAAAGAGATAATAAAAAATTACATCAAAATAAAAAAAATCAATCCAAAAAAAAAGGTTGTTATTGGTTTTGGAATCACAGAAAAAACAATTGGTAAACTGAAATCTGCAGATGGATTAGTTGTTGGAAGTGCTATTTGTAAGGAAATTAGCAAGAGTTTAAAGCATAGACAAAATCCTGTCACAAATGTAAGTAAGCTGGTAAAAAAATTAAAATATAAAATTGCATGAATTGGATTACAAAAGCTCTAAGTTTTGGTGAAAAAATTAAAAAAGTATTAAAAAAAAGACCATCAAAAGAGGATATTGCAAATTCAGACTGGACTAGTTGTTGCAAAGGTCCGATATTAAAAAAAGATCTCGAAGAAAATTTATGGGTTTGCAACTTGTGTGGAAAACATCATAGAATTAATTGTCAACAAAGATTTGATATTATTTTTGGAAGAAATGCTTATGAAATAATTGATACACCAATTCCGGCGGAAGACCCCCTTCAATGGATCGATACGAAGTCATATAAAGATAGATTAAAATCTGCACGAAAGAAAACTAATCAGAATTCAGCTGTGATGATTGCTAAAGGTAGAATAAATGGAATCGAGGTGACAGCAGGAGCTATTAATTTTGAGTTTATTGGTGGCTCTGTTGGTGCAGCTGAAGGCGAAGCAATTATTTATGGTGTTCAACACGCTATTGACAATCAAACACCATTTGTATTCTTTCCTTGTGGTGGAGGACAAAGAATGTTTGAGTCTCCTATTGCCCTTGCAAATATGACAAGAACTACTCTAGCTATTAATGAACTTAAAAAAAATAATCTTCCTTATCTAGTTTGTTTTACAGATCCAACAGCTGGTGGAATTACTGCATCTTTTGCGATGTTAGGCGACATTCATTTTGCTGAACCTGGTTGTTTAATAGCCTTTGCAGGAAAAAGAGTTATACAAGCAACAGTTAAAGAAGAACTTAGTTCAGACTTTCAAACCTCAGAATTTGTCGAAAAGCATGGATTTGTCGACAGAATTGTTGAACGAAAAGATTTAAAAACCGAAATAAGCTTACTATTATCAATATTGTTAAAAAAAGATAACGCGGTAAATGAAAATCAAATAAATGAAACTTCAGACAATATTGAACCGCTTGCAAAAGCTGCATCCTAAAGAAATCGACCTAAGTCTTGATAGAGTTAAGAACCTTTGTAAAAAATTAGGTAATCCACAGAATAAATTAAAATATATTTCTGTGGTTGGTACAAATGGTAAGTATTCAACTATACAGGCAGTAAGATCAATTTTAAAAACAGCTAATATAGATTGTAATATTTATACTAGCCCACATATTCAAAAAATTAATGAGAGATTTATTTTTAATGATGAAGAAATATCTGACGATAACTTGTCTAAGTTATTAATAGAAGTTGAAAATATTAATAATGGAGAGCAAATAACTTACTTCGAAATATTAACCGCAGCATATTTTTATCATTCAAGTAAATTCAAAGACAAAATAAATATTATAGAAAGTGGTCTATTTCATAGATTTGATGCAACAAATATTATAGATACTAATTTATCGAGTATTGTTACTTCAATAGGTCTAGATCATTTAGATTGGTTACCAAAAAATGAGCAGAATATTGAAAAAATTGTTTATGAAAAAACTTCATCCCTAGTAAACTCTACTATTGTAGTTAGCAAACAAAGCTCAGATGAAACATTAAATTTAATAAAAAAATCAATTATTAATAATCAATCAAAAAAAATCATTTATAAAGATGATTTTAATTATTTATTAAACGAGAATGGTTTTATTTATTATGAAGATGAATATGGTGGTTTAAAATTACCAAAACCAAATCTTTTAGGTAATTTTCAAATTGATAATTGTGCAACTGCTATTGCTACAGTGAGAAATTTAAAACTGGGAGTAAAAGATGAAAATATTAAAGAAGGTATTACCAGGATAAAAAGTATTGCAAGACTACAAGAGATTAAATCTGGAAAACTTAAAAATATTTGTAAGGATAATAGATTATATTTAGATGGTTCACATAATCCTTTAGGTGCTAGAGCGCTTAATGAATATTTAAACACTCTTGATTGTAAAAAGCATTTAATTCTTGGAATGATGTCTAATAAAGATCACGAAGAATATTTAAGCAATTTTAATAATATATCTTCCATAACAACTATTGATATTCCTAACCAACCAAATGCTATCAAAGGAAAAGATTTAAAGGAAAAATTAAATAAATATCCTAATGTTAGTTACAAAAAATCTATTGAAGAAGCTATTGACTCTATAAATCCAGGTAAAGATGATTTGATAATGATAACCGGGTCTTTATATCTCGCTGGTGAGCTACTTAATTTGAATTAAATATTTTCTTTAATAAAAGCAACAATATCGCTCTTAGGTGTAGCTCCAACTTTGGTTGCTTTTAATTCGCCACCTTTAAATAAAAGCATTGTAGGAATTCCACGAACACCATACTTAGTGGGCATGTTAGGCTCTGAGTCTATGTCATGTTTTGCAATGACAATATCATTTGCCATCTCCTCTGAAATTTCCTCTAAAATTGGCCCTACCATTTTACAAGGTCCACACCATTCGGCCCAAAAATCTACTAAAACTGGTTTTTCGTTTTTTAAAACTTGTTCTTCAAATTTTTCGTCTGTAACTTTTAATGTTGCCATAGACTTTATATATAAATTAAAATTTTTTTATCAATAGTTAAAAGAGAAATGTTAAAATTATCCACATTAAACATTTTCATACTTCTTCTGTATTGACATTGCATACTCATTAAAATCGTCTAGCAGAACAAGCTTTTCATTGTCATTTTCATTAGTATATTTTTCTCTAAGTGTATCAATTTCTGTATAAAGTGTAGGAATTGTCCACCATTTTTCTTTCTTTTCACTCAAAATTCGCTTTGCAATTTCTCGTTTTATTGTTTTAAGCATGCTCTCTGGCAAAACTTCTGGTGCCTCTTGATATATGATTTTTTTTCCAAATCCTACTAAACGATCATCCTCAAATTTATCTAGTAATTTAAGTTTATCTTTCCATGATGCTGCATGCCATGCGGGAAATAAGGCAGTATCTTTGTTTGATGTAAATTTAGTATAAATACTTTCTTCAGCATATATATCTTCTTGTGTTTTAGACTGTTCTTTTTCTTCAGCTACTTCTCTTAATGCATGAAGTATATTTTGAGAAAATTTCTCATTATTTTTAACAACATCTGCTCTTTTATTGATTAATGACTTGTCCATAGCACAATAAGGTTCTACTTGCATACCGTATTTTGCATCTACAATAATTGGAGCCTTGTTAGATCTAATAGTTCTTAAGAACTTAGGAGACTTTTTCATTTCAACTTTTAGCTCATTTATTGATAAATTTAATAAAGGTTCTATATCAATCCTTAAGTCGAATGCATAATACCAACCGGCATATATTGGATGCATACAGTATTTTTGATGAAGAGGTGCAACTAGATGAAGTCTAGATTTACCATAATAATACTCATTAAGAGTAATAATTTCCCCTTTCTTAATTATAGTTTCAGTGTCAGATTTGTTCGCAGTTTTAAAAAAAGACTCCCAAGTATATGGTTGTTTTTTTTTAACAATATTTAAAACTTTAGCTGTCATTATACTATCACTTAAAGCACTATGGGCGTCAGTTGAATCAATACCTTGCATTCTAGCTAAGGACTCTAATTTGAATACTGCATTATTTTTTTCATTAAATTCTACTTCTAAAACTGAAGGATCAATTGCGTAAGCTGCACGAGCAATATTAATACCATCATGTCTTTTGTTCGGAGCAGAATTTGTTAAATATGGATATCTTATCCCTTTAAAAAACTCTTTTCTTATCATTTCATCATCAAATCCAATATTAGACCAACCAAGAAATACTGCGGGACTCCACTTTTTAAATATTTTTTCAACTTCTGCTAACATTTGATAATGAGAAAGATTAGTTTGAGTTAATTGCTTTATTGATGTCTTATTAACAATAAGCGCCATGGCCTGAAAGATTTCTCCTTCAGGTAAGCTGCATCTTAAATTAAATCTGTCTTTCTCTTTAAAATTCTCATCAACTAAAACTCCGCCAATTTCAATGATGCTCCCGAAGTCAGTGCTGGCGCTCGATGATTCTATGTCCCAAATTGCTAAATTCATAATTTTATCCTCAAATTAGCTAATATTTTATGGGTTTTTGGAAAGTTTTTTAAAGACTTAACCATTAGCATATAAACGATTAGCTCAGGTATTAATAACTCTTTTATGGATTGGTTAGTTAAAGTCAAGATATATTATTCAATTCGTAAAACTTTTTAACCCTTCCTAAAAATAAATTTTGATACATTTCTAATTCAGCTCCCTCAATTTTAAATTCTTGGAATAAAATATCTTTAGTACATAATAATATTATACCCGCTTTCATATTAGTTCCGTGGACAGTATCATGTGCTAATGTATATGCTCCTAATTGCAAAAAATAATCTTGAATGTAATCTACTTTTTTCGGTTTATTAGACTGTTTAAAATCTACAATGACATCTTTACCTTCGTATACTGCTATCATGTCAGCTGTTCCAGCATATTGGTCTGGATAATATAAAGTTTCTTCCATTCCATATACTTCGTTAAGTCTTCCAATAATTCCTTTTTGAATTATTTCTTTAGCCATGTTTTTATATTGTTCATTACTCTCAAAAAAACTCTCATTAATTCTTCCTCTTAAATAGTCCTCAATATAAGAGTGCATAGAAGTGCCCCTAGATGACGCCTCTGTTTTAATTCTATTTGCTTCCTTAATACCTACTCTCGCTTTCCAATTTGCAAGAGCTGCCTTCTCTTCTTCAGACTTTGTAGTACTTAGAATAGTAGTAACACTTGGTAGTTTGTTCTCTCCTAATAAATATTTTCTGTATCCATCTTCAATTGACCTTGAAGACTTAGGATAATTAAATTTATTATTCCATTTCATTAAATTTTTTGTAATAGAATTAATTTAATTTTTTGCTTGTTTTGGAATATCCTCAAATTTCTCAACATTTTCTGTTTCAATAGCTTTTTCAATTTGCTCGGGATCTTTTATATTTTCTAATGTTCTTTTAATTGATCTCGCATCTGTTCCAAATTTATCAACAACTGTCATTGCTTCTTCTAATTTTTTTCTGAGATTAACAATTCCATCAAAGTGTTTTGTAAATCTAGTACTTATTGTTTTTAAATGATCATATATTTCTGTTGCGTGTTTTTGAACTTTTAATGTTTGAAAACCCATGTGTAATGATTGTAGATACCCAGATAAATTATTTGGTCCCATAACAGTTACTTTATATTTTTTCATTAATTCTTGACTCAATAATTCTTTAGTATTTGGATCTTGATAATTAGATAACTCTAAAAACAAACTCTCTGTTGGCGCATACACAATTGCAAAATCAGTGGTTTTAGGTGGGACAACATATTTTTCATTTATACTCTTGGCTTTTTCTTTAAAAGCTTTTGCAAGTTTAGTTCTTGCATCCGCAATAGCTTTTTTATCGTCTTCTTGATGAGCATCTTGAATAGCTTTAAACCTCTCAACAGGAAAATGGCTATCAACCGGAACCAATACACCCTCTTGAAGTTTAATAGCAAATTCAACATTTTCGCTAGTTTCCTCCTTCATTTTAACATTTGAAAGGTACTGTGAAGAAGGTAGTAAATCCTTAATAAGTGAGCCCAGGCTGAACTCAGCTAAAGTTCCATACTTTTTGACTCCAGCTAAAATTTTATTAATGCCTTTCTGACTTTCGTTTAAACTTTCAACTTGGGAATTAAAAGCTGCAACTTTCTCATCAACTTTTGTCAGAGCTGCTGTCATATCTTTCGTAACACCAGTTGAAAGATTGTTAAAAGATGAAGACATCGAACTTAAAGATGTATTTATAGTAGTATTTAAACTATCTTTTAATTTAATTATTTCGGCATTTAGATTAGCTATCTCATCAGCTTTGTTTTCATCCTCTTTTTTTATATTTGATTTAATATTTAAATAAAGGATAGATAAAGTCGCTATTAATATTGAAGCTAAAATAATTATTAAAATTATATCCATGATTCGTATGTTACACTTACTTAATAATATTTAAAGTTTATTTAAAACACTTTTAAGAGTTCAGCCTCTTTATTTTTTTTTGGGGTCATTAAACACGCTTGAGATCTAAGAATTATTCCGTCTTTTAATATCCTTAATTTATTAGCTTTTAAGGTTGCTCCTGTTGAAGTTATATCAGTTATAATTTCTGATGATCCAGTAAATGGATATATCTCTGTTGCGCCAAGACTCTTTACCAATTTAAATTGTGTAACTCCTCTTGAAAACATGAATTCTCTAGTTAGATTAGGATATTTTGTTGCTATACGTAATCTATTTCTTTTTTTATCTTTAAATTCAAAAGCTATTTCTTCAAGATCAGGCATTGTCTGTACATCTATCCAATCATCTGGAATTGCAACTACCAATGTAGCCTCTCCAAAATTGTACTTTTTTTTTACAATCACCTTTTTTTGAATATTAATTTCGCTTTCCTTTAATAAATCATATCCAGAGAAACCAATATCTAAAGATCCATCTGCAAGACGTTCTACTATCTCTCTAGCATGAAGATAATAAATAACTATATTTTTTTTTCCTTTGATAAATCCAAATAAGTCTCTCTCACCTCTTTCAGATAGAATTTTTAATTTCTTTTTTTTAAAAATATTTAATACTCCAGATCGCAAACGACCTTTACTTGGAATTCCAATTTTAACGATGTTGTTACTCATATTTATATTTTACTAATTCTTCTTGAAATAAATTGTTCATTTTGTTTATTAAATTCTCATTAAGTAATTTCTTATAATCATTATCTTTTCCTAAATTAAAAAATTTTATTTTTTCGTCAGAACCTTTTTTTGTAATTGCTTCTGCAAAACCTTTTTCGTCCTCTAGTTTTTTCAAATTATTAAAATTGCAATTTCTTATACATTTTAATGCTTTTTCTTTATTAAATTTTTCATCTGATTTAGAAATTTTATGTACGAAGTTAATAACATGTTTAAAAGTATTTAGTGCATCACTTTGTAGATCTTCATACCTTACAGTTAAAACTGGGTATAATTTATTATCTACCCATGATTTCTGATTTAACTTCCATGAAAAAAGTGCTTGAAATCCTAAAAATCTCTCTTTTTCTTTAGAGACAATTCCTCTTTTTTCATCTGTCATAAATTGAAAAGCTTCATCGACAGAAATTTGATAATGGTTTGATAATGAAGAGATTACATTCCTTGGATCTCTAATTATATAAATAACACCTACTGTATTTTCTTTATTAGTAAATTGATTACCATCTATTTTACAAAGTGCATTATGGGTTTTAAAAAATTTCAAACCTTTGGATTGATTAATTTTTTCTTGCTCCTTTATCCAATACTTTGAAGTATCGTGAGGCTGGTTAAATTTATCTAAATACTTTCTAAAATATTTGTTGCTTGGAAAAGAGTCTATTTTTTCTAAAAGTTCAAAATTAAAATCACCTTTTTCTGAAAAATAGTAATTTGCTATTAAAGATCTCAACCAAGTATTTCCACTTTTAGGATATGAAGCTAACCAAATTATCATATTTTTTCTAAGTTAATAGCAGCTCCAACAGCTGGTATATTTTTTTTAAAGCCAAGATTTTTAATTAAAGAATCGTATCTACCACCTCTAATATTTAATTTCTCATACTTCGATTTAATATCGATCTTAAATACCAAACCAGTGTAATATTCGAGATGTCTTCCAAAAGAAGAATTAAATCTAACATTTAATTTATTAATTTTATTTTTAGTTATTGGAAAATAATCATCCTGAACTCTAAGATTAATTTTATTTTTTTTAAAAAATAAATTTAACTTTTTAGATGCTTGATTAATAGGACATTCAATTTTTAAGTACTCTTTTAAAATTTTTACAACATTACTACCTTTTTTTGTTCTTCTTGGATCTTTAATTTTAGTGTCAAATCTTAATAATATTTCTTCTATTGATCTTCCAGCAACTTCTTTTTTTTGATTTCCATTAATCATTTTAGAATATTTTTTTTTATCTATTTCTACAATTGTTGGATCGATATCAGAATTCGTCTCCAATCTTTTTAATAAATCATTAAAATATTTTTCTCTCCAAAAATGACGTTGCAATCTTAGTTTCCATCTTGCTGGACAATCCAATTTATCTAACAAAAGCCTAAAAATTTCTATGTTACCTATTACTAAATTTCCGCTTTTATATTTAATTTTTGATAATGCTTTAAGTGAAGTTTCTATTATTTTTTTATCGTCTTTTTTTTCAGTAAAAGATCCTAATATTTCAAAACCAATTTGACTCCTGATAACAGAGTCTTTTTTATTTAATCCTTTTCTAAATGCTTGACCACTATAGAAAATTTTTTCACTAGTTTTCTTATTATTATTTAAATATCTAACACAAGATGCAATTGTTAAATCAGGTCTTAAACAAAGTTCATTTCCTAATTGATCATTAAAAGAAAATATAAATCTTTTAAAATTTTCTCCTGATCTTTCCAATATTAAATTGGTGTCAATAACTGTATCAAGATCAATATATTTATATCCATTTGACTTAATTACTTTTAAAATATTTTCAGATAAGTTTTTTGATTTCATCAATCAGGTTCTCCTTATCAAATGTAACTTGAGTATTTTCAGATTTTTTCCATTCTTCTCTAGATAAATTTCTTGATGTTTCTTCTAAATTTGGGACTAATCTTTTTATAGTAATTTTATTATTTTTAAATTCATCATCTCCACAAAGAATTACAGCTGGCGAACTTCTTTTATCAGCATATTTTAATTGAGATTTCAAACCTGAGTCTCCCAGATAAACTTCAGATCTTATATTTTGATTTCTAAGTTGTGATAACAATTCATAATAATTAGAGAGATATTTTTCATCTAAAACACATATTATTATTGGTGAATTATTTTTTACTTCAATTTTGTTTAACTGAACTAAAGCGTATAACAAACGATCAAGACCTATAGATACACCTGTTGCAGATAGGTCTACTTTTTTAAACCGTGAAACTAAAGAATTATATCTTCCACCTCCACCAACTGATCCAAACTCCACCTCTTGGTTTTTTTGATTTTTAACTTTAAATGTTAAATTTGCCTCAAATATTGGGCCATCATAATATTCAAGTCCTCTAATAACTTCAGGAGAAAAAATTATTTGATCAAAATTAGATGAATAACTTATTCCATCTAATACTTTATTTAATTCATCAACACCATCTTCAACTAATTTGTTTGGTATAGCTGACTTAATTTCATCTAAAGATTTCATATTTATAAAACTTACTATCTCTTCAGCTTGATTATCAGAGAGGTTTGCTCCAATAGTTTTATCACCAGATTTGTCTTCACGTCCTGTTGTAAGCAATTGTTTAACACCATCAGTTCCAACTCTATCAAGTTTATCAATAGCTCTCAAAACAGTAAGTTGTTGTTTGCTTTCTGAAATTTTTAAGTTTTCAATAAGTCCTTGAATTAATTTTCTATTACTTAATTTGATTTGATATTGATTTTTTTCTAAGCCACAGAAATATAATGTGTCAGCTAAAAGATTGCACATCTCAGCATCTGCTAAAGGATTACTAGATCCAACAATATCACAATCAGCTTGTGTAAACTCTCTAAATCTACCAGGACCGGGTTTCTCATTTCGCCATACATTACCAATCTGATATCTTTTAAAAGGATTTGAGATATTTAAATAATTTTGAGATACGTATCTTGCTAATGGCGCAGTTAAATCATAACGTAATGATATCCAGCTATTATTTTCCTCTTGAAAACCAAATACACCAGAGCTTGGCCTATCTTCATCTGGTAAAAATTTTCCTATATTTTCTGATATTTCAAAACTTGGGGTTTCTAGCTTGGAAAAACCAAATTTTAAAAAATTTTCCTCAATCTTAGCAATTAAATTTTCTTTTAACGCTAATTCTTTTCCGTATCTATCAACAAAACCCGAAGGGGTATTTGCAGACAATTTTTTTTCTTTATTCATTTTTTGGTACACGGGGACAGATTCGAACTGTCGACCTTCGGTTCCACAAACCGCTGCTCTAACCAACTGAGCTACCCGTGCTCCTTCTACTGTTTTATACTAAATGTGGATAAAATTAAATTTATAAATAATTAAATAGCTAGCTTGCAGCCAGCATGAAAATGATGTCTGTGAGTTTGTCTGTTAATAATAACGAATTTATTCATTGCTGTGTAATTAGCATTTTTTTTTTTAAATGCAAGCAAGAAAAGATTTTGCACAGGAATAGCTATGTTTTTTAACATATCCTATTCCTATACAAACATTTTTGATGAATTAAATTTTATTAACCTAATTTTTTCAAATTTACAGCGCTTGGACCTTTTTCGCCATCTTGAATTTCGAATTCTATAGCATCGTTTTCATTCAAAAATCTTAGCCCAGCTTCTCTAACTGCGCTCGCATGAACGAAACAATCTTTTTCTCCGTCTTCTCTTTCAATAAAACCGTAGCCCTTCTTACCGTTGAACCACTTTACTTTGCCTTTTAATGTACTCATACTTTAGTTACTCTTTCTTTGTTATTATATAATTAGCTATAAATAGCTGATGGATAGGTATTAGATTTTAATTTTGAATGCAAGCATAATGATGGATATTAATATCACATGGGAGTGGTGGCTTCGGCGGGACTCGAACCAGCGACACAAGCCTTTTCAGGGCTCTGCTCTACCAACTGAGCTACGAAGCCATATTAAGATCTAAAAATTATACGACCCTTTGATAAATCGTATGGAGATACTTCCAATTTCACTCTATCTCCTTGTAAAACACGAATACGATTTTTTCTAAGTTTTCCTGCCGTGTGAGCCGTAACATTATGACCATTATCTAGTTTAACTCTAAACATAGCATTAGGAAGAAGATCTGTTACCACACCTTCAAACTCCAACGTATCCTGTTTACTCAATTATTATCTCCTCATTCTAGATTTAATACTTTGAGCATGATTATCTAGTTCTTCATACTCAGCGAGATGTGTAGCGGATTCTCCTAATTTCTCAATACCTTTTTTTGTAAGAGTTATATGGCTAATTTTTTTATAAAATTCACTAAGATTTAGTCCAGATGAAAATTTTGCAGATCCTAAAGTTGGTAATACATGGTTTGAACCAACATTATAATCTGAGACAGCCATTGGAGAATACTTTCCAATCATAATACTTCCTGCATTATGAATTTGATTTAAATACTTTTTATAATTAGACACATTAATTTCTAAGTGCTCTGGAGCAACTTCATTAATTGCTTCTATTATTTGCTTATCACTTTGGGCTAACACAATTAATCCATTATTTTTTAAACTTTTTAAAACAACTCTTTTCCTTTGAATTTTTTTGATACTTTCTTTTATTTCTATATTAAATTTATTTGATAATTTTTTATCTTTCGTAATTAAAATACACTGGGAGTTTACATCATGTTCTGCTTGTCCTATCATAGATGTTATAACTTGATTTAGATCAGTTTTACTATCAGCTAAAACACAAATTTCACTAGGCCCAGCGACCATTCCTTCTGTCCCAACATCACCAAAGACTTCACGTTTGCTTCTTGCAACATAAATATTTCCGGGCCCAACAATTTTATTCACTTTTTGAATATACGCTAAACTTGCTATAGCTTGGGCGCCACCCATTGAGTAAATTTCATTAATTCCAACTTTTTTAGCTGCATAAAGAACAGCAGGATTTAGTTTTCCATTAAGTTTTGGATTGGCCAAAACTATTCTTTTTACACCTGAAATTTTTGCAGGCACTGCATTCATTAATAATGTGGATGGTAAATTAGCTGGTACATAAATACCTACAGACTGAAGTGGCACATGCTTATATTCAAGTTTATTTTTAAAATTATCTACATACTTAATATTTTTTGGTTTTTGTAGTGAATGAAACTTAAAAATTCTATTATAGGCTAAATCGATACTTTTTTTAATCTTAGGTTCTAATGTATTAATTGCTTTTTTTACTTTATCTTTTGAAGGAACTATCTCTATATTTTTACTAAATTTTTTCTCATACTTTAAAAGTGCTTTTCTTCCATTAATTTTGATGTCTTTTAAAATTTTTGGAACTATCGAAGTGTCTACTGCTTTTCCAGATCTCCTTTTATCCAAAAAAGATTCTAATTCTTTTTTATAATTTTTTTTCTTACAATTAATTACTTTTATCATTTTCAATTTTTTGGTCTTCTAACGTTACATCAATAACTTCTGTGGACAGTGTTATAATTCCATTTTTTGAAAATAACAGAACTATTTCAAAATTTTCTTTTTTTTTAAAAATATCAATTGCAAATAACTCTAAAGTCAAATCTGCATTGGACTGATTAATATTTTTAGACTTGGAACTTTCAATAAATTCAAATTTTATAACACTATTAATAGGTTTGTTGCTATCTGTCTCCTTATCTATTCTTAAAACAGAAAGTAAAAAAATTTTTGTAGATGGCAAATATTTTATATCAGAAATGTTTACTTTGGACTCTGCACATATTGCTGATATAATTCGTAAATCATCTGGAGATTGAGCGATTACCTTCTTTAAAAAATTATTCACTAAGCTATTCTTTTAATATTTACTCCAATTTTTTTTAATTTATTTTCAATTTTTTCATAACCTCTATCTAAATGATATACTCTATTTATAATAGATGTTCCTCTTGAAATAAAAGCTGCCAAAACTAAAGCCACTGATGCCCTTAGGTCACTAGACATTAACTCTGCTCCCTCTAAATTATTAGTTCCTTCAATAATTGCCTTGTTGCCTTTAATATTTATTTTTGCGCCTAATCGTTTTAATTCTGGAACATGCATAAACCTGTTTTCAAATATATTTTCTTCAATTGTACTTTTCCCATTTGCTTTAGTTAATAATACCATAAATTGAGCTTGCAAATCAGTTGGGAAGTTTGGATATTCTCCAGTTTTTAAAAAATCCAAACTTCTAATTTTTTTTGGCCCCTTAATTTGAATTGTATTTTTTGTGGTTTTTATCTTTGCTCCAATTTTCTTAAGCAAATTTATTTCTGTATTGATAATTTTTGGCTCAAAATTTTTAATTTTTAAGTTTCCACCATTTAAACATGCGGCAACACAAAAAGTGCCTGCTTCAATTCTATCATTCATGATTGAGTAATTTATACTTTTTAATGTTTTAACACCCTCAATTTTTAAAGTTCTTTTACCTATCCATTTAATCTTGGCTCCCGCTGTTTTCAGAAAATTTGTTAAATC
>CACJRL010000008.1 GCA_902595815.1 uncultured Pelagibacteraceae bacterium
TAAAATTAAAAAAATTAAGCTAGAAAATGATAAAGCATATAAAAGTATTTTATTCTCGTTTTGTAAGTAACCAATTAAACAATTCCAATAAAAAAACAAAAATAAAACGTATATAAACATAAAAAACTTAAAATAATATTTTACTGGTTCATACCTTCCTGTTCTCGAAATAGATGTACAGCCCTCAAAGAAAGGAATACATTTTGGAACTAAATCTAAATGTATGGATATTAGGTAGGAAACTGTAACTGTTAATATGGGTATTATAAAACAGCCTATAGCAAATGCTTTGATGTATTTAAGCATTCAATTTATTTTTTCTATTTTTTCTTATTTTTCTTTCTTGCTCGTCTTTTTTTAGAGCCCATTTTCCTTCGGCCTCTATGCTTTTTAGGGTATCCCATAATCTCCTTAGTTTTACAATTTTATTGACTTATTCGAGGGATATAGCATTGTCAATATAACTAATCAATTTTTTTATGGTTAATTCAGTTAAAACTTTTTTAAAACAAGTAGGAAAAGATTATCAGAATCAGTCAGTTAATCCGCCAGTAGTAAGAGCTTCAACGATAATATTTAAAACTCTTCAAGATATAAAGAAAACACAAAGTAATTATAAAAAAAATCCCTTAAGCAAAAATTTTGATTATGGTCGAAAAGGAACATCAACAACTTTTGCACTGCAAGAACTATTAAGAAAAATTGAAAATGCTTATCAAGTTTATTTAACTCCAACAGGATTTGGTGCAGTTTTTCTTGGAGTGATTAGCGTTGTAAGACCTGGTGATGAAATTATTATAACAGACTCAGTTTACTCTCCCACAAGATTTTTAACCGAAGACTATTTAAAAAAATTCAATATTAAAGCAGTATTTTATGATCCAAAAAACTTAGATGACTTAAAAAAAAAAATTACAAAAAAGACTAAACTTATTTTTGTTGAAAACCCTGGAAGTAACACATTTGAATTTCAAGATTTAAAAAAAATATTATCTTTTGCTAAGCATAAGAATATTTATACAGCTATTGATAACACATGGGGAACACCTTATTTAATCAAGCCTTTAGACTTAGGTTTTGATATGTCTATAGTTTCAGCGACAAAATATTATTCTGGTCATTCAGATGTTATGGGTGGCAGCTTAGCTATTAAAAAAAGACTTTTTAAACAAGTGGAATTAAGTCAAAAAGCAGTTGGTTTAAGACTAAGCCCTGATGATGCCTATTTAATTATGAGAGGACTAAGAACATTAGATATTAGGTTAGACAAACATCAAGATAATACAATCAAGGTAGCTAATTTTTTGAGTAAACAAAAAAAAGTTAAAGAGGTTTTTTACCCAATTAAAAAAAATATTAAACAATACAAAATGTGGAAAAAGTATTACTCAGGATCATCTGGGTTAATGGGTGTAAAAATTATTTCTAAAAATAAAAACTCTGTAATTAAATTTTTGAATAAACTAAAATTATTTGCCCATGGTTACAGCTGGGGTGGATTTGAAAGTCTTGCTTTATATCAAGACAAATTGGCACTGGGCAATAGGAGCTACACAAAGCTGAGTAATAACGAACATATTATAAGATTACATATTGGTTTAGAAGATCCAAATGATTTGATTGCTGACATTAAACAGGCTATTAAATCTGTAAGATGAATGACACCAAATTTTTTCCAACAAAGAAAGCATTAATTACTGTAATAGCTGCGTCTGTTGTTGTTATTATTGCACTGGGAATAAGACAGACTTTTGGAATGTTTTATTTTGATTTTGCAACTGATTTAGATATCACCATAACACAGTTCGGTTTTACAATGGGATTACAGCTCTTACTGTGGGGTGTTTTCAGTCCTATGTTTGGAATTATTACGGACAAGTATGGTGGCAATATTGCAATTTTTATTGGATTTGTTTTTTATTTATTAGCAATTTTATTATTTTATTCAGGTTTTAATACTGGTTATTATTTTACTATAACAATTGGAATATTAGTTGGCGTTGGACTGGGATCCACAGCTATCAGTATACCTGTTTCAGTTGTTGCAAAACATTTTCCGGTATCAAGCAGAACAATAGCAACAGGCATAGTAACATCAGCAGGATCTTTTGGATATTTTATATCACCTCTAATCACTAGATACTCACTTGTTGAACATGGGTGGGAAAATACAATGTTATTTTTCTGTTTCTTTTTAGGTCTAGGATTAATTGTAGCATTATTTGTTTCAACACCAAAAATACCTGTTGGTACAAATCAAAATAACAATCAAACAGCTAGAGAAGCTTTAAAAGAGGCTTTTTTAAATAAAAGTTACATTTATCTTACGTTAGGTTTCTTTGTATGTGGTTGGCACATTGCTTTAGTTGCAACTCATATACCCACGTACATGATTGATAAAGGATTACCAGATTGGTGTGCAGCAATGGTATTAGCTTTAATTGGACTTTTTAATATGGTCGGAACAATTACAAGTGGATATCTCGCAACCAGATACAGTCAAAAAATTTTATTAAGTGCGATTTACTTACTAAGAGGAGTATCAATAATCTATTTCATATTCTTACCACCAAGTGTTTTTAATTCAGTAATCTTTGGAATTACTTTTGGGATGTTATGGCTATCAACAGTTCCACCAACAAATGGAATCATAGGAAAAGTATTTGGAACTAAATATATCGGATTATTATATGGAATTGTTTTTGTAAGTCATCAAATTGGATCTTTTTTAGGAGCTTATTTGAGTGGTGTTTTCTACGAACTTAACGGCAATTTTGATTATGCTTGGTACATATCTATCGCATTATCTATTTTTGCTGGTTTGATACATTTACCTATAAAAGAGAAGCCAATTGAAAGACCTCAAATCGCATAAACTTAAATTTAACCCTTATTTAGAAAAACTTTATCAGTCGGATAAGCCGCTGATAATCTACAAGGTCGATAATGGTTACGACATTTATACAGATTTTTCTAAAAAAATTAACTTAACAAAAAATAATATACATAAATTTTTAAACTCTTTTGAGAAAATGAAATATAAAAAGGAAACTGATCAATATATTGGTTTTTTTGGATATGAAATTTTAAATTATTTACTTGGTATTAAAATAAGTAAACAGTCTAAAAATAGTTTTTATAAGGGAGTTTTTTACAAACCAGAAACAATCATTAAAATAAGAGATAAAATTTCAGTATTTTCAAATAAAAAGAAGCAAGAATTTAATAATTATTTTAAACCAACTAAAATTTTATCGCCATTTAAATTAAATATTAAATATCAAAAATACAAAAAAATATTTGATATTTTTTCAAAAAAAATAAAACAAGGAGAGACATATCAAATAAAAATTTGTACAAAATATCGTAATAAATCTTCAATAAATCCAATTAATTTTTTCTGGAGATTAATGAAGTCAAATGCTTCACCAGAATCTTTTATGATAAGAGATAAAAACTATTCAATTGTAAGCTGCTCGCCTGAAACTTTATTATTAAAAAAAGGCAATAAAATTATTACCAAACCTATTGCTGGCACATTACGAAAAAGTAAAAAAACGAACAGATCTAGTGCCCTAAAGTTTTTTAGAAATAATTCTAAAGAGACCAAAGAACACAATATGATTGTTGATATGGAAAGAAGTGATTTATCAAGAGTTTGTATTCCAGGAACAGTAAAAATTGATAAAGAAAAGTATGTTGAGGAATACAGGCACTTATATCACTATGTTACAACTATATCTGGAAGTCTATTAAAAGGCATGACTGTAAAAAATATTATCAAATCTATGATGCCTGGTGGATCAGTCATAGGTTGTCCCAAAGTACGAACTTTGGAATTATTAAATCAACAAGAAAAAGAGAATAGAAATATTTTTACAGGTAGTTTTGGTTATATAAAATTTAATAAGGATATGAGATTTAACATAATAATAAGATCTATATTAAATTATAAAAATACATCAGAAATATCTGCGGCATCTGGAGTTGTATTAGATAGTGCAGCAAAAAAAGAATTTAATGAAAATTTTATAAAAGCAAAATCATTACTAGAATTATTTAAATGATTTATATAATTGATCACCAAGATTCATTTACATGGAATGTAGTTCATCAATTCTCTCTGTTTGATAAAGTTTATTGTTCAAATTATTTTGAAATAAATAGTAGTTTATTAAATAAATCTAATACAATTGTATTATCTCCTGGACCTGGCTCACCCAAAGATTACCCAAATACATCAAAAATTTATAATAAATTTAAAGGAAGAAAAAAAATCATAGGAATCTGCTTGGGATATCAGCAAATATTACATTGTGAAAATGCCAAAATTATTCAACAAAAGAGAATATTTCATGGTTATCAATCTGAAGTAAAAGTTGTTTCAAATAAATCCATCTTTAGAAAGAACTCTAAATTTAAAGTTGGAAGATATCATTCACTTAAGCTTCAAGAGCCATTTATTAAAGAAAATTTTGATATTACTATGAGATGCGTTAAAACTAATATTGCTATGGCTTTTGAAAACAAAAGAGATGATGTATATGGTTTTCAATTTCATCCAGAATCTTTTTTAACAACAAATGGTAAAATTCTTATTAAAAAAATCTTACAATCGAAAAGATCTTAAAGAAAAAGAATTTAAAGATCTATGGAATGCCCATGGGGTATTTACAACTATGTGGATCTATGGGAAACCTCAAAAGATTTTATTTTTTAAAGAACACATAACAAATCTCATTAAGTCTACTAAAAATTACAAAATTTATGATCAAAATTTAAAAAGAAATATTTTTAAAATAATTAAATCTAATTTAAATAGACAAAAAAATTATAATCATTTATTGAGAATTGCAGTAACCAAAAGTTTAATTTCTATATCTTTGAGAGATAAATTAAAAATTAAAAAAAATCTTCAGTTAAAGTTAGTCAATTACAATAGAATTAAGCCTGAACATAAAAATCTAAAGTATAAATTTATTTTAAAAAATTTATCTAAAATGGATAATACAAAATCCGATATTGCTCTTTGCTCAAATGGAAAAATTTTAGAAACAGGAACTTCGAATATTATTTTTATAAAAGATAATAAATACTATTCACCTATAAGAAAATTTTATCGAGGAGTTAATCTAAAGTTTTTTGAAAAGCAATTTAAAATAAAAAAAACTAATATTAATATAAATAATTTAAATCAATATGAGGAAATACTTCTAATCGGATCTGGAAAGGGAGTTTCTACTGTTTCATCTATAAAAGAGAAAAACTGGAATAGAAAAAAATATAAATCCTATGAGACTTTTGTAAGTAAATATCAAACTCAAATACAAAAACAAAAAAAATTGAGTAAATATTTATGAGAAATCCTAATAATCCGTGCATATTCTGTTTTACAAAGAAAAAGGAATATCTTTTTGAAAATGAACTAGCTTATGCAACTACTGACACTTACCCTGTATCAAAATTTCATTCACTTATAATTCCAAAGCGGTGTGTTAAAAATTATTTTGATCTAACCTCAAAAGAAATCTTAGCGTGCAATAAATTAATAAAAAAACTAAAAAAAAAAATTGAAATGAACGATAAATCTGTAAAAGGTTTTAATATTGGTACCAACTCAGGTAAGGTTGCTGGGCAATCTATTAATCATTGTCATATTCATCTGATTCCAAGACGAAAAAATGATGTTAAAAATCCCCAAGGTGGTGTTCGAGCTGTAATCTCTGCTAAACAGCATTATGTAAGGAAAAAGTAACTTTTATTAACATTTTTTTATTGAGATGAGATTATTAGTCAGTTGAACTAATATTTTATATAGATTAAGAGCTTAGATTAGTATTATATTTAGCGGAGATAATAATATGTTCACAACAAATCCATTTGCTGTCCTTTCCTCAACAGTTCCTTCAATTGCTTTGCAAGCATTTGTTTTATTGATGTTAGCATTAGTAGTGATTGGAACACTGATGGATATTATTCATAAGAAGAATGTAAAATATTTTTTTAATAATGCTAAAAAAGCAAAAAAAGCAGCAAGTAGAGAATTAAGTCTTGGCGAGAAAACAGCGATAATTTCTAAAACTGTAGTACATGATATTGGAACTACATCTGAATTAGGTTTGGGTAAAAGAAGATTTGCACATGTATTAGGAATGTATGGAACAATATTATTTTGGATTGGGTCAGGTGTTATGATATTTGGATATTCTTCTCCTAATGCGGTAACTCCATCTATATGGCCAATCATTTGGCACGCTGGTGCAATTTTAACTTGCCTTGGAGCTTATTGGTTTTGGTTTTTTTTAAGAGTAGATGTATCTGCTGAAGCTCACTCAGTTTTTAGAATCATAAAAGCAGATTTATTTGTTTTAGCTTTAGTATTATCTTCTACGTTTGGTTTAGCTTGGTCGTATTTTCAATATTCAGGATCTAATGGTTTAAGTATTTTATTTTTAATTTTGTTTGCAGTTGCAAACATAGTTTTATTTGGAGGAGTTTACTGGTCTAAATTTGCACATATGTTCTACAAACCAGGTGCTGCAATCCAAAAAAATTTAGCAGAAGCCGATGGATCTAGAGATAATTTGCCTCCACCTGCAGATGCGCCAGAACAATTTGGACTTGGAATTAAACGTGAGGCACCAAAGCACTATTAATATGATTGATAAAATTTTAAAGAAAGGTAATAAGTAGATATGTCAACTTTTGTATACATGACGAGATGTGATGGTTGTGGTCACTGTGTAGATATATGTCCATCGGATATCATGCACATAGACGAAACTATTAGAAGAGCAAAAAATATAGAACCAAATTTTTGTTGGGAATGCTATTCATGCGTTAAGGCATGTCCTAATCATGCAATTGATGTAAGAGGATATGCTGATTTTGCTCCAATGGGTCATAGTGTTAGAGTTAGAAGAGAAGAAGAAAAAGGAACTATTTCTTGGAGAATAAAATTTAGAAACGGTACAGAGAAAAATTTTGTATCACCAATAACAACAAAACCTTGGGGAAAATTCATACCAAAATTAGCTGAAGCAGATACTCCTAATCAAGGAGAGATTAATTCACAAATTTTATATAATGAGCCACATGGTTTAAATACTGAAAAAGATTTACCAACTTTAGACAAGAATTCATTTAAGCAAGGCGTTTATTATTAATGGCTAAGCACAAAACAATCATTGAAGAATGTGATGTACTAGTTGTCGGTGGAGGTATGGCTGGAACAGGCGCTACCTTTGAGGCAAGACACTGGGGAAGAGATTTAAAAATAATCTGTGTTGAAAAAGCAAATATAGATAGAAGTGGTGCCGTTGCACAAGGTCTTTACGCTATTAACTGTTATATGGGAATGCAGTGGGGCGAGAACATGCCAGAGGACCATGTACGGTACGCTAGAAATGACTTGATGGGTCTTGTTAGAGAAGATTTAGGTTATGACATGGCACGTCATGTAGACTCAACTGTTCACATGTTTGATGAATGGGGTCTTCCAATGATGAAAAATAAAGAAACTGGAAGATATCAAAGAGAAGGTAAGTGGCAAATAATGATACACGGTGAAAGTTACAAACCAATTGTGGCTGAAGCTGCAAAAAAATCTGCTGATAAAATTTATAACAGAATAATGATTACTCATCTTTTAAAAGATGAAAAAAATCCAAACCGAATAGCTGGTGCAGTTGGCTTTAATGTTAGAACTGGAAATTTTCATGTTTTTAAATCTAGAACAGTAGTTGTTTCTGCTGGAGGAGCATCTCACATATTTAAACCAAGAGCAGTTGGTGAAGGTATGGGTAGAACATGGTATGCTCCTTGGAGTAATGGATCTGCTTATGCATTACCTATTCAAGCAGGTGCAAAAATGACTCAAATGGAAAATAGAATTGTACTTTGTAGATTTAAAGATGGCTATGGTCCAGTTGGAGCATATTTCCTTCATTTAAAAACATATACTCAAAATGCTAATGGTGAGAACTATGAAAAGAAATGGTATGAAGCTACTAAAGAATTAGTAGGAGAATATATAGACCATCATCCAACACCAACTTGTTTAAGAAATCACGCATTTATTCAAGAAACAGCTGCAGGTGGTGGACCAATTCACATGGTTACAAAAGAAGCATTCCAAGACCCACACTTAGAAACAGTTGGATGGGAAAATTTCTTAGGAATGACGGTTGGACAAGCGGTAGTTTGGGCATCTCAAAATATTGATCCAAAATACACAAATCCTGAATTAACAACTTCAGAACCATATGTAATGGGATCTCATGCTACATGTTCAGGAGCATGGGTTAGTGGACCAGAAGATATAGCGCCTGATGAATATTTCTGGGGATACAATAGAATGATGACTATCGATGGATTATTTGGAGCAGGAGATGCAGTTGGTGGAAGTGCTCATAAGTTTTCATCTGGTTCATTTACAGAAGGAAGGTTAGCATCTAAAGCTGCTGTTAAATATATTCAAGATAAAAAAGCTGATGATATCGAAGTTTCTGATGCACAATTAGAGAAGCTTAAAGAAGAAATATTTAAGCCAATTGAGAACTATACCGTGGGAAGAAATGAAATTACTGGAGGAACTGTTTCTCCAAGCTATATTTTACCTATACAAGGACTACAAAGACTACAAAAAATTATGGATGAATATTGTGGTGGATTAACAAATAATTACATGACAAATGATAATCTACTTAAAAAAGGCTTAGAACAGCTACAATTACTTCAAGAAGACTTAGATCACGTCGGAGCAGAAGATTATCACCAATTGATGAGAGCATGGGAACTTAAGCATAGAGCTGTAACATCAGAATGTGTTGCTCATCATACTTTATTTAGAGAAGAAACGCGTTGGCCAGGCTATTATTATAGAGGCGATCATATGAAACTTGATGATGAAAACTGGCATTGTTTAACTGTTTCTAGAAGAGATCCTGAAACTGGAAAATTTGAAATGGAGAAAAAGCCTGTTTATCATATAGTTGATGATAAAGAGAAGAAGCAAGCTTCCTAACCATTTTAGATGAGTATTGTCGACAAATCAGACGAAGAAATCATTAAAATTGCTGATCCTATCTGGGATAACATGGTTAGATGTTCCAACATGAAAGATTACGGTGGTTTTACAAGAGATTTATCATCACAAATGCTTTACGGGGCTAACGAAGTAGAGCTTGGTAAGCAATGGGCAAGCAATAAGCTGATCTCAAGCCTTAAAGAGGGGTGTAAGGCTATAGGCTGTCTAAGAAGAGGCTTGTACGTAACTGTTATCTATAAACAAAACAGTACAGAGATACCAGGAGACTTTTTAGGTCGACTTGTCCTTGGAGAAGAGGGAGATGAGGTCAAAGTCTTCGGGGCAACTATTTTTTAAATTTAATTAAATATTATTTGCATTTAATAAAACTTGTGGTATTTCGCGGGTATGCTTCAAGCTTTTAATCAAAATATTAAGAAAATCCCTTTATTAGTTTCAAATCAGCTTTCAAAAATTATTAAATCTTTTCTATATCTTTTTATATTTTTTACTTGGGCAATTATAATCTTAGGAACATTTCAAAATTTTATTTAATTTATTCTTATAATCATTGACTTTAGATTATGAGAGGAATAGTTAGATTATATGGAATATTTTCTTCCAATAGCTCAAGTCGAGATTAACATACTCTTTATATTTGGTTTAAGTTTAGCAGTTGGTATTCTTTCAGGATTATTTGGTGTAGGCGGAGGATTTTTAATGACACCGTTTTTAATATTTTTAGGTATTCCACCTGCTTATGCAGTTCCAAATGAAGCAAGTAACATTTTAGGAACATCAGTATCTGGTTCAACTACTCATTATTTAAAAGGTACATTAGATTATAAAATGGGATTGATGATTGTAGTCGGAGGAACTATTGGAACTTTACTTGGGATATTAACTTTTTCTTATTTTCAAGATATTGGAAAAATAAATATCGTTATCTCTTTAGCCTACATGTACATCTTAGCTATACTTGGAACTTTAATGCTTATTCAAGGAGTATCTGAAATTGATAAGGCAAGAAAAAAAATTGTTGTAAGAAAAAAATTACATACTCATTATTGGATACATGGACTACCTTTTAGAATGCGTTTTAAAAAATCAAAAGTTTATGAAAGTGCATTTACTCCAATTATTATTGGTTTAATTGTCGGATATATTGCAGCAATTATGGGAGTGGGTGGTGCATTTATATTGGTTCCTGCAATGATTTATATTATTGGAATGCCAACTAAACTAATTCCTGGCACATCTTTGTTTGTTACAATATTTGTAAGTGCAATCGTAACAGTTCTTCATGCTTTTAATTACGGAACAATTGATCTTGTTTTAGTTTTTGTACTTATACTTGGCTCAATTATTGGAGTTCAGTTTGGTCAAAAAATTGGTGAAAAAGTTGATAGCTCAGAATTTAAAACAATTTTAGCAGTACTTTTATTATTAGTTGGAATTGCAATTGCTTATGACACTTTTATTAAAGAAGACGTAATCGTTGAAACAGTAGCAAATGGAACTAAAAACCTTGGTAACATTGCACAGTTTATTTTAGATTATTCGAAAGACCTTCCAGTTTTTTACGGACTTACATCAGTTGTATTAGCAGTAGTTCTTGGAATTGGAGCTGCAATTTTAAGAAATTATATTTCTAAGTGGAACAAAGCAAGAGAAGCTAAGCTTAAAGCTTAGGCACTTCTGTATAATTTAGTCATAACAAATTCTCTATGACCAAGTGCTTCAGCACAAGTTAATCTTCCGTTTGCAACTCTTATCGTTGCTTTAATTAATTCGTCACCTGCTTCATCTAAATTCATTTCTCTTGATAAGATTTTAGAAACATCAACATCAATATGTTCACTCATAGTTCTAGCAGTTAAAGGATTAGCTGTTAGTTTAACAACTGGTTCAATCGGGTTTCCAATTATATTTCCTTGTCCAGTTGGAAATAGATGAAGATTAAATCCTCCTGCAGCTTGTAAAGTTACACATTCTGCAGCAGCTGATGAGGTATCCATAAAGTATAAACCTGGACCTTTAGTTGGTTCTTCTGCTGGCTCTAGTACATCAATAAATTTACATCCACCAATTTTTTGAAAGTTTCCAAAAGCTTTTTCTTCAATTGTAGTAAGTCCACCTGCTATATTTCCGGCCGTTGGTTGACTTTCGGAAAGATCGTCTGTTGCTTCTTTTAAGATAAAATCATTATACGAACTCCAAGTTTTTCTAAACTTTTCTTGAGCTTCAGGAGTTTTTCCTCTTTTTTCACATACAGTTTCAGCACCCGTCAGCTCAGATGTTTCACCAAAACATAAATGAACACCAAGGGGCTCTAATTTATCCATTAAATTTCCAACTGTAGGATTTGAGGCTAATCCTGATGTTGTATCAGACTCTCCGCATTTAACTGAAATCCATAAATCACTTATAGGACGCTCTTCTCTTTGTTTCTCAGATGCCCAAATTGAAAATTCTTGAGCTTTCTTTGAAACTCTTGCTATAGTGTCTATATCTCCTACACCTTCTATACTAAAACCTTCAACTGGTTTTCCAGTTGTTGCAATTGCATCAACAATTCTTTTTGTCCATTTAGGCTCAATACCTATAACTATAACTGCTGCAACATTTGGATTTTTCCCTGTTCCAATCATTGTTCTAAAATGAAGCTCTAAGTCTGCTCCAAATTGCAATCTTCCATAAGAATGTGGAAGTGCAATCGTACCTTTAATATTATTAGCTACAGCTTCAGCACAAGCATTTGAAATATCATCAACAGGTAAAATTATTACGTGATTTCTTGTACCTGTTCTTCCATCTTCTCTTTTATATCCTAAAAACGTTTTTGGAATTTCCATTTTACCACTTTTTAGTTTTTACGTTGTGAACATGTACATGCTCACCTTTTTTAATTGATTTTACTACTTTTCCAATATCGTGCCCGTACTTTAATATTGTATCTCCCTCGTTAAGATCAGTCATAGCAATTTTATGACCCAAAGGTATTTCATCCATCGATTGAATTTTTACCGATTTATCATTTTCCATAATCCAGCAATCGCAGTCTTGTTTAGGAGTAATTTTTTCAATAACTACAACGCCTACATTGTCTTTTTCATCGTGGATTATAATATCTGTGCCAGCCATTGTGACGATTTCTTTGTTTGAAATTCGATCCAATTTATATATGAATTGGGCACTTTGACAATTAAAAAATAGAATTAAGAAGGATTTGATATGGCTAAAATGACAACCGAGGAAGCTTTTGTAAAAGTTTTACAAATGCATGGCATCGAACATTCGTTTGGTATCATTGGCTCTGCATTCATGCCTATTTCTGATCTTTTCCCAGAAGCCGGAATAACTTTTTGGGATGTTGCTCACGAAACAAATGGTGGATTGATTGCTGATGGTTACACGAGAGCAACTGGAAAAATGTCAATGGTGATTGCTCAAAATGGTCCAGGTATAACAGGACTTGTTACACCAATAAAAACCGCTTACTGGAATCACACTCCACTATTATTAGTTACACCTCAAGCTGCAAACAAAACTATGGGCCAAGGTGGCTTTCAAGAAGTAGAGCAAATGAATTTATTTAAAGACATGGTGTGTTATCAAGAAGAAGTTAGAGACCCATCAAGAATGGCAGAAGTTTTAAACAGAGTAATAGAAAAAGCATTTAGAGGGTCAGCGCCTGCACAAATAAATGTACCAAGAGATTTTTGGACACAAGTTATAGATATAGAGTTACCTCCAATTGTAAGATTTGAAAGACAAGGTGGTGGAAAAGATGCTGTTGATAGAGCTGCGAAATTATTATCAGAAGCAAAATTTCCAGTAATTTTATCTGGTGCTGGAGTTGTTATAGGCGATGCCATTGATGATTGTAAAAAATTAGCAGAAAAATTGGATGCACCTGTGTGTAATGGTTATCAACATAACGATAGCTTTCCAGGAAGTCATCCATTAGCTGTTGGCCCATTAGGTTATAATGGATCTAAAGCTGCAATGGAATTAATTTCAAAAGCTGATGTAGTTTTAGCATTAGGAACAAGATTAAATCCATTTTCAACATTGCCAGGATATGGAATTGATTACTGGCCAAAAGATGCAACAATTATTCAAGTAGATATGAATCCCGATCGTATTGGTTTAACTAAGAAAGTTACAGTTGGTATTTGCGGTGATGCTAAAATGGTAGCTCAACAGATATTAGAAAAACTTTCATCAAACGCAGGAGATAATGGTAGAGAAGATAGAAAAAATCTAATTCATCAAACTAAATCTGCATGGTTGCAAACTCTTACAAGTTTAGATCATGAGGATGATGATCCAGGCACCGTATGGAACAAAGAAGCAAGAGAAAGAGATAAAGATAGAATGTCTCCAAGACAAGCATGGAGAGCTATTCAAGCTGGAATGCCAGAAGATGTTATAATTTCAAGCGATATTGGAAATAATTGTGCAATTGGTAATGCATACCCAACATTCGAAAAACCAAGAAAATATTTGGCACCAGGTTTATTTGGACCATGTGGTTATGGATTTCCATCTATTCTTGGAGCAAAAATTGGATGCCCAAATACTCCAGTTATAGGTTTTGCTGGTGATGGAGCTTTTGGAATAAGCATGAATGAAATGAGTTCGTGTGCAAGAGAAGAGTGGCCAGCAATAACAATGGTAATTTTTAGAAATTATCAATGGGGCGCTGAAAAAAGAAATTCAATATTATGGTTTGATGATAACTTTGTTGGAACAGAGTTAGATCCAGAATTAAGTTATGCAAAAGTTGCTAATGCATGTGGTTTAAAAGGTGTAATTGCAAAAACAATGGAAGAAACCACTAAAGCTATTAAACAATCATGTGAAGATCAGAAAAAAGGTATTACTACATTTATTGAAATAATTCTAAATCAAGAATTAGGTGAGCCATTCAGAAGAGATGCTATGAAAAAACCAGTTAAAGTAGCTGGTATAAGCAAGAGTGATATGAAACCTCAAAAGTCTCTTGTTAGTTGAGATTAGTAAAATTTCATTATAAAAATAATTAACTGTCAGGAAATAAATGAAAGTTAAGAATATTCTTTTTATAATGGCTGATCAACTTAGGTGGGATTACCTTTCATGTTATGGTCATCCACATTTAAAAACTCCACACTTAGATAATTTGGCAAAAAAAGGTGTAATGTTTGAGTCTGCTTATGTTCAAGCACCTGTATGTGGACCATCAAGAGCATCTTACTACACAGGAAGAACAGTATTTAGTCATGGGTCTACTTGGAACCAAGTACCACTGCCAATTGGAGAATTAACTATTGGTGATTACTTGAGGCAGTCAGGAATAAAAACTTGTGTTGTCGGCAAAACACATATGAGACCTGATATTAATAGCATGAATAGATTGGGAATTTCAAAAACAACAGAAATTGGTTCTGTAGTAATGGAACCAGGGTTTGATCCTTATGAGAGAGATGATGGTCTTCATCCAAACAACATTATGAAAAAATCTGAAAAAAAATTATCCTATAACGAATGGTTAAATAAATTAGGTTATGAAGGAGATAATCCATGGGATAGCTGGGCTAATTCAGTTGAAGGAGAAAATGGAGAAGTTTTAAGTGGATGGAGATTAAGAAATTCAAATAAACCATCTAGGTTACCCGAAAAACATTCAGAAACTGCATTTATGACTAATAGAGCAATCGATTTTATAAAAGAAACCAAAGAACAATGGTTTTTACATCTATCATATATAAAACCACATTGGCCCTATATTGCACCTGCTCCATATCACAATATGTATTCGCAAAATCAATTTTATCCTGTTCAAAGATCAGACTCAGAAAAAAATATTAATCATCCTGTCTACAAAGCTTTTATGGAGAATAGTATTTCAAAAACGTTTTCACAAGAAAACGTAAGAGAGACAGTTCTTGCTGGTTATATGGGTTTAATCAAACAAATTGATGACAATCTTGGAAGACTTTTTAAGTTTTTGGAAGAAAATGGGAATATGCAAGATACTATGATTGTTTTTACTTCAGATCATGGTGATTATCATGGCGATCATTGGCTTGGTGAAAAAGAATTATTTCATGAACAAATAGTAAAAGTACCGATGATTATTTATGATCCAAGTGAAGACGCAAATAAAACAAGGGGAAAAAAAGAGAAAAGATTTATAGAGGCAATTGATTTACTTCCAACATTTTTAGATGCTGTAGAAAGTAATGCGAGCAAACATAGACTTGAAGGTTCTTCTTTAATTCCAATTCTAAGAGATGAAAAAATTAGTAAATGGAGAGAGAGTGTATTTAGCGAGATAGATTATTCATTTAATGAAGCAAGAAAAATTTTAAATATAGGCGCTTCAGATGCAAGAGCCTATATGATTAGAAACGATAAATGGAAATATATTTATTATAAAGGTTTTCCACCACAATTATTTGATTTAGAAAAAGATAAAGATGAATTTAATGATCTTGGTCAATCTAAAGAACATCAAAACATACTAAATCAAATGAAAGATATTTTACTAGAAAGATTAACAGATCGAAAAAATAGAACTGCCGCTGACGATGAATTTGTTTTGAAAGAGAGAGATTATTCTGAAGATGGTGGTATAATGATTGGTGTTTGGTAATCTAAGGATACATTAAACTCGGCAAGTACAAACATAAAGCTGGAAAAGCTATTAATAACGCAAGTCTAATAACATCAGTAATTAAGAACGGCAAAGTACCAAACCAAATTGTTTGAAGAGGCGTTTTGTTCATTACTCCTTTAATTACAAACAAATTCATACCAACTGGAGGTGAAATCAACCCAAATTCAACGACAATTACAGCAAATATTCCAAACCATACTGGATCAATTCCAGCATCAGAAATTACTGGATAAAAAACAGGAATAGTTAAAAATAACATTGCAAGAGAGTCCATTACAGTTCCAAGAACTAAATAAATAGCGCATATAACTAAAATAATCCCTAATGGAGTTAGTTGAAGATCATTAATAAAATCTACTACTGTGAACGGTAATTGAGTGACTGTTATTAAAAAATTAAAAACACTTGCACCAATAACAATTAAATAAAGAGCACCAACAGTTTTAACGGTATCCCATATAGAATTTCTGAGTAGTTCAATTGTTAGCTCACCCCTAAAAAAAATAAATATGATCACCAAAATGACCCCAACTGCTGCACTTTCAGTAGCTGTAAAGAAACCAAGATAAAGACCACCCATAATTATCGCAAAGATTAAAAATATTGGAAAAACTTTTGTTAGAGCAGATATTCTATCTCTTGCAGTCATTTTTTCTCCATGACCCCCTTGATCAGGGTAAATTACTAAATAAACTCTGATAGCGATCATATATAAAACTACTGCAATCAATCCTGGTATCAGAGCTGCAAAAAATAATTGCTGTATCGATTGCTCAGTTAAATAGGCATAAATTATCAATATTACACTCGGTGGAATTATAATTCCTAATGTTCCACCTGATGCAACTGAACCACTTATTAATGCATCGCTGTACCCGTGTCTTTTCATTTCTGGTCCAGCCATTTGTGACATTGTTGCTGCTGTAGCTATTGAAGATCCACAAATCATTCCAAATCCAGCACACGCACCAACAGTAGACATTGCTAATCCACCTTTATAGTGACCAACTACTGCATAGGCTGCATCATATAAATTTCGGGATAAGTTTGCTCTATTTGCAAGATTTCCCATCAAAACAAAAAGAGGTAATACAGATAAAGTGTATTTAGAGACAGCTTCAAACGGAGCAGTTCCTAAAACAAAAAGAGCTTGCTCAAAACCTGTTATTAAAGCAAAACCTGTAAAACCAACTACCAACATTGAAATACCTATTGGAACATTTAATGCCATAAGAATTAGTACGACTAAAAAAGATAACGAGCCGCTTACAATTGGATCAAAACTCATGAGTTTTCATTCCTTAAAGCACTAATTAACCAAAAAACTATAGCAACAACACTCAACCACATGCCAACCGACGCTGCATAATAAAAAGGATAAAAATATATTTCTAAATCAATAGTTACTCTTTCATTTTTAAAAAAAGCCATAGCTTCTTTTGTTGTTGCATATGCCATCATGGACATAATCACTATCATTAAAATAAATCTAAAAATGTTTATAAAAATTTGAAAAGTATTGTTTGATACATTTTTTATAAAATCAGCAGAGACATTTGCATTTAAAAAGAAAGCCCTCGGCATTGCTAAGAAGGCAACCAGGGCCATTCCAAACTCAACTAATTCAATTGTTCCTGTAACAGGAGAATTTAGAAATCTTCTACCAAAGACATCACAAAAAGTTAGTATAGCTAAAGATAATAATATTAATCCTGATATAATTGCTGAAAGATCAAATATGTAATTAATTTTAAATTTCATTTGATAAACTTTCTTCTAATTTATCAGAGATTAACGTATAAAGTTATAAAAATATGAAATTTATCTCATTCAATCATGATAACAGTGAAAAGTTTGGAATTATTGAAAATAATTTAATAACCGATCTAACTGGAAAGATAGATGGAGCTTCAAGTTTAAAAGAATTAATAAAGATAAAAAAGATTAAAGAAGCAAAAGAATATGCAAAGAGTAATCCAGGATCTATAAAACCTGATCAAATTAAATATTCTCCTTTAATACCTAATCCAGGTAAAATTATATGTGTAGGTTTGAATTACAGTGAACATGTAAAAGAAACAAACCGTACTGTTGAGGAAAACCCAGTCATATTTCACAGATTTCCAGAAAGCCAAACAGCTCATATGCAAGCAATACAAAGACCAACTGTATCAGAAAGTTTAGACTTTGAAGGAGAAATGGCAGTTGTAATGGATGAGGGTGGCAAACACATCAAACCAGAGGATGCATTAAAACACATTGTTGGTTATTCTTGTTACAACGAAAGTACTATAAGAGAGTGGCAAAGACATACTAGACAATTTGGTATGGGAAAAAATTTTGAAAAAACAGGAAGTTTTGGTCCTCACATGGTTTTAGCAGAAGACATTCCAGACTATAAAAGTTTAACAATAGAGACTAGGCTTAATGGTGAAGTAATGCAAAATGCTAAACTAAGTCAATTAATTTTCGATATACCAATTTTAATTTCTTATGTATCCAAAGCTATGGCATGGAGAGCAGGTGATGTTTTGGTAACAGGAACTCCTGGTGGAGTAGGCTTTAAAAGAAATCCACCTGTTTTTATGAAACCAGGAGACAATGTTGAAGTCGAAATCACTGATATTGGTGTTTTATCTAACACTATTAAGGATGAAATAATCTCAAATTAGAGTTAAAATTTTAATATAAATTTTAGAGGGAGAAATATGAAAAACAAAATAATTGGATTTGTTTTTGGTGTTTTAAGTTTAGGTATAGTAAATGCTGCTTCAGCAACTGAACTTAAACTTGCAACATTTGAACCACCAAAAGCATTTATCGCAAGCAAAATTCTTGCTGCATGGGCTGACAAAGTAAACGAATGTTCAGCTGGAGCAGTTAATGTTAAAATGTTTGCAGGAGGTGTATTAGGAAAACCACCACAACAATATGATATTGTTACAAAAGGTGTAGCAGACATTTCATGGACGGTACTTGGATATATCGGAGGACAGTTTCCATTGAGTTCTGTAATTGAATTACCTTTTTTAACAAAAACTTCAAAAGCAGGATCTAGAGCTTTAAATACTCTTTATGAAGAAGGTTACTTAGATAAAGAGATGGCGGGAATTAAACTAATTGGTTTACATTCTAATCCTGGTTATCAAATACATATGAAGTCAGATAAAGTTGTAAGACCTGCTGACTTCAAAGGTAAGAAAATGAGAGTACCAAGTAAAATTGCTGGAACAATTTTAAAAACTCTTGGAGCAACTGGTGTAAGAGTGCCAGCTCCTGGAACATCGGAAGCACTTAACAAAGGTGTAATTGATGGAACTCCATTCCCTTACACTGCTATCGGATCTTTCAGACTATTTGATGTAACTAAGTATCACACTGAAGTTAACATAACTAATGCAACATTTGGTTTGATAATGAACCAAGGTAAATACGATGGATTATCAGCCAAAGGTAAAGGATGTGTAGATAAATTTAGTGGTCAGTGGTTTGGTGACTGGGCATCTGGATTAATAGATAGTCAAAATGCTAAAATGAGAGTTGAGGTAGAGAATAAATCTGGACATGAGATCATAGTAGCTTCTGATGATGTTATAGCTGAATATAAGAAAATATTAGCACCTATCGAAGCAAACTGGCTTGCTGAAATGAAAGGCAAAGGCCTTGATGGAGACGCAGTACTAAAAAGAGCAAGACAAATAATATCTAAAATAGACGGTTAATTTAAACCTAATTTTTGAGCCTGCATTAAATAATGCAGGCTCAATCTTAATCCTGTATAATAATTGAATGGCAATAAATGCATTAAGCTACATCGGTGTTAATTCAGATCGAATTGAAGACTGGTCAGATTATTCTAGAAAATGTTTGGGAATGCAGCAAGTGGATAGGGCAAAAGACTCTCTTTCATTTAGAATGGATGATCAAAAGCAAAGATTAGTTGTTACGGGAGACACTGGAGATAGTTTGGCTTTCATGGGCTGGGAAGTTGAGAAAAAAGAAGATTTAAAAATGTATGCTGATCGACTTGAGAATAATAATATCCCAGTAACTCATGGACAATCCTCATTTGCAGATAAAAGATTTGTTAAAGATTTAATTTATTTTAAAGACCCTCAGGGCAATCAGATAGAATTAATATTTGATCCAATGAAAGATAATGATCCTTTTAAACCATCTAGACCAATTTCAGGATTTAAAACTGGTGCATTAGGAATGGGCCATGTTGTTTTACATGCTAAAGATTTTGATAAACTTGTTCCTTTCTATAAAGACCTTTTAGATTTTAAAATCAGCGATTATAGCAATACACCAATATCATTATGTTTCTTTCATGTTAATGGTAGACATCATAGTTTTGCATTGTTTGGATCGGGTCAACAAGGATTTCACCATTTTATGGTTGAGTACAATTCTTTAGATGATGTTGGGCAGGGATATGACTTAATGAATTTAAAAGACGATAAAATTGCTTATACAATGGGAAGACATACTAATGATTACATGACTTCATTTTATTCAATAACACCATCAGGTTTCTTTGTAGAAAATGGATGGGGTGGAAGAATAATTGACCCTAAGACGTGGGAAGCTATTGAAACGTTTGAAGGTCCAAGCTTTTGGGGACATGAAAGATTGTATTTGCCAGAAGAGGAAAGAAAAAAATTTAGAGATAAAAGAATGCAAACTGCTGCAGAAGGTAAACAAGCTCCTTTATTAGTAGATTGCCCTTGGCTATATTCAAATATTGCTAAAAAGAAATAAATTTAAAAATTAATGAAAGAATATGATGTAATAATTGTTGGATTAGGTCCAACAGGAGGAACTTTAGCAAACTTATTAGCAATCCAAGGTTATTCAATTTTAATTTTAGAAAAAGAAAATAGTTTTTATCCTCTTCCAAGAGCAGTCCATTTTGATGACGAGGTTATGAGAGTATTCCAAACAATCGGAATTACAGATAAATTTCTAAAATATACTTTAATTAATAAAGGTACTAAGTTTGTAAATAAAAAGGGTGATGTAATTTTAGATTGGCCTAGACCAAAAGAAATAACTGAAAATGGATGGTATCCAAGTTATAGATTTCACCAACCTGATTTAGAAAGGCAATTACGAAATAGACTTAAATCTTTTAAAAAGGTTTATATCCAACAAAATACCAAACTCTTAAAAGCTACAAATACTAAAAATAACGTTCAAATAATTTATCAAGACATAAAAAATAATAAAATTCTGAATATTGAGGCTAAATATTTAATTGGTTGTGATGGTGCAAACTCAACGGTCCGAAATCAAATAAAAACAAATATGAGTAATTTAGGATTTACTCAAAAATGGGCAGTGGTTGATTTAATTTTGAATAAAAAGAAAAATAATCTTCCAGATCGTACAATTCAATTTTCTAACAAAGTAAGACCTGCAACTTATTGCAGAAATGTAGGCAGAAGAAGAAGGTGGGAATTTGTGATTAATAACAAAGAAAAAGAAGAAACCATTATGTCAGAAAAGTACATATGGAATTTCCTTAAACCATGGCTTAGTAAAAAAGATGCTAAACTAGAGAGAAAAACTATATACACATTCAAATCTGCAATTAGTAAAAGTTGGAGAAAAGGTAGAATATTCATTGCTGGAGATGCTGCGCACTTGATGCCACCTTTTATGGGCCAAGGAATGTGCGCAGGAATAAGAGATGTTTCAAACTTGGCATGGAAAATATCTCATTGTTTAAAGAATAATCATTCTGATAAATTACTTAATACATATCAAAGTGAAAGATATTCCAATGTAAAAGAGTATGTAAGCACAACTATGAGAATGGGTTCATTTATAAATGCTGTCAGCTCAACAAAAATTACAAAAAATATTTCTTCAAACAAAGAAGGAGTAAAATCTATGAAATCTATTAAGCCGAAACTGGGCAAAGGACTTGGAAAAGTTAATGATAAACTTCGAGGTAAAATATTCCCTCAATTTAAATTAAAAAATGGAAAAAATTTAGATGAAAAATTTTCTTCAAAACCCATTGTAATAATTTCACCAAAATTAAAGAAAAAAATTTCCAATAAAATTAATTATGTACTGTCTAATAATGTAAATGGTTTAAGTGAATATCTTAATAATATAAAATCTGAGGGACTTATAGTTAGACCAGACAGATTTATAATTAGTTCTATAAAATCTAATAAAATTTCAAAAATAAAAAATTATTCAATTTAGATTTAATTCCTCTTTTATAATTTTTATTTTTGTTTCATTATCTTGAGCAATTTCACCTGAAGGAAGATATAATGAATTTTCAAATCCAATTCTTATTTTTCCACCAAGTTTTATTGCTTCTTTCAAACAAATAAATTCTTCTTTTTCAAAAGCGCATATAGCCCAATCTGCTTTAAATTTATTTTTTTCTAATTTTTCTAAATATAAAGGTATTTTATTTGGATCACTAATTTTTCCAGTATAGTGACCAATTACAAATAAGCACCAAGTGTTATCTTTTTCAATTTCAGATTTATTTAAAACATTAGAAAGTAAATCTATATCCTCTGGTTCATGACAAATATGTTGAACATTAATTTTTTCATCAAATAAATATTTATACAGTTTTATATCTTCATCAGTAGGATTTCTGCTTGGAATTAATTCTCTAATTGCAATTGATATTCCTGGTGGCTTAACATCGTATGCATATTTACGCATTTCACCTGGTGAATATCTCCCAACAGCCTCAGTAGTAACTTGTAAGTGCATGTTAGGAACTATCTTATTTAATTTTATTAATGCTTCACTGCAGTCATTAGCGTCTAATATATGTTGGCTATTTTTATCTCTGATGTGGAAATGAATTGCCTCAGCACCTGCTTCGTATGATAATTTTGCGGTATTAACAATTTCATCAATAGTTATAGGAACTTTTGGATGATCCTTCTTCATAGGTCTCACTCCGTTGGGTGCTACCATAATTTTTGGGAGTTCTTTTGGTTGATAAAATTGCATAATTAAAGTCTACTCTTTTTTGAAAAAAATAAATAATATTTTTAACAAATAAACTATTATTCAATTGGATTTAATTAACGACAACTCCTGTGGGTGGACAAATCAACTTCCTGAAAGAAGTAATATTAAATTACTAGATCAAGATATTTACTGTGATTATTTGATTGTAGGAGCTGGGTATACGGGATTGTCAGCTGCCAGAAAACTTTCAGACATAAAAAAAGATAAAAAAATTGTTCTCATTGATGCCCAATTAGCAGGAGAGGGTGGTAGCTCAAGAAATTCAGGTTATCTTGTTGATACTACATTGAATGATGGTTTTACATCAAATAGCGATAAAGAGAATTATTTAAAAAAAACAAAAATATACCATTTAGGTATAGAGGCTGTGAGAAAATTTATAAAAGAATATCAAGTTGATTGTGATTGGAATGAATGTGGAAAATATTTTGCTTCTTCGAAAGAACAGGATGAGACAAAAGCTCAATCGTTCAGTAAATTATTAAATAGTCTTGGTTTTAAAAATAGAATTTTGTTTAACAAAGAGTTAACTGAAAAATTGGGAACGCCTTTTTATAAAATTGGAGTTTTTACCTCAGGAGGAATACTTTTAAACCCTGGTAAATTAGCTAGAGCAATGGTTGATACTTTACCAGATAATGTAAAAGTATATGAAAATTCACAAATTAACGGTTGGAAAAAGATTAACAACAAAATTGAATGTTTTACAAAAAAAAACAAAATAACAACTAAAAAAATCATATTTTGCACAAACGGTTTTTTGAAATCTTTAAAAGTAAAAAAAAATTATAGCTTTCCAATTACATTAACTGCCAGTCTTACGAGAAAACTAACAGATAAAGAGTTTAAAGATATAGGATCTCCAAAAGAATGGGGCGTTCTTCCAATAAGACCTATGGGTGCTACAATTAGAATGACTAAAGATAGGAGAATACTTATAAGAAACACTGCAGAGTTAAGAAACCCTTTTTCAATGAATAGAAATGAATTAAATAAAAGAGTTGCAATTCATAAAAAAGGTATCAAAAAAAGATTTAAACAATTACCTGATAATATAATAGAGAGCAGTTGGTCAGGGATTGTATGTAGAAGTGGTAATAGCTCTCAAATATTTGAAAAAATTGATGATAATATTTTTAGCGCAGGCTGTTACAATGGATCTGGAATTGGAGTAGGAACACTATTCGGTGAACAAATAGCTCTAATGGCCTCTAATCAACAATCTAATGAAATTGAAGTAATACAACAAAGAAAAAAACCAAACTGGTTACCACCACAACCCTTTTTAAATTTAGGAATATACACTAGATTAGCTTACGAAAGGATAAAAGCTCAAACTGAAATTTAATGAAAAAAAATTTAAAGCTTATAGTTTTTTTAGTATTAGGAATTATAGCTCTTTACATCTCAACTAATTATTATAACGATTTTAATAGAAGCAAAACTATTAAAGCATGTATAATTGGAAAAGCTGAATTAGATTCTAAAAAAACTAAAGAGGACAGATTATCAAATGAACAAATTAAAAAATTTTGTGAAGATCAAATAAAATGATGAAAAAATCAAAAAGATCAGATGTTGATCCATTTATAGTAATGGATGTAATGGAATCAGCAAGAATTGCAGAGGAAAAAGGTAAAGATATAATTCATATGGAGGTAGGGCAGCCAGGAACACCAGCGCCTAAGATTGCAAAAGATTATATTACTAATGAGATAAACAAAAACAATCTAGGCTATACCGTATCACTTGGTCTACCAGCTTTAAGAGCTAAAATTTCAAAGTTATATGGAGATTGGTACAATTTAGATCTTAATCCAAATAGAATAGTAGTTACAACAGGCTCTTCTGGAGCTTTTATATTATCCTTTTCTGCATTGTTTGATAGTGGAGACAGAGTTGGAATTGGATCTCCAAGTTATCCTAGCTATAGACAAATACTAAAATCACTAAGTTTGGAAACCGTAGATATTCAAACTAAACTTCAAAATAGATTTCAACCTGTACCAGATGATATTCTAAATAATAACTTAAATGGAATTCTTGTTGCATCACCTGCAAATCCAACTGGGTCTATGCTAGACAAACAATCTTTAGAGAATTTAATTAATACTGCAAACGAGAATAATGTAAGCTTTATTAGTGATGAAATTTATCACGGAATTCAATATGAAAATAATCCAACTTCAGCTTTAGAGATTACAGATAATTGTTATGTAATTAATTCTTTTTCAAAATACTTTTCAATGACTGGTTGGCGAATAGGTTGGATGGTTGTACCAAATGATCATGTCAGACAAGTAGAAAGACTTTCACAAAATTTGTTTGTTTGTCCTCCACACGCAAGTCAAGTTACAGCCCTTGCTTCATTAGATGCAAGTGAAGAGTTACAATCGAATGTTGAGGTATATAAAAAAAATAGAGAGATACTTTTAGAAGAATTACCTAAAGCAGGACTAAAAAAATTTTCACCACCTGACGGAGCTTTTTATATCTATGTTGATATTTCTGAATATTCAAATGATAGCTTAGCTTTTTGTAAAAAAGTTTTAGATGAAGCAAATGTTGCTATAACACCAGGAATTGATTTTGATCAAAAAAGAGGAAATTCTACTATCCGATTCTCATATGCCAGAAGCACAAAAGATATAATTGAAGGTGCAAAGAGAATTAAAGATTTTATGTCTAAAAATTATTAAAAGGGGTCAGCTCAATTGGTTATTACCAAAAGAGCTCCCCTTTTTTATGCCATTTTGGCCAAATCCATCAAATGGATTTAGTTTGTGTTATTTTAATTATGTGATATCTCACCAGCTAAGTGTCAGGTGGCGTTATTCTAAGCATTTGCACCTCCTTCACTTATAAAAATAAGTTTTAGGTAGGTTGTATTCAACAAATTTATTTCTATTTTTTATAAATATATTATTTGAATACAACCTATCTCTTTAGTAGATTCTCGATATCAAAATCATCAAAATAATCCCAAGGTCTTAAATGAAACTTATGTCACAGAGACAGATAATAAATATATTTGTAATTAAAATATTATGAAAACGATATTCGTTATAGGTTCAAAAAAACATACTTTGAAGTACACAAGAAAAATGCCAGAAGGTGAAGTTAAGAAAATGAAATCTTTTGTTACTAACAAAGGACAGAAGCTTGAAAAAACTTCAAAATTTAAAATTTTAAAAATCTCAGACGATAAAACTTCAAGAACTTTCAAAATCAGTCTTTAATTATTAAAATGAACAAAATCGTATGGTTCAGGAACGATTTACGTGTATATAGTAATGATGCATTTAATGAGGCTGTAAAATCAGGAAAGATTTTACCAATATACATATTTGATAAAGAATATCACAAATTACCTACATCAAGCTCATTCCATCTAGATTTTTTAAAATCATCATTAGAAGACTTAAAAAAAACATTGAGTGAAAAATATAATGCTAAACTCAATATATATTACGGAGATACATTAGAAATTTTAAGTCATTTAACTAATAAATTTAAAATAAATGAGGTTTATTCAAATATAATATTCAAGAACATGTATATAACTAACTTAGATAAAGAAGTTAGTTTTTTATTTAAAGAAAAAAATATTAATTGGAAAATATCAAATCAATTTGGTGTTCAATTAAATCATAGAATAAGAACTAAATGGTCATATAATTGGAATAAATTTATAGATAGTGAAAGCGTAAATTCAAATTTAAATTGCGAGTTTATTTCAGATAATTACGTAGAGGATTTATCAAAAATAGAAACAAATAATTTAGAAAATGGAAAAATTCAAATTGGTGGAAGACAAAACGCACTTCAACTTTTAGATACTTTCCTTAATGACAGATCAGAAAATTACCAAAAAGAAATGTCTTCACCGATAACAGGAGAAACATCTTGTTCTAGGTTAAGCCCTCACATTGCATTCGGAAATATTTCTATTAAAGAAATTTTTAAAAAAACTAAAGATAAGTTAAAATCCAATTTATCTTTTTCAAAAAAGAAATCCTTAATTGCTTTTAAAAGCAGATTAGCCTGGCACTGTCATTTTATACAAAAATTATATGATGAGCCAGAAATTGAATTTAGAAATATGAATAGTGCTTATAATGGAATAAGAGAAAATGATTTTAATGAAGATTATCATTTAGCATGGAAAAATGGAACTACAGGTTATCCATTTGTTGATGCTTGTATGAGGTACCTTAGAACTAACGGATGGATTAATTTTAGAATGAGAGCAATGTTAGTTTCATTTGCCTCTTATCAATTGTGGCTAGATTGGAAAAAAACATCAAAACATTTAGCAAAATTATTTACAGATTATGAGCCAGGTATTCATTATTCACAATTTCAAATGCAATCAGGAACAACAGGAATAAATTCAATAAGAATTTATAATCCAATTAAACAATCAATTGACCAAGATCCTACAGGAGATTTTATAAAGAAATGGGTTCCAGAATTAAAAAATGTTCCAGGAAAATTAGTTCATGAACCATGGAAATTAACATTCATTGAACAAAAGGGAATAAATTTAGAAATTGATAAAGATTATCCTTCACCAATAGTTGATAATAAAATATCAACAAAAATTGCAAAAGAAAAAATCTGGAATATTAAGAAAACAACAGAAGCAAAAATTATTTCAGCAGAAGTATTAAATAAACACGCTAGTTTATCTCAAAGAAGATAAAATTTAATTACCGTAAGGTATTCCAACTAACTTTCCATTTTCATTATAAAAATAAAAAAAGTTCGGGTTTATTACTTTTGGCTTTTTTGAAAGCGTTTTAGATTTATTTGTTGATTTATTTTTTTTTAGTTTACGTTTCACAACTTCTTAATACTAAAAAAAATTAAGTAAACTATTGATAACTTTTCAACCCAGATATGCATTTATTCTTAATCAATAAATTCAAATTAAGTATATCTATTCATTTTACTTATGAAATTATCTGAATTATTTCAGCAAAATGGCTTTGATTTAGGAAATCTAAAAGAATCTTTTGGACTAATAGATGGAATATCAGAGCACATAATAGCTGCAAGTGATGAAGTTTTAGCAAAGCAGCATCAAATTTCAGAAAACATTTATTTTTTAATTAAAGGCAAAGCTACATTTACCAAGTATTTTGAGACTAAATCTATAACCTTTGCAAAAATAACAAAGCCTGCAACACCATTAGGTATATCTGGACTTAATCAACCCAATAGATTTATGGGTGAAATATTTATTGAAGATGGAACAGAATATATCTCATTAAAACTAGATGATTTAAGAGATTTACAACAAAAAAATAGTAAACTTATATCAACATTATACTCAGCAATTTCTTTTTTTTCTTTCCAACTGCTTGTCTCTTCAAGAAATTTAAACACTTTGTATAAAGATGATGAAATACAAATTTCTCCAGGTATCCCATCAGAAAAAAGTATTACAAATATACATAGAATTAAATCTGCTACTTTTTTCTCAACACTTACTGATGATGACTTAGAAAAGTTTATTAAATTAGGTAATATTAAGATGTATTCATCAAATCAATATATAGTTAAAGAGGGAGACGTTTCTAAAGGTTTAAAGATATTATTAAGTGGTAAAGTTGATGGCTTATTCCACAACTTTATTAATGGAAAAATAAGAAGAAATTTTAGAACTCTAACTAGAGCTGGTATTGCGCTAACTTTATCTTCCGGGAAAGGAGATTTTTTTAATCCGTATACAATTAAATCTACCAGGGATACGAAAGTTTTACATATTTCTAACGAAGCCCTTGAAAATCTGATTATTTCTGACCCTGAATTATCAATAAAGATTTTCAAAAGACAATTGTGGCAGCTAGGACGTTTCCAACAAAGTGCAACTGGTCTAACAAAATATTCAGCGGAAAACGAATTAGAATTTGTTAATTTATTATTGAAAGATAATACTGCAAGAATACCTGCTAGTTCTAAGTTATATAGTATTCCACATTTATTGAAGAGTACTCATACTTATGCAATGGCATTTGATGTAGTTTACGAACTACTTATTAAAGGAAATGAGATAGAAAAATCATTATCTAGTTTAATAAAAGATACCTTAAATAATTTAGAAAGAGAGTCTCGTTTCCACAGCCAATTAAATATTATTTATAATAGAGTTTCAAATTCTTCTAGTAATTCAGATAAAACAAAATTAAGAGAGTTAACCAATTCAAATTTCACCAAAGCTTTTGATAATGTTAAATATGTAATTAAGGGTTGGGAAAATTTGCCAGATGAACCAACAAATATTTTTTTCTACAATCACTTAGCAGCTATAGATGATAATCAGCTTGCAAATGGGCATTCATTTTCAATCGATAGTCATTTCATCAGTTCAAAAATATTACATCCTAAATACAATGATGGAGGCCAACGTATCGTTAGAACAAGTCGTAACACAGAATTTTGGAGATATAATTACTATGAAAATTTAGATTACATTTTTGTTCATACCCCAGAGTCTGATAAGTTGGACGAAAGCGAAGAGGAAAAGAAATTAAGAAAACAAAGGCTTTTTGACGAAGCTCAAAAGGTATTTAATCAAAAACAACCGATTGTAATTGCGCCCGAAGGAACATCAGAAACAGAAGATAATAAAACAATAACATCTCCAGGACCATTTAAAGCTGGAGCATTTAACCTTGCATTTAAACTTAGCCCAAAACCAAAACTTATTCCAATTGCCCTTGCTAATTTTGATTATCCAGTTTCTAAAACAATATATTCAGCCGTTATTAAGGAGCCAATAACTATAAGTGATCATGTCAAAGATCCAGAAAATCAAGAGGAAATGAAAAGCTTCTTAGATAATTACAGAACCAAATTTAGATCTTATGTAGAAGAAGCTATTGATTTAGCCAAGAATGTTCAAGACAACATAGATAAAATAGAGAATCTGAAAACTAATGTAAATTTAGTCAGTCCAGTTGAAGAAGAGTTTGAATTAGATGTTAGAGAATTAGAACATAATTCTTTTCAACAGACGAAAACAAATAACAGTGTTGCCCTGTATGGAAGTTCAACTTTTAAAATGTGGGATAATGCCAAAAACGATTTATCAATAAATAATCTTTATAATTTAGGCTTTGGGGGTTCAACTTTAGTATCTTGTAGAAGATATTTTGATAGATTGGTTGCTCCTTTAAACCCATCTAATCTTTTCTTTTATGCTGGAGACAATGATATTGGTTATGGAATGGATAGTGATGAATTGTTAAAAGAATTTTTATTATTTTCTAATCAAGTTGAAGAAAAACTACCAAGAGCGAAATGTTTTTTTATATCTATTAAACCTAGTCCTTTTAGAAGGGATCTTATGACAACAATTTTAGATGCGAATTCAAAGATAAAAAAACACTTAACTGATTTAAAAATGTGGGATTATATTGATATTACAACACCAATGATTAACGCTGGTTATGATAAGTTTTATGATGAAGATCCACTCCATATGAATGAACTTGGATATAGTTTGTTAAGTAAGCTTGTAAGAGACAAAATTTACAATTAATATTTTTAATGAGTTTTAAAAAATATCTATGGAAATGTAGATTGTTAGTTATTAATACGCCAAATTACAGCCATCCAGATTATAAAAGATCAAAAGATATATATCAAAAAGAAATTAAAGGCTTTCACAAAAGATATATAAAATTAGTAACAAAATTAGATAAATCAAAAAAATTTAAAATTACTTTAATTGGTTTTGATGGTAAAAAAAAAAGTGAGTTAGATAAAATATATTCAAAAAAAATCTTTGGAATAGTTGATAAAATGCCAATGAATAAACTCATCAAGGATAAAAAATTTAAACCTTTAAATCTTTCTTTGTTTTCAGATTATAAACCAGAGACAACCTTAAAAGGTTTAGGATTTAAAGATAAGGAAAAAGCATTGTTTACTGTTTCCGCTATAAAAAAAAGACCAATAAAATATCAAGTAAATGTTATTGCAACTATGCTAGGCAGAGCTAAAAATCATCCAAATAAAACAAAAGGCATGAATGAAGCTATAATTATTTTTAAAAAATGGATGGAAAATTACAAAGCAAATAAAAAATGAAAAATAAAGGTTTTACCTTAATAGAACTTCTAGTTGTTGTAGCAATCATAGGTATTCTAGCTGCAGTTGGAGTGGTTGCTTATGACGGATATACTACTGGTGCAAGAAAATCTGCAATAACGTCGGCATGTAAACAAGTGATTAAAAAATTTGAAGCAGAAACAGCATTATGTTTAATCAAAGGACCAACAGATTATGCTTATGAGTCAGCAAGAAATTATGGTAGCAAGTACCACCAAATGGAATGTCAAACTTTAAACAATCCAACATATAATTGGTCCTCTCGATTTGGAGCTATACAGGATCATCATAATAGTGAACTTGGAATGACAAATTTATTTGATAAAAACAGACCATTTATTAATTTGAACTCGAATTACAACCTAGATATTAATTTTGGAAGTGTTCATGTATCTGCACAAAATAATCCTTGGCAAGTTACTTTTTCTTGCTGCTTGAAAAAACCATGTGCTGACTCAAAAAATATTTATTCAAAAACAATAGTTAAGTAAGATGATTGAATTTCTATTTAAAGTATCGCTTTTAATCCTTGGTTTAATTGTAATTAGGTTTGGTATAATTCAGATTAGAAAGTACAAAAAAGGAGAAATTAGATCAAAGAATAATATTTTTAGTCAAATTTCATTTTTAATTTTCTTTGCTGCAATCATAGGGTTAGTTATTTATTCAATATTAGGCTTACTCGAGTAAGCTAATTTATCTCATATATTAATTTTTAAATTCTAATAAAGAGCTGATTATGAAAAGAATTATATTCGTTTTTCTCAGTATTTTATCTATATTTAGCTATGCTAACGCTAAAGATTTTTTCCTAAATAAAACTGATCAAATAGCAGAAAATGAGTTTCGATTAAGCTATGGAGTTTCAGTTACCGATGTTAACCAAGATAATAATTATGATTTTGTGGTAACTGGCTTTGGTTTCAAAAATTTAGCCCTCTCTTATAAAGATGGAAAATTAATAAATATTGTGAATGAAAAAATATTTACAGATGAAGAGAGAAGAACGATAGGTGTAGCCGCATGTGATATCGATCAAGATGGCTATGAAGAAATATATTTTTTAAATACTGATACATATAGTGGATCAAAAATTTATTCTGATCGATTAATAGATTTGAATAGTAATAAATTCGAAGATTTATTTGAAAAAGAAATCAATCAAAGTGAATTAAACTTAACAGCTGGAAGGTCAGTAGTTTGTGTAGATAGAAATGGTGATGGTGCATATGGTATTTACGTTGCAAATTATGGTGGTCCAACTCGATTTTATGAATTAATTAGAGATCGAATAAAAGACCAAGCAAAATCATTATCAATTGATAAAATTACTGGAGGCAGAGCCATTGTGTCTGGACACATACTTTCAGATCGATCAGATATTTTTGCGGCAAATGAAAGAGGAGATAACTTTTTATATTATAATTCTAAAGGTTCTTTCCAAGACGTTGCTGAAGAGTATGCAGTACAAGATAGATTTGAAAACGGTAGAGGAACAGCTCTGAGTGATCTTTTGTATAGAGGAAGATTAGATATTTTATCTTCCAACTGGGATGGAATGCATAGAGCATATGTTTTAGATGGTGATAAATTTAAAGATATATCAACATCTCCATACAATGATCCTACAAAAATAAGAACAGTTATTTCAGCTGATTTTGATAATGATGGATATGATGAAATTTTCATGAATAATATTGGAGAACCAAATAAACTTTTCAAAGTTTTAGAAGGTGGAGTATTTAAAGAAATTAAAATGGAAAATGGTTTAGAGACTGTTGGTCTTGGGACTGGAGCAGCTGTTGCAGACGTTGATGGCGATGGAATTTTAGAGCTATTAGTTTCACACGGAGAGTCCGGCTTTCAACCTTTAACTTTATATAAAGCAGATGTACAAAATTTTAATTATCTACGTATTAAACCACTTAATCAGTATGGAGCTCCAGCAAGAGGGGCAACAGTAACAATAAAATCTAATAAAAGAATTCACTCAAAAACAATAGATGCAGGCTCAGGTTATCTCTGTCAGATGGAACCCGTTGCCCATTATGGAATAAGAAAAGGTGAAAAAGACTTTAAAGTTGAAATTAAATGGACTGATGGATCAATAGAATCATTTGATATTGATGAATTAAATAAAACTTACGAATTTAGACAAAAACTATAGGACAATACTACTCATTATATAGTGTTGAAAAATTATAAAGCTTTTATATATCAAGCTAATGACCATTTGTTCTTTATCATTATTGGCATTATTTGTTTCAGGAATTGTGATGTATCTTTTTAGGGAACCATCTGAGGAAGAATTAAAAAAATTCAATAGCAAAACTCAAGACCGAAGCAACTGGTCTAATATGGGTTTTTAAATCATTAATTAATGCACAGTATTAAAAATATACTTAGTCTTATTATATTTGTTGTTTTTTTTTCTATTCCGATAAATTCAGTAAATTCTCAAGAAAAAAACTATTATCAAGATATCGTTAATGATTGGAATAAAATTTTCCCAGACAGAAATAGAAATGCGGCAGGTCCTAAATTTTTTAAATATATAATTGATAAAGATATCTCTTATGAAGATTTTGTTGAATATAACAAATTATATTGTGCGGTATCGGGTTCTTTAATAAGTCCAAATGCAGTACCAGAATATGTTTATTTGAGTGAAAACAATACAGGTAAGAAAATATGTGGTGAATATTATAGATGCTGCATTCCATGTTCTTGTGATTTAATGAAATATTCAAAAACAACTAAAATGAAACATAAATTTAAAGGCATAGAAAAAGAATTTTATGTTTTCACAATTGAAAATCCTTGTGGGAAAACAGATTTTCCTGAAAGGGTAAACAAAAAATATTTTTGTAATGGCAATGATTTAGATACGAAACAAGTTTCAGTAGTAGATGGAAAACTGGTCATTGGTTTATTACACAAAGCCAAAACCTGCACACAATATAATGTTAATGCCATAGACAGGCACCAGGTGACTGGCAGATATTGCACGCTTAGAAACAATACTCCATTAGATCAGCTTCAGTCAGGTATGGGAGATATATTCATTAAACTTGCAAGATAACACCAAGATTATATATTCATCAAAATGGTATTATATAACGAAAAAATTAAACACCTTAGTTGTTCTGATTTAAGGGTGTTTTTGAAAAGATTAGTCAAAGATAAGATAGAAAAAGAGTGGACCGAGGACTTCATTGATAATATGAACCTCGTAATAATCCCAAGAATGACAATAAAAAGACGTTATGAGAATAAGGGTATAGATATGTCAAGACTGATTGATAATCCTACCTACTATCAGCATGTCAAAAAGAGTGTTGACTCTCGAGGCAATCTTGAATTTAAAGATCGATAATTTTTTTTCAGTACGCCAATTTAATCCCTAGCACTGCATTCATATTTTCTGTAAGCTGCTTTAAAAAAAACAAACTTAAGAGGGAAATATGAACAAATATTTTAAGATAATTGTTGTTTTATTATCTTCTCTATTTCTAAGTTTCTCAGCAAATTCAACTGAAGTAAAATTTGGACACGTAGGAAAACCTGGATCTTTATTTTCTGCATCAGTTGATCATTTTGCTAAACTTGCAAATGAGAGATTAGGCAGCAAAGGAAAAGTAACTGTTTTTGGTTCTTCGCAACTTGGTAAAGACAAACAAGGAATGCAAAAACTAAAATTAGGTACAGTTAACATGTGGTTACCTTCATCAGTAATGGCATCTATTCATGATGAGTTTGGTGTATTTGATATGCCTTTCATTATTAAAGACAGAAAACACATGAATAAAGTTGAAAGCCAAGTTTTACCAGGTATGTTTAAAAATCTTGAAGATAAAACTGGATACAAAGTTATTGCTGTTTGGGAAAATGGATTTAGACATATCACAAACAACACTAGACCAATTAACACTCCAGGTGACTTAAAAGGAATTAAATTAAGAACACCTAAATCAAAATGGAGAGTTAAAATGTTCCAATCATATGGTGCAAACCCAACTCCAATGTCTTTCTCAGAAGTATTTACTGCTTTGAAAACAGGAACTATGGATGGACAAGAAAACCCATATGCTCAGATTGCTAGTGCTAAATTCCAAGAAGTTCAAAAATATTTATCAATCACAGGTCACGTTTACACTCCTGCTTATGTAACAGTACATAAAGACCACTGGAGCAAACTTCCTGCAGATGTACAAAGTATTTTAGAGCAAGCTGCTAAAGATACACAAAAATTTGTGTACGCTGAAGCTGCTAATCTTGAAAAATCTTTATTGGGAGTTATCAAATCAGCTGGAGTTCAAGTTAACGAAGCTGACAAAGGTGCTTTCATTAGTGCAAGTAAAGGAATATACGATCAATTCGCGTCAGAAGTACCAACTGGTGGTGCGTTAATTGATAAAGTATCGTCTTTAGCAAATTAACATAATTTGTAACAGGCCCTCTATCAGAGGGCCTGAAAAAAAAATGACATTGCAAAAATTTATAAATTCTTACGAAAAAATATTAAAACTAATACTGTTTATAATGATGGTAGCATTAGCAGTAACAGTTTTGCTTGGTGTCACCTTTCGTTTTGCTGGTAGCGCTTTGGTTTGGTATGACGAGGTTGCAGCTGTTCAGCTTGCTTGGATAACTTATTATGGTTCAGCCTATGCGGCTTTGAAAGGCTCTCACATAAGTGTTCCAAGTATTTTCAAAGCCTTTCCATTAGCACTTAGAAAAATTTTCTTTGTAGTGTCAAAATTAGTTGTTTATGGTTTTTTAATATTATTGGCTTACTATGGTTATTTAGTTTTAACTCTTATAACAGGAGAGACTTTAGTAACATTAGAGTGGGTTCCCCAACCTTTTGTACAATCAGTTATTCCAATTGCATCATGTTTATTTATTTTATCTGAAACTTTAAGAATTCCTGAAGACTATAAAAATTTAGTTCTTCAAACAACAGGTGACGAGCAAACAGGAGATATTTAATGATAATTCTTACAATGTTTGCAGTCCTTCTACTTCTTTTATCTATCAATGTACCTATCGCTATTGGCCTTGCAGTAACAACAATTATTGCAATGGTATTGAAGACAGGAACAAGTTTTTTAATTGATACAGCAATAGTTATGTTTGATGGATCTATGAAGTTCCCATTGATTGCTATTCCATTATTTATCCTAGCCGGATCAATTATGAATAGTGCAGGTATTTCTAGAAGATTAATAGCTTTTGCTTCAGCGCTTGTTGGATTTATCAAGGGTGGTTTAAGTATGATCAACATTGCTACCTCTATGTTTTTTGCTGAAATTTCTGGATCTGCGGTTGCTGATGTTGCTGCATTAGGATCTATTTTAATTCCAGCGATGAAGAAAAAAGGATACCCTGGTCCTTTCGCTGCTGCAGTAACTTCATCTTCAGCATCATTAGCGATAATTATTCCACCTTCAATACCAATGATTGTTTATGCGGTTATGGCTCAAAGTTCAGTTGTGCAATTGTTTGTAGCAGGAATAGTTCCAGGAGTAATAGGTGGCTTCTTCTTAATGTTAGCAGCATATATTACTGCAAGACGTAAAAATTTTCCTGTTGAAGAAACATTTAATATTCCAAATGTTAAGAAAACTGCAAAAGATGCAGCATTAGCATTTTTATTACCAATTATAATCTTAGGTGGAATTTTTGGAGGAGTTGTAACTGCAACTGAAGGAGCAGGTTTAGCAGTTGTAGCATCATTAGTTATTGGATTTATTTATAAAGAAATAGATTTTAAAAGATTATACGAGTCAGCTTGTGAAGGAGCAATTCAAACTGCTTCAGTAATGTTATTAGTAGCTGCATCTGTATTACTTGGTGAATTTTTAACAATTGAACAAATCCCACAAAAAGTTGCAGAGTCAATTATTGATTTTACAAATAATAAATATGCAGTCTTAGGAATACTTAATGTATTTCTTTTAGTAATAGGTTTCTTTTTACATTCAGTTGCAGCAATAATTTTAACAGTGCCAATTGTTATGCCATTAGTTAATGCTGTAGGTATTGATCCAGTTCACTTTGGTATAATTGTAACTTTAAATTTAGCAATTGGTCAACAAACACCGCCAGTTGCAAGTGTACTGGTTACAGCTTGTTCTGTTGCAAAAGCAGACATATGGGATGTAACAAGATCGAATATATCCTTTATATGTGTATTATTAGTATTGTTAATGCTAGTAACTTATGTTCCAGCTATACCAATGACTTTAGTTGAATTTTTTTATAGGAGCTAAATGAGCAAATTAATTAAAGTAATTAAAAAAAATAAACATTTAGTTGAAGTTGTTATCAATAGACCAGAAAAACTAAATGCAATGACTAAGCCAATGTGGATTGAGCTTGGCAAAGTTTTCAAAAAGTTATCTAAGAATAAAAATTTAAGATGCATCATTATAAGAGGAGAGGGTGGTAAATCTTTTTCACCAGGAAATGATATTGGAGAATTTAAAAAACAAAGATCTTCATCAAAATTAGCAAAATCTTATGGTAAATTTTTACACGGAACACTCGGAGCAATTTTTGATTGTCCAATACCAACAATTGCTTTGATTGAAGGAATATGTGTTGGAGGTGGATTGGAAATAGCAGGATGTTGTGACATTAGAATTTGTGGCAAAAGCTCTAGGTTTGGAGTTCCAATTAAAAGATTAGGCTTAACAATGGCTGCAAAAGAACTTGAGGTACTTTTAAAAGTGACCAATTACACAACTGCAATGGAAATATTATTTGAAGGAAGAGTCTTTGGAGCTGATGAGGCATTTCAGAAGAGGCTAGTTAATAGAGTAGTTAATGATAAAGATGTTGAAAAAGAAGCTTATAAATCAGCTGAATTAATTTGCGAAGGTGCTCCAAAAGTTGCAAGGTGGCACAAGCAATTTGCAAGAAACATTTTAAAAAATGGAAAAGTCACAGAAAAAATAAATAATCTAGGTTACAAATGTTACGATACCCAAGACTTTAAAATTGGATATCAATCTTTCCTAAACAAAACAAAACCAAAATTCAAAAATAAGTAATAGATGACCGCATCATTAAAAGGCATTCGTGTACTTGAGATGGCACAAATAATGGCTGGTCCTACATGTGGATTACTATTAGCTGATCTTGGTGCGGAGGTAATTAAAATAGAAAAGACACCTGGCGGAGATGATACCAGAAACTTCTTGCCACCAGAAATTAATGGTGAATCTGCAGCTTTCATGATGATGAATAGAAATAAGAAAGGTATCGCATTAAATTTAAAAGACAAAGATGGAATAGAAATATTTAAAACTATGGTAAAAAATTCTGATGTAGTTTTGGAGAATTTTAGAAAAGGAACATTAGAAAAATTAGGCGTTGGATATGATGTTATGTCAAAAATCAATCCTAAAATCATTTTATGTGAAATATCTGGATACGGTAGAACTGGTCCTTACGCAGATAAAGGAGGATTTGATTTAGTTGCACAAGGCATGAGTGGATTAATGAGTATTACTGGTGAAAGCAAAGATAAACCACCAATGAAAGTAGGTGCACCTATTACAGATATTACAGCTGGTTTACTTGCGGCTAGTGGAATTTTAGCAGCATTAGTTTACAGAGAAAAAACTGGTGAAGGACAAAAAGTTGATACCTCTTTATATGAAGCGGGTATTGTTCATACTTACTGGCAGTCTGCTATTGCAGGTGCAACTGGAGAGTCGCCTGGACCTTTAGGTTCAGCACATCCTTTAACAGCTCCTTATCAAGCATTTAAAACAAAAGATAAATGGATAACGGTAGGTGCTTCAAATCAAAATACTTGGCTTATGTTACTCAAAGCAATTGGTCGTGAAGATTTGCAAGAAAATGAAAAGTTTTCATCTAACTTAAACAGAAAACAAAATTTAAAAGAACTAGTTAATATTCTTAACGAAGAACTAATTAAAAAAACTTCTAGTGAATGGTTAAAAATCTTTGATGATAATGGATTACCATGCGGACCTATTAACTCGATAACAGACATGTTTAAAGATCCTCAAACAATTGAAAGAGAAATGGTTATAGAGGTAGATAATAAAAAAGCTGGTAAAAGTAGGGCTATTGGTATGCCAATTAAATTTTCAAAAAGTAAAACAGAAAAATCAAAAGGTGCTCCAAATTTAGGAGAACATACTAAAGAGGTTATGCAAATTTTTGGTTACAAAGATGACCAGATTGAAGATTTTTATAACAGAAAAGTAATTCTTTAATTAACAGTTTCAAAAATTTTAAATAATAATTCTGAGACATGCTTACCTTTTTTCTCAGATAAATCAGATATTTGATGTCTGCAGCTTGTACCATTTGCAACTATAAAATCTTTTTCACCACTATTATTGATTGCAGGTATCAAAGAAAGATTTGCCATTTTTTTGGAGACATCATAAGTCTTACTGTCATATCCAAATGAACCAGCCATACCACAACAACTAGAATCTATCATTTTATTATTAATATTTAATTCTGATAAAAGATTAGTTAGCCCTTTCATTCTATCCTGTGATTTTTGATGACAGTGTCCATGAATTAATACATTTTGATCAAACTTATTTGCTTTAATTTTATTATTATTTCTTATTTGTTCTAAAATAAATTCCTCAAGTAGATAAAATTTATTTTTAATTTGTTCTTTATTATTTACATTCTTTAAAGTCTGATATTCATCATTAAATGTTAATAAACAGGATGGTTCAATACCTACAACTGGTAAATCTACATAATTATTTTGTATAACGTAATCATTAAATCTATTTAGTTCTTCAGATGCTTTGTCTAATTGACCATAAGATATATAAGTTCTGCCACAGCAAAGGGGTCTCTTTAATTTATCTTTACCAAAACTTGGTATAATTGCCTGAAAACCAAATTTATTTAGTACTTTAATTGCATAAACCAAATTTTCATTTTCAAAATTAATATTAAATGTATCTGCAAATAAAATTACTTTGTTTTCTGATACTGTCTGACTTTCATAAATCTCTCGTAACGCGTTCTGGTTTTGAACTTCAGGCATAGTCCTTGCAGTTGCAAAACCAAACTTTTCAACAATTGTTGAGATTAGCGGTATATTTTTGATCTTATTGAATATAGGAGCAACAATTTTTAATAACCAAATAAGTCTTGGCATATCTGAAATAACTCTATCTTTAATTCGCATACTAAATTTTTTATAGTAATGAGAAAGAAACTCAGATTTCATCTTAGCCATATCAACCGACATAGGACATTCTCTTTGACAAGCTTTACAGCTCACACATAACTCCATAGTTTCATACATTTCATTTGATGCAAATGAACCCTCTGGAAGTTGATTAGATAAAGCTAATCTTAAAGTATTTGCTCTACCTCGGACTAAATCTTTTTCTTCTTTAGTTACTCTGTATGATGGACACATCACACCAGAGTCTAACTTTCTACAAGCTCCATTGTTATTACACATCTCAACAGCATCAGAGAATTGACCCCAATTAGACCAATCATAATGTGTATCTATATTTTCTGTTTGATAACCTGACTTGTATCTCATTAGAGATCTATCATTTGATTTAAATGGTCGAACAATTTTTCCAGGATTTAAAAGGTTTTTACTATCGAATGTATCTTTTATTTCTTCAAATGCATTTGTGATTTTTTTTCCAAACATCATCTCATGAAATTCTGATCTAACAATTCCATCACCATGCTCACCAGAATGAGAACCTTTATAATCTTTAACCATTTCAAAAGCCTCTTCAGATATAGATCTCATATTTTGTATATCTTTGTCAGATTTCATATTTAAAACTGGTCTTACGTGAAGAGTTCCAACAGATGCATGAGCATAAAACATTCCACTTGTCCCATATTTTTTAAATATTTCTTTTAATCTTGCTGTGTAATCAGCTAGGTGTTCTAAAGAAACTGCACAATCTTCAATGAAGGCAACTGGTTTTTTATCACCTTTCATTGACATCAAAATATTTAATCCTGCTTTTCTTATTTCAAAAACTTCTTTCTGCTCTGATAGATCTGAATAATATGAAAACTCATTTTTTTTGTTTTGGTTTAAAACTAAGTATTCTAGATCCTTTATTTTCTTTTCATATACACTTTTCTCTGTATCAATAAACTCAACCATCAAAACTGCTTCAGGATTTCCTTTGATGTATTTTTTTATACCTCCAGCATACATTGGTATTTCTTTTGCCAAATTTAATAAATTTTGGTCCATCAACTCAACACAAGTTGGTTTTAATTTTACAATCTCTTTTGATAATTCCATTGCTTGATGAAAATTATCAAAGTAGCAGACACCTAAAATTTTATTCTTTGGTATTTCGGATAACTTTAATTTTATTTTATTGAATAAAGACAATGTTCCTTCAGAGCCAACAAGAAGATTGGATGAGTTAAATCCTTCTGGATCAATTAAATCAATGTTATATCCTCCAACTCTTCTTTGTGTTGTTGGCCAATTAGCATCAATTTCGCTTCCAACCTGTTGTCTCACATCTATGAATTTATCTATTATTTTATAAAGTCTGTCTTTGTTGTTCTTTGTGGCTAAATAATTCTTATTTATTTGATCAAAATTAAATATAGAGCCATCATCTAATATTGCTTCAATAGCTAATACGTTATGAACCATGTTCCCATAATATAAAGATCTTGATCCACAGGAATTGTTAGCTGACATTCCTCCAATTGTTGCTCTACTACTTGTTGAAACGTCTACTGGAAACCAAAGTCCATGAGGCTTCAAATAAGTATTTAGATGATCTAACACGACACCTGGTTGAACCCATACATATTTTTCTTCAACGTTAAGTTCTAAAATTTTATTTTGATGTTTGCTGTAATCTAATACAACGCTCTCTCCGACAGTCTGACCACATTGAGAACTTCCACCACCTCTAGCTAATAGAGGAACGGAATTCTTTTGCGAATATTCCATTAAACTTAATACATCATTGGTATCTTTTGGAAGAACTACACCAAGTGGTTTAATTTGATACACAGAAGCATCGGTACTGTATCTTCCTCGTGAGAATTCATCGAATAAAGTTTTTCCATCAACTTTACTGCTAATTTCTTTACCAATCTTTTGTATCTGATCTGAATTAAACCGCATAAAACTTAATTAAAGGTTTATTTATTTTTGTAAACCAGTTTACCGAACTTTTTTAACGCGGCCTCTGAAATCTCTAAACCTAAACCAGGTTTTTCATTTAAATGTATCCATCCATCACTCATTTTGTGTGAATTTTCAAATAATTGAGCTTGAAGAGGATCTCTTTCATCATCAAATGACTCAACAATTCTTCCTGCTGGAGTTGATGCTACTAATGGTGCATGAATATAACAATCATGATGTGGAGCTACATCTATATGATTTAATTCACACAGTGCAGAAAGTTTTTTTCCATTAGTAAAACCACCAAACATTGTACAATCAAATTGTAAAATTTGTATTGCCTCTTCTTCAATCATGGACCTACATCCATAAATAGTTATTTCACTTTCACCACCTGATAATGGAATTTTGGTTTGCTTTGATAAAAGTTTTAAAGTCCTTCTATCATCTTCCCATCTAACTGGTTCTTCAATCCATGTAGGATTAAATCTCTCAAATTCTTTTACACCTTCAATTGCAGTTTTTAGATCCCATGCTCTATTGACATCAATCATTAAACCTTTTTGATCTCCAATTTCATCTCTAATAATTTCTAATCTCTTAGCGTCTTCTTTGATACTAAGTCCTCCAACTTTAACTTTAAAACTTTGATGACCAATATTTACTAATTTTTTAATTTCATCTCTTAATTCTTTTTCATCTTTACCATCTCTGTAGTAAGCACATGTAACATAAACAGGAATTTTATTTCTGTATCCTCCAAATAATTTGTACAATGGGATGTTTGATGCCTTTCCTATTAAATCCCAACAAGCAATATCTAAAGCTGCTGAAATTCTGATTAATGCTTCTCTGCTCCAACCTTTTTCGCTACTGGTTCGAGTATCAGTTAATTTGAAAATTTTTTCATAAATTTTTTCAGGGCAAAACGGATCTTCACCAATTAATAAATCTTGTAAGCCATTTGAAAATGGTTTGATGATTGGAGTAATATCAGTGTAGCTTGTTGCTAAACCAAATCCTGAATGACCATCTTTAGTTTTAATTTTAATTAAGAGTTCATTAGCTGTTGGTACAATAAAGTGACTAACCCAATGTGGTTTTACTTCATCTGGATTATTAAGAACATAAACCTCTAAGCTATCAATTAAATTACTACTATTTGTCATACATTATAAATTTGCTTATATAATTTCTTTAGCATATACAGCGGTATGGCAATTTCAAATAATATAAGACCTGGTCGACATTTTTTACAAATTCCAGGACCAACAAACGTTCCAGATAGAGTTCTAAGAGCTATGGATTATCCTACTATAGATCACAGAGGTCCTGACTTTGCTGAATTAGGATTAAGAGTTTTGGATCGAATAAAATTAATTTTTAAAACTTCTGAACCTGTAATAATTTTTCCAGCTTCAGGAACAGGTGCGTGGGAAGCTGCACTTGTAAACACTTTAAGTGCTGGTGATAAAATCTTGATGTTTGAAACTGGACATTTCTCAACTCTTTGGTTGGATATTGCTAAAAAATTTAAAATTGAAGTAGACTTTGTTGAAGGCGATTGGAGAACAGGTGTTGATCCAAACATCGTTGAGCAAAAACTAAAAGAAGATAAAGATAATAAAATTAAAGCAGTTTGCGCTGTACATAATGAAACTTCTACTGGTGTTACAAGTAGAATTGGAGAAATTAGAAAAGCTATGGATAATGCGGAACATCCAGCTTTGTTATTTGTTGATACGATATCTTCATTAGGTTCTATAGATTATAGACACGAAGAGTGGAAAGTTGATGTAACTGTGGGTGGTTCTCAAAAAGGATTACTATTACCACCAGGACTTTCTTTTAATGCAATAAGTTCTAAAGCTTTAGAGGCATATAAAACATCTGAATTACCAAAATCGTATTGGGATTGGGGACCGATGTTAGAAAACAATAAAAAAGGATACTTTCCTTATACACCTGCAACAAACTTATTTTATGGTTTGGATGAAGCAATCAATATGCTTACAGAAGAAGGTTTAGATAATGTTTTTAAAAGACACAAAAGATTTGCAGAAGCTACAAGAGTTGCTGTCAACTCTTGGGGATTAGAAATACTTTGTAAAAATCCAGAAGAATACTCAGACTCATTAACAGCTGTAATGGTTCCAGATGGCCATGATGCAGATTTTTTAAGAAAAACTATTTTAGATCATTACAACATGTCATTAGGAACAGGACTTGCAAAAGTTGCTGGTAAAATTTTTAGAATTGGCCACTTGGGTGATTTTAATGAACTAATGTTAGCTGGAACATTAGCAGGTGTTGAAATGGGTCTAATGAAATCTAAAATACCTTATAAAAAAGGTGGAATACTTAAGGCACTTGAGTATCTTTGTTAATCAGTCAAGTTACAAATCATGCTTGATTTTTGCATTATAGGATCAGGAATTTCAGGATCAACAATCGCAAACTTATTAAATAAAAAATATTCTGTTGAAGTTTATGATAAAGCAAGGGGTTTTGGCGGAAGAAGCTCATTTAAAAAATATAAAGATAAAGTTGGATTTGACCATGGACTTCAATATATCTCTCCGAAATCTACAAAATTTAAAACATTTACTAATCAACTTATAAAGAAAAAAGTTTTAAAAAAGTGGGGAGGAAATCATTTATTTCTGCATAAAACAGTTAAAGAAATTAAAAATCATTTAAAATTAATTGGAACAAAAGGAAACAACTCTATTAGCAAACATCTATTAAAGAAAATTAAATGTAATTTTGAACATGAACTAATAAATATAGAGAGATTAAACGACTATTGGGAATTAACATTCAAAAATGATGTAAAACAAAAATGTAAAAATCTTATTTTGACCTGCCCATTTCCTCAAAGTAAGAAATTAGGACAAAGATATTTAAATAAATCCTATTTAAATCAAAAAGTTAAAATGGATGCTAATTTAACAGTCATGATTGTCACCAATAAGCTCAAACAATCAAATAGTAGTTATTTTTTTAATGATGATATGCTTGGTTGGGCAGCATACGAAAATAGTAAGAAAAGATTTAACTATAAGTATGATTTATGGACGCTTCAAAGCACTTACAAATACGGTAATAAATTTACAAAAGATTATAGAAATAAGAGTAAATATTATACCAAACAGCTTGTTAAAAAATTTGAGAAATTAACAAATTTAAAAATTAAAAAAATTCATCACTCAAGAATTCATGGCTGGTTGTATTCATCAAATTCAAAGCCACTCAAACAATTATCTTTGTGGAATAAGTCTTTAAAATTAGGATTGTGCGGCGATTATTTTGGAGGACCAAGATTAGAAAATGGGTGGTTAAGTGCACAAGACTTATTTAAAAAAATATAATAAGTTACATTAATGAAACAAAATGGTTTCACATTAATCGAACTTTTAGTCGTAGTAGCCATTATAGGTATTTTAGCCGCTGTCGGGGTAATTGCTTATAGTGGTTATACAGCTGGTGCAAAAAAAAATACATCTAAAGTTAATCACAAAGCTGTCTGCAAATATATTACCAATGAAATGAAATTATGCAATTTAGGAGAAACTGAAATATTTAATGGTAATTTAAAATGTTCAGATTTAGTTGGTAATAACTCTGATAGAGTTGCTAGAGCTGCAGCTAAAGATCTTATTGATTTTGCTAAAAATGCATATTCACCCGATAAATCAGCTGTAACATTATTCCATAATAATGATATCTCAGGAGATATTGGAATTGGAAAATTTAGTAAAAAAGAAATTCATATTAGAACATGTTGGGATAAAACCTGTCCGTCTCAAACCACTTCGTCGACAACAAATGTAGATCAATGCGTAATTTATGTAGATTAAAATAAGTGGCAAAGTGTACACAATTTATATATTAAAATATTATAGAGTAAATAAATGAAAATTATATTTCTTTCTTTGGTTGCACTAAAGAATTATAGTTTAACACCAACCATCTTTTGCAATTAAAACCGGATAATATTCTTTGTGTGTCTTTATCCAAAGTGCAATTTGTTTTTTTGATGAATCTGTAGGACATACAGTTTCGTCAAATCTCATTCGTCCATCTCTGTCATTAGCACCATTTCTTGCTGTGTAAACTACTGGATCACTCTCTCCATATGGATTTTTCCAACCAAGATCTAAAAAATGATTAATGAATACATCATTCATACTATTTATATTTCCAGAGTTATTTACAATATTACAGTTTATAGATCTTTTGTTACTTAGTTTTAAAGTTCCACCACCTTGCACATCACACAAACCTAGAGAATTTTTTATAAATTTAATCGCTGTTTGATGTTGTGCTAAAGCTGCATTTCTTTTTGCACTTTGTGTGTAACCACTGTAAGCCACTACTCCAACTGCTGCCAAGATACCAATAATTGCAACGACTACCAATAACTCTATCAATGTAAAACCTTTATTATTCATAAGTTTTATAAAACCACTAAATCTAATTTTTTGTTTCCTAATCTTTCATTTCCATTTTCTGTAACTAAGTACGTCTCACCCAAATTCATAGCTAATTGATTCTCTGAATCCATTAATATCATATGCATGAAGAAAACGTTACCAGGTTCTATGACATAAGGGTTACCTGTATATAACATTGGCCAATCCATCCAGTTAGGAGAAAAGGTTGCACCTAAGGAGTATCCGCATGCATTCATTCTTGAATTCTTAAAGTCATGATCATCAAAGGTTTTTGCATGAACATCAAAAACTTCTCCAATTTTATTTCCTGGCTTTAGTCTATTCTCACAATTTATAAGAGCCTCAACGCATGCTTCATGCATTTTATGATGTCTTGGATCTGCTTTTCCTATGGGTATTGTTCTAAACATCGCTGAATGATAGTGTCTATAAGTACCAGCCCATTCGATGGTTAATTGATCTTGATTATTAAGTATTTGTTTTTCCGCTTGATAACGACAGAGTAGGGCATTCTTTCCAGACCCTATAATAAATTCATTTGCAGGATAATCTCCACCTCCTTCAAATATAACTCTGTTCATTTCAGCTAAAATTTTTGACTCACTTACACCTGCTTTTGCATACTTCCAAACCTCATCTAAAGCTTTGTCAGCCAAATTTGCTGCTTTTTTTACATAACTAATTTCTTCATCAGATTTAATTACTCTTAGTTTTGTTATTAATTCTGACTTATCTTCAATTGAGCAATAGTTTTGTAAAACTGTATTAAGTCTTAATGCATTTCTCCCTGTAAGACCGTAGGCCTCATATTCAACGCCAATTTTTTTTCCTTTTAAGTTTAATTCATCTAAAATTATTTTGAGATCATCAGCAGGATTAGCACCATCTTTATCAACCCAAATTCTTATATCACTAATGTTTGAAGTATTTTGAGCTTGCCTTAAATCAGGGGCTCTAGTTAATAGTATTACATTGCCCTTTTGATCTAAAATTAATGCTTGAAAAAAAACATATCCAAAAGTGTCGTAACCAGTTAGCCAATACATAGACTCTTGTCTAAACATGATGAGAGCATCTACACCCTCATTTTTCATAGAGTTCAGTGTCTTTTCTTTTCTATTTGAGAATTCTTCTTTACTAAAATGAAGACCCATTAACGAATGTTAACACTAACAGAACCGATTTTATCAACTGTTCCTTTGTATAATCCTTTTCCTTTAAATGGAACTACTCCCACAGTTGAACCTGTGAAAACATAAAAATCTTTATTTAAATTAATCTTTTCTTTCTTAACTTTATTTAAAACAAATCTTAAAGAATTTAATGGGTTAATATAAACAATATTTGTATTACCATTTACTTTTACCCCATTTTTCTTGCTGACCAGTGAAGTTTTTAAATTATTGAGGTTTAATTTTTTAAATTTTGTTTTTCTTCCAACAACAAACTTTATATTAAACCCAAAATCTCCACAAATATCTCCTAAATATATAAATTTTTTATTTCTTTGTCTAAATCCAACTATTTCAAAACAAGGCCCCATAAATTTAATAAATTTAGTGACATTTGATTTTGTAACCTTTCCTTTAAAATCAAAGAAAGATTTCTTAATAAAATAATAAACTTCAACCTCTATACCTTTAGTGTGTTGGTTTATTTTTACTTTTTGACCAGATTTAACTAATCTTTTTTTAAATACTTTTGCTGTAAAAGGTTCTTTTTCTTTTAATTTTTTTAAAGCTTGAATTCCAGTTCCACCAGCTTTTATTCCAATTGTTTCATCTTTAATTTGATCTTCACACAATTTTCTTAGTTTGTTAGCTAAATTAATATTTTTACAATATTTAACTGGGATAGGATTAATGACTGTATTTGTGTTGTAAGCTTTGACTAATCTGCCAGCAATACGATTAATTTCATTTTTCATAGCCAGAACTTATTGAAGAATGCTCATAGGATCAAGTCTAGTTTGAAACCAATTTATCCTAAAATCTAAATGAGGCCCAGTTGATCTACCAGTAGATCCAACAGTACCTATAATTTCTCCTTGTATAACTTCATCACCAACTTTAACCATTACATTTTCTAGATGTGAATATATTGTTGAAATTCCGTGTCCGTGATCCATTATTACAGTACCACCTGTATAATAAAGATCATCTTCTGCCATAGTCACTATTCCAGTTCCAGATGATTTAATTTTAGTTCCTTGTTTAGCTGCAATATCAATTCCATAGTGAGGCCATTTTGGTTTACCATTAAGAATTCTTTGGCTACCGTAAACTCCACTAATTATTCCTTTAACTGGCATAATAAATTGTTCAGTAAAGAAAGTTAAATCTGAATTGATGGCTCTTGCTTTTCCAATTCTTCCATTTTCTTCTTTAATTCTTTTATAAACAGACTCTGGTGGTGTGACTTTATTTTCAGGCAGACCATCTATTCTTTGAATATTATATTTTCTTTTAAAAACTTTTTTTATAATTTTGTTTTTTTTACCATTTCTTATTTCAGTAATGGCTACATCGAATTTTCGATCTCTATCAATACCGAATACAAAATATCCATCCTTAGATACTTTAACTTGTGTTTTATCTACAAATACTTTTGATCCAGCCTCCGCTTTACCTAAAATAAAATGACCTTGTAAAAATTTACCCTGAAACTCTAAAGCATGAGAGTGTGTAGAAAATATAATTGCTAGAAAAAGCAACAATTTTTTCATTATTTTGCTGTCCAACCCCCATCAATTACAATTGATGTCCCAGTTATCATACTTGCTGCATCTGAAGCTAAAAAACATACTGCTGTAGCCACATCAGATTCCGTTGCAACCTTTCCCATCGGAATATTGCTTAAAGCAAGCTGTTTAAATTTTTTATTTTTAAAGAATTTTTTAACCATTGGAGTTTCAACAAATGTAGGTGCAACTGTATTTACTCTTATATTTTTTGTTGCTAGTTCAACACCCATTCCCTTTGTTAAACCTTCAATTCCAAATTTTGTCATATTGTAAATATTTCTACCTGACATACCGACATGCCCTAATTGTGAGGACATATTAATTATAGATCCACCTTTTTTTTTATTTTTTAACATTTTTAGTACTACTAATTGTGCAACATTGAATGCTGCTTTCATATTTAAATCTACAAGATAATTCATACTTTTTTGTTTTATTTTTTCGAAAGGCTCAGGAATGTTTGTACCTGCATTATTTACAAGTATATCGATCTTCTTAATTTTTTTTAATTTAGAAGAAAGATCTTCATAATCCATAATATCACAGGTTATTTTAATTAATTTTCCTTTAACTTTTCTTATATCTTTTTGCAGTTTATCAAGATCAGAAGCAGTCCTGCTCACTCCAATTATTGTTGCACCAGCTTCTGCAAGTGCAATAGAACAAGCTCTACCTATACCTTTTCCTGCACCTGTTACTAAAGCAACTTTATTTTTTAAATTAATTTTTTTTAAGTACATTTATAAAAATAGTTTTATGTCTGTATATATTAGTTCTATCGCAACAAATAATATTGCTAATAATCCAACCCATCCTATCCATTTATACTTTTTAATCCAGCCAGATATCAATGTTGCTGCAGTAGCCATTAGAACTATTGATAAAACTAGACCAAATATCAATAACATGTAATGATCTCTAGCAGCACCTGCTACACCCAACACATTATCTAAGCTCATTGTTACATCTGCAAGAATTACAGTTGTTATAGCTTTCATGAATGATGAGCTATCTACTTTTTTGATATTTTCTTCAGTGTTACTATTCATTTTAATTACATCCACATAAAGTCTGTAACATATATAAAGAAGTAATATTCCACCTATAAGTCTAAGTCCTGTGATTTGTAATAGATAAGCGGTGATCAGAGTAAATATAATTCTTAAAACTACAGCAGCTCCAATTCCCCAAAAAATAATTTTTTTTCTTTGCTCGGTTGGAAACTGAGAGGCAACCATTCCAATTATAATTGCATTATCTCCTGCTAAAACTAAATCGATAAAAACTATTTGAAAAAAAATTACTATTTGTTCGGTCATCTTCTACTATCCTCAATTATCATATCAGCTGCTTTTTCCGCAATCATTATTGTCGGTGCATTTGTATTTCCTGATGTGATATGAGGCATAACAGAGGCATCTACAACCCTTAAATTTTCTAGTCCGTGAGCGACTAATCTATCGTTAACAACAGCATTTTCATCTTTACCCATTCTACATGTGCTTACAGGGTGGAATATAGTATTCGCAAATTTTCCAGCTTCTGTTGCTAATTCTTCATTATCTGTGATATTGATTCCCGGTCTAAGTTCTTCAGGTTGATAATCTTTATAAGCTTTAGACTCCATAACAATTTTTCTTACAATCTTTAAAGCTTTTCCAGCAATTTCACGATCTTCATCAGTTGATAAATAATTCATTTTAATTTTTGGTGAAACTCTTGTGTCTGGGGATTTTAATTCTATAGATCCTCTGCTTGTTGGTCTTACATTTGTAATTGTTGGAGTGAATGCTGGAAATTTATGTAAAGCTGATTTTCCTAAAAGATCAGTACTTGCTGGTGAAATATGAAATTGAAGATTTGGTGTTTCTAAATGTTCATCACTCTTGACAAAACCACAAACATAACTAGCACCAACTGTTAAAGGTCCTTTTCTTAATAGAAAAAATTTTAAACCAGATAACATTTTTTTTGTAAAACTGTAGTAAATATCATTTAAAGTTTCTAAATTTTTAATTTTGTAAACAGGTCTTAGCATTAAATGATCAGTTAGATTTCTTCCAACTCCTTGATGATCTTTTAATACATTAATATTATTTTCTTTTAGAAGTTCTCCTGGACCAATACCTGATGCTTGTAATATATGAGGTGAACCAATTGTACCTGCGCTTAATATAATTTCTTTATTAGTTTCAACAGAAAATTCTTTTCCATCTATCCAATAATTTACTTTTTTTGCTTTATTATTTTCAAATTCTATATTTTTAATATGAGCCTTAGTAATAATTTTTAAATTTTTTCTGCTCTTAACTGGATTTAAATAACCAACTGCTGTACTGCATCTAAAGCCATTTTTAATTGTAAATGGAAAATATCCCATTCCCTCATTATCACCGTTATTAAAATCATCAGTTCTTTTATAACCATGCTCTTCAGCGGCTTCTAAAAATAGATCGAGAACTTTAAATGTTGCTCTAATTTTCTCAACTGCAATGGGTCCTCCAGAACCATGAAATTCATTTTCTCCAAATTGAAAATCTTCAGACTTTTTAAAATAAGGAAGAACATCATCCCAAGACCAACCAACATTACCCAATTGTCTCCAATAATTATAATCATTAGATTGACCTCTAATATAAAGCATTCCATTAATCGAAGAGCTTCCACCTAATGTTTTACCTCTTGGATAAACCATTTGCCTGTTATCGCAGTTTGGTTCTTTTTCAGTATTAAAACACCAGTCGGTATCTGGATTATGCATTGTTTTAAAATAACCCCCTGGGATATGGATCCAAGGATTAGTGTCTTTACCACCAGCTTCAAGTAAAAGAACTTTAGTATCAGGATTTGCTGTTAATCTATTAGCTAGGACACAGCCTGCGGATCCTGCACCAATAATTATGTAATCAAATTTATCCATATTTTTTATAAATAATCTTTAATGAATATTTAATGATTTTAAACATTTTTCTCATAAAAACGTCGAAATGACACTTGTATGTGGCTTTGATTTTTGAGAGGATCTTCACATTATAAATAAAAAGAGAGGGATATAATGAAAAAAATCGTTTCAGCGTTGTTTGCTGCGTTCTTAGTATTTGGATTTATTTCAAATGCGAATGCTGCAAAAACGTTAAAGTGTCAGACGGTTATTAGCGCTAAAGGTGATGAAGCGGTAATGTTAAAAGACTTTACTGACAACGTAACAAAACTAACAGGTGGATCTCTAAAATTTGAAATTATGCCAGCAGGAACAGTAGTTGGAGTTAAAGAAACTCTTGATGCTGTTGATAAAGGTTTGATTGATTGCGGATTTGCTTGGACTCACTATTGGTCTGGAGAACATCCAGCTGCTATGTTATTTGGTTCGCCAGTAGCAGGTGGTGGTGTAGGAATTGATAACATCGCATTCTTATCATGGTTTTTATATGGTGGTGGAGAACAACTATATGACAGACTTTGGGGAGAAATGAAAAGAGACATTAAAGGTTTCATGCTTCAACCAGTTGGTCCAGAAGCTTTAGGATGGTTCCCAAGAAAAATCAAAGATATGGATGATTTCAGAACATTTAAGTTCAGAACTCCTCCAGGAATTCCAGGTCAAACTTATAAAGACATTGGAATAGCTTCAGTTGCAATGGGTGGTGGAGATATTCTTCCAGCATTGGAAGCAGGAACTATTGATGCTGCTGAGTGGTGTTGTCCTCAACCAGATAAAGTGTTTGGTATACATAAAGTATTAAAACACTACTATCTACAAGGTTTGCACCAAGTAGTCGTAAATGCTGACTTTTACTTAAACAAAAGCACTTACGATAAGTTCACTGACCATGAGAAATTTTCAATGAAGATGGCTGCTGATGCATCGTTGATGAGAGCTTTAGCTTACAGAATCAACACTAATGGATTAGCACTTAAAGATCTAACTGAAAATCATGGTGTGATACTTGAAGATACACCAGCTGATTATTTCCCAGCTTATATGGCTGCAGCAAAAGCAACTTTAGAGAAAAATGCAAAAGAAAACGCATTCTTTAAAGAAGTTTATGACTCAATGATAAGCTTTGCTAATACTGCTGTACCATTCTGGTCTGGTGCACAAACTTCGAATGCTAAGCTAGGAATGGCTTATGCTAATTCGTTGAAGAAATAAATAAAGTTATTAAGCGGGCTTTTTTAAGCCCGCTTTTTTTTCAAAAAATTTTATGTCGGATAATCCAAAGTTAGATATTTCAGATGAAATGATAGCCGAAAGGCGATCAGGATCAGGAAAGATGCCTGATGATATGCCAACTTGGATGGCTAAAACTATAGTTAACATAGACAAATTTAGTAAATTAATAGGAAACATAGTTTGCTGGATTACAATCCCACTAATGCTTGGGATGGTTTATGAAGTTTTAGCAAGAAAATTATTTTTAGCTCCTACAATCTGGGCTTATGATATGAGCAGATTTTTTTATGGAGCATTGTTTATGTTGGGAGCAGGATATGCTCTTTCAAAAGGAGTTCATATAAGAGCAGATTTTTTATACAGAAATTTTAAAGTTAAAACTCAAGGCAGAATAGATTTTTGGCTTTACTTATTATTTTATTTTCCAGGATTAATAGTCTTTTTGTATATGACAACAGGCTTTGTCCAAGAAAGTATAATGAGAAACGAAAGAGGGATGGATACAACATGGATGCCATATATGTGGCCGATTAAATCTTGTCTATGGATTGGAATTGTTTTCCTTCTTATCCAAGGTGTTTCAGAACTTTTTAAAAGTTATTACGCAGCCGTCAAAGGTAAATGGCCAGGTAGTTAATGCTTTCACATTTAATAGATCCAGCAATTTTAGGTTTCATACTTATAGGTGTGATGTTGTTTGCAATATTTATAGGATTTCCAATTTCATTTACTCTTATTTTTTTAGGATTTGTTTTTGGATACTTAGGTTTTGGAAAATTAGTTTTCTATTTAATGACACTGCAATTTTCTATGGTGATGACCGAACAAACCCTCGCCGCCGTCCCCTTATTTGTATTTATGGGAATAATGATGGAACAAGCAGGTTTAATGGAGAGATTATTCTCAGCTTTCCAAATGATGTTGGCAAGAGTTAGAGGCTCTTTATATTATGCAGTCTTATTTGTTTCAGTAATATTCGCTGCTGCAACTGGAATAGTTGGTGCATCAGTTACAATTCTCGGAATTATGGCTGCAAAATCAATGAATAGATCAAACTATGATGTAAAATTAGCAGCAGGAACAATTACTGCTGGAGGAACTTTGGGTATTTTAATTCCCCCAAGTATTATGCTTGTAGTTATGGGTCCAATTATGGAAATTCCCGTAACTGACTTATTTGCTGCAGCAATTGTTCCAGGAATATTGTTGGCATGTTTGTATGCTGCATACACAACATTTAGATGTATGATGAACCCAAAATTAGGTCCACCCATACCAGAAGAATTAAGAACAACAGATTTAAAAAAATTATGGCTGGAATTTTTCTTAGGATTGGTGCCACCCGCTGCATTAGTATTTGCTGCATTAGGAAGTATTTTATTTGGTTTTGCTACCCCAACAGAAGCTGCAGGATGTGGTGCAGGTGGTGCATTATTGCTTTCATTAGCTTACAAAAAATTAACATTAAAAAAATTACAGGATGCTTTAGTTAAAACTTTAGAAATTTCTGCATTAATTATGGTTTTAGTTGCTGCTTCTAATTTCTTCGGAGCAGTGTTTGCAAGATTAGGAACCCCAATGGTTTTAACAGATTTTCTATTATCACTTGAGATGAATAAATATTTAATCTTAGGAATAATCATGATTATGATTTTTCTTTTAGGATGGCCACTAGAGTGGGTACCTATTGTTATGATAGTTGTTCCTATTATTTTACCATTAGTAGAAGCATTAGGATTTAATTTAACTTGGTTTGCAATTCTTGTTGCTGTTAATTTACAAACCGCCTGGCTCTCACCCCCCGTAGCGTTATCTGCTTATTTCTTAAAAGGTGTTGTTCCAAGTTGGGATTTAAAAGATATTTATCTTGGAATGATGCAGTTCATGGTTTTACAGATAATTGGATTAATTATAATCATAGCGTATCCAAAAATAGTACTGTGGTTGCCAACTCTCTTATATGGACAGCAGTAAATAATTGATTAATATCATTTAAGTGAATCAAAGTGAAAAATTTCAATTAAGGAATTGGGAATTAGTTTCAATAAATCCTAATAATAGAGACTGGAGTTGGAAAAATTACTTTAACTTTTGGGCTATAAATATTCAAACAATAGTAGGGTTCTCTTTAATATCAGCTTTATATTTATTTTATGATCTTAATTTTTTTGTTGTCTTAACAGGATCATTACTAGCAGGATTATTAGTATTCTTTTTTGCTAACATTATTGGAAAAATTTCTCAAAGTAGTGGATTAAGTTTTCCAACAATTCTCAGACTTTCAATGGGTTTTACTGGCGCCAGATATGTAGGGATGATCAGAGGATTAGTCGGTTTGTTCATGTTTGGAGTACAAACATTTTTTATATCAAAATCACTAGGTTATATTGCAAGGATAATCCTATTTAAAATAGACAATCAACTCTTACAGAATGAAATATTCCTATTATTCTTTTTTGGTTTGAATTTAATTGATTGGGTTTGTTTATTTTTAACTTTAATATTTCAATATATCCTTTTTACAAAAGGACAGAATTTTCTAAAATCATTTATTAATTTTTCAGGTCTTTCAATATATTTAGGACTATCTGTACTACTAATTGTTATTTTATCTGAGTATTACAATGAACTCCTTAATGGAATAAAACTAAGCTTAGTCTTTAGCAATTTTGCAATTCAATCAAATATCGCTCCAATAATTTCAATCACAGGAACTTTATTTGCTTATTTTGCTATAGTTCTCCTCACTTTTGGTGATTTTTCTAGATACTCAATGAATTATAAAGAAATGACCAAAGGAAACTTAAGTATAATATTAAACTTAATATTCTTTTCTTTTTTCTCGGTATTGATCACATTAGGTTCAGATATCATTCTTACCAGCAAAGGTTTAAATGCTTCAAGTCTACTTACAAATCCAAATGACATAGTCGGTAAATTTAATAATAATTTTTTAACTTTCTTTTGTTTGATATTTATTATTATCTCTTCGTTATCAACTAATTTGATAGCAAATTATATTCCTTCGCAAAATACATTGATAAATTTTTTCCCGAACTCTTTAACGTTAAAAAAAACAGGAATTGTAATATCAATTATTGGTTTAATTATTTCAACATTTTGGCTTTCAATTTTTAGTAAAGCTAATGTTTTGATATTTGTTGAAGCTGTAGCTACGACTTTTGGCCCAATTTTTGGAGTATTGGTTGCAGATTATTATTTGTTTAAAAAACAACAAATTAATCACAAAGAGCTTTTTTATCCTAAAGAACATACGGAATATATTTATAGCAATGGTTGGAACCTCAAAGCATTGTATGCTCTTTTAATTGGATCAATATTTTCTTTATCATCTTTGCTTAATGAAAACTTAATACAATATCAATCTTTTGGATGGATTATTGGAGCATTCGCATCTTATTTAGTATATTATTTATTGAATAATAAATAATAATGAAAGCGCTTGTCTACACTGGTGTTGAGGAGATGGTATTTAGGGAGGAAAAAGAACCTTCTGAAAAACCTGGGGAAAGTATTCTTAAAGTACATGCGTCAGGTATCTGTGGCTCAGATATGCATGCTTACCACGGAAAAGACGAGAGAAGAATTCCACCATTAATTTTAGGTCATGAAGTTAGTGGTCAAATAATTAACGGTAAACTTAAAGATCAAATTTCAGTTCTTAATCCATTAATAACTTGTAGAAATTGTGAATACTGCAAAAGTGGAAGAGAACATTTATGTCCAGATAGAGTACTTCTAGGAATGAATAGACCTTATGAAAGACAAGGTGCGTTTGCTGAACTCATTACAGTTCCAGATCATAATATTTTCAAAGTTCCTGAAAAACTTGATGTAAAAGAAGCTGCGGTTGCAGAACCAACAGCAGTTTCATATCATGCAGTATTATTAGCAGTGGAAGCATCAAAAAAACCATTAAATGAATGTAGAACTCTTGTTCAGGGTGGAGGAGCAATTGGGCTATTATGTGCATTAATTTTATCCAAGATCCAAGGAAATACAAATTTAACTATTTCTGATCCAAATCAAAAAAGACTTAATGCATGCTCAAAATATGTAGATGCAAAAACAGTATCACCAGATCATAAAGACATTAAAGAGAGCAGCTTTGATTTAGTTTTTGATACTGTTGGACTTGAAGTTTCAAGACAACAGGCAATCAGTGTAGTAAAACCAGGCGGAATAATAGTTCATATCGGACTAACTCAGCCTGCAGGATCTTTTAATTTTAGAAAAGCAACTCTTCAAGAAGTCACTTTTATTGGGACTTATTGTTATACAAATAAAGAGTTTGGAGAAACTATTGATATTTTAACTAATAACAAGCTAGGCAAGATAGAGTGGATTGAGTACAGAAATCTTAAAGACGGGTGGGGAGCTTTTAAAGAAATTCATGATGGAACCTGTTCAGCCCCTAAGATAGTGCTTCTGCCTTAAATTCTTGGTTTTTTAAGAGGTACTAATACCTTTTTTTCTCCAAATTTTTCAGAATTTTTTGAAATAACAGGTGCGGTTATAATTATAGACCAATAAATCATCAAACCAAAAAGAACTGCTAACTTCATATCTTCTAAGTAGAGAACAATAATGATTTATGCATGTTTAAATAATGTCAAAATTTTGAATTTGAAAATTATTTTATCTTTTATATAGAAAGGACATGTTTAGATTTTTATTTAAATTAATTTTTGTTACAGCGTTGTTTCAAACAACTTTGTATGCGGAGGATATAAAAGTATTTGAGTTTACAGACAAAGAATTATCAGAATTGACAGTTAGAAAAGTAAGAGGGGCAGATAATAAGACTACATATTCAGTTGGATCTAATGAGAATGGCAATTATTTAAAAGCTATTGCAGATAATGCTGCTTCTGGCCTAGGTAAGGAGATTAAAATTGATCTAAATAAAACACCTTTCATAAATATAACTTGGAAAATTGAGAAAGATATACCGGGGATAGATGAGACAGCTAAAAAGGGTCATGATTTTGCAGCAAGAGTATTTGTTATAAAGAAAACTGGAGCTACAGCTTTGTCAAATAGAGCCATAAATTATGTTTTTTCAAGCAATCAGAATGTTGGAAGCAATTCACCAAGCCCATACACTAAAAAATCTATAGATAATGTTCTTGCTACCACCAAAACAAATTTAAATGAGTGGGTAACTGTTAAGGCGAACGTTAAAGAAGATTTCAAGAAATTCCATGATTTGGATGTTAATGAGCTAGATGGTATAGCCATCATGTCGGATACAGATAATTCTAAGAAAAAATCAATTACTTATTATCAAAATATCTATTTTTCTTCTCAATAAATTTTATTAATATCAACTGATGAAAGTATTTAAGTATAATTTAAAAGTATACTATGAGGATACTGATTTTGGTGGAATAGTTTACCATGCAAATTATTTAAAGTACTTTGAAAGAGCAAGATCTGAGCTTATTTATTCAATAGGATATTCAAATAAAAAGTTATTAGATAAACATAACGTTTTAATAGCAGTAAAAACTTGCAACGTAGACTTTAAAAAACCAGCAAAATTTGAGGATAAAATAACCGTTTTCACAAAAGTAAAATCTAATACTTTAACTACAATTACAATGTCACAAGTAATTAAAAGAAAATCAGATATTTTATGTGATGCAGAGATTAAATTGGTATCTTTGAATAAGTTGGGAAAACCCATAAAACTTCCAAAAGTATTTATCAATAAACTAAACTAGTTCTTTTACTTTTTTAAATAGTTTAGTCATTTGTTTTTCATTAATTCGTCCGGTATTTACATTTCTTGGACTTGGATGATAACACCCCATTAACAATACATTGTTAGGTAATTTATAATATGTTCCATGACCAAATTTTACTTTTTCAGTGTAATCGAAATTTTCTCTATAAAATTTTACGCAAGTATCAAAGGCAATTTTCCCTAAAGCCACAATAATTTTTAGATTTTTAAGTATTTCAAATTCAGATTTAAAATAACCAAAGCAATTTTTTAACTCTTCATTTAATGGTTTATCTCCTGGAGGAACACACTTTAAAGCCGGTGTTATGAAAGTATTTTTTATTTTCAATCCATCATTTATATGATCCGAATTACTTTGATTGGCAATTTTTACATTGTGTAAACATTTGTATAAAAAGTCTGAAGATTTATCTCCAGTAAAGACCCTACCAGTCCTGGTTCCACCATGGGCCGCTGGTGCAAGTCCTACTATCATTATCTTTCCATTTATATCTCCAAATCCTGTTACTGGTTTACCCCAATATATTTGGTCAATATATTGTTTTCTTTTTTCTTTAGATATTTTTTTTCTAAAGTTCACAAGTCTTGGACATTTATTACATTTAATTATTGTTTTTTTTAATTTTTCAAATTTAACTGTCATTTATGAAATATATTTATATCTCTATTTTCTTTATTCTAAATCTTTTTATTTCAAATACTGTAATAGCTGATCAATCAGTTATTAAAGAATTACAGAAGGGTGGGAAAATTGTATTTATAAGACATTCCCTTGCACCTGGAAATGGAGATCCTGAAAATATTGATTTAAAAAAATGTGATACTCAAAGAAATTTAAATCAAGAGGGCATAGAGCAATCAAAAAAAATTGGAAAATTATTTAGTGAAAATAATATTCAAATTGACAAAGTATTATCCAGTGAGTGGTGTAGATGCAAAGATACTGCAAGATTTGCCTTTAATAATTATGAAACCTTCAAAGGTTTAAACTCTTTTTATCAAGAAAAGTTTTATAAATATAAAGATGAACAAATTAAGAGTTTAAAAAAATATATATCTAACTGGAATAGTGAGAAAAATCTTATTTTAGTAACACATTTTGTAGTTATTTCTGAAATGTTAAATTTTGGTACTTCTTCTGGTGAAATTGTAGTTATAGATAAAGACTATAAATTTATAGGAAGTATTGAAACTATGTAGCTATATTTAGTTAAGACTTTAAAGATAGACCTATTGATTATAAATCAATTGCTAAGGTTTAAATAAACGTTTGTTTACAACATTGATTGTAAAATCTTTTAGACTTGGCAACAATCTAGCAACAATGGTAATATTTTTTTGTTATGATTACAGACGGTTCCTGGGAATATGTAAGAAAAAAAATTTTTAAATATCCTAAATCAGGTAAACTTGTTATTGCACCAATAACTCAGCAAGGCGGTGGATCTTTTATAATGGATTTAGATAACAATTTTAATTACGTAGGTTTAAGAACAGTTAAAAGAAATCCATATGTACACGGTACAACATACGTTGCTGATGTCTTAATTAATTCAAAAAAAGAAAATAATCAGATTGTAGCTCAATTTAAGCTATTAAGAGTTTTAAACGAAAAAGAGGTTGACCTCGAATTTTGGAAACCTTCAAAAAGATTAGAAAAACTAAAGATACTTCCCGCTGAATTTTTAACAGAAGAGGAGTCCTATTGGGCTGGAAAAGTGAATGGTAACGAAGTTGAATTTTTTGGATGGTGGGGAGCTTTAATAGCATTCATATATTTTGCTTTTAAAAAAGGTTTGTTAAGTGTTGAACTTTCATCAAGCTGGCCAATTTTTTTGATAATTGGTCTTGGTATTTTTTTTATTAAAAGCATGAAATTAATTAGAACAAAAAAACCAATTGAAAAAAAAATAAATCAATTAATGGCTTATAAACGTAAGATCATTAAAGATAATAAAAATCAGATTGGAAGACAATTATCAGAATTAGATGTTGCATTAGGAAAATATACTACGTGGACTAATTTATCTCCAATCGCATTTGAGGGAGCTTTAAAAAGAAAGTTAAATAATACAGGAATGAAAGTTGATACAACTAAAACGACTGGTGATGGAGGAATAGATTTGACAGGAGTTGACGAAAACAAAAAGTCAGTTTTAATTCAAGCCAAAAAATACTCAAAACCTGTTGGTGTATCCGTTGTTAGAGAAATGATTGGCGTGAGGCAAAATTATCAAAACAAACCTAGAACAATTATTTATAGCCTTGAAGGCTTTACTAAGGGAGCATATGATCTAGCTAATGAACACGATATTGAATTAAAATCAATTAGGGATGATTTAATAGGTAAATGAAAAAACTTTTAGGGATTAAGGAATAAAGATATATGAAAGTTGGATTTATAGGTGTTGGATGGATGGGATTTGGTATCGCAAATAATATCCTTAAAAATAATCATGAATTATTTGTAATTGCTAACAAAAATAGAAAGCCAATTGATAGAATAGTTAGAGAGGGCGCAAAAGAAGTTAAATCTTATGAAGAACTCTGCAAAAGTGGATTAGATGCTTTGTTTTTGTGTGTAACAAATTCTCCTATCGCTCATGAAATTGGTAAAAAAATAGTTTCATTACTGACTGATAAAACAATCATAATTGATATTACCACTCATAATCAAAATGGATCTATCGAAATGGAGCAAATATTAAATGCAAATAATATTCCTTATTTAGAATGCCCTGTAATGGGAGGTCCTGTTCAAGCAGAAGAGGGAATATTGGGTGGAATTGTCGGTGGATCTGATGAAAATTTAAAAAGATCAGAACAGCTTTTAAAATGTTTTTGTAAAAATTATTATCATTTTGGTGGGATTGGAAATGGTGCAAAAACAAAATTATTAAATAATTTTTTATCTTTAGGAACAGCAACATATGTAATTGAATTAATAAAAGCTGCAAAAAAATTAGATATTGATTTAGATAAACTTTATAAGGTAGCTCAATTAGGCTCAGGCAATTCTAATGCTTTAAAAAGGATTTTTGATAAGGTTTTAGAGGATGATTACACAGGTTTTAAGTTTACAGCGACTAATACACTAAAAGATTTAACTTATATAACTGAATTATTAAAAGGTATGGATAATGCAGAAAAATTATCTGATCTATCAAAATCTTTTTACAAAAAAGCTGTTGATGATGGTGATGGTGAACTTTTTATAAGTGAATTAATAAAGAAGAATTAATCTTTTTTTTCTTGTTTTTCTTTTTCTGCAAAGAATAAAGCAATCGCAAATAAAGTTGTCCATGCAATTCCTAATAAAGCTTTTGGACTAGTTTCAGCACTCCATATATCTAAAAAGATTGCACCTAATGCAAGACCGACGAGATAAATAACAATTGCAATATTTGTTTTGCTCATATCAATTAAGCTAATGTTTTACACTATTATTCTAATTGGACAATTATAAACAATCATATATAAAGCACCAATAATTTGGGCGAGTGGCGGAATTGGTAGACGCGTTGGTCTTAGGAACCAATAGTGCAAACTGTGAAGGTTCGAGTCCTTTCTCGCCTACCATAATTTATGAAAGTAACAGTAGAAAATAAAAAAGGTTTAGAAAAAGATATAAAAGTTTTTATCGATAAAAAAACCATATCTGGATATCTCGAAGAAAAATACGAAGAGATAAAAAAAGATGTAGTTTTAAAAGGATTTAGACCAGGAAAAGTGCCTACAGAAATTTTAAAAAGACAGTTTGGAAAAGCTGTATATGGAGAGGTAATTGATAAAGTATTAAAAGATACAACAACTAAAGCTCTAGAAGATAATAAAATTAAACCAGCGGGTCAGCCTAAAATTGATTTAAAGTCATTTGGTGAAGGAAAAGATCTTGAATACACAATTTCTGTGACAGAATTACCTAATGTTGAAGTTGGATCATTAAAAGATTTAAAAGTAGACGAGTATGTAGTTAAAATCGATCCTAAAGAAACAGATAAAAGAATTGATCAAATAGCAAAAACTCAAAAAAACTTTAAAGATGCTGAAGAAAGTTATGCAGCTAAAGTAGGTGATTTAGTTGTTTTTGATTATAAAGCTACTGCTGATGGTAAAGATTTTAAAGGAAATGAAGGAAAAAATACTCAATTGGAACTTGGAAAAGATTTGTTTATTAAAGGGTTTGATAAGCAATTAGAAGGTGTCAAAAATAAACAAGATAAAAAAGTAGAAGTTAAACTACCAGAAAACTTTCCAGAAAAAGATGTAGCTAACAAATCAGCAGTGTTTGAATGTAAAATAACAGCAGTTAAAAAACCTGAAGAAACAAAAATAGATGACAACTTTGCAAAAAATTTAGGAGCAAAGGATTTAAATAATTTAAAAGAATTAATATCTAAACAAATCAATGATGAATTTAAAAATTCATTAGAAATGATTTCAAAAAAACAAATTTTAGAACAAATTGAAAAACAAAAACTAGATCAGTTACCAGCTAATCTTATTGAACAAGAAGTAAATTTATTAGCTCAAGGTATGAAAGAAGAAGAAAAGAAAAAAAATATGAAATACTTTGAGGAACAAGCTAAAAAAAGAATTAAAACCGGTCTAATTTTAAATGCATTTGGTGAAAAAAATAAAATTAAGGTTTCTCAAGAAGAGTTAAACGCAGAAATACAAAAACAATTTAGAATGATGCCTGGACAAGAAAAAATGGTTAAAGAATATTATGAGAAAAACCCAGGAGCGATAGAGAGTTTAAGAGGTTCTATTTATGAAGAAAAAATAATAGGTGAACTTAAAAAAATTGCGAAAGTAAATAAAAAAGAAATTAGCAAAGAAGAAGCTGAAAAAATATTAAAAGAAGAAAATGAAAAAAATTTAAAAGAGCAAGAGAAATTAGCAAAACTATCTGAAGTTGCTGATGATAAAGTGAAAGAGAAAA
>CACJRL010000009.1 GCA_902595815.1 uncultured Pelagibacteraceae bacterium
AAATAATTTGGAACAATCTGGCATTGTAGACAAAAAAAATTACAATAAAATTATCAGTAAAATATATGGGAATTATGGAAGAATACTTGCTGAATATCCTTATCTCAAAGCATTTAGAAATAACAAATTAAATAAATTTATTGAAATAGACGGGCTTGAAAACCTAAACAAAATTAAGAGGGAAAAAAGACGAGCTGTATTTATATCTGGTCATTTCAATAATTTTGAATTAATGGCTCTCCAAATAGAAAAAGCTGGTATAAATTTATGCGCTATTTATAGACCGCTAAATAACGTATTCCTTAACAAAACTATGGAAGAAATTAGAGAAAATTTTATATGCAAAAATCAAATTAAAAAAGGAAGATCGGGCACAAGACAGATTATTGAAAATATAAAAAAGGGTAACTCGGTAGCTCTAATGATAGACCAAAGAGTAAGGGAAGGTATAAAAATTAATTTTTTCGGTAAACCAGCAAGTACTACGACCATACCCGCACAATTAATTAAAAAATATAAATGTGATCTAGTACCTATTTATATAGAGAGAAAAAAAAATAATTATTTTAAAATGTTTGTTTCAGAACCAATTAAAATTGGGAACAATAAATCAATCAAAGAAATCACTGAACATCTAAATAAGATACTTGAAAAAATGATTTTAAAAAATGTAGACCAGTGGATCTGGACACATGATAGGTGGAAAACATAATCAGTTTTTATCTAATAAGTCTCTTTTCATTGAGGCCTCAACATACGAATAGTAGGCTTCCTGTTCCTCAACGTTCCAATAAGTTAAGTTTTCAAGTGGTATTTTTTTTTGTGAGATAGCACAAATCACATGATCACCATCTTCAATTATCTCAAAATTGTTTGCTAGGTATTTTAATTTAGCTAACTTATTTAACATATTTAAGATATATATTTACTAAATGAAAATTGCAATTATTGGAAGTGGAGGACGTGAGCATGCCCTAGTTCATCACTTAAGTAACTCAAAAAAAATAACAAAAATATATTCAATACCCGGTAATGCTGGTACCGAAGAAAAATCTTTAAATATTGATATCAATTTAGAAAATTTTCAAGACTTATATGATTTTATTTATAAGGAACAAATTGAATTGGTAGTTGTTGGTCCAGAAAAACCATTGGTTGAAGGATTAGTGGATTTTCTAGAATCAAAAAATATTAAAGTTTTTGGTCCTAAAAAAAAAGTTGCTCAATTAGAAGGCTCAAAAATATTTACAAAAGAAATTTGTAAGAAATTTAACATTCCAACTGCTAAATTTAAAATTTGTAAATCCAAAGAAGAATCATTTGTATTTCTATCATCATCTATTTTTCCTCTTGTTGTAAAGGCGGATGTTCTTGCTGCAGGCAAAGGTGTTTATATTTGTCAAAATGTTGATGAGGCTAAAACTGCTGTTAATGAAATATTTGATGGTAAATTTGGGAAAGCAGATCAAGTTTTAATTGAGGAATTTCTAGAAGGTGATGAGATGAGTTTTTTTATTATTTCAGATGGAATTAGTTATAAAACTTTTAATACAGCTCAAGACCATAAAAGAGTTGGTGAAGGGGATACTGGTAAGAATACAGGAGGAATGGGAGCTTATTCACCTTCAAGTTTAATTAACAATGATTTAGAAAATAAAATTTTAAACAAAATAATCGAGCCAACTTTAAAAGCTATAAGTGAAATGAATGAGAAGTATGTAGGTTTTTTATATGCTGGCTTAATGATAAAAAATGATGAACCATACCTAATTGAATATAATGTAAGGATGGGTGATCCTGAATGCCAAACTATATTACCTTTGGTTGACAGTGACTTATTAGAAATAATAAATGCTTGTTGTAATTCAAAATTAAAGACACATGAGATAAAATGGAAAAATAAAAAAAGTATGTGCATTGCTTTATGCTCAAAAGGATATCCTGAAAAATTTAACAAGAATGTTGAAATTAAAAATTTAAAAGAATTCAAATCAACTAAAGATAATTTTATTTTTCATGCTGGAACAAAAAATTCTGGAAACAAAATTGTAGCAGTTGGTGGTAGGGTAATAAATTTTGTGAATATCTCAGATAGTTATTTATCAAGCAGAAAAGAAATCATCAATCAGATTAAGAAATTAAATTGGGAAGATGGTTTTTATAGATCAGATATAGGTCATAAAGTCATAGATAAATGAGAGTAATTGGTGGAAAACTAAGAGGGAAATTAATTCATAATCCTTCAGATAAAACAACAAGACCTTTAAAAGATATGGTTAGAGAGTCGATATTTAATATCTTAGAGCATTCTAAGAATGAAAAAATTAAATTCAAAAATGACGTAGTTTTAGATTTATTTTCCGGTTCTGGTTCGTTTGGCATTGAATGTTTGTCTAGAGGTGTAAAAAAAGTCTATTTTTTTGAAAAATATGAACCTTCTTTAAAAGTGCTAGAAAAAAATATTAATTATTTAGAACTTAAAAAAAATTCGATTATTAAAAAGATGGACGCCTATGAAATCTCAAAAGAAAAAGTAGGCAATGAAAAAATTGATTTAATTTATTTAGATCCACCGTTTAAAGATAAAAATATAAATAAATTATTAATAAAAATGATAGAAGAAAAAATTGCGCAGGAAAGTACACTTATAATTATCCATAGGAATAAGAAGTTTAAAGAAAATTTTATAAAGAATTTTAAAATTATTAGAGAAAAAACTTATGGTTTATCGAAAATAATATTTGGTAAATTACTTTTTTAGAATTTTTGTGGTTTCTATTTTTATTAATTCAACAGATGGTTGGTTTATAGGGTTAACGTTCAATAAAGTGCTCAGCATTAGAGTTTCTAGAATAAAAAATGTAAATAATTCTCCTAGGGTTTCCTCGCTTCTTTTAATAATTTCAAAGCTTCTAAATGGTAATTTTTTTGTTTTGAATACTTTTTGTGTAGCTCTTTGTTGAGCATGCAATACTTGATCTATGTTTTTTTTGTTTAGATGATCTAATCCTTCAATTAAGTAGTTATTATTAAATCTAAATGGATCTCGCTCTCTAGAGATGAAAAAACTAAAGAAATTATTTTTTGGACCATCCAAGTAAAGTTGCAAAAGACTATGATTATCTTTTGGCATTGTCGATATAATAGGAAATATGCCTTTACCTTTTTTTCCTAAACTTTCAGCAGATAATTGCTGATACCACTTTAAAAAATTATTTAATTTTTCATCATAATTTAAAATAACAGAATTTTTTTTTCCTTGAATAATATTTGAGTAAATTGAAGACACATTTTGAATTAAATTATTTATAAAAGACCTGTTTCTTATTAAAAAATTTAATTGTTTAAATTTTTTTTCATTCAATCCCATCAATTCGGCTGGAACCATTCCAACTTCAGAGAGTACTGAATATCTTCCTCCAATATAATTTTTATGATCTACTACATCTGATCTGAGCTTACTTGCAATAGCTCTTAAAATATTTTTTTTATTTTCGGTAATTATTAAATTTTTATTTCTTTTTTGTTTGGTTAAAATTATATTTAAATTTGATAATGTCTCTAAGGTATTACCTGATTTTGATATAATAACATTTAAACGTTTTTTATTCGGTTTTGGGATTTTAAAATTTTGTAAATTGTTAAAAAATAAGAATTTTTTTTTAATTTTATGATAAAGAAAATCATGTATAGCTTCAGCACCCAAAACTGAGCCACCCATACCTATTATATTAAACTCACTGTATTTTTTTAAATTTTTTAAATCTTTTTTTTTAAACGAATAATTATAATTATTTGTCAAAGATTTTAGTAAAGGATATTTTTTAAATAGGACTTTAGAATTTAAAAAATTAATTAGTTTTTTTTTATTTGTTAATTTTTTTTTATTATTAAAACTTTTATAAATAATATTTTTTTTATCCATTTATTATTGGATTTTCTTTTTCATATTATTTAACAAATTCGATCCGCTTTCAGAAGTTTCATTAATTTTATTATCATTTATTTGTAATAATTTTTTAACTTCATTTCTATTATCTGTATTGTTTATTTCTAGATCTTCACCTGGTGTTGGAAGTTTGTTCAAATCTGGAGGCATTTGTAATGGATTTTTCTTTTTTACCAAGAATTCATCACTTTGTTCAGATCTTTTTTTTCCAGTTAAAATATCTTTTGTATCGCCACAAAATGTCAGCAAGGGTATAAATATTATAAGTAAAATAAATTTCAGCTTAATTGTTTTCATTTTTTTTTTTATAAAATATAAATTCAGATAAAAGAAGGCATATAATACCAATAGTTATAAATATATCAGCTACATTGAAGACAAACCAATGATATCCGTCATAATTTAAATCAATAAAGTCTGGAACAGCTCTGTAATAAATTCTATCAAACAGGTTTCCTAGAGATCCGCCTAATATTATCATTAATAAAAATGATTTTATTTTTGATTCAATAAAAGCGAAATACAATATTACAAAATTTATAAAGGTAATAATTGCAGTAAATAGATTATAAAAAAGATTATTTTCTGATGAAAATAGACCAAATCCTATTCCTGTATTCCAAACTAAATAAATATTTAAGTATTGATTTATATAAAAATCTACCTGTCCCTGATTATTCAAAATATTTAGAATATAAATTTTTGAAAATCTATCTAAAGCAAAGCAAATAACTAGAAATACAAAACCAATAATAAGTTTATTAATTTTTTCACTACCCATTTAAATTAAGATGTCCATGCCTTTCACAATCTTCTTCAAAAATTTTCCAACATACTGGACATTTCGTTCCCAGTGCTTTTTTTGCAACTATGTTAATATTATTTTTTAAATTTTCATCTTTAATTACTGAGGCAGACGAAGTAATGCAAATTTCTGAGAAATTAATATTTTTTGCTTTATTGTAAAATTCTTTATTTAGCTTTATTTCAATCATTGCCTCTAAACTTGAACCAATTGACTTTTCAGCTCTCATATTCTCTATTGAAATATTTGCCTCATCTCTAATTTTTTTTATATATTCCCAATCTAAACTGAGTTCTTCATTTTTCCAGGATCCTGGTAACAAAACAAAATTTTGTAAATGTATACTTGGGTGGTCATCTTCATTCTTAACTAATTGATAAATTTCTTCTGTTGTAAATGATAATATTGGAGCGAACCATTTTAGTAGACATTGTAAAATAATATTTAAAAGTGTGATACAATTCTTTCTTTTATCAGAATTTAATGCCTCACAATATAAAGTATCTTTTCTGATATCAAAATAAAAAGCGGAAAGCTCAACTGTACAAAAATTTAATAATTCTTTATATAGGTTGTGAAAGTTATAAACTTTAAAATTATTTTTGAAATTCTCATTTATAGTATAAATTCTGTGAAGCATAAATTTTTCTAATGGATCAAAGCTTTCAAACTTAACTTTTTCAAAATCAAGATTTTCATATTGATCTTGAATATTTCCTAAAAGATATCTAAACGTATTTCTGATTTTTCTGTAAGACTCTGCATGTTGATCTAGAATTGAATAATCTATTCTAAGATCCTCAGCATAGTTTGACGATGCAACCCAAATTCTTAAAATATCTGCTCCATATTTTTTAAGTATATCTTGTGGAGCTATAACATTTCCTGTCGATTTTGACATTTTTAAACCTTTTCCATCTACAACAAATCCATGAGAAAGAATGCTTTCAAATGGCGCTACACCTCTAGTGCCACACGACTCAAGTAATGACGAGTGAAACCATCCTCTGTGTTGATCTGAACCTTCTAAATACATTGATGCTGGCCATTTAAGATCATCTCTTTTTTCCAAAACAAAAGAGTGCGTAGACCCACTATCGAACCAAACTTCAACAATATCTGATAATTTTTCATAGTCTTCTGCTTTATATTTCTCTCCAAGAAATACTTGATAATCATCATTAAACCAACAATCAGAACCCTCTTTTTCATAAATCTTTGCAATGTTCTCAAAAACCTCATCATCAACTAAAACATCGCCTGTTTTCTTTGAAATAAAGATTGGCAAAGGTACACCCCAAACTCTCTGTCTTGAAACACACCAATCAGGTCGAGTTTCAATCATTGATTTTATTCTTTCTTTTCCTTTAGAAGGATAAAAATTTGTATTATCGATAGCCTTTAATGCCTTATCTCTTAAACCGTGACTCTCCATAGAAATAAACCATTGTGGAGTTGCTCTATGAACTAGCGGAGCTTTTGATCGCCAAGAATGAGGGTAAGAGTGAGTAAGTTTTCCATTTGTTACCAAATTTTTTTGCTCATCTAATTTTTCAATAATTAAACTATTGGCCTTAAAAATATGTAAACCCTCAAAAAGTTTAATTTCATTTGTATATCTTCCATCACCATCAACTGTTTCAATTGCTTTAATATTGTTATTTAAACAAAGATTAAAATCATCTGGTCCATGGCTTGGAGCACAATGTACAATACCTGTGCCTTGTTCGGTAGTAACAAAATTAGCTTCAAGCATTGGTATATCATAATCATATCCCATTTTAGAAAATGGATGACTGCAAATTGTTCCTTTCAAATCTTTTCCTAAAAATTCATTTAGTACTTTAATATTTTCTACAGAAGTATCTTTTTTAAAAGGTTCAAGTAGGTCCTTTGCAATTACTATTTTTCTATCAACAAAATTTTTGTTATCGTTTATTTCAAGCAAAACATATTTTAGACTAGCATTGTAAGCTAAAGCTTTATTTGCAGGAATAGTCCATGGAGTTGTAGTCCAAATAATTACATCCGCACCCTCAATTTTATCTAAATTTGATTTTTTAATATTAAATGCTGCATAAATAGTGTCTGAAACATGATCCATATATTCAACTTCAGCATCAGCTAAAGCGGTTTTTTCTACGGTAGACCAAAGAACTGGCTTATAACCTCTGTAAAGACTTCCCTCTTTTAGAAATTTTCCAAGTTCCCTAACTATTTGAGCTTCAGCTTCAAATGACATTGTTGAATAGTAATTTTCCCAATCTCCAATTACACCTAGTCTTGTAAATTCTCCTTTATGAACATCTATCCATTTATTTGCAAATTCTCTACATTCTTTCCTGAATTCTATTATTGGAACATCATTTTTATTTTTTTTATTTTTTTTGTATTGTTCTTCGATTTTCCACTCAATAGGTAGCCCATGGCAATCCCATCCAGGAACATAAACTGAGTCCTTGCCATCCATTTGATGAAATTTTGTAATTATATCTTTTAAAATTTTATTTAAAGCAGTACCCATATGAATATTACCATTTGCGTAAGGAGGTCCATCATGAAGTACAAATTTTTCTTGCCCTACACTTTTTTGTCTTAATAAATTGTAGAGGTCAATTTTCTTCCAAAATTCTATATAATTTGGCTCCTTGTTTGGCAAATTTGCCTTCATTGAGAATTTTGTTTTAGGTAAATTTATATGTTCTTTGCTCATGAAATTTTATCTTTTAGCAACTTTGATATCTTTCTTAATTTGTTTTTTTAAAGCATCAATATTTTTAAATTTAGTTTCTCCTCTAATAAATTTTGTAAAATTAATAGTTAGATTTTTATTATAAAGATTTCCAGAAAATTTAAATAAATTTACCTCTAATAATAATTTTTTTTGATTAAAAGTAGGTCTATAACCGATATTTGCTATTCCTTTGATCCTTTTACTGTTTTTTTCAATATAAACATCAACTGCATAAACTCCTACCTTTGGTATTACATAATTTTTTATATTTATATTGCATGTTGGAAAGCCAATTTTTCTTCCCATCATTCTACCCTTTTCTACGATACCTTCTATAGACCAATTTTTAGATAAAAGTTGATTTGCAGTTTTTAAATTACCATTTTCAATTAATTTTCTAATTAATGTTGAAGAAATAATCTTATTTTTTTTATATAGCGGTTTTGGATTAATTAATTTGTAATTATATTTTTTTTGAAATCTTTTTAATAAATTAACATCCCCCTCTCTCTTATTACCAAATCTAAAATTATTACTAACAAAGATATAACCTGCTTTTAACTTTTTACATAAAATATTTTTAATGAAATCATTACAAGATATTCTTGAGAATTTTTTATCAAATTTTTTATTTATTAAAAAATCAACATTGTAGTCACTAAAATATTTACTTTTTTGGTTAAGATTAGAAAGTCGATAATTAGTAATACTTTTATTAAAGTACATTTTTGGTATTGGATCAAATGTAACCACACCAATTTTTGAATTATATTTTTTTTTATATTTTCTTGCTTCTTGGAATAATCTTTGATGGCCTAAGTGTAACCCATCAAAATTACCAATTAATATCATGGCATTTTGATGCCTTTTTAAAATTTGAAAATTTTTATAAATCTTAATTTTATTTACCATTTTAATTTTGATTGGGTATAGTTAATTTTAACTCCATATTTTTTTTCTAATTTATTGATATTAAAATTGTTTAATTCTTCTTTATGTATACCGCTCGTTATCAACAAATTGTCAAAATTTTGAATATTTGCTCCTTTTATGTCTGTATTCATGTTATCTCCGATACATAGAACATTTTTATCACCTATGCTTGTAGACAAATTATAAACTGGAGGATAGGGCTTGCCAAAATAAGTCACTTTACCACCAATTTCCTCAAAGATTTTTGCAATTGATCCAGCACAAAATTCCCTAACATCACCTTTATCAACAATTAAATCTGGATTAGTACAAACAAACTTTTTATTTGAGAATTTTTTAAGTAAGTTTTTATAATAATCAAGATTCGTTTGATGATTTTCAAATAATCCTGTGCAAATAAAATAGTCTGCTTGACTAATATTATCTACTTTATTTTGTTTAAATTTTTTAAATAAATCAAAATCTCTTGGTGGTCCAATGTGATAAAATTTCGAATTAAGAAAGTTTTCCATTAAATACTTTAATGAAGCTTCTCCAGAGGTGTATACATTTTCATAAAATTTATTGAGGCCCATTTTTTTTAAAAAATCAATAACTGTAGAATTTGGTCGTGGTGCATTAGTAAGTAATACGAATTTTTTGTCATTTTTCTTTAAGTTTTCAAGAACTTCAATTGAGTTTTTATATATTTGTAATCCATTATGAATTACTCCCCATATATCTATAAAAAATAATTCGTAATTATTTATTTTAGATCTTAATCCGTCTTTGTCTAAGTTTTGGGGCATACTTGAGGTATAGCGTAAAAATAAGCTTAATTCTTGGGTTTTTTAGCCCATAATTTTCATACAAGATCTTGAAAATTAATAAATATGTCTCTATATGACTGCTAATTTAAAGGAGAATTCGTATGAAGTTTAAACCGTTACATGACCGTGTTTTAATAGAAGTTTTAGATAGCAGCGAAAAAACTGCTGGTGGCATAATTATTCCAGATACAGCTCAAGAAAAACCTCAAGAAGGTAAAGTTGTTGCTGTCGGCGGAGGTGCAAAAACTGAAGATGGAAAACTAATACCTATGGACGTTAAAGTAGGAGATAAAGTTTTATTCGGTAAGTGGTCAGGAACAGAAGTTAAAATTGATGGTAAAGAGTACAGCATAATGAAAGAATCTGACATTATGGGTATTTCAACAGGTAAATAAATAATAAGGAGAGTTTAGAATGGCTAAAATAGTAAAATTTGATTCAGATGCTAGAGCATCAATGTTGAAGGGAGTTGATATACTTGCCAATACTGTAAAGGTTACTCTTGGACCAAAAGGAAGAAATGTTGTTATAGACAAATCTTATGGTGCCCCAAGAACAACTAAAGATGGTGTTTCAGTTGCAAAAGAAATTGATCTTGATGATAAATTTGAGAACATGGGTGCACAAATGGTTAAAGAAGTTGCTAGCAAAACAAACGATGAAGCTGGTGATGGAACAACAACTGCAACAATATTAGCTCAAGCAATTGTTAAAGAGGGTTGCAAGTATGTAACAGCAGGGATGAATCCAATGGATGTTAAAAGAGGGATTGATGCTGCTGTAGACCATGTAAAAAATAAATTAATTTCGTCAGCTAAAAAAGTAAAAGATAGTGATGAAATTGCACAAGTCGGAACAATTTCAGCAAACGGTGATAAAGAGATTGGTGCAATGATTTCAAAAGCTATGCAGAAGGTTGGTAATGAAGGAGTAATTACTGTTGAAGAAGCAAAAGGAATTGAAACAGAACTCGATGTAGTTGAAGGTATGCAGTTTGATAGAGGATATTTATCTCCATATTTTATTACTAATGGTGATAAAATGACTACAGAGTTAGAAAATCCACTAATTCTTCTTCACGAGAAAAAATTAACAAATCTTCAACCAATGGTTCCACTTTTAGAAGCAGTTGTTCAAGCAGGTAGACCATTAATGATTATCTCAGAAGATGTTGAAGGTGAAGCGCTCGCAACACTTGTTGTTAATAAACTGAGAGGTGGTCTAAAAGTTGTAGCTGTAAAAGCTCCAGGTTTTGGAGATAGAAGAAAAGCTATGTTGGAAGATATAGCAATTCTTACAGGTGGACAGGTTATCTCTGAGGATTTAGGAATTAAACTTGAAAATGTTAAACTTAGTGATCTTGGATCTGCAAAACGTGTAAAAGTTGATAAGGAAAATAGTACAATTGTAAGTGGAGCAGGTAAGAAATCTGACATTGAAGCAAGATGTGCTCAAATCAAAGCTCAAGTCGAAGAAACAACATCAGACTATGATAGAGAAAAACTACAAGAGAGACTTGCTAAACTAGCAGGCGGTGTAGCTGTAATCAAAGTTGGTGGTGCTACAGAAGTTGAAGTTAAAGAAAGAAAAGATAGAGTTGAGGATGCATTAAACGCTACAAGAGCAGCAGTTGAAGAAGGTATTGTTGTTGGTGGTGGATGTGCATTGCTTTATGCTTCAAAAGAACTTGATAGTCTAAAAGTAAAAGGTGATGATCAAAAAGCGGGTGTAGAAATTGTCAAAAGCGCTTTACAAGCACCTATTAGACAAATCACAACAAATGCAGGTGTTGATGGATCAGTAGTTGTTGGTAAATTATTAGAAACCAACAAACCTAGCAATGGTTACGATGCACAATCAGAGCAATATGTTGATATGTTTAAAGAAGGTATTATTGATCCAGTTAAAGTTGTAAGAACAGCACTTCAAGATGCTGCTTCTATATCTGGATTGTTAGTAACAACTGAAGCCATGATAGCAGATAAACCAGATGAAAAAGACGCTGGTGCAGCTGGTATGCCTCCTGGAGGAATGGGTGGTATGGGCGGTATGGGTGGAATGGGAATGTAATCCCAATTTTACTCAAAAAAAATTCAAAAAGGGCAGTTTTTACTGCCCTTTTTTTTTGAATTGAAAAAAAATATTTTGAATATATAAGAACGCGCAAATGACAACATCAATACGTAACATCACCATAATTGCTCATGTTGACCATGGCAAGACTACTTTGATTGATAACTTAATGAAACAGAGTGGTTCTTTTAGAGAAAATGAAGTTGTTGATGAAAGACTGATGGACTCCGGCGAACTTGAAAAGGAAAGAGGTATTACAATTCTTGCCAAACCAGCTTCAATAAATTGGAAAGATTCTAGAATTAATATTATTGATACACCTGGACACAGGGATTTTGCTGCAGAAGTTGAAAGAGTTCTTAGTATGGCTGATGGTGCATTATTATTAATAGATTCAGCCGAAGGGGTAATGCCTCAAACTAAATTTGTATTAGCTAAAGCACTTAAACAAGGCCTTAAACCAATCGTAGTTATTAATAAATTAGACAAAGCTGACCAAAGAGCCGATGAAGTTTTAAATGAGACTTTTGACTTATTTGTAAGCTTAGATGCCAACGAAGAGCAATTAGACTTTCCAGTTATTTACGCAAGTGGAAGATCTGGCTGGGCATCTAACGAAATAGATGGCCCAAGAGAGAACTTAAATCCATTATTAGATTTAGTAATAGATCATGTAAAGCCAGCAGAATTTGACAAGTCCAAGCCTTTTGCAATGCTTTCGACTCTTTTATATGCAGATAGTTTTCTAGGTAGAAGTTTAGTTGGTAGAATTTCACAAGGTACTGCAAAAGCAAATCAACAAATCAAGGCAATTAATCTTGATGGAGAAAAAGTTGATGAGGGAAGGTTGACTAAAATATTTAGATATGAGGGGACAAAAAAAGTACCAATAGAAGTTGGCGAAGCTGGAGATATTGTAGTTATCGCTGGATTAGAAAAAGCAAATGTTGCTGATACAATATGTGATACTGAGGTAGATATACCAATTCAAGCAACCCCGATTGATCCTCCAACGATGTCTATTAAGATTACAGTAAATAGTTCTCCATTAGCTGGAACTGAGGGTAAAAAACTTACAAGTACTCAAATTAGAGAGAGATTAGTTCAAGAAGCTCAAAATAATGTCGGGATTTCATTTTCAGAAAATGAAAACAAAGATTCATTTGAAATAAGCGGAAGAGGTGAATTGATGTTGGAAATATTATTGACACAAATGAGACGTGAAGGGTTTGAAATGACAGTAAGCCCTCCTAGAGTTTTATTTCAAAAAAATGAAAATGGTGAAAAATTAGAACCCATTGAAGAAATTACTATGGATCTTGACGAAGAGTTTTCTTCAAAAGTTATAGACTCCATGAATAAAAGAAAAGGAAAGTTAATAGATCTTAAAGATACAGGAAAAAATAAAAAACGATTAATCTTTCATGCACCAACTAGAGGTTTAATGGGATACACTAGTAGATTTCTTACTCTAACTAAAGGAACAGGAGTAATAAACAGAATATTCCATTCCTATGGAAAATTTGAGGGAGATATGGAAGGCAGAAGAAATGGTGCATTAATTTCTATGGAGCAAGGAAAAGCAGTAGCATTTGCAATTTATAATCTACAGGCAAGAGGAGAAATGTTTGTTACTCATAACGATCCAGTTTATTCAGGTATGATTGTGGGATTATCACCTAAACCTGGTGATATGATTATAAATGTCATGAAAGGTAAAAAACTTACAAATATGAGGACACAAGGAACAGATGAAAATGTTGTTTTAACTCCCGTAAGAAAGATGTCTATTGCTGAACAATTGAGTATGTTAAATTCTGATGAAGCACTAGAAATTACACCAAATTCATGCAGATTAAGGAAAGCTGTGCTTGATCCTCACGAGAGAAAAAAGCTCTCTAAATTATCTGAAGCTTCTTAAAATTATTATTCAGATTTATTTTTTGTAAAAGGCAGCCACTTTTCAAACGCTGATTTACTAGGTCCGTCATATGGAATTGAGTAAGAGTTTGTTCTTGTCAATACTTCAATTCCTTTTGAGAAAACGAAAATAAAAACTATGACAAAAACAATTGTCATTATTTTAAATGGATCAAAATTTTTTGTCTTAAAAACACTAACAGCTTTTGCTTCAGCTCTATGAAATTGTTTAAACGTATAATAAACAGCAAATATTAAACCTATATGAGCAACATATGTCCCTGCCCAACCAAATGCAAAAGTAGCATAAGAAAATACGTATAAACTAAATACTGTTGTCCATATAAAACTCAAAACTAATAATATTTGTAGTCTCACAGTTTTGGGAAGGGCTCTTAAATCATTTTTACTATCGTCAAATAGTATATTCGCTGATTCTTTCATCCAATTTTTTATAGACATAATTTATATTTACAATTTTTATTCAATATTAACAATCGACTAATTGTCCACTAAAAACATTTACTTCGTAACTTTATCCACAATATAAATTCCTAAAGCTACTGCAGGACCTATACCAAATGCAAATATTATAGTACCCAAACCAACAGTTCCTCCCAAATACCAACCAGATATAACAGCTGAAATTTCCAAAGTAGCTCGAATTAAAGCAATAGGAAGTTGAGTTTTTTTTGTTAGACCTGTCATCAATCCATCTCTTGGACCAGGACCTAAATTTGCAATTAAATATATCCCACTTCCTAGACCGACAAGCAAAACAGAAAATACAGCAAGAATATATTTTGAAAAAGTAGCTAAAGGAGGATCAAAAAGAAAAAGTGTCAAATCGATTATCGTTGCTATAATTAAAATATTTAGAATTGTACCAATTCCTGGTTTTTGTTTTAGTGGAAACCAAAACCCTAAAACAATAATACTTATTATGAATGTAGATAATCCGATCGAAATATTTAATATGTTTGATAACCCTTCTGCAAGAACAGACCATGGAGAATTACCAGTAGTAGAAACTAATAAAAGACCCTCTCCCAACCCAAACAAAGATAAACCAACACATAAAAGTAAAAAAGTTGTAAATTTAGGTTTTAAATTTAAAGGTTTTTCTGAGCTCCAAGATTTTGAGGGGATATTTTTAATGGTTAAAAACATAATTCTTTAGACTATTTATCTTTTAAACATAAAAATTCTATATAAAGTTCAAACAAGTTAATTAAATTGATATGAAATAATGAGAAAATTCTTAGTAATATTGTTGGTTTTATCTCCTCTTTTTTTGCAAGCACATACTGACCACTATAAAAATTATACAAACATAGAAATGGAGATATTTAAAGATGATGAAAAAATTGGAGAAAGTATTTACACATTTAAAAAAGAAGAAAATAAATTTATTGTTAAAAATAAGACTAATTTCAATGTAAAATTATTGGGTGTTACAGTGTTCTCCATAAATAGTAGAGGTACTGAAGAATATATTGGAGACCAATTAATTTCATTTAACTCAGAAACATTTCAAAACAATAAGAGAAAATATGTAAATTTAATTTTTGATGAAAAAAAAGAGAAGTTTATAATTGATGGTTCATCATATAAGGGTGAGGCGGATAAAGAAAATATAATCGGCCATTGGTGGAATCATAGAATTTTACAAACTGAGACACAAATAAGTCCATTATCTGGAAGTGTAAAAAAACAAAACATAGAATTTTTAGGAAAAGAAAAAATTAAACTTTATAATAAAGAATATGATGTAGAACACTTTAGACTATTTTCTACTGACCCAAATCTACCTAATGATAAAAAATTAAATTTTGAAGTATGGTATGATAAGAAAAAAGCATTGATTATAAAAGTAGCTTATAAAAGAATGGGTTTATGGGAATATAGACTAAAAAAAATTCAATAATTATTTTCCCGCTACTGTCATTTGATTAATCAAAAGTGTAGGTGCATTTGTAGAGTATTTCATCTCTAAATCGTTTGCCAAAGTAATATTCTTGAACATTTCCTTAAAATTTCCAGCAATAGTTATTTCACTTACTGGGTAAGTTAATTCTCCATCCTCAACCATAAATCCTGACGCTCCAACTGAGTAATCTCCTGTAATAATATTACCTCCATGGCCTATAGTCTCAGTTATGTATAGAAACTTCTTTTCTGAATTTAGCAAATCCTTAAAACTTAAGGCACCGTTTTCAAAGTATAAGTTTGTTGTTCCTCCAGACCTGCCGTTAGATTTTAAATTTAACTTTTTACCATAATAAGTATCAATTAAATAATTTTTTAAAATGCCATTCTCAACTAGTTTCAGAGAATTTGTTTCAACACCCTCGCTATCAAAATTTTGAGAACCTAATCCTTTTTCAATTTTTGGATCATCTATGATATTAATTGAATTTGGAAAAACTTCAGAATTGATTTGATCTTTTAAAAAAGAAGTTCCTCTTGCAATAGCACTCGCACTAATTGCACTTGCTAGTGTACTTAATATACCTTTGGAAATTCTTTTATCGAATATTACTCCAATTTTTTCACTCTTAATTTTTTTTGGACCTAACTTTTTTATTGCTTTGTTGGCAGCTATTTTTCCAATTTCTTCTGGTTTCATCATATCTTGCAAGAATCTTGTGCTACCAAACTCATAATCTCTTTCCATTGCACCATTAATTCTTGATACTGCTACACATGAAGACGAAAAATTTGAGGTTTTGTATCCACCTAAAAAACCATTACTATTTGCGAGTATAAAATTATTTTTATTTTCGGTAAAACCAGCTTCAGTATTAACTATTTTTTCGTCCGTTGATGCTGTCTCTTCAACTTTTTTTAAAAATTCAATCTTTTTATTATTTGGATAATGTGTTTCATCATAAAGATTAAGGTCTCTTATCTCTTTAGACATTAAATCTTTATCTGGTAATGAATTATTTTCATCTGATGGGGTGATTTTTGTAGCATCAATACAACGTTCTATTAGTTTTTCTAAGTTTGATTTAGATAGATCTGATGAATTAATGCTTGATTTTTTTTTCTCTATATAAGTAGTTAAATTGACAGCAAAACTATCTGCTCTATTTGACTCGTCTAATTTTTTGTTTCTAAAACTAACATTTTCTGAGACAGAGTGAATTACTTTTACACCCACATCTGTTGCTCCTAGTTTTTTAGAGTTTTCAATACAAAAAGACGCTATATCTTTTAAAAATTCCTGATCCTTTATCATTTAGATTAAAGTTTTGTTCCACCAACAGTCATCTTGTTTATAAGAATTGACGGCTGAGCTACTCCTACTGGAACACCTTGTCCAGCTTTCCCGCATGTTCCAATACCTGGATCTAATTTCATATCATTACCGACTAGTGAAACTTCTTTTAAAATTGATGGTCCATCTCCAATTAATGTAGCTCCTTTGATTGGTGATCCTATTTTACCATTATTGATTTCGTATGCTTCTGTGCAGTTAAAGACAAATTTTCCTGATGTTATGTCTACTTGTCCTCCCCCAAAACTTACAGCGAAAATACCTTTATCAACTGAACTTATCATTTCATCTTGTGAATATTTACCTGACAACATCATTGTATTTCTCATTCTTGGTAAAACCACATGTTTATAACTTTCTCTTCTTCCGCTACCTGTTGACTTAGTTCCCATCAAACGAGCGTTTAAACGGTCTTGCATATAGTTTTTTAAAATTCCATTTTCTATTAAAACTGTATTTTCAGTAGGCGTTCCTTCATCATCTATCGTTAAACTTCCTCTTCTTTGATGTAAGGTGCCGTCATCTACAATCGTAACTCCTTCGCTAGCTACTTGCTGCCCCATTAAATTATGAAAAGCTGAAGTTTTTTTTCTATTAAAATCACCCTCAAGACCATGTCCGATCGCTTCGTGAATTAAAATTGCTGGCCATCCAGGACCTAAAACAACTTTCATTTCTCCTGCTGGCGCTGGTTTGCTTTCTAAATTCACATTTGCGATTCTAAAAGCTTCATCACAAACATCTTTCCAGCTTCCATCTTTTAGATAATCATCATAACTTTGTCTTCCTCCAACTCCATAAACACCTGTTTCTTTTTTTCCATCTTTCTCTAATACTACGGAAACGTTGAATCTGACTAATGGTCTATCATCTTTCAAAACTTGATTATCAGACCTAATAATTTCTATTGATTTATGTTCACCTAAAAAATTTGCTGTTACTTGATTTACAATTGACCCTTTTGATCTTAAATAGTTATTAACACTGTTCAGCAAATCTATCTTTGAGTCGAAAGTCTTGCTTTCTATAGGATTAATGTTTTCGTAATATTTGCTATTAGTTTTAGGAATTTCGTGATTATAGGTTCCTTTTTTTGACTTTAACGTATCTTTTAAATTCTCGCTTGATTTTCTTAGTGATTCTTTTGAAATATCATTAGAATGAGAGTAAGCAACAACCTCTCCTGTTACAGCTCTGAAACCATATCCTTGATCAGAGTTATAAGTTGAGCTCTTTATTTTATTATCATCTAAAACAATAGATTCAGATTTATGATTTTCTAAATATAATTCTCCGTCATCGCATTTTTTTAAGGTTTCAGTAACAATTGCTTCAGCTTGTGATGTATCTATATCTGTTTCTTTGAAGAAATTTGACATTTGAAGAATGTAGTAGTGATTATTAATATATCAACTGCTTATTTGGCACATTTGTAAAAATAAAATATTCAAATATAGTTTGATTATGAAGGTTTTTTTTAACAATTCATGCAAAATCTGCAGAGCAGAAATTAATATTTATAAAAAAGAAAACATAGAAAATTTGAATTGGATAGACATTACTAAAAATAAAAATGCTGAATTAGAAACAAAAAAAACTGATAAAGAGCTTCTGAGAAGACTTCATGTGGAACAAGATGGAAAAATCTATGTGGGTATTGATGCTTTTTTACTTATTTGGAAAAGTATTCCAAAATACAAGTTTCTTTATAAATTTTTTAAACTCCCAGTCATTTACCAATTATTTTATGTTGGATATGAAATTGTAGCGTTCTTTTTGTATTTAAAAAATAAACATCAACTAAACTAATGTTGAATAGCGTATAAAATTTGGGTTACAAAAGATAAAAATATAAAAAAAGAGAAAAATAAAATAAAATACATAACTGTAACTGCTCTATTTCTCTTTCTTCTTAAAATGACAAATTTTTTATCATCAAGAAAAGAAATGTCTCTATCGCCTGGCACTGGATAATCATAACTCCATCTCCATAAAGACGAACCAAATCTTTTATCTAGTTTATTATAATAATTTACCCAAGCCAATGACCACATAAACATTAAAAATAAAAATGTTAAAGCTAAAAAAGTTGAGAACATAAATATATTAAATTATATTAAATTTTTTTTATATGTCTATCTGGGGAAGTTTAATTGGGGGGATGATCGGTTTTTCTTTAGGAGGACCGTTTGGGATGCTATTAGGTTCCTTAATTGGTGGAAAAGTATCAAGATCAAGATCATCATTTAAATCTTTTGCACAACCTCAACAAGTTTTTGCATTAGCTCTTATAGTTTTATCAGCGAAACTGAGTAAAGCAGACGGTCAGGTTAGTAAAGAGGAATTAATAGCGGTAAAAGATAAACTCAAAATTCCAGAACATGAATTAGATCAAGTTGGAAAAATTTTTAATAAAGCTAAAGAAGAAAGCACTGGTTACGAACCATATGCAAAACAAATAGCTCAGATCTATCAAGGAAATATAAATGTGTTGGAAGAAGTCATTAATATATTATTTTATATTGCAGAAGCTGATGGAAATATAAGTGATCAAGAATTTAGAATGATACAACATGTTTCCCAATTATTTGGTCTTAGTGATGCCCAGTTCAATGGAATAGTTGAGGGCAGGAAATCATCAGATAAACTCAATCCATATGTGGTATTAGAGAGCAAACCCGATGACAATCTTACAGATATTAGAAAAAGATATTTAAAATTAAGTAAAGAACATCATCCAGATTTACTTCTAAGTAAAGGAGTTCCTCAGGAAGTTATTGAGGAAAGTAAAAAGAAAATGAGAGCTATTAATTCAGCCTGGGATCAAATTCAAAAGCTAAAGAGTAATTAAAATTGCTCAGATTCTGTTGAGCCTGCCATTGCTGTTGTAGAGCTCTTTCCAGAACTTATTGTATTGGAAACTGCATCAAAATAAGAAGTACCAACTTCTCGTTGGTGTTTAACACTGGTATATCCATCTTTTTCTCTAGCAAATTCATTTTGTTGTATTCTAGAGTAAGCAGTCATACCTTCCTTTTTATATTTTTCTGCTAGCTCAAAAATAGCAATATTTTGCGTATGGAAACCTGCTAAAGTTATAAATTGAAATTTATACCCCATCATTCCAATTTTAGTTTGAAATGTTGCAATTTCATCATCAGATAAATGTTTCTTCCAATTAAATGATGGAGAACAATTATAAGCTAACATCTTGCCAGGAAATTTTGCATGTATTGCATCAGCAAACTTTTTTGCTTCTTCTAAGTTAGGTGTTGCAGTTTCACACCATATTAAATCCGCGTAAGGTGCATAAGCTAACCCTCTTGAGATTGCTTGATCAATACCATCTTTTACATAATAAAAGCCTTCAGGTGATCTTTCTCCAGTTAAAAACGGTTTGTCATTTTCATCAAAATCGTTTGTTATTAGTTTCGCAGCGTTGGCATCTGTTCTTGCAAGAATAATGAGAGGAACGTCGGCAATATCAGCTGCCAATCTTGCTGCTTTTAGATTTCGGACCATGGTTCCAGTAGGAACAAGTACCTTACCGCCCATGTGTCCACATTTTTTTTCACTAGCTAGTTGGTCTTCAAAATGAACCCCAGCTGCGCCAGCTTTTATAAACTTTTTTGTTAGCTCAAATACATTTAACGGTCCACCAAATCCTGCTTCACCATCTGCAATAATTGGCAACATGTAATCAGTTCTTTCGCTGCTTTTCATATCTCCGTCTGCGATTTCCATATGTTGAATTTGATCCGCTCTAATTAAGGAATTATTCATAGACTCAACTAATTTAGGTGCGCTGTCGTAAGGATATAAAGATTGATCAGGATACATTTCTCCAGCGCTGTTTGCGTCTGCTGCAACTTGCCAACCACTTAAATAAATTGCTTTTAAACCTGCTTTTGCATGTTGAACCGCTTGATTTCCAGATAAAGACCCTAGTGTGTTTACATATGGCTCTGTATTTAACAATCTCCAGAGCTTTTGAGATTGCTGTTTACACATTGAATACTCAATTTTAATGGATCCTCTTAACCTTTCTACTTCTTCTGGTTTATAATCCCTTTGTATTCCTGCAAATCTTTTCAACTCGTACGAGATTTTCTCGGCTGACATTATTCCTCCTTTAAAACTAATTCTTTTTACTTTTCGTTGTATTCTTCTGTAAACTCATTCATTCCACTTGATCCCCAATCGCAGTGGTCATCTCTTAAATAAACCCCTCTGCTTCTATGCTCTTGGTGCTCTTGGTGATTTGTAGTTTGAGAACTAGTTTCAATGTTTTTTATAGTATTTTTGTCCATGTAAACTTTATAATTTACAATATTTACAAAATCTACAAAAAATGTTAAAAGTCTAGTAAATACAATAAATTTTTTGTAAATAATAATTTACAAAGTTTACATATAGTAAATGAGTCAAGCAGAATTAAATATTGGGCCAAAAATAAAAGCTTTTAGGAGACAGCTAGGTATGCAAGCAAACAAACTAGCCTCACAACTTAACATTTCACCGAGTTATTTAGCTTTAATCGAGGGAGGTAAAAGAAAAATTGACGGGGAATTACTTTTAAAAATTTGTGAGGAGTTAAGCATCAACATTAGCGATCTAACAAATAAATCAGATATCAATATGGTCAACACAATTTCAGAATTGCTTGATGATCAACTTTTTGAAGATTTGGATATAGTTGGTCCAGAAGTTAAAGATCTAGCAAATAGTAATCCAAAAATTGGTAAGGCTCTAATAAGATTAGGAGACATTTTAAAAAAAAAAGATCATGAATTGGTTAACAAAATTGAAAAACTTTCAGGAAAAATTGTAGATAATAGAAAAAACTCATTTCCTGGAGAAGTAATTTCAGATTTTTTGCAAGAAAATAGAAATTTTTTTCCAAAACTAGAGGAATTTGCAAATCAAATCTTTGAACAAATAAAACAAAATAATAGAACAAGATATATTGCTTTATGTGATTATTTAAAATCAGAGTATAAAATTGAAGTGCAAGATATAATTCCTGAGGAAGGAAAACCATTCTCAAAAATTTACGATAACAAAAATAGAAAGTTGCTATTGTCTGATTATTTGTCTTTAGAAACAAAGAAATTACATGCTGCAGCTCAAATTGTACAAGAGGGAGCTATTGATATAATAAATTCTTATCTTGATACTTTTAATTATCCAAATGAAGAATCGAAAAAATTAACAAAAGTTGCTTTATTAAATTATTGTGGTGCAGCAATTTTAATGCCCTACAAATTATTTCATTCTGAATGTAAAAAACTTAAATATGATTTGGAGTTATTACAAAATACTTTTGCAACTTCATTTGAACAAGTTACACATAGAGTAACATGTTTGAATGATCCAAAATTACCTGGAGTTCCTTTTCATTTTTTGAGGGTTGATGTCGCTGGTAATATTTCAAAAAGATTTTCATTATCAGGCATTGAAATACCACGTTATGGTGGTGCTTGTCCTCGATGGAATGTGTATTCGGCTTTTTCTAGACCTGGTGTTATACAGGCAGCAGTGAGTAAAATGACTAATGGTGAAAAGTATGTATGTATAGCAAGAACAGTTGAAAAAGGTATAGGAAGATATGGACAAAAAAAAAGTATGTTATCTATTGGACTTGGATGTGAAGCCAAATATGCAAAAGATTTTGTTTATACGGAAAACTTAGATTTGAATGATAAAAAATCAGAGATACCTGTTGGGGTTTCATGTAGAACTTGTGATAGACTGGATTGTTCTCAAAGAGCTTTTCCACCATTACATAAAAAATTTGATGTAGACATTAATTCTAGAGGAGTATCTGTATATGTCAGTGATTAAAAAACATATAAGTTTTATAATTATATTTTTATTTGTCAGCACAAATAATGTGTATTCGGAAAATTTAAATATATTGTTTAAAGAATTGCTTAATGCAAAAAATTTACAACAAGCAGAAAAGCTAGAGGATCAAATTTGGAATAATTGGACAAGACACCCAAACAATGATTATCTGACGAACAAATTAGAGAACGGAACTTATTCCATGTACCATCAGCAGTATAGAATGGCATTAAAACTATTTACAGATGTGATTAATGAAGACCCAAAGTGGGCGGAGGGTTGGAATAAGAGAGCCACATTGCTATTCATATTAGGGGATTATGAGAAATCGTTAGACGATATTGAAAAAGTTTTAGATCTAGAGCCAAGACATTTTGGAGCATTATCCGGGCGAGCACAAATATACTTAAGCTTAAAGGAATATGAAAAAGCAGTTGATGACTTAAGAAAAGCAAAATCAATTTATCCATTAATTAAAAGTGGAGAAAATATAAAATTAATAGAAAAAATTATTAAAGACCAACAAATTTAATTATTCTTAGATCTTTTTTTTGCAATCAACTGTGTTAATGCATCTACCATTAAATCTGAGGCTTTAAAAATTTCATTGGGTTTAAATTCATGTGAAATATTTTTTTCTTCATTTGTTTTATCTTCAATGACTATACCTTCATCAGGGGAATTATTTTTAATATAAATTAGTATTAACCACTCATCATCAATTGTCTCATCCCATTTTATAAAAATCTCTCCAGTTTCAAATCTTCTGTCTATGCATCTCAAGATAGACATATGTTTAGTTATATATCTTTTATTAAGTTGAAAAACTAAACTATTCGCGCTTCTGTAAAAACTTTCAAGTGCAAATTCAATTTTTTGCCTAGCTAAAGTATACTCCCTTTCTCTTTGAAGTAATTTTGCTCTATCGTCTCCTTCTTGTGTTTCTACACCTAGCGCCTCGACTCGTTCTCTTATTTTCTGATCTCTTATTTGTTGATATTTTAATTTTAGTTTTTCGATACGCTCTTGTAATCCTGAATAATCTTCTCTCTTTTCTCTTAAAGCTAATTTTTCTAGTTGTTCTAGTTCTTTTACCTCTCTTATTCTAAATTTTTCGATTTGTTTTTCTAATTTTAATTCTTGTAAAAATTTCTTTTGTCTCTCCGCCTGCTCTTTTCTTAGTATGGCCTGTTCTTTTCTTAAAAATAATTTTATATCCTTTGCTCTTTCTCTTTCTAATTTTTCTTCTTGTTTTAACTGGATTTCCTTTTCTTTTAAAAAACTTTCCTCGTCTGCTTTCTTTTGTTTCTCAATTTCGATTTTTTCTTTTTCTGCCTGTTCTATTTTCTCAAGTTTAATTTGTCTTTTTTCCTCAGCTCTTATCTCTTTAAAACGAATTAATGCCAATTCTATACTTTGAAAAAACTTTTGTATTAATTTATCTATTGCCAGTAAATTAAAGTTAAATTTGAAAGAAAACTTATTTTTTAAATCTTCCTCAAGTCTAACTGTTCTTGAAATTATACCCTTTTCAGGAATTATCTTTTTTTTAACTTTTTTAAATTTTTTTCTTTGGTTTAATCTTTTTATCGTTTTTTTTTTAATTTTGATTTTTTTTTTTTAAATTTTGACCTAGATTTATTTTTTGATTTTTTAACCTTTATTTTTAGATTTTTTTTTTTAGGTTTTTTTTTCTTTTTTTTCATTCAAGAAATACAGCTTTATCAGCTAATTTTTAATAAATATAGTCTCTAGTATTAGGAACAGATCTAATATCTTTAGTTAGCTGAAGTTGAAATACAACTTGATCTCCCCATTTAAAAGCCATTTCACAACTTGTAAGATAAAATTCCCACATCCTTAAAAATTTTTCGTCAAACATTTCTAAAACGCGATCTTTTTTTGATAGAAATCTCTCTTTCCAATTTCTTAAAGTGTGGGCATAGTGCATCCTTAAAATCTCAATATCTGTAGCTATTAGTCCAGAATCCTCGATTGGCCTTGCTATTTCGCTTAAACTAGGGGTATACCCCCCTGGGAAAATATATTTTGTTATCCAAGGCTGTGGGTCTCTAGGTGGAAGATTTGATCCAATTGTGTGTATTAGAGCTACCCCATCTTTTTTTAACATTTGAGACACTCTATTAAAATAGGTTTGATAGAATTTTTTTCCAACATGTTCAAACATTCCAACACTAACTATCCTATCAAATTTTTCATTCAATTGTCTGTAATCTATTAATTTAAATTCAACTTGATTATCTAAATTTAATTCTTTAGCTTTTTCTTTACTATATTTTAATTGATTTTCTGAAAGTGTAATTCCTGTTACTGAAGCTTTTGTTTTTTTTGCAATGTCAATTGCAAGTGTTCCCCACCCTGAACCAATATCCAAAACCTTTTGGTTAGGTTGTATATGAAGTTTTTTAATTATGTGATCGATTTTATTTTCTTGAGCAGTTTCTAAAGTATCATTTTCATTTTTGAAGTATGCGCATGAATATTGTCTTTTTTTATCAAGAAATAAATCGTATAATTTTTCTGAAATATCATAATGATGTGCAACATTTTGTTTAGATTTAACAATTTTATTAAAACTTGTTAAGTATTTTAAAGTTCCATTTATTTTATTTAATGTCTTTCCATAAATATTTATATCTGCTCTTCCAATATTTTTAAATGCTATATCAAGAAATTCTGTCAAAGTTCCATTTCTTAATCTTAAAGAACCATTTGTATACGCCTCACCAAAATATAGATCTGGATGGAAAAGTAATTTTTTATGCAAACTTTTATCTAACAACTGTAATTCTATAGGAATTTCTTTCAAAGGCTTTCCTATAACATACCTGTTAGAATTATAATCTATTAATATAAAGCCATCTTCTTTAAATAAATCATTTAAAAAATTTATAAGTTTCATTAAGCTGCTTTAAGGTTTTTTATATTAAAATTTAATTTATCTAATTCTGAAAAAAATAATTTTTCTTCATCTTTGGATAAAAGTTTTAAAGGTGGAATTAAATTTTTAAAATCAGAGTCTTCTGTGCTCATAAATGTATGTAGGCCTGAAATGAGATTATATTTATCAAAAATACTTCTCACCATACAAAGTTTTTCGTTTGATGTTTGATTTAAATTATTTTTAAATTTATCATACACGTCTCTTGCTAAATAAGAGGTGACATTTGTTGTTGCTGTAATTATACCTGAGCATCCTAATTCTAGGCCCTTCAACAACTTACTTTCAGATCCGGGCATGACAGAAAAATTTTCAATCTTTAAATTTTCATACAAGTTGTAACTACTATCCTTTACTCCCAGAACATGTTTAGGAAAATTTTTAGCTAATTTTGAAACACATTCTATGCTAAATTTGTATCCAGATAACTTTTCGAAATTATATAAAATTATTCTACAATCTTTTACATTTTCTATTAATTTAGAATAAAAATTAAAAACATCATCATCGTTATATTTATAGTATGCTGGCGGCATAACTAAAAAATTTTCAAAACCAATTGATTTCGAAATATTAATTAAATTAATATTATCTCCCAACGAATTCAGGCCAGTTCCAATAATAAATTTATCTTTATGTTTGCTCTTAGGTAAAATATTAATAAGTTTAATTTTCTCGCTTAACGAAATTAATTGAGATTGGCCTGTGCTACCAAAAAATATTACACCATGGCAACCTTTTTCAATTAGATTTTCAGCATGTATTAAGGTTTTTTCGCAGTCTAACTGTAAATTTTTATCAAGTATTGAAAGGCTTGCCGCATAAATACCATTGAAATATCCCATACCAAAAATTTATATAAAAATATAAAATAGTAAAGGTTTTAAAAACACATGAAAATCTTAGCAATTCAAAACAGGATGGGAATTGGCGATATGGTAATATTTCTTCCTTACATAGAAGCTGTTGCAAAAAAATATAACAGTCAAGTAACTTTATTAGTAAAAGAAAATTCAAAAGCTGAACACTTAATTAAAGATAATAAATACATTAATGAGATTATTATTTTAAAAAGAGATCAAACTAAGAAAAGTTTTCACGATGGATTGAGCGGATTTTTTCAACTAGTTTCTGATATTAAAAAATATCAATTTGATAAAGTGCTAATTTTTAATTCTTCACTTAGATATAGATTAGTTTGTAGGTTTGCAGGAATTAGTGATATTTATCAATATCCATTATTTGAAAAAGAAAATCAGCATATTGTAGATGCTGCTAGTAATTTATTAAAAAATAAATTTAATCTAGAAATCAAAGGTGACCCTATAATAAATATTAAAGATGAAAATATTCAAAATATAAGAGCAAAATTTAATTTTGATGATGATTCTAAGAATATATTACTAGGAATTGGCGGATCCGGACCAACAAAAAGAATTCCATCAAAAATATTTATAGAATTTATGAATTTATGTTTAAAAAATTTTAAATGTAGATTTTTTTTAGCTACAGGTAACAAAAACGAAGAAATTAATATTATGAACGAAATTGTAAATTATCACAAGAATATATGTACCCCATTAAATGAACTTAGTATTTCCGAGACTTTACCTGTAATTAAAAATTGCAATATTGCTGTTTGTAATGACTCAAGTTTCAGCCATTTATCTGCAGGATTAGGAAAACCAACTATTGTTTTAATGTCAGATACCCCACTAATATATGGAAGTTATAGTTCCAAAATGCATCCAATTATGCCAGATGGTGTAGAAAAGGTTACTCATGGAACAGATGGTAAGGAGCAAATAAATCCTTTAAAAATTTTTGAGAAATTTCAGAGTTTAGTTAACTAATATTTTTAATAACATTTTCTTTTGCTTCATTTACCAGTGTGGCAATATTATTTAATTCTGGACTTCTATCAGGATGTATTTTTTTCATTATTTTTTTGTAAGATTGTAATACTTCTTCTTTTGTATATTTTTTTTTGGGATCTAGATTTAAAATTCTATAAGATTCATCAATAGACATTGCTTGAGATGAAACGTTTTGGTTAAATTGGTTAAAATTAAACCTTCCAGAATTTTTCAATACTCTTAAAAGGCCCCATAATCTAAACAATTGAAATAACGAAATACCAGCCTTTGTCTTTATTAAGGGTAAAATAGCCAACATAAAAGGTAAAGAAAAGATGTACCTTCCAGCATATGCCATTATTACCGCTAACAATATTGAAGAAATTATAATAAATGTTCTTACAAATTTTGATATTTTTTTTGTTGAAGTTTTGGCAAACCAATTAAGTAATATATAAAGAATTATAAAGATTATTAGTATTGCAAAAAAAATATTCATAAATTAATTAAATTTAAATGAAAATACCACAGCTTAAAAAAAAACCAGAATTAAAATCTTGTCACAACGTTACCTGGGAGGATGATTATAGTTGGATACATCAAGAAAATATACTTGAAGTATTGAAAGATAGTTCAAAATTGTTACCAGAGGTGAGAAAGTATCTTGAAGATGAAAATGATTATTTTAGTTATCAAATGTCAGATACAAAAAAAATTCAAAAAGTTTTATTCGATGAGATTAAAGGAAGAATTAAACTTGATGATGAATCTCTTCCATTTCGAGATGTAAGATATAGCTACTGGACAAAAACAACAACAAAAGGAAATTATTCTATAAAACTAAGAAAAAAAATTGATACTGAGGAAATAGAAGAAATTTGGAATGGCGATTTAGAAAAAGAAAAGCTTAAAACAGAATATTTTGGGCTTGGAGACTTAGAAGTTAGCTATAATGATAAATTATTAGCTTACTCATTAGATTTAAAAGGATCTGAATATTACACCATACATATAAGAGATATTAAAAGTCGAGAACAAGTTGGTGAAAAGATTGAAAATACTAGTGGTGGAATAACATTTAGTTTAGATGACAAATATATTTTTTACTCAAAGCTTGATGACAATCATAGACCGAGAGAAATTTATAGACACGAAATTGGAACTCCTACTAGTAAAGATATTCTTATCTTTAGAGAAGAAAGTGAAGCTTTTACTGTAGGCATAGGACTTAGCTCAGATGAAAAGTATTTTTTTATTACGTCATCTGATCATAATACCTCAGAGCAGTATTATTTTAAATCAGATGAAATATCTCCTAAACCGAAAATAATTGATAAAAGAAAAAGAGGGATAATATATTCGGTTAATTCTTGGAATGGTAATTTTTACAAACATACAAATGAAGATGCAGAAGATTTTAAAATTGAAAAAACAAATGATTTAGAAAAAAATGAATGGGAAACATTTATACCTGCACGAGAAGAGGTTTTAATTGGTGGATTAATTTTCTTAGATAATTGGATTATAAGATCTGAAACTTCTAATGCATTATCAAAATTAATATTAAGAAATCCAAAAAATAACGATGAAGAAGAAATATTCTTTTCAGACGAAAAAGTAATAGTGCCTGGTGTTTCGTTAACCCAAAGAGATAGAAATACTGATACCGTTTATTTATCATATTCATCACCAAAAACTCCTGGAAAGACTTTTTTATATAATCTTAAGACAAAAGAAAAAAAATTAGTTAAAGAACAAGAGATTCCTAGTGGTCACAATTCTGATGACTACATAGTTGAAAGATTAGAGTGTGCCTCTCATGATGGAAGAATGGTTCCTATTACAATAACAAGACATAAAAAAACTAAATTAGATGGATCTGCAAAATTATTATTATATGGATACGGATCATACGGAAGTTCTATGTCACCAAGTTTTTCGTCAACCAGAATAAGTTTAATAGAGCGAGATATTATATGGGTAACTTCTCATATTAGAGGCGGTATGGAAAAAGGAATGAAATGGTGGAAAGAAGGAAAGTTATTAAACAAGAAAAATACTTTTGAAGATTATATTGCTTCTGCAAAATTTTTAATTAAAAAAAAGTTTACGTCTAAAGGTAATATTATTGGAATGGGTGGATCTGCTGGAGGTCTTTTAATGGGAGCCGTTGTTAACCAAGCTCCTGATTTATTTTTGGGTATTGTTATGGCTGTTCCTTTCGTTGACTCGTTGACTACGAACTTAGACCATTCGTTACCATTAACAGTCGGCGAATTTGATGAATTTGGAAATGCTAAAGATAAAAAAGAACACTTTGATTACATATTTTCATATGCACCTTATAACAATATTAAAAAGATGGATTACCCAAACATTTTGATAACCACAAGTCTAAGTGATAACAGGGTATTATTTGATGAGCCAGCAAAATTTACTGCAAAATTAAGGGATTACAAAACGGATAACAATTTACTTTTATTAAAAACAGAAATGAATGCAGGTCATGGAGGAAAATCTGGAAGAGATGGAGCAATTGAGGAGATTGCAGTTGACTATGCATTCGCTTTGAAAATAGCTGGAAAATTAAACACTTGATATTGAAATATCAAAATTAATTACCATATAAACTTTGTTAGTCGCCTAATGGGGCTAGCAATAAATAAACTTGCTTAATTAAAGGAGGATAATATGACAAGTAAGGATCTATCAATTTTCAACTCACTTCGGCCTTTCTCAATTGGTTTTGACGATATGTTTGACCAATTCGAAAGCATGTTGGGCAATGGTGGTTTAAGTATGCAATCAAACTACCCGCCTTACAACATCAGAAGAACTGGCAAAGATAACTACTCAATAGAGGTTGCTTTAGCTGGTTTTAACAAAAAAGATGTTGAGGTAGAGTTTGAAGATAATCTATTGACTGTAAGAACTAAACAAGTTGATAGAAGTGAAAACAAAAACCAAGATGGAGAGATAATCCACAAAGGTATATCGCAAAGACAATTTGCGAGATCATTTACAATTGCTGATGATGTAAAAGTGAATGGTGCAGAGTTAAAAGATGGTCTTTTAACAATTGCATGTGAAAGGATTATCCCGGAACATAAAAAAAAGAAACTTATTGAGATTAAATAAGTACCTTGCTTGTGGGGCTAGTCCCCACAAGACTAAATACATCCGCTAGAGCTAAATCCGATAATAACCCCTGATGCATTCACCTCAAATTTTCTTTCACAAGGAATTCCATATTTTTTTGTTTTGTAGATAAGCATTTCATTTCCAAGTTCATTTACAAAATCTTCTGAAGGTGAGCCTAATTCTAATCTCATCTCATTAACTTCTTTGCCAACGAATTGACCAAATTTTTCATTCTCTTTTTCAGCCACTTCATCAGATTTCTTTTTAATTGTCTGGCATCCAGTTAAAAAAATTATTGTTAATGTAATAAACAGAGCAATAAATTTTTTTGATAAAGTATTATTTTTAAAAGCAATAATCATTAATACATACCTAAAGTTGAATTATGTTAACAATTTGTTCAAAACTTTCATTAAATTGTTTGAATTTAATACAAATTTGAAAAGATAGGAAATTTTAAAGATTATTGAGTTATTGATTTAATATATTAAAGAAATGCTATGGCAACAGACTTAAGAATATCAAATATATCAAAAATATATCCAGGATGTGTAGCTAATGATAATGTATCTCTTCAATTTAAAAGTGGAAAAATATACGCACTTTTGGGAGAGAACGGAGCTGGTAAATCCACATTGGTAAAAATTTTGTCTGGTGTGATAAGCCCAGATAATGGTGAGGTTTTTTTAAATAAAAAAAATTTAAAATTAAGTTCTCCACTCGATGCCAAAAAAAATAAAATTGGAATGGTTTTTCAGCATTTCAATTTATTTGAAACTTTATCAGTATTTGAAAACTTAAGTATAGATGCAACTGAAGATAACAAAAGTTTAAGGGTGAGAATAAATGAAATATTAAAAAAATATAACTTTAGTATTAACCTTGATGTTCCTGTATTAAATTTATCAGCAGGACAAAAGCAAAAAGTTGAGATTATAAGATGCCTTTTAAGAAGCCCTAAAGTTCTTATCATGGATGAGCCTACATCTGTTTTGACTGAGCAAGAAACAGAAGAATTATTTATATCTTTAAAAAAATTCTGTGATGAAGGAATATTAATTATTTACATAACTCACAAGTTAAAAGAAGTTTTGTCTTTATGCGATGAAGTTGCAGTAATGCGAAAAGGTAAGGTCGTATCTGTTAGCCAAACACAAAATGAAAAAGTTGAAACTCTCGCAAATAAGATGGTTGGTCAAAAACTAGCGAAAATTAAGAAAAAAATTAATATTTCCAAAAATAAAGATGAGATATTTAAAGTAAAACATTTAAATTTTTATAGCGATGATCCTTTTGAAACAAATTTAGTTAATCTAAATTTTTCTGTAAAGAAAGGAGAATGTTTAGGTATAGCAGGTATTTCTGGCAATGGTCAAAACGAACTCTTTCAAATTTTGAGTGGGGAAATAATTACACCTGATACATCAATCATTTTTCGAAATAAAGAAATTGCTAAACTAAATCCAAAGCAACGACGAGAGTATTTAATGGCTTTTTCTCCTGAAGATAGAATATCTCAAGCAGCTGTACCTGAATTAAAAATATATGAAAATGTAGCATTAAATAATTTCAAGTCATCAAATTTTTTTGAAAAAGGTTTGGTAAATGAAAGAAAAATTAAAGAGCATTCAAAGAAAATATTATCTGATTTCTCAGTAAATACAGACAATGTTGAATTAAAAAGTCAATTTCTATCGGGTGGAAATTTACAAAAACTTATTTTAGGGAGAGAGTTAATTACAGCTCCAGAATTATTAATTTGTTACAATCCAACATGGGGGCTGGATGTGGGTGCAATCAATTATATTCATGAAACACTTATAAAAATTAACGATCAAGAAAAATCAACGATTTTAATTTCTACAGATACAGAGGAATTATTAAAACTCAGTGATAGAATTGCTGTTATATACAAAGGCAAGCTTTCAAAAATAATGCCTTCTGAGGAAGTCACTCCAGAAAAATTAGGAGTTCTAATGGGAGGTGGTTCCATTGATTAAAATTGAAAAAAGAAATGATGTACCAATGGCATTATATTTTTTTACTCCTTTTATTGCAATCATACTTACAATTTTAGGTGGTGGTATAATTTTTTATATTTTAGGTTTTAATCCAATAGAAGCACTTAAGTTTTACTTTATAACTCCAATTTCAAATTTATATGGCCTCAGTGAATTGTTACTCAAAGCAACACCCCTTTGCCTAATTGCTATTGGATTATCATTTTGTTTTAAAAGTAATAATTGGAATATTGGTGCAGAAGGACAATTAACTTTTGGTGCGATTGTAGGAGGTGGAGTTGCTCTTTTATTTTATAATCAAGAAGGTTTTTATATACTGCCTTTAGTTATACTTGCTGGAGCAATCGGTGGAATGATCTTTGCACTTATCCCAGCAATCCTTAAAACATATTTTAATACAAACGAGATTTTAGTTAGTCTTATGTTGGTTTACGTTTCAAAGCTACTCTTAGATTACTTAGTAGTTGGGCCATGGAGTAATCCTGAAGGTTTTAATTTTCCTGAAACAAGACAATTTAGTGATTCATCTAGAATGCCATTATTATTTGAGGGTTTGAGAATTCATGCTGGTATTTTTTTAGCTCTTGCAGCAGTTATGCTGAGTTGGTTTATTCTTTATAAAACCTATTTAGGCTTTCAGATTAAAGTATCCGGTCTAAGTTTAAAAACTGCTAAGTATGCTGGATTTAAAGGAAAAACCATGATTTTAGTTGTTTTTATGATTAGTGGTGCTTGTGCGGGATTAGCTGGAGTTGGTGAAATTACTGGGCCTATTGGACAATTGCATAGAATGATATCCCCCGATTATGGTTTTACAGCAATTATTGTTGCTTTTTTAGGTCGTCTTAATCCTTTTGGCATAATTTTTGCATCTTTGGTTGTTGCATTGACATACCTTGGTGCCGAAACGGCTCAAATTTTTTTACAAATACCAAAATATACCGGCCAAGTCTTTCAGGGTATGATCTTATTTTTTTTACTCGCATCTGATTATTTGCTTTTTTTCAAAGTTAAAATTTTAAATTTAAAAAAAAATGAGCTTAGACATTAGTTTTATAGGAATTCTGATAGGATCAATAATGGCTTCATCAGTGCCATTAATACTTGCTGCGTCAGGTGAATTGATTACTGAAAGATCTGGGGTTTTAAATTTAGGTGTCGAAGGAATGATGATAATCGGGGCAATATCTGGTTTTGCTTTAATGGTAATAACAGACAACCTTTTTATAGCAATCGTAGGTTCTATGTTATCAGGAGTTATAATTTCACTAATCTTCGGATTTTTAACGCAATCTCTTCTTACAAACCATGTTGCAACAGGTTTGGCATTAACTATTTTTGGCATTGGTTTATCCGCAATGTTAGGAAAAAATTTTGTTGGTATTCCTGGAAAAGAATTTCCAGTTTTATTTTCAAGTTTAAGAGAAAGTATTCCGTTTTTTGGTCCAATATTATTTGGACACTCTATAGTTTTATATTTTGCTTTTGCTTTACCATTTTTAACTAATTATTTTTTGAAAAAAACTAAATTAGGTTTAGTTGTTAGAGCTGTTGGTGATTCGCCTGTTTCGGCATCTAATCAAGGTATAAATGTTATTCTAGTTAGATACTGTTGTATCCTTTATGGAGGAGCTATGTGTGGCTTAGCAGGTGCATATCTATCCTTAATATACACTCCACAGTGGATTGAAAATATGACAGCAGGAAGAGGATGGATAGCTTTGGCTTTGGTTGTATTTGCAACCTGGAGTCCTATAAAAGTTTTAATTGGTGCTTTAATTTTTGGTGGGATTACAATTCTACAATTACATATGCAAGCAATTGGCTTTAGAATACCAGTTCAATTTTTAAGTGCATTACCTTATCTGATGACAATAATAGTTTTAGTTGTAATCTCTCGTGACAGTAGAAAAATAAAACTGAATACCCCAACCTCCTTAGGAAGAATATTCTATAAGGAAAAGTGATGTGAGCTATTCGAAAATAATTATTTTTTTTTTTTGAATTTTGATTAACTTAAAGCTTCCAAAAAAAAATTTAGAGGGGAAATTCAAAATGTATAAAAACTTTTTTAGATATTTAATTTCTGCAATTTTTCTACTTGGGTTTAGTGTAAACTCAAATGCGGATTTTAAAGTTGGTTTTGTCTATGTTGGCCCGACTGGTGACCATGGATGGACATTTCAACATCACGAAGGTAGAAATGCTGTAGAAGCAGCTGGAATAAAAACAACATTTGTTGAAAGTGTTCCGGAAGGTGCTGATGCGGAAAGAGTAATCAGGCAACTAGCTCAATCTGGCCACGACTTAATTTTTACAACTAGTTTTGGATATATGGATCCAACTAACAAAGTTGCAAAAGATTTTCCAAACGTAAAATTTGAACACGCAACAGGTTATAAAAGAGAGCACTCAAATGTTTCTACTTATTCAGCAAGATTTTACGAAGGAAGAACTCTTTTAGGCCATATTGCTGGAAAAATGACTAAAACCAACACGATTGGCTATATTGCATCTTTTCCAATTCCTGAAGTAATAAGAGGAATTAACGCAATGACTCTTGCTGCACAAAAAGTCAATCCAAATATTAAAACTAAAATTGTATGGGTGTTTACTTGGTACGATCCAGGTAAAGAAGCTGAAGCAGCGCAAGCTTTAATCGATCAAGGTGCAGATGTAATTATGCAACATACAGATAGTACAGCACCAGTTCAAACTGCAGAGAAAGCAGGTGTATGGTCATTTGGTCAAGCAAGTGACATGCAAAGATTTGCTCCTAAATCAATCTTGACTTCAATTATAGATGATTGGGCACCATATTATGTTGAAAGAGCAATTGCTGCAAGAGACGGTACATGGAATCAACAAGATACATGGCATGGATTAAAGGAAGGTATGGTTGCTATGGGACCATATAATTCTGCAATGGGTGCTGACTTAGTTAAAGAAGTAGAGCAGCTTCAAAAAGATCTAGCATCTGGAAAAGTTCATTCGTTCACAGGTCCTATATATGACCAAAAAGGTAATATATTAGTTGCCGAAGGAAAAGTCGCTGATGACGGAATGTTAGCTGGAATGAGTGTTTATGTAAAAGGTGTTGAAGGAGATATTCCAAAATAATTTTTAAAAAAAAATTAAAAAGGCCGACTTATATAGTTGGCCTTTTTTTTATGAATGTTTTTTCTTTAAACCATTAATATCTATTTCATCATAATATTCTGAAGGTTGAACTATCCAAGGATCTCCATCTAGTAAAATTGGACAAAAATCTGGAGTAAAAGAAGAGGATTTTTTTTTCCAAAGACAAGCTGTTTTTATTTCTTCAATATGGTTTTTCACTGGAGCATAATTTTTTAACCATTTAATACTTTCATTTAATGTAAGTCCAGTATCAGATAAATCATCAACTAACAAAACATTTTTAAAGTCTTCATTTTTAGCAATTGAGCTTATGTCTCTTGCAAAAATAAGTTCGCCCTGTTTATTTTCTACAGTTTCCCCAGAATAACTTTGAATAACAACATAAGCAGTGGGCAATTTAAATATTCTTGATAGCATATCAATTATAGGTGCTGCACCCCTCATTATTCCGACTAAAACAGATGGTTTGTAATTTTTTTCAATTGTAAGAGCTAACTTTTCAACTGCTAATTTATAATCTTCATAATTGATTATTAATTTTTCTGCCATAAAATTTGGTAACATAAAAAAAAAAAATTAAAAAGGAGAATTATGAAAGGTTACTGGATTGCAACTTACAGTGAAATTAAAGACCCTGAAAGAATGAAAAAATATGCAGATAAAGCAAAGGAAGCTGTATTAAAACATTCTGGAAAAATTTTAGCTCGAAGTGCTAATAACATTGCACTTGAGGGTAGAGAAATGGTTAGAATAGCACTTGCAGAATTCCCAGACGTGGAAACTGCTAAAAAATGCTACGATTCTGAAGAATATGTTGAGGCAAGAACATATCTTAAAGATAATGTAATTAGAGAACATATGATATTTGAAGGAATGGAATAACTTAGAAAAGGGGCAAATATGAAGGCATATTGGGTGAGTTTGTACACAGAGATTTCAAACCAAGATAACCTAAAAAAATATGGTGAAAATGCAATACCAGTTATAAAAAAATTTGGTGGTACTCCTGTAGTTAGAGGAGGCAAACTAAAATATTATAGTGGTGACAAAATATTAAGGACCGTCATTTGGGAATTTCCCAGTTATGACATGGCCATATCTTGTCATGATTCAGAAGATTATTTAAAAGCTTGGTCTTATGCAGAACAAACTACAAAAAGACATATGTTTATTGTGGAGGGTGCTAATACTGAATAGTATCGTCATCAATTGAACGCCACAAATACCAAGTGGCGACAGAGCAGTATGGAGAAAATCTTTTTTGAAGCTTTTTTACAAAAATTTCAGGTGGAAAATATTTTTTTTTATAGTTGTTTGATATTGCTCTTAGTAAACCAATATCCTGAACTGGCCAGATATTGGACCTATTATAAGTAAATAACAAAATCATCTCTGCTGACCATCTTCCAATTTGTCTTAAAGTTGATAGGTATATAATTGCTTCTTCATCACTCATTTTCGAAATTAATTTTGGATTAAAACTTTTATCTTTAAATTTTTGAGACATTTCCAAGATACCCCTTATTTTTTGACGACTAAGACCACATTTTTTAAGTTGTGATGTTTTAAGCTTTGAAACAATTTTTGGATTAATTTTTTTTTTACATGCCAATTCAAATTTTTTGAAGACAGAGTCTGCAGCAGCAACACTTATTTGTTGTCCTATTATACTTTTGCATAAAGAATAAAAGACATCTTTTCTAGTAGTTAAATTATTATCTTTATATTTTTTAATCAATGATCTCATAATACTATCTTTTTTTGAAAGATATGTTCTAGCTTTTTTCCAATATGCCGGTGCCTTACTCATTTCTACTTACCGTTACTTGTTTATTTAAATATATTTCTCTTCGAAATATAATGATTGATGATATTATTACCAGTGAAGCACCCATCAATGTTTTAATTGTGGGAATTTCATCCCAAATAAAATATCCAAAAGATATTGCAAATATTAATCCTAAATATTTAAGAGGTGTAACCAGAGAAACCTCGGATAATTTATATGATTGACTTAATAATAAATTAGCTGTTCCTCCCAACAAGCCAATTGTACATAATAGTAAGAAATCATTGAAAGTTGGCATGATCCATCCAAATGGTATTGATAAAACTCCAACAATTGTAATTGCAAAAGAAAAAAAGAATGAGATCAACCAGACTGGTTCTGTGGATGAAAGTTTTCTAATTGTAATTGCAACGTAAGACATTCCAATACAAAAGATTATTGGAAATAAGTAATAAATATTTAAGCTAGAAAATCCTGGTTGGGTAATTACTAAAACACCAATAAAACCAACAAATACTGCGGCCCATCTATATACTCCTACTTTCTCGCTTAGTAAAAATATTGATAGCAAAGTTGTAAATATAGGTGCAGCAAATGAAATACTTGTCACTGTTGCAAGTGGTAGGTTTCTTAGTGCCAAAAATATTGCAGCTAAAGCTATCAGTCCTGAACAACATCTAATTAAATGTAATCCTGGTCTATTTGTTTTGTAAAAATCTCGAAATCTTGTCTTAGGAACTAAAAAAATTATTGGCAAAATACCAAATAGACCTCTAAAGAACATTACCTGTCCAATTGGATAATCTGATGACCACTTGACTATTACATCCATAAATGAAAAGGCACATATTGATAAAAACATGTAAAAAAAGCCTAATTGATTTTTGGAAAGCATGATAATAACTTTAGATTAATTAAAATTTTTAGCAATGGAAATAGCAACTTTAGCACTTGGATGTTTTTGGGGACCCGAAATAAAATTTAGCAAGTTAGATGGAGTAATAAATACAGAGGTTGGATATTGTGGAGGTAATACTGAGAAGACATCTTATAAAGAAGTATGTTATGGTGACACCAATCATGCAGAAGTAGTTAAAGTTGAATTTGACAATACTAAAATTTCTTATGAGGAAATAATAAGAAATTTTTTTGAATTTCATGATCCAACTACTTTAAACCGGCAAGGTCCAGATGTAGGTACTCAGTATAGAAGTGAAATATTTGTTCATGATGAAAATCAAAATAAAATCGCTAATAAAGTATTGAAAGAAATTAACGAAAAATTTAAGGGTAAAATCGTTACCAAAATATCAAAATCAAAAAATTATAACAAAGCCGAAGATTATCATCAGAAATATTTGGAAAAAAGTTTCTAATGTCACTTATATCAACTGAGTGGCTAGAAAAAAATCTCTCAAATGTAAAAATAATTGATGGCTCTTGGCATATGCCTGCAACAAATAGAAGTGGTAAAGAAGAATTTAATAAAGAGCATATACCAAATGCAATTTTTTTTGATATCGACAAAAATTGTAATAAATCAACCGACTTACCACATATGTTAACGGACATTAATTCGTGGGAAAATATACTATCATCTATGGGCATATCTAACGAAGACGAAATTGTGATTTATGATAATTCTGATGTTTTAAGTGCTTGTAGAGTATGGTTTAATTTAATTTACTTTGGCCATGATAAAAAGAAAGTACATGTTTTAGATGGAGGTTTTAATAAATGGAAAAAAGAAAAAAGAATAACTTCTGCTAATAATATAATTATTCAAACAACTAGCTATAAAGCAAAAGAAAATAATGGAATGGTTAAGAGCAAAGATCAGATTGACCAAAATATAATTAAAAAAAAATTTGATTTAGTTGATGCGAGAAGCAAAGATCGTTTTAATGGCACAACTCCAGACCCAAGAAAAAATGTAAGAAGTGGTTCAATACCTAATTCAATTTGCTTACCGTTTAAAACCCTTATCAATGACGATTTTACTTTTAAAAGTAAATCTGAAATTTCTTCTTATTTTAAAGATTTATCTTTAAATGACCCAGTAAATGTAGTGTTTTCGTGCGGTTCTGGGATCACAGCATGTGTTTTGGCACTTGCATATTCTCAAGTAAATAATAAGTATCTTCCAGTCATTTATGATGGTTCATGGGCTGAATATGGTAAAATATAAAATATGAAAAGATCAACAAAAATTACAAGCATAATAATAATTTTCTTTTTAATTATAGCTACGGTGATTGTTGGTAGAACAATGATTGGAAATCATTTTAAGAAGAAATTTAGTAAAAGACCACCTCCAGGAATAATTGTTACTGCAGCTGAAAATAGAATTTTTGAAAATTTAATAAGCACATACGGAACAGCAAGACCATTTAAAACACAATCCTATAAAATTGAGAAGTATGAAATACTTAAACCTATCAACTTTAATCAAAAAGTAAAAAAAGGTGATGTAATTGCAGAACTTAAAAACAGAAAAATTACTGCTCAGTTTGATGGAACAATTGGAAAAAGAGAATTTTCAGAAGACATCGAAGTTTCAAAATCTTCAATCTTAGTTAATCTCGAAAATACCAGTATTATCTATTGTGATGTAGATATACCTGAAATGTTTGTACCATTTATTAAGGTTGGTTTACCTGTTGATATAAAATTTTCTGGATACAAAGATAAAACATATAAAGGTCAAGTTGACTCGTTGGCTAGTCGAATTAGTGAGGATACTAGATCATTACCAACAAGGATAAAAATGGACAATACATCTGGTGAAATTTTGCCTGGCTCATTTTTAGAAATTTCAATAAAATACGATACAAGAGAAAGCTTAAGTATTCCAGATACCAGCACAATAGTGGAAGGTGATAATATATTTATCTATAAAGTTGACGAAAAAAATAAAGTATTAAAAACAAATATTGATACCGGCGATAGATACCTGGGTTTTGTTGAAGTTTTAAATGGTTTAAAAGTTGGTGACAAAGTTGTTGCTGAGGGTACAAAAAAAGTCAGACCAAATTTAATAATAAGACCTATAAAAAAGGGTGCTAAAGTAGCTAATCAAAACAAATCTAGTTGGAGTGGAAAAAAGAAAAAAGATACTAAAGAAAACAAGAATGGTATGTTTGCGTGGTTACAAAAATTAAATATATTTAAAAAGTCTGAATCTGAAAAACAAGAAAATAAAAAATAATTAATACATGTATATAACCGAAGTTAGTATTAAAAGACCTGTTGTTGCATGGGTAATGTCAATGATACTAATTATTTTTGGAATTTTTGTATTTTGGGAATTACCTGTTAGGGAATTACCAGATGGTATTCAGCCTCCAGTGGTACAGGTACAAACCGATTATAAATCTGCTTCGGCTGAAATTGTTGATGAAGAGATAACACAAAAAATAGAAGATGTTATAGGAGGAGCGGAAGGAATTAAGAACATTGATTCTAGTTCGCTTAATGGAAGAAGTAGAATAAATATTTATTTTAATACAGATATAGATTTAGATGATGCAGCAAATGACATAAGAGAAAGAGTATCAAGAGTTGCGGACAATTTGCCAGATCAAGCAAACCCGCCTCAAATTTTGAAACAAGCAGCAGGTTTTACAACCACAATGTGGGTTGCGCTATCGTCACCAACTTGGAATGATTTGGATTTGGGTGACTATGCTGAAAGATATCTTATAGATGCCTTTTCGAGTGTACCAAATGTTGGTAGAATTTTAGTCGGTGGATTAAGAGAGCTAAGTGTAAGAGTTTGGGTAGATCCCATCAAATTAGCAGCCAATAATCTTACTATTCAGGAAGTCGAGAGAGCATTAAGAAATGAAAATATAAACATCCCCGCTGGAACTTTAGAAGCTAGTAACAAAGATTTAACTCTTAATATTGATAAGTCTTACTCTAACATAGAAACAATCAAGCAGCTTCCTCTTAAGAAAAACAAAGATAAAGTCACAACACTTTCTGATATTGCAAACGTTGAGCTTGGTCCAGTTTCTGAGAAAACTTTATTTAAAGCTCAAAGAAAAAATGCAGCTAATTTAAAAACAGTCGGGATTGGAATATACGCAAAAAGTGGAGCATCAACCGTCGAACTTTCAAATCAGATTAAAGAGAAAATAAACGTTTTAAATCAATCTTTACCAGATGGTTTAAAGTTAGAAATAGCATTTAATAGAGCAACTTACGTAGGAACTGCAATACAGGAAGTTTATAAAAGTTTAATTATTGCTTTTATTTTGGTTGTAGTAATAATTTACTTGTTTTTAGGAAACCTAAAAGCTGTAATTGTACCAGCTGTAGCTTTGCCAGTAAGTTTAATTGGTTCGTTTTTAGGTTTATATATATTTGATCTTTCTATAAATATATTTGTTCTCCTAAGTTTTATTTTAGCAATTGGAATAATAACTGATGATTCTGTAATAATGACAGATGCAATTTATACAAGAATTGAAAAAGGAGAAACGCCACTTGTAGCTGCTTATAAAGGCTCAAGACAAATAACATTTGCGATAATAGCTACAACTTTAATCTTAGTTGCAGTTTTTTTACCTTTGATTTTTATTGAGGGTATAGCTGGTACCTTGTTTAAGGAAACTGCAATAGCACTATCTTTCTCAATAGTTGTTTCTTCATTTGTGGCTTTAACACTTTCACCAATGTTAGGAAGTAAGTTTTTAAATAAAAAAGAAAAAATTAATTTTTTTGTAAAAAAATTCAATAATGGATTTAAATCTTTTACAGAATTTTATGCCGACACCTTAAAATTTTGGATTAATAAACAGAAAACAATTTCAATATTTATAATTTTATTAATTGCAGCATCTATTTATTTATTTAATTTCACAAAAAAAGAATTGATACCATTAGAAGATAGAGGGGCTTATTTAATAATTGGTTCTACAGATGAAGGAAGTTCATTCGAGTACACACAAGAAAAAGCCCAAATAATTGAGGGAAGAATATTAAAATTGTTACAAGCAGAAGACAGCCCTTACCAAAGATTAATTATGAGGGTCCCAGGATTTGGTAAATCTGCAACATCTTATAATTCTTTTATTATAATTGCACTTTTAGATGAATGGAAAAATAGAGAAAAGAGTACACAAGTTGTTTTAAGAGAAGCTATTGGACAAGTTGTTAGTGTGCCTGAAACGTTTGCGTTTCCTATATCACCTCAATCTATAAGAGTTTCTAGCTATAATAAACCAGTTCAAATGGTGATTTATGGAACAAGTTATGAAGAGTTAGAACAAATTCAAAGTCAAGTTTTAAGAGAACTAAGAAGAAATAGAAATATGTTTAGAATTGAAAGTGATTACACAAAAAATAAACCTGAGGTAAAATTAATTACTAACAAAAATAGAGCAAATGATTTAGGAGTTTCAATAGAGAATATAGGCAGAACACTAGAAACATTATACGGTGGAAAGAGGGTTACAACATATAATAAAGAAGGAAGAGAATATCCCATAATTCTTCAGCAATATTTAGCAGATAGACGAGATAAAGATGGCTTATCAAAGATTTTTGTAAGATCTGAAACTACTGGAAAATTAGTATCTGTTGCAAGTTTGGTAGAATTTGAAGAGAAAGGAACTGCTGAGTCATTACCTAGATATAATAGACAACGAGCAGTAACTATATCGGCAGCTTTATCTGAAGAATACACATTGTCTGAAGCTATAAAATATTTAGAAGACGTTATGTTGAGAGTTGCTCCTCAAAATCAAATAACTTGGAAAGGTAAGTCCGAAGAACTAAAAGAGACTAGTAACGAAATATTTCTTATTTTCGCTTTAGCATTAATAACTGCATATTTAGTAATGGCTGCTACTTTTAACTCGTTTGTCCATCCTTTTATTATAATATTGACTGTACCTCTTGCAGTTTTTGGAGGCCTTGTATTCATTTTATTTCTAAATAGTTCGATAAATATATTTTCACAAATCGCCTTGATTATATTAATCGGTATATCCACTAAAAATAGTATTTTAATCGTCGACTATACTAATCAAATTCGAACAACAGGTGCAAAAATTGAGGAAGCATTGATGGAAGCTTGCAAATTAAGAATAAGACCAATCATAATGACTTCATTAAGTACCATGATTGCAATGTTACCTCTTATAGTAGGTAACATAGGTCCAGGCGCAGGTGAGGCGTCTAGATTAGCAGTTGGATCAACAATCTTTGGTGGAATGATTATTTCAACATTCTTTACATTATATGTGACGCCAACTATGTACTTAACACTAGCAAAAAATACAAAGAGAATAGATGCAGTAGATCTGGAGCTAGAAAAACAGCTGATTAAAAAATAATATATTTTCTAGTAGTCAAAGATTTACTACATTTATTAAGCTGCTTCTTGAATTTGTTTGAATAACCCTCTACTTTTTTTGCCAATACTATAACTTTCTGATTGTTTTTATAATTTTTATAATTTCCCCAGCCTTCATGATAAGCAATATATTGTCTGAAAGCATCTTTTTTTGGAACCTTTAAAATTTTTTCCGTTTTGTTTGTATACCAGCCAATAAAATCAACACTATCTTTAAATCTAGATCTTAAAGCATATTTATTTCCAGTCTCATCTTTATATTGTTTCCAAGTACCTTTAATAGCTTGTGAGTATCCAAATGAACTTGAAGGTCTTTTATAAGGTATAACTTTAAATAATTTTTGACGTGCGGGCTTAGCGAGCCAGTCAAAATCAGATTCCATTTTTATTATTGCTAATTGTAAGTTAATTGGTGTTCCCCACTTTTTTTCAGTTTTTTTCGCGTGTTTATACCAAAGATATCTCTCGGAAAATATTGAACAGCCATCTGATGTATTTTGAGGTATCGATGAGCAAGCAGTTAAAAATAATAGACCAAAAAATAAAAAAAACTTTCTAAAAAGAATCACAGTTTAATATAAATTATCTATTATTTTTTCTCCATATCCATGGATAATCAAATTCCATACTCCATAAACCTAACTTATTGTTTTTTGCATAAATTTGATCTTTAGAATATTTTTTTTTTGAATATTTTGGATAGTCGAAGGCTAATCCATTTCTTACCATGTAAGCTGAAACACTCTCATTATTAATAAAACACTCTCCTAAATACCTTCCAAAATAGTCTTTTTGGGGCTCGATTAGACATTTTAATTTTTTATTTATTATTTTTTCTGTGAGAGAATTTTTTGAAATTTTTCCACAATCAATTTTTTTTTTATTTTTTGAGCAAAACTGTTGCTTTCCATTAAATTTAGTTTCTGGAGCATCTATTCCTGAAAAACGGATTTTTTTATTATCTAATAAAATTGTATCACCATCAATTATTTTAATGTTATCTGAAATTAGGATTGTTTCTGATAGTAAATAATTTGTTGCTACAAATGTAAATAAAAATAAAAAACTAACTAACTTCAGTAGTTGCTCTTTCATTACATTCTTGCATTTTTTTTCTAATTTGATCTTCGGATATATTTTTGTCTTTTAAATCTCCAAAAAGCTTTCTATAAACATCTTCATCACCTACCTCAGCAAAATCTGCTTTGATTACATCTTGAATATATTGATTTTTTTTTTCCTCATCATATCCCAGAATTTGTGAGGCCCACTCTCCTAAATATTTATTTTTTCTTGCATTAATTTTAAATTGTTTTTCTTCATCATGAGCAAATTTTTTTTCAAAACCTTTTTTTCTTTCATCAAATGAACTCATTACAACCTACTATAAATTATTATTCTAAAAATTAAATATGATAAAATTACACCAGTTATATTACCAAATAAATCAATAAATTGAAAACTTCTTTCAGGTATAAATAAATGACATAATTCTAAAAAAATTGATATGAATATTAGATATATAAGAATTTGTTTTAAATTTTTTTTAAAAGCATTTAGGCCAATTAATGATAACAAAGCAAAAGCGATTGCGTGATTGATTGAAATAATAAAATCTCCTGTGAATTGTGGCTGTAATTTACAATCTTTATTAATTAAATAACCCAATAAACTACATGGTGATAAATATAAAATAAATATGCCTATATTGGCTAAGTAAAAAATTTGTTTTATGATATTCATAGTTGATCTATATTAAAATTTCATAAATGAGTCACTTAATACTTATCAGACATGGTCAAAGCGAATGGAATTTAGAAAATAAATTTACAGGATGGGTCGATGTTGAGCTCGCACCACAAGGTAAATTGGAAGCCTGTAAAGCTGGAGAGTTTATAAAAAAATTAAATTTAGAAATAAAACATTTTTATACTTCATATCAACAAAGATCGATTGATACCTTGAAGCTCATTTTAAATACGATCAGAGTAAAACCAAATAATATAATTAAGGCCTGGCAATTAAATGAAAGGCACTACGGGTCACTTACAGGATTAAATAAAGATGAAATGAGAAAAAAATTAGGAGAAGAAGAAGTTCACAAATTCAGAAGATCTTGGGATAATCCGCCAAAACCATTGAACACAAATAGTCCATATCATCCAAAAAATATAAGTATTTATAATGATATACCGCGTAACTTAATTCCAGATACAGAGTCCTTAAAAGATACTTATGATAGAGTTGTGCCCTATTTTGTTGAAAACATAGAGAAAAATTTGCACGATAACACAATTATATCTGCTCATGGAAATTCTATTAGATCGCTTTTAAAATATTTATTTAAAATTGATGACAATGAAATTTCTAAACTTGAAATACCAACCGGAAATCCTCTACTTTTGAAATTTGAAAAAAAGAATATAAAAGAAGCTAAATACCTAGATCAGAGTAGATCTAAGGATTTAATTAAATTCTAACCTTTTTGAAGAAGTTTTTCGTAAATATCTTTATCTGTTAAATGAAGAAACTCAATACTACTCTCGAAACCATACAAATTTTCTTTTTTGATGTAATTATCCCAAATCTCATTCATTGAAAATATTTTTTTTGATAAATTTTTAAATATTTTTTTATTTATAATTTGACACCCTGTATAAATATAATTCTTATCATGGTTCTTTTTTAAATTATTACCATCCAGAGAAAAATCGCCTTTAAATCTTTTATCAAAACTTAAATCTTTTTTTACAACCATTAAAATATTTTCTAAGTTATTTTTAAAATATATATTTTCCATCTGGTTGATTTCATTTGCATATTGAGCGTTCCAAATTGTATCAGGATTAAAAACTACGAAATCTGTTTCAACTGAATTATTTACTACATTTAAAAGACCACCCCCTGTATCTAATATTTCCTTACCATCTTCTATAATTTGAATTTCTAAACCAAAATTATTTGAAAAAATGAAATCTTTTATTTTATCACTTAAATAGAAAGTATTAATTTTTAAAGATTTTATTTCTAATAATTTTATTAAGTTTATAGTATTTTCTAATAAGCTAATCTCATTAATTTTTAAGAGTGGTTTTGGTGTTTTCTCAGTTAATGGCATTAATCTTTTTCCAAATCCTGCACATAAAATTATTGCTGTTTTAACTCTCATATTTTTTTATTCTTGGGTTTTTTTGTAGAAAATTTTTTAAATCATGAAAATTTGTATTATTTTTGATACGATTATCGATTAATTTCCAAGCGTAAGGTATTAATTTTAGATATTTTCTTTTTTTATCTCTTTTTGCAAGTCTTGTGAATATACCAATTATTTTTAGATTTCTTAAAACAGATAAAATTTCAAAATCATTAATAAATTGAGATTCATTTTTATACTTAAATTTACTTAGAAATACTTTTAAAATATTTGACTTAAAACTATTTGAAGTTTTAATTCTTACATCATCTATAAGTGAGGCCAAATCATATGCTGGATTACCCAAGACAGCATCTTGACTATCTATTAAAGCAATTTTATTTTTATAAAACATCATGTTTGAGACGTGAAAATCTCTATGTACAAATACTTTGTGTTTGATTTTTAAATTTAAGTACAAATTATCTATTATTTTTTTGAGATTTTTTTTTAAATATCCTTTTTGAATAATTAATTTATTTGCTGCTAAGTACCAATCCAAAAAAAGGTATGACTCTTTAAGTATTTTACCTTTTGAATAGTTTGATAAATTAAATTTTTTTTTAAGAAAATTTTGAGTTTTAAAATTTTTAATTTTTTGAATTTGATATAGAATTTTTAGTATTTTTTTGTATTCATTTAATTTATTTTTGGAGGATTTAATTTTATACAACATGTTTTTATTACCGAAATCCTCAATTTCTATAAAGTTTTTTTTATAATTTTGACTAATTAAACCTGGAGCTAATATTTTATTTTTAATCAATATTTTGTTAACTGCATCATAATTTAACAGGTTTGATCGCTTTTGAATTTTGCTATAAACTAATACTGAATTATTTGTTCTATAAAATTGTCTAAAAGATGCATCTCCTGATAGTTTTTTAAATTTTTTCAAATTCATTAAAATCAAAATCAATATTATTAGATATAATTAAGTACCTATTTTCAAGCTTTTCGTCATATTCAAATTTTAATGTAAAAGTACTTTCTATATTTTTACCTAAGATTTCAGGCCATTCAATTAATCTAGCATAATCTTCTAAGTTTTCATTAATTCCTAAATTATTTAATTCTTTTTTATCTTTAATTCTGTAAAGATCAAAATGTCTAACAATCAAAGAATTGATCTCATATTCATTTATAATATTAAAAGTTGGACTAGGTATTTCTGTTGTTTCTAAACCATTTTTTATTTGAAGATAATTGATTAGATACCTAATAAATGTAGTCTTACCTACTCCGATGTTTCCATAAAAAAGCAAAGTTGTATTTTTGCTAACTTTACTTGCAATTTTTTCAGCAATTTTTTGTGTGATAATTTCTTTTGAAATATCTATTTTGCTACTTTTAGTAGCGATAGGCATCTGGTTTATAAGGTCCTTCTGGTGTTACACTTATATATTTTGCTTGATCATCTGATAATTTGGTTAATTTAGCTCCAACTTTTTCTAAATGAAGTCTAGCTACTTTCTCATCTAAATGTTTAGGTAAAACATATACTTTCTTCTCGTATTTATCTGAGTTATTCCATAATTCTATCTGAGCTGTTACTTGATTTGTAAAAGAAGCACTCATTACAAAACTTGGGTGTCCCGTTGCACATCCAAGATTAACTAATCTACCTTCTGCTAATAAAATAATTCTTTTTCCATCCGGCAATGTAATTTCGTGAACTTGTGGTTTTATTTCATCCCATTTATAATTTTTAAGAGCATCTACTTGGATCTCATTATCAAAGTGACCAATATTACATAGAATTGCTCTATCTTTCATTTCTCTCATATGGTCAGCTGTCACAATATCTTTATTTCCTGTTGCTGTAACAACAATGTCGGCTTCTTTTATCATCTCATCCATTAAAACTACTTCATAACCTTCCATTGCAGCTTGCAGAGCACAAATTGGGTCTGTTTCTGTAACCATAACTCTTGCACCGCTTTGACGAAGAGAAGCAGCGCTACCCTTTCCAACATCTCCAAATCCAGCTACAATAGCTACCTTACCTGACATCATGACGTCAGTAGCTCTTTTAATTCCATCAACTAAACTTTCTCTGCAACCATATAAATTGTCGAACTTAGATTTTGTTACTGAGTCATTAACATTTATTGCTGGGACAAGTAAATTGCCTTCACTTTCCATTTTTTTTAATGCTAAAACTCCTGTAGTTGTCTCTTCTGATAAACCTTTAACATCATTTAATAATTCTTTATAATCTTTGTGCATCAATGCTGTAAGATCGCCACCATCATCAAGTATCATATTTGGTTTCCAGCCATCTTTTCCTTCAATAGTTTGCTTTACACACCACCAATATTCTTCTTCTGTTTCACCTTTCCAAGCAAATACAGGAATGCCAGCTTTTGCAATTGCTGCTGCTGCATGGTCTTGTGTCGAAAAAATATTACATGAGGACCATCTTACTTCGGCTCCTAACTCAACTAAAGTTTCTATTAAGACGGCTGTTTGTATTGTCATGTGTAAACAACCAACAATCCGAGCTCCATTTAAAGGTTTTTTACCCTTATATTCTTCTCTAAGAGCCATTAATCCTGGCATTTCAGTTTCAGCCAGTGAAATTTCTTTTCTTCCAAATTCTGCTTGGGATATATCTTTTACTTTAAAATCTTCCATAGAAAGAGGCTTTTAACAATTTCACTTAATATATCAACAAAGATTTATGCTTCTGGGAAAATTATTTCAATTCTTGCCCCTTTATCTTTATTATTAGATGCGTTGATTTCACCACCATGAATTTCAACTAAATTTTTGACAATATTTAATCCCAAACCCGAATGTTCTCCAAAGTTTTCAGGTCTATTGCTATAAAATCTATTAAATATCTTATTTGTATCCTTTTCAGTAAATCCAGATCCCTGATCAACGACAACTAATTTAATTTTGTCATTTTTATCTTTTGATATTTCAACGGTAATTTCTTGATTATTTTCACTAAAAGAAATTGAGTTTTCTAATAAGTTTGCAATAATTTGTTCAATTCTATTTTCTATCCCTAAAATACTATAATTTTTAATTCCATTAGATTTCAATTTAATTCCAATCGATTTTTTTGTTTCATAGATACTGTTAAAATCGTCAACAACAGATTGAGCAATCTCTTTTAAATTTAATTTTTGCATTTTCTCAGAGGAAATTGCAGCCTCATCTCTTAACATTTGAGAGTAATCAGTTATTAATCTTTCAATTCTCTCTACATCATGTGATACTATATTAATTAATTTGTTTCTTTGAGATTTATCATTTGTTTCAGAAATTATCTCAGAGGCACTTTTTAGAGATGCTAAAGGATTTCTGATTTCATGCAAAAGATCTGTTGAATAATTTTCTGCTGTAGCAATTCTTTTGTTTAACTCATTAGTCATTTCATCAAGAGAATTTGATAATTTTCCCAATTCGTCATTTCTTTTTTTTATATTTCCAATATTGGTCTTTTCCTTACTTTTGTTTTTTATAATATTTGTATATTGAACCAAATTTTTAATAGGTTTTAAGAAGTATCTATTTAATACATATGAAAAAATTAAAATTACTAATGCGACAAGCAAAGCAGTTCTGATTATAAAATTTCTTCTTTCATCTATTGCAACCTTTATTTCATTGGCATTTTCAGTAATAGCTAAATAACCTATTGTTTTTTTTTCACTAACTACATTTTTAACAGTTACTAATAAAAATTGATCATAGTTTTCTTTAGAGTAAGTTAACGGTTTTCCATAATCTGATGAATATGAATACTTTTTTAAATCTTCAAATATTTCTTTACTTTCAAAGTTTTTATTACTCTCTTCCAAATTCTTATTTTGAATACTTTGATTATTTAAGTCACTCATTTCAATTATGTTTAGACTTTGTGAGAAAGCATTTGGATCTAAGTCTAATGTGTCGGTATCTCCTAATAGATTAAATTCACTATCAAATATCTGTACTCTATCTATACTTTGAAATAAAAATTTAGTGGAAAACAGAAACTCTCTAATATCTTCAGTTGAGAAATTTATTTTTAAACGATCAATATTTTCTGTTGTATTATCAATAATTTTTATATGCGAAGCAGTTTTATTTTTAATGAGTGTAGGTTTTACCGTGTTAAGGTAAAATAAAGTTAATACACCTATCACTAAAAAAACAATAAAGTTGATAACTAAGAATTTTTTTAAAATTGATTGATTATTAGATTTTAAAGTAGCCATTATTTAACATTCCAACGATAACCACTACCATATCTGGTTTCTATCGCTGAAAAGTTATTATCTACTTTTTTAAACTTTTTTCTAATCCTTTTTACGTGACTGTCTATTGTTCTATCTTCAATATCTGTGTCTTCTCTGTAAGCAACATCCATTAATTGAGATCTTTCTTTAATAATTCCAGGTCTTTTTGCTAATTCTTTTACAATTAAGAATTCTGTTGTTGTTAACTTATCTGGTAATTGCTTACCATCCCATTCACACTCTAGCTGTGAAGGGTCAAGTTTTAATTTTCCATGTGAAATTATATTTCTATTATCCTCTAAATTATTATCTTTTTTTCTAAGTTGGACACGAATTCTTTCAATAAGAACTTTAGTTGAAAAGCCACCTGATTTTTTTACAAAATCATCAGCGCCTAGTTTTAGTCCTAAGAGCTCATCCACCTCTTCATCTTTTGAAGTTAAAAAGATAACGGGCATAGATGTTTTTTTTCTCAATTTTTTTAACAATTCTTCTCCATCCATTCTTGGCATTTTAATATCTATAACTGCAAGGTCTGGGGGGTTTCTTGACAAACCTATTAAGGCACTTTCTCCATCCAAATAAGTTTGAATATTAAAACCCTCTTTCTCTAGAGCAATACTTAAACTAGTTAATATATTTCTATCATCATCAACAAGGGCAATTGTTTGTTTCATGTTTGACTATAAAAATACTAAAATGTTTAAAATTGGGCAATTAAATGTTTATTAATGAAGCTCTCCCCAGTTATCACCTATGTTTACATCTACCGATAATGGTATTGAAAATGAATGCAAATCACTATCTTTCACGCTTGTCATAATATTTTTAATCTTTTTAGAAGCAGATTTAGTACCATTATCAATTACCTCAAAAATCAATTCATCGTGAATTTGAAGCAACATATTAAATTCATTTGTTTTTTTAGTATCAAGCTCATCGTTGATTCTAATCATAGCAAGTCGCATTATTTCTGATGCAGATCCTTGGATAGGTGCATTTATAGCTGCCCTTTCTTGAAAATTTCTAACATTAAAATTTTTGTCATTGATTCCTGGAATATGAGTTTTTCGACCAAAAATATTTCTTACATATCCACTTTTTCTACAGAATTTAATTGTGTTATTCATGTATTCTTTAATTTCTGGAAATTTAATAAAATATGAATTTAGAAATTCTTCGGCTTCATTGTTTGATACTCCAATTTGTTTAGCCAAACCATATTGAGATATTCCATAAATTATTCCAAAATTAATAGCTTTCGCTTTTCTCCTCATATCAGCATCAATTTTTTTTATGTCTGCACCAAAAACCTGGCTAGCGGTTAATGAGTGAATATCCTCGTTATTTTTAAAAGCTTTTTTTAGTTCTTTTACATCAGCTAGATCAGCCAAAATTCTCATTTCGATCTGATTATAGTCTGCTGATATAAGTTTTTTATTTTTTTCTGATATAAAAGCTTTACGAATATCTTTGCCCTCCTCAGTTTTAATAGGAATATTTTGTAAATTTGGATCACTAGATGCAAGTCTACCAGTTGTAGTTGCTGCTAACAGAAAAGATGTATGCACTCTTTTTGTATTGGGATTTAAATGCTCTGGCAAAGAATCTGAATATGTATTTTTCAATTTACTAGATTGCCTCCATTCTAAAACCAATTTAGGAAATTCATTCCCTTTGTAAGCTAGATCCTCTAGAACTGCTGCACCAGTTGCAAAACTCCCTTTTTTAGTCTTTTTTAGCGATGCAATTTTAAGGTCATTATACATTATTTCACCCAACTGTTTAGTCGATGCAATATTAAATTTTTTTTTTGAAATTTTAAAAATTTGTTTTTCTAAATCTTGAAGTTTTTTTTCAAACTTAACAGATAATTTTTTAAGAAAATTATTATCCAATTTTATGCCATTGATTTCCATTGATGCTAAAATTTTAATTAAAGGTTTTTCGAAAATTTCATAAATATTTAGTAATTTTTCTGATTTAAGCGTTTTCAAAAATATTTTATATAAGCGGAAAGTTATATCAGCATCTTCTGCCGCATAATCTTTTGCAATATTTAACTCTACTTGACTGAATTTAATTTCTTTTTTTCCAGATCCAACAAGATCTTTATATTTAATTGTTTTGTGACCAAGATGAATATCTGAAAGGGTATCCATATTATGTCTATTTTTCCCAGCATCTAAAACGTATGACATCAACATTGTATCTTCCATGCTCTGAATATCTATATCCCTTTTACGAAATATTATGTAATCGAATTTAATATTTTGCCCAATTTTTTTTAAACTTTTATCCTCTAAATATGGTTTTAAAATTCTTAAAACATCTTTTTCATTTAGATTATTTTTATCAATATGACCTGTTGGAATGTAACAAGCTTTACCTATTTTGCTAGAAATTGAGATACCAACTAAATTTGCCTGATGTGGGTCAAGAGAATCTGTTTCAGTATCAATAGAAAATTCACCAGCTTCTTCGGCTTCTTTCATCCAATCTTTTATTTCAGATAAATTTTTTATCAAAACATATTTATCTTTTGATATTTTAGATGTTTCCTTTTTGACTTCTATTTCATCACTAAATTTGGATTGACCATATGTCGAAATTGCCGAACTCAATAACCTATTAAATTCCATTTCTCTCAAAAAATTGTATAACTTGTCTACGTCTACTTTTTTTAGAACAAAGTCAGTTAATTTGTCTTTCACCGGAACATCATTTTTTAATGTGACCAGTTTTTTACTTACCAGAGCCTTATCTTTATTTTCTAAAAGTGTTTCTCTTCTTTTATTCTGTTTTATTTTATTTGCGTTTTTGAGAAGGTTTTCTAAATTTCCATATTCCTTAATTAATTCTGCTGCTGTTTTTACACCAATACCTGGAACGCCAGGTACATTATCTGTACTATCCCCTGCTAGTGATTGAACATCAATTACTTTATCCGGACCAACCCCAAATTTATTGATTACATCGTCATTAGATATAAATTTATTCTTCATTGGATCGTATATACGAACCTTTTTTTTGAAAAGTTGCATTAAATCTTTGTCAGATGATACAATTGTAACCTTTGCACCTTCGTTTAATATTTGCTCTACATAGGTGGCTATTAAATCATCAGCCTCGTAATTTAACATTTCTATAGAGGGTAAATTGAATGCTAATACAGACTTTCTAATATAATCGAATTGTGGAATTAGATCATCGGGAGCATCAGACCTATTTCCTTTGTAATCTGAATATATTTCGTTTCGAAAATTCTTTCTTGCAGAGTCAAAGATTACTGCAAAATGAGTTGGTTTTTCTAAATTTTCGCTAGATTTAGAGTCCTCTAATAATTTAAATAGCATGTTACAAAATCCACTTACTGCTCCTACTGGCAAACCATCACTTTTTCGTGTTAATGGTGGCAATGCATAATAGGCTCTAAATATGTATCCGGACCCATCAATAAGATAGAAATGATCTGTTTTTTTAATTTTACCCATAATTTAATTTATAATAAATTGACGTATTATAGTAAGAATAAAACATCCTGTTAATAAATATTAGTGGATTAAACTTTATTAAAATAGTAATTTAAAGCTAATGGAATTAGTAAATTCAATTTCTAATAATAAAATAATTAAAATCATAATATTTGCATTAATAGGTTCTATTTTATTGACAATATCTGCAAAAATTAAAATACCTTTTTATCCAGTTCCTATGACTATGCAAACATTTATAGTTTTGTTTTTAGGAATTTCCTTTGGATATAAAGTCGGGGTACTTTCGGTAGTTTTTTATTTGATAGAAGGAATTATGGGATTACCGGTATTTTCTAACTCACCAGAGAAAGGAATAGGATTAGCTTATTTTGTTGGTCCCACAATGGGATATTTAATAGGTTTTATATTTGCATGTCTGATAGCAGGCATATTTACATACGATAAAAACCATATATTAAATTTTTTAAAAATTATAATTGCAACATCAGTAATATATATTTTGGGTATTTTGTGGCTTGGAAATTTAATCGGTTGGGATAAACCAATATTAGAATTTGGTGTTTACCCATTTCTTTATGCTGAATTATTTAAAATATTATTACTAACAGCTTTAGTTAATAAAATTATTAAACTTAGAAAATATATTTAGAATTACCTTGGAGATCTTTTTGATAGAATTCTTTGAAGTGTTCTTCGATGCATTTTAAGTCTTCTTGCAGTCTCAGATACATTTCTGTTACATAATTCAAAAACTCTGTGAATATGTTCCCATTTAACTCTATCAGCGGACATTGGATTTTCTGGTGGAGCAGCTTTCTTATTTGGATCAGCTAAAAGTGCTTTTTCTACATCATCTGCATCTGCTGGTTTAGCTAAATAGTCTATTGCACCTTCTTTAATGGCTGCTACTGCGGTTGGTATATTTCCATAACCAGTAAGCATAACTATTCTGCTCTCTGAGTTATTTTTCTGGATTTCTTTTACAACTTCTAGTCCGTTTCCATCGTTTAGTCTCAAGTCAACAACTGCAAAAGCAGGTTTTTTTGATTTCACAGACTCAATTCCAATTTTTACACCCTCTGCTTGTGAAACAGAAAAGCCCTTTTTCTCCATTGCTCGAGCTAGTCTTTCTCTAAAAGGGTTGTCATCATCTACTATAAGTAGAGATTTATCCTCAAATTCTGTTATTTTTTTTAATACTTCTGCTTCTGGCATGGACCTTATATGGAAACATTCTAAATTATTTCAAGGGTACATTTTTACTTTACATTGGCTCATTTTCAGCATAAATGCTCGTTTTATATAAACTTGCATAGCAGTTATGCCGGTTTTTTTTGTTAAATTTTTTTTGGAGCTTTAAATGCAAAAATTTAAATCAGTTGATAAATTAGTAAATCAACTGAAACCAACAGAACCTGTTTATTGTATTAGAAGAGATTCTATAAACATAGCTTCTAAATTTTTTCAGAATAAATTTCCTGGTAAAATCCTATATGCAGTTAAAACTAACCCGCATCCATTAGTATTAAAAACTATAGTGGAAAGCGGAATTAATGATTTTGATATCGCTTCAATTAAAGAAGTTGAGGCAATTAGAAGTGTTAGCCCAGATGCAAAATGCTCCTACATGCATACTGTAAAAAGCAAGGAAAGTATAAACGAAGCATATTTCAAATATAATATTAAGACTTTTTCAATAGATACAAAAGATGAATTAATAAAGATTCTTAATAGTACTAATCAAGCTAAGGATTTGGAGTTATTTGTAAGAGTTGCAGTTTCTAATGAACACGCAGAAATAGATTTATCTAAAAAATTTGGCGCACAAACTTCTGAAGCAATAGGGCTTTATAGATTAACAAAACAGTATGCAAAAAAAATAGGATTAAGTTTTCATGTAGGTTCGCAATGTATGCATCCAATATCCTATTCAAAAGGGATTAATGAAATTAAATATATAATAAAAAAAACAAAAATAGTTCCAGATGTTATAAATATAGGTGGAGGATTTCCAACAATCTATCCTGACTTAGTTCCTCAATCATTAGACTCTTATTTTGAGGAAATAAAAAATTCATTAAATAAATTAAAATTAGAAAAAAAACCAGAAATTATATGTGAGCCAGGTCGAGCAATTGTTGCAGAAAGTGGTTCGACAATTGTGAGAGTAAACTTAAGAAAAAAACAAAAGCTATATATTAATGATGGAACATACGGAACTTTATTTGATGCAGGTGTGCCTAATATAGTTTATCCATCAAGGATAATTACAAGTGGAAGAATTATATCCAAAAAATTGACTTCATTTGATTTTTATGGACCAACATGTGATAGCATGGATTATATGAAGGGACCTTTTATTCTACCTAATAATATTAAAGAAGGTGATTACATTGAATTAGGTCAATTAGGAGCATACGGATTGACATTTCGAACTCAATTTAATGGATATTATTCTGACAGTATTTACGAAGTTTGTGATGATCCAATAATGACGATGTATGACAAAGAAACAAATAAAGAGTTTCTTGTTGCATAATGTCAGATACAAAAAATCTTAATCATAACAGAAAAAAAGACTTTTTAAGTAAAGAGGTTGAACATATTGATATTACATCTTTTGACTCTAGAAAAATTATATCTTCTATGGAAAAAATGTCTTTTGTTTCAAGAGAAACTGCTAATGCATCCAAGATATATAATGAAATGCTTAAAGATAAAGATTGTACAATATTCCTAACTCTTGCAGGGTCTACTTCTGCCGCTGGATGTATGCATATTTATAGAGATATGGTTAAATACAACATGGTAGATGCAATTGTAGCAACTGGAGCATCTATAATAGATATGGATTTTTTTGAAGCGCTTGGATTTAAACATTACCAAGGATCACAATATCAAAATGATAATGAACTTAGAGACAATTATATAGATAGGATTTATGATACTTACATCGATGAAGAGGAGCTCCAGGTTTGTGATAAAACAATAGGAGAAATAGCAGACAAACTTGAGCCGAAGTCTTACACATCGAGAGAATTTATTAAAGAGATTGGCAAATATCTAAAAACTAATTCTAAAAAGAAAGGTTCTTTAATTGAAACAGCTTTTGATAACGATGTACCTATATTCTGTCCTGCATTTACAGACTCAAGTGCAGGTTTTGGATTAGTCATGCATCAAGAGAGAAATCCAAAAAATCATATTACAATAGACTCAATTAGAGAATTTAGAGAATTAACAGAGATTAAAATTAAATCTAAAGGGTCGGGATTATTCATGATTGGTGGTGGAGTTCCTAAAAACTTTATACAAGACACGGTAATTTGTGCTGAACTTTTGGGAAAAAATGTAGATATGCACAAATATGCAATACAAATTACTGTTGCTGACTCAAGAGATGGAGCTTGCAGTAGTTCGACATTAAAAGAAGCAAGTTCATGGGGTAAGGTTGATACTACCAAAGAACAAATGGTATTTGCTGAAGCTACCAGTGTTTTACCATTAATAGCAAGTGACGCCTATCATACTGGAGAATGGAAAAATAGAGACAGAAAAAACTTTTCCAAAATATTTTGATAGATGATCAAAAAAGTAAAAATTGGAATTATTCAAAGTAAAATTTCAGATAATATTCAAAAAAATATAAATTCAGCTATTAAAAATATAAAAAAAGCAGCATCAAAAAGAGCTAAAATAATTTGTGTACCAGAACTATTTTTATCAAATTATTTTTGTCAAACAGAAAGTCATTCCAACTTTAAGCTAG
>CACJRL010000010.1 GCA_902595815.1 uncultured Pelagibacteraceae bacterium
TCCATGAATATAAAATGTTTCCTACAGCACATTTACTTGGCATTGGAGCAAAGAAATCTTCACTTGCAGGAGTTCCATCTGGAGCTGCAGGGAAATCTTTGTCAAAATCGAATTCGACGAAAATTCCTTCGTCACATCCGTTGATAGTATCAAATGCGAATACATCGATAATATCCCAAGTAATTGCACCTGCTTCTTTTTGAGCTTTGATTTCAGATAATCCACCTGAATAGTCTACCCAGTTGATATCAACACCAAGAGCTTTTGCAGTTGGATCACCATACCCTAGCTTTTGAGACTCTGTATAAGCTCCACCCCAAGATGCTACTGTAACCGCAAATGCAGATGAAGTTATTGAAAGAGCAAAAGAAAGAGCAAGCAATAATTTACTTAATTTTTTCATTTATCCTCCGTTTAAACGTTTAATATAAATTAATTTATATAAGCGAAGTACAACAAAAACGATATTCAGAGTCAACAGGCCATTTTGTTATAGGAATACTGGGATATTTAAGAAATTATTTAGGATCTAGAGCTCTTGCGTCTTGACTGTTCCATCCTACTTTAATCTCATTACCTAATTTTAAATCTAACTCGTTTGAGCTATTTGGAACTTTTAAAATAAATTCTTTATTACCTAAAAGATCTAATCTTACTCTAGTGTGATCACCATGGTAGATAACTTCTTCGATTTTTCCAGTTTGATTATTATCCATTTTATCTTTTGGATTTATTAATGCTCTTTCAGGTCTTATTGATACCGTAGTTTTGTCGCCTTTTGATTTTACTGAAATTGGATTAGCTAAAATTTCACCATTTTGTAGTTTAACTTTACAAATGTCTTTTGAAATATCCGTTACTTCTCCACCAAAAGTATTATTTTCACCTATAAACTCTGCAACGAAAGAATTAACTGGCTCTTCATATAATTTATCAGGACTTGATAATTGTTGAACTTTACCATCATTAAACACTGCGATCCTATTTGACATTGTTAATGCTTCTCCTTGATCGTGTGTAACATAAACAACTGTCACCCCAATATTTTCATGAATATGTTTAATTTCGTATTGCATACTTTCTCTTAAGTTTTTATCTAAAGCTCCAAGTGGTTCATCCATTAGAACTACTGCTGGATCAAATACGAGAGCTCTTGCAACGGCTACTCTTTGTTGCTGACCACCAGATAATTGCGCTGGCATTCTACTTTCAAATCCTGATAGAGAAACCATTGACAAAGCTTTATCTACTTTTTTATCAATCTCATCTTTTTGAACTTTTCTTACTCTTAAAGGAAATGCTAAATTTTCATAAACTGTCATATGAGGAAACAATGCATAATTTTGAAAAACCATTCCAATTCCTCTTTTGTGTGGTGGAATATTTGAAATAGGATTAGAGTCTAAATAAATTTCACCATTTGTTGGTGTTTCAAATCCAGCTAACATCATTAAACAAGTTGTTTTTCCTGAACCAGATGGGCCAAGCATAGTAATAAACTCACCCTCAGAGATATTAAGATTTAAATCTTTTACTACTAAGACTTTACCATCGTAACTTTTATCAACTTTATCGAACTTAACGAATTCTGTATTTTTAGACATCAAGTGTTTAAAACATTTAAGAAGTTAATTATCAATAGCTAATAGTTCTTTATATGTAGCTCTTTTGGAAAATTACAGAATAATTCACAACCTTTGTCGGTAACTCGGATTGCTTCTGATGCTTCTACTCCCCAATCGCCAAACTGCATTACTGCAATCATATGAAAACAAACATTTGGTTCAAGTACTGTCATATCGCCTTTATAAATATTTAAAGTATGCTCTCCCCAATCTGGTGGATATCCAATACCTATTGAATAACCCGTTCTTGATTTCTTCTCGATACCATATTTATCTAAAATTTTCCAAAAAGCTTGTGCAACATCATTTGCTGTATTTCCAGGTTTAGTAGCATCAATTCCAGCTTGTAAAGCTTCTATAGTTTTATTCATTGTATCAATTTTTAATTGATCAGGATTACCTAATAAAATTGTTCGAGCCATAGGTGCATGATATCTTTTATAAACACCTGAAAGTTCAATTATAGTTGCTTCACCTTCAACAAATTTATCTTGAGTTGCAGTTAAATGAGAAGCAGATGTGCCTTTTCCAGTTGGAAGAAGCGTAGCAATACTAGAATATTCACCTCCAAATTCTTCTGTGCCATAAAATAAAGACTTTTGAATTTCTCCAACAGCATCGCATTGTCTTGTTCCAGGTTTAATTACTTCCATTGCTGTTTGCATTCCTTTTTGAGAAATTAAAGCAGCAGACTTCATATAATTTATCTCTGTATTGGATTTAATTAATCTAGCCCAATTAACTAGTCGATCAGAATCGATAATGTTTGCATTAGGCAATCCCTGTTTAATCTTTTCATAACAAAAAGCTGTAAAATAATGAGCATCCATTTCAACTCCAATGGACAGTTTATCCCATTTTTTTTCTTTAATTACTTTGGTCAAGTAATCATAGGGATGTTTTGGCCAAGTATGAATATAACTCTCATCATAAACAATAATATTGTCTTTATTTAAATAGGTCTTAATGTACGCCCCACCAGCGTCTTGATCTCTAACAAAGCAAATTGGTTCTACCGCATCAACGTGCACTAATACACATTGTGCATAATAAAAAGACCAAGCATCGTAGCCTGTAAGATAATTCATGTTATTTGTGTCGTGAGAAATGATTAAATCAATTTTTTTCTCTCTCATCAGAGATTGAACTTTTAATAGTCTTTGTTTGTATTCTTCTTTTGAAAAGGACATAAATTAATCAAACAGTCTTCCAAATCCTTTTACAGATTTATTTTCACCTATATTTTCTAAAGATTCCCAGATTAAAGCCTGATTGCTTGAAAGAACTGGTATTCCAAGTTTATCTTCTAATTTTTGTATTAGAGGAAGAACTGGTAAAGCGGTGCAAGATACAAATAAAGCATCTGCCTCACTTACATCTAAATTTATTAGCACATCAAACAGATAATTTTGATCTACTTTACCAATCTCCATGTCAGAATGAATATCAAAGTATGAATTTGAGGTGATTTCAAAACCAGATGATTTAAAATAATCAACAACATCATCGTTAACTTTTTTACTATAAGGTGTGAATATAGAAAGTTTTTTAATATTTAATTTTTTCAATGCTTTCAAAGCTGCTGTACTTGGTGTTGAAAGTTTTGCCTCAGGTTTTGCTGCTTGTATTTTATTTTTAATATTATCGTACCCTGCTGCAATAGTTCCTGATGTACAAGCATATACAACACAGTCTAATTTTTGCTCTGGCAAGATATCTCTTGTTACTTGAGTAATATTCTCTGACATTTTGATCAAATTCTCTTTGGTTAAGGGATTATAACATTCTATTCTATTTACAAAAAAATCTATTTTTTTATCTTTAATTACACTTATAAAATCTTTTTCAATCACTAGATCGGTTGCTAAAGCGATAAGTCCAATACGTGGATTTTGGTTATTTTCAAACTTTGGTTCTATTTTTTGTGATTTCATAAATACAATATACCACCACATATTGATTAATCATTAAAATTTAAAAACTGTATCTAATTTCTTGAATGGTTATAGTAAATAAACGTATAATAAGAAAAATTAATTTAGAAATATAAATGCTCGATAAAAAAAAATTTTATATCAATGGCAAATGGGTTGAGCCAGTAAACAAGAATGAATGTGAAGTTATTAATCCATCAACAGAAGAAGTTTGTGCAATTATAAGTCTTGGAAGTTCTGATGATACAAATGCTGCAGTCAAAGCAGCAAAATCTGCATTTGAAACTTGGAAAGAAACTTCAAAAGAAGAAAGGTTAAATTTATTAGAAAAATTATTAAAAATTTATAATTCTAGATGGGATGATATGACTGATGCTATTACTACAGAGCTTGGTTGTCCTAAAGATTGGTGTTCAGCTAATCAAACATCTTCTGGCGCAGGTCATATCGAAGACTTTATAAAAAGATTAAAAGAATTCGAATTCGAACCAGGTTTTGATAAAGGATCTACTAATCATATTGTATATGAGCCAATTGGAGTTTGTGGATTAATTACACCTTGGAATTGGCCTATAAATCAAATTGCTTTAAAAGTAATTCCAGCTTTTGCTACTGGGTGTACAATGGTACTTAAACCATCTGAAATTGCACCATTGTCAGGAATGCTATTTGCAGAGATGATAGATGAGGCTGGATTTCCAGCTGGAGTATTTAATTTGGTAAATGGTGATGGGCCTGGTGTTGGAACTGACCTGTCAGGACATCCTGATGTTGATATGGTCTCATTTACAGGATCTACTAGAGCTGGAAAATTAATTACAAAGAATGCTGCTGAAACTATAAAAAGAGTTTGTCTTGAACTTGGTGGTAAAGGTGGAAATATTGTTTTTGCTGATGCATATCCTGATGCAGTCAGAGATGGTATTAGAAACGTAATGAGTAATTCAGGTCAATCCTGTGATGCCCCAACTAGAATGCTTGTTGAAAAATCAATTTATAAAAGAGCTGTTGAAGAAGCTGCAGATGAAGCAAATAAAATTAAAGTTGATCTTGCTTCAAAAGCTGGTGACCATATTGGGCCTGTAATTTCAAAAACTCAATTTGATAAAATTCAAAGTTTAATAAATAGTGGAATTGAAGAAGGTGCTACTTTAGTAGCAGGTGGTCCTGACAAACCTGAAGATCTAAAGAAAGGTTATTTTATTAAACCAACAGTATTCACTGATGTTAATAATAATATGAGAATTGCTAAAGAGGAAATATTTGGACCAGTATTGTCGATTATTCCTTTTGAAAATGAAGAGGAAGCTATCCAAATTACAAATGATACAGAATATGGATTAGGAAACTATTTACAAACAGAGGATAATGAAAAGGCAAAAAGAGTCTCAAAAAAATTAAGGTCCGGAATTGTGTATGTAAATCATAAAGCAGCTGACTCTGGGACTCCTTTTGGTGGGTATAGACAATCTGGAAATGGACGTGAAGGTGGAACCTGGGGATTGCATGAATATCTAGAGGTAAAAACTATTACTGAATGGAAAAATTAAAATGCTTGGTTATGTAATGGTAGGAACCAATAACTTAGAAAAAGCAATAATTTTTTATGATGAAGTCTTAAAAGTTTTAAATCTAGAAAGAAATTATAAAGATGAAGTTTGCGCTGGTTACACAGAAAAAAATGGCGATGGAACTATAGAGTTTTATGTGACCAAACCTGTCAATATGAAAGAGGCAACTAATGGAAATGGAACGCAAGTTTCATTTATTACATCATCTAGAGATATAGTTGATAAGTTTCATGAGATTGGACTTAAGGCAGGTGGAAAAAGTGAAGGAGCTGGAGGTGAAAGACCAGAAGGTTCTGGAGTTTACTATTCTTATATTCGAGATCTTGATAATAATAAAATTTGTGCTTTCACAAACAATTAATGTCTTACAATTTAATTCAAGAAAAAATCAATGAAGGAAAAATTATTTTACTTGATGGAGGTATAGGTGCTGAGCTTGAAAAAAAAGGAGCTAAAATGGATCAAAACCTCTGGTGTGGAAAATGTTCGGTAGATAGCCCAGAATTTCTAAAAGAAGTTCATGAAAATTATATTGATGCAGGTGCTGATGTTATTACAACAAATACTTATGCTACAACTCCAATTTCTCTTAGAAAACACGGATATGAAGACTCAATTGAATTATTTAATAAACAAGCAGTTCAAATTGCAAAACAAGCAATTAATAATTCAAAAAAGAACATCTGTTTAGCAGGAAGTGTTTCGAGTTATGGAAGTTTTCTTAAACTTGGAACAAAGAACATGAAGCCATGTTTTAATGAACATATTAAAATTTTATCAAATGAGGGTGTTGATTTAATAATTTTAGAAGCAATGACATCTCAAGCAGAAATCGTGGAGACTATGCTTGAGTGTTCTTCAAATATAAAGTTACCTGTTTGGCTTTCTATTTCCTGTGTAATAGATCAGAATACAAAAAATATTACACTTGGTTATGATGATGTGAAGAATAAAACTGAAATTTACGAGGATTTAGAAGAATCGTTGAAAAATTTTAGTAAATTACATAAGGGGCCAATTTTAATTGCTCACTCAGATATTAAAACAACGAGTGCAGCTTTAGATACTGCATTAAAAAATTATAATGGAGTTATTGGTGCATACCCTAACAAAGGCTATTACGAAAAACCAAATTGGAAGTTTGTGGATGATTTTTCACCCAATGATTATTTGGAAGTTGCAAAAAAATGGTTTAGCAAAGGTGTAAAAATTGTTGGTGGTTGTTGTGGTATAGGAGTTGAAGAGATAAAAGCTGTTTCAATTTTGAAGTAATAATATATTGTAAAATTATGAAAACTTTTATTGGTGGTATTGGTTGTTTTTGGGACGAAACTAAATACGATGGTATAAAAGGAATATTATCTACCGAATGTGGTTATTGCGGAGGTGATGATCCTAATGTTACTTACAAAGCAGTTTGTGGTGGGGATACAGGTCACATAGAAGTAGTCAAAGTTCAATATGATGAAAATATTTTAAGCTATGAAGACATGGTCAGATTATTTTTTAAACTCCATGACTCAACTCAAAAGAATAGACAAGGAACTTATGTAGGAATTCAATATCGCTCTGAGATATTTTATAATAATGATAATGAAAAAAATACAGCAGAGAAAATTTTAAAAGAAATGAATCAGAAATTAGATGGAAAAGTTACTACAAAAATTTCCAAAGAAAAAAACTATTGTAAAGCAGAAGGCTATCATCAAAAGTACGAGAAAAATAAATCTCTTAAGTTTGGATAAAAAGTACTAATTTGAAAAAAATTATTTCAGAAAAAAATCCAGAATTAGTTACAAGAAAAGATAATAAAGCTCAATGGAATCTCCCAAATAAAAGGAGGTTGGGTTTTAGAAATTTATATAAAATTAATAGATATGGAATATACCTTAGATCAGATTTTGTTTTAAAATTAAAAAAAAAAATTGATAAGAGAATTGGTAAATTATCTTCTGTAAAAAAGGTAACTAAAAATAAAGCTTTTTGCTCTTTAATAGTTGGTAAAGATCAGGATATTTTATTCGAGCAGTACGCAAAGGACTTTTCTACAAATCAGCCTCAAACAATTATGTCAATTACAAAAATGTTTATACATTTATTTGTGGGAGAGCTGATAGACAGAAAACTAATTAACTTAAATAAGAAAATTTCATTTTACTTGCCAAAAATTGGCAGTGGTTATGCAAATGCAAAAGTAAAAGACGTTTTAGACATGAACATTGTAAATCTATATAGCGAAGATTATACAAAAGCTTATTCGTCTTCATTTTTGCATGAGCCTGTGGGAGGATGGAGACTGCCGATAAAAGGCAAAAACATTCAAAGCCAGGAACAATATTTAAATTCAATTAAATCTTTAAAAAGCAGAGATTTAAAAAATTATACTGATCTGGCGCATTATAAATCAGCTAATACTGATGTTATTGGACTAATTGTAGAAAGAGTAAGTAAAAAAAGTTTAAGACAATGGCTGTTGGAAACAGTTGAAGCAACAGGATTTGAAGAAGGATTGTATATAGGAACAGATAGATTTGGTACACCGTGGATGTCTGGAGGCGGAAGTTTAATTACAAGAGATTTTTTAAGAATGGGTTTACTTTTTTCTAGGTTTGGAAAAGGTATAAATGGAAAAAATATTGGTTCTAAAACTTTTTTGAGTAAAACTATTAATAGTAAGGGACCCAAATACATTCAATTATCTAAAGATAAATTTGTCTGTTATGTTAATTCATTAATGAAATGCGGTAACTGGATTGGTCACTCTGGGTATGGGGGCCAATTTTTAGGAATAAATTTGAAAACAAAAGTTGTTGCTGCGTTTTTTTCTGTCTTAGAGACTAAATCTGCAACAAATGAAAAATATAAAAAAGATATGGTAAATATGATAGACCAAATAATTAGTAAAGATTACTAATTTAAGAAAATTTTGTTATCAAGGATTTTAAATGTTTATCTGTGACGCCACAACAACCCCCAATAATTTTTACCTGATCGTCTATTAACTCAGAACACTTATCAACAAATTCAATTTCATTTTCAGTTATTAATGCTTGCATAGTACTCGTGTCAAATTTATGAATTTCTGGATAGAACATAATTGGCCCATTCCAATTTGATTTTAAAACTTTCATTCCCTCTTTTGTATCAATAAACCAACTATGCATAATGCCATAAACATCTCCACCGATAGATTTGAGTGAATTAATTATTTCAGCGAAATTTATAATTTTATCTTCAGGAAGGAATTTTGGCTCATCAGGATATTTTAAAGGGTCATATATAATAGATCTCTCTTTTTCAGCTCTAAAATTTCTACCTACTACGGTTTCATCAAACTTACTTATGCAGCAACTTAATCCAACCCAGACAGGTAAACCTGTTTCCAAAGCTGCATTAAGCAAAATTTTAGCATGGTCAATATCTAAAAGCATTTCAAGAATAAGCACTTCGACTCCCTCTTCTTTTAATACCTTCGCTTGTTCTTTATAATTTTTTTCTTCTTTTGCAAATGATGGTACAAATTTTGTGTCAGGTCTAAATTCATTTTCAGCCAAAGCTAAATATGTTGACATGCTTCCAGCAATTTTAATTTTTTTTCCAGAATTTTTGACTGCTTGTCTTGCTAACTTAACTGTATCAATGTTAATTTTTATAGTCTGATCTCCTAAATTTGAAGGCTCAAGACAATGCCTTGCAGTTCCAAAAGTATTAGTTGTTATCATATCACATCCGGCGTTTATATGACTTTCGTGTACTTTGATTACTATTTCTGGTGAGAAAACATTTGCTAAACCAGAAAAAGCTGGTCCCATAGTTCCACCAAGTCTCTGAATTTCTGAGCCTGTTCCACCATCTAAGAAGACTTTTTTTTTTGATTTCAATAATTCATTAATATCCATTATGCTAATTTCTTCTCTGACTTTGGAACATATACAACTTCAATTACACCACCAAGAATTATTAGAATACTACCTATTGTTTCTCTCCAACCAAAAGGTTCATTTGTTAAAATACTAGCACTAACAACACCAACAATTATTTCAGCTAAAAATAAAATAGATGATAAGCCGGCTCCTAGTTTGCTTGGAGCCCAAAAGATTATTATTCCTGTAGGAATAAAATAAAATATCGAGATAAGTAATAAAAAAGTGGACATTGACATGATAACCTCCACTGATGGAACTGGTCCTAAATAATCTACTAAGAATAACCCAATAGGTATACTGGCTAAACCTCCATAAAAAAAGAATGTGAATATAATTGGAAAGACTCCATCTGTTTTAATTATTTCCATTCTAATTAAACCAGCACCAAATAGTGCACCTCCAGCAAGAGCCAACCAATCCCCTGCATTTTGAGGTAATGGGATTATATTTTCTTGACTGAATACAATCCATAAACCTCCTAGTGCCAAACCTAATGTGATTACCCTCTTCCAACCAAATTTCTTTTTTAAAAATATAATTTCAAATATTGTTGTCCAAACAGGTATCATGTAAAACATGATTAATGCTTTAACTACATCAGTAAGAAGAAAGCTAAGAGCATAACAAACAAATCCACTTCCAACAAAAAAACCAGTCAGAGGAAATTCCAATCCAATAGACTTTCCTTTTATAACTCTCCAAATTGCGACTGGTGATAATATTAATATTCCAACCGCCATTTGGGATATTGTTCCCCAGCCACCAGTCAAACCTCCATCTTCTAGTATTCTTTGAGGTAACCAATAAATTCCCCATGAACCAGCAGCAATAGCTAATGCAAATGAAATTTTAAAATGATGAGGGTGTCTGGTCATTATTATTCCGTTAATTCTGGTTTAAATTTTGAAAAGTTAAAAATTTCTTCATAAGATTTGGCAAAGTTAATTAGTTTATTATCTTCTTTAACATTTGCTATAATCTGCATTCCCATTGGTAGCCCTTTATTATTAAAACCAACTGGAATAGATGTAGTTGGCAAACCAAGCAAACTTGATAATGTATAGACTTCCATATATCTATGATAAGTGTCAATTTTATTATCATTGATAAATTCTGGATTGTTTAGGTTCTTTTCAAAAGGAAATAGTTGAGCCGAAGGTAATGCTAAAAAATCATAATGTTTAAATAGGTTTTGTATTTTACCCATATATTTATTTCTTATTTCTATTGCTTTTAAAACATCGTTTGTTTTGATGCTTTTCCCTTTTTCATATTCCCAATATGCTTGAGAAGGTAATTCATTTAAATTTTTTAAATTATATAACAAAAAGTTTTCATACAAAAATTTGGCTCTTAATATTGTCCAAGAATACCACAATTCTTCTGAATTAATTTCAGTTTTTAAATCTTCAATATTTAAATTATTTGACTGTAATTTTTTTAAAATATTTTCACATAAGTCGATAATTCCATCTTCATACTTATATTGTTCGTTTAGATCAATGCACCATCCAATTTTTAAATCTGAAAGTTTTTTAATATTTATATCTTCAAGATCGAAAGATAATTTATCCTTTACATTCTTCCCTTTTATATAGTTAAATAAAAATTCCATATCATTGGGAGTCCTAGCAAAACATCCAGTTGTAGATATTAAAGGAAAATCTTTTAAATTTTTAATTTCAAATCTATCTTCTGCAATCGCACCAGGTGTTGGTCTTAATCCATAAATATTTGCAAATGCTGCTGGGTTTCTACAAGATCCCATCATATCTGTGCCATCTGCAAAAGGAATTAAATTTGCTGCAACAGCTGCTGCTGCACCACCAGAAGACCCTCCCGCTGACTTACTATGATCATAAACATTTGAAGTTGCTCCATAAACTCTGTTAGTAGTATGACAACCAACAGCAAATTCAGAGAGATTTGTTTTACCAATTAAAATTGTGTTTTTTCTGTAATTATCTACTAATAAAGAGTCCTGTTTTGGTATATTTTTTAATAACTCTTTATATCCATAGCATGTTACCTCATTTTTAATATCAAATAATTCTTTAACAGCAATTGGAAGTCCATAAATATCATCTTTGTCATTATCACTATTAAAATTTTCATCTTTTAATTTTGCTTCTTCAGTAATTTTTGTTTCATCTATATGTGAAATAATAGCATTTAATTTTGGATTGAATTTTTTTATTCTATCTAAATAAAAATTTAGTACCTCTACTATTTTAATTTCTCTTTTTTTTATTTTTGAAATTATTTGATGGACAGAAAAATTCTCAAGCACTTAATTAAACCTATCTTGCTTGTCTAATACTCTCTAAAACTAAAGTCTTGACCTCATCTAATGATGCCTTTTTAGGATTTTGTCCGTAAGCTTGGTCTAACATTGATTTCTTTGCTATTCTCTCTTGGCAATCTTCTGGCACTCCTAATTCATTTAATCCTTTAGGGATTTTTAATCTATCTAGAATTATATTTAAGTTGTTTTGAAAACTTTCAATTGAATGGTTTTCAAATTGCATAGCCTCTGACATTCTTTTTACTTTTTCTTCTAATCCAGGTAAATTATATTTCATGACTGCAGGAAGTATAATTGCATTAGTCAATCCATGATGAGTATTATATTCAGCACCAACCATGTGCGAAATTGCATGAACTAAACCTAGGCCTTTTAAGAAAGCTATTCCACCCAAATAAGATCCAATAATCATTCCTCCTCTCGCTAAAAGATTATCAGGTTCTTCGACAGCTGCATAAAGTGATTTTGAAATTAAATTTAAACTTTCTAATGCAGAACCATCACAAAGTGGATGAAATATAGGAACACTATAACCTTCAATTGCATGTATCATTGCATCTATACCGGTCCAAGCAGTAAGATTTGCTGGTAATTTTAAAGTTAGTTCTGGATCTACTAAAGCTAAACATGGTCGGGCATCTGGATGCCATAAACAAAACTTCATTCCTTTTTCAAGATGAGTAACCATGGCAGTAACTTCTGTTTCAGCACCAGTTCCTGCTGTAGTTGGAATAGTAATTATTTTTGGAAAAGGATTTTCCATAGTTAATTTTGGTGGCTCTTTTTCAAATTCAAAATCCCATAACGGTACACCGCTATCAACTGTAAGAGAAATTGCTTTGCCTCCATCCATTGCACTTCCGCCGCCTATTGCAATTATTGCATCATGATTGCCTTTACGAAATTTTTTACATCCAGAATCTATTTCGTCATCTCTAGGATTTGGCGATATATTTGAATAAATATCTGATTTGATTTTTGAGTCATTAAGTAAATTTTGTAAATCACTTATAAATGGTAAATTTACACTGCCACTATCAGTAACGATTAATGCATTATTTATTTTAAAATTTTTACAAAACTTTCCAATTTCTTTAAATCTTCCAGGTCCATAAGCTGTAAAAGTTGGGAATGTCCAATCCTGATTATTTAATAAAAATTCTTCATTAAGCTTAAAATTTTGCATAATATTTTAAAAACTTATACTAATTTCAATATTATTAAATGAAAATTTCATCTGAAAAAACAGATCTAAAAAAAACATATTTAGCAATTACTACAATGCTCTTAGCAATTTTGTGTATAGATCTTTACATGGTTATTATTAAATTTTTAGGTGATGAATACTCAATAATTCAATTAACTTTATTTAGAAATGTAGCAGCAATTATACCTTTGTTATTATTGATCTTATTCACAAATGAATTTTCAACAATATTTAAAAACTTAGGAAATAAGTTTTTGATATTGAGTTGCTTGAGAGGAATATGTTTTCTTTCTATGAATGTATTCATTTTTATCTCAGTAGTAAATCTTGAATTTGCAACAGCTATAACGTTAACCTTCTCATCACCTTTCTTCATAGTAATACTATCAATAATTTTATTGAGTGAAAAAATTGGTATTTATAGATGGTCAGCAGTTATAATTGGTTTTGTTGGTGTGGTTATGATAATGAAACCAACAAGTGAAATTTTTAGTTTGTACTCAATTTTTCCAATTCTAACCGCTATAGCATGGGCTTTCACTGTCATAATTTTAAAATTCATTCAAGGCAATCATTCAACTGCAAAAATTCAGTTATACACATTAATATTTAATGTCATTGGTGGTTTACTTTTATTTTTTGTAACTACAGGACATGTTGAAATTAAAAATTTTAAAGATTTTATTTTGATGACAATGACTGGAGTTTTGGGTGGTACAGCAGCAATATTGTTTATTTATTCTTACCGTTTAATTTCAGCAAGTAAAATTGCTTCATTTGAGTATCTTGGTATACCATCATCTTTTATTCTTGGTTGGATTTTCTTTAATGAAGCTCCATGGAGCCAACTATTTCCTGGAGTAATAGTAATTATTTTTGCTGGTATTATTATTATATGGAGAGATAATATTAAAAAAAAATCAATAGAAGGTAATAAGCAAATTTATTGATTTGATCTCATAGATTTCATGACTATTACTCTATCTATTTCACCTAATAGCTTTCCACTTTCATTGCAAACTACTGGATAAGTTTTATCATTATCAATTAGCCTATCTATTAAATTTTCAATTTTAGAATTATCTAAAATATTATCCTTTCCATTCTCAAATAAATTTTTTGTTTCATTGCAGCACTCTGTTCTCATAACTTTGCCAGCACTTAATACTTTATATTTAGGAACATCTTCGCAAAAATCTTTAACATATTGATCTTTTGGATTAGATACAATTTCTTCAGGTGTACCAACTTGGGAAACTTCCCCATCTTTCATGATTGCAATATGGTCTCCCATTTTAATTGCCTCTAAAAAGTCGTGAGTTATAAATACCATAGTTTTTTGAAGTTTCTCTTGGATTTTTAAAAGCTCATCTTGCATTTCTCTTCTAATCAAAGGATCCAAAGCTGAAAAAGGTTCATCAAAAATTAATATTTCAGGATCCACGGCTAGCGCTCTTGCAAGTCCTACCCTTTGCTGCATACCTCCAGATAATTCTCTTGGATAATTATTATGCCAACCATCTAAGCCAACCATTTTTAAAACTTCCATTGACTTTTCTGTTCTTATATCTTTTTTTGTTCCCCTTACTTCCAATCCATAACCAATATTTTCTAGGACTGTTCTATGAGGAAATAAACCAAAATGTTGAAAAACCATGCTCATTTTATTTCTTCTTAATTCTAATAATTCACTTGCGCTCATTTTTGTAACTTCAACATCGTCCATTTTCACTATGCCAGCTGTTGGTTCAATCAATCTCGAAATACATCTCACTAGTGTTGATTTTCCACTACCAGATAATCCCATTACTACAAATGTTTCACCTTTTTGAATTGAGAAACTGACATCTTTTACAGCAACGACATGTCCTGTCTTTTCTTGAACTTCTTTAATGCTTAAATTTTTATCAAGGTTTTTAATAATTCTTTTTTCGTCTGGTCCAAATAACTTCCATATATTTGTACAAGTGATTTTTTGTTCTACAGCCATTTTTAATAAATAATATTATCCCAAAAATAGACAATATTTTACTTTAAATGTAAAATTATTTATTTTAACTTGCGAACATGGCTACTAGAACTGATTTAATAGATAAATCAAATCAATCAAAAAACATAATAACTTATGTAATTATTGGCGTTGTTTTTTTGGTAGCACTCTGGCTATCTACTCAAAGTGAAGGTCCTTCAAAATTTCCTAAAGAAGTCACAGATAAATTTACATTTACAGCTTGGGTGAACGATGGAGAAGATTATTTAAAAAAAAATTACAGATGGGTCACTAAAATTATAGCAAGCTATATAAAAGAAACTTATTATTTTTTAGAAGACTTTTTGCTTGAGTCTCCTTGGATTTTAATAGCAGCAATAATTGTAATACCTTGCATAATTGCGGGTGGTTTGCGATTGGGAATTTACTCTTCTTTTGTAGTTTATTTTTGGGGAGCTACAGGAATGTGGGAACCATCCTTACAAACAGTGGCATTGATGGGTCTGTCAGTTTTATTATGTGTATTTTTTGGATTTATACTGGGTGTCTTGTGTTCACAAAGTAATAGATTTGAAAATTTCATGAAGCCAGTATTAGATACTATGCAAGTAATGCCAGCATTTGTATATTTGTTCCCAGCATTATTTTTTTTTGGGATAGGAGGCGCGCCAGCAATATTGGCTACCATGATATATGCAATGCCTCCAATAATAAGATTGACAAACACTGGTATAAGACAAGTGCCAGCTCAAACTATTGAGTCTGCAACTTCCTTTGGTTCAAGTAAACTTCAATTGTTATTTAAAATTAAAATTCCATTATCTTTACCAAGTATAATGATGGGTATTAACCAAGTAATAATGATGGCATTGGCATTAGTGGTTCTTGCATGTTTTATAGGTGCCGAAGGTATTGGTGGGCAAGTTTGGCAAGCAATAAGAAGATTGGATGTTGGTTGGGCAATGGAAGGTGGGCTATGTATTTTATTTATGGCTATAATGTTTGATAGATTTAGTTTAGCGTTTAGTAAAGATAAAGAAAGACTTCCTTCAGATGTACAAAGATTTTATTTACTTCCTCAAAGTTGGGAAAAATATCAAATCGCAAAAATTTTAGAAATGCCATTAAGTTTTGGGAATAAGATTTTAAAAATCATATGTCAAACAGTTACATCTGCTATATCAACAGTATTTAAAGTGTTAATTTCAATTTTTAATAAATCTACAGCAGAAAATATCGGTGAATTCATTAGCAAAAGATACTATGTTATTCCTTATTTTATAGTTTTATTTCTAATTGCATTTATAGATCATTACTTTTTAGAAATAGGAACATTTCCAAAAGAATGGAAATTATCAATAAGACAACCAATTACTAATGCAGTGGAAAGCTTGACTGTAAATCCAGGATTTATTTCTTTTGCAAAAGGTTTAAGAGCTTTTGTTTATTTAAATTTGTTAAGACCTTTAGATGTTTTTCTAACTCAAATACCTTGGTGGTATACATTAGCAGTATTTTCGGCTTTAGGTTATGTAACTGTTGGAATAAGATTTGCAATAATTACTGCAGTACTTCTTCTATTCATTGGTGCATGTGGAATATGGACACAATCAATGATAACTTTATCCTCAGTACTTGTGTCTGTAGTGCTGTGTTTTGTTATAGGAGTTCCTCTTGGAATAATTGCATCTTACAATGAAAGATTTAGAAATATTCAGAACGTAGTGTTGGATGCAATGCAAACACTTCCTTATTTCTGTTATTTAATTCCTGTTCTAATGTTTTTTGGTGGTGGAACAGTGTCAGCTGTTCTTGCAACTGTAATATATTCAATTCCGCCAATAATTCGATTAACATCTCTAGGTTTAACACAGGTTTCTGGCACTTACTCTGAAGTATCGAGATCATTTGGTGGAACACTTATTCAAACATTAAATAAAGTTAAGTTCCCGTTAGCTATTCCAAGTTTAGTTATTGGATTTAATCAGACTGTAATTATGGCTTTTGCAATGCAAATAGTTACACCACTTATTGGTGGTAAGGGTTTAGGTTTAGAAGTATTTAATGGTCTTGCGAGATCAGATACTGGAAGAGGATTAGCAGCTGGTATCGGAATAGTATTGCTGGCTATTATTATTGATAGAATTACACTTGCGTGGACTAAGAAACAAAGAGAAGCTTTAGGCTTAATAAGCTAAGACAAATAGTACTATTTGCGTGGTTTACATACCAATACATTTTGATCTAAAATGTGTTTTTAATTAATTAAAAAGAGAGGAAATAAATGAAGTTATCAAAAAAGATATCAGCACTAATTCTTTCTGTAGCTCTGTTAATTGGAAGCTTTGGGCAAGCCAATGCAGCCAAAAGACTTCATGCAGCTATAGCAGATTGGACTGGTGGGATAATTACTTGCGAAGTTGCCGTAGCAATTCTTGAAAGAGAAATGGGATACAAAATTAAACAAACTGTATTTCCTTCAGGAACTGGTCTATGGGAAGCAATCGCTGCAGGTGAGTTAGACTTTGCTTGCGAGAGTTGGCCAAGTTACGCTGAAGCTGACACTGTTATGTTAAAAGAGGACTTAATATACGAAGGTAAAGTCGTTGGGACATACAATGGTGATGGAAGTGTAGATTTACTTGGAACAGCAGGAATAATCGGTATGTCAGACTACTGGATACCAAGATATGCTGCTGAAGAACTAGGTATTAAAACTTGGAAAGACTTAAATAAACACAAAGCAAAATTTGCAACAATTGAAAGTGGTAATAGAGGTAGACTTATTGGATGTCCGGTTGCAGGTTGGAACTGTCATGACCAAAAAAGACTTGATCTTTTAGGAATAGACTTCCAAGCTGATGAACTTGGAACAGAAGCTGCTGCTATCGCAGAAGCAAAAGCTGCTTACATGCGTAAAGAGCCATTCCTACTTTATCTATGGTCACCACATTGGTTCTTTGGTGAGTATGATATGGTTGGTGTACAACTTCCAGAACACAAAACTTGTGACAGCTTCACTGAAGCAAATAACTGGAAAGATTGTGGAACTGCTGCATGGCCAGCAACTGGTTGGGCTAAAGATTACACGATGAACTACGGAAACCCGGCTACTTTTGCTAGTGCAGAGCATGCTGATGCTAAAAAGTTCTTTGAAAAAATGTCTTTACAAAATATTGACCAAGCTAAAATGTTAGTTGAAGTTGATATTAAGAAAAGAGATGTAAAAGAAGTTGTTAATGAGTGGTTAGACAATAATCCAGATAAATGGAAAAGTTGGCTTCCATAATAACTTTTAAATAAATTAGATAAAAAGGGCTTTGGTTTTCAAAGCCCTTTTTTTTATTTCTTAAGATAATTTAATCGACCTACAATTTCATCTCTATCCATGTAATAACCTTGTAGGTGTCTGTGTCCAGAATTTGGATCAAACTCAGTTCTTCCGTGAAGCACTCTTCTGTTATTGAATGTATATATATCTCCTGGTCTTAGCCTAAATTTTATTTGAAATTTGTCATCGTGTAAAAGTTTTCCAAATTTATGATGAGATTTATAAACTTTATCCATTTGATCTGGATGACAATCTAAGGCGTCCATAGTTGCAGTACTAAATCTAACATCATTATAGTCACCATCTTTTGTTAGGCTTATTGCAGTGCCATAAAAGCTTCTATGAGCTTCTTGTGTATAATCTTTGTCTCTAAACTTTAAAGGAATTTTTGTTAGTGTATCAAAAGTATCTTTGTCCTTATTCTTTAAATATTCTGCAACAGCGAATGCGTCTACTGCTGATGAGTCACCTCCTTTTGCTGAATTAACTAAACAATGCAAAAATTGATACCCTGGAGGATTTTCAAACCATGGTAAATCCATATGATTTTGAAGTGCATGAGCTGTGTAAGCTGAGTTATTCGGTTTTGGTATATTTATAACTTCAAAAGGTGTTTTAAAAAATGTCTCTCTTGTGTGGCTAATTCTATTTAAAACAGGAAACGCAGAATTTTTTTCTACTGGAGCATTATAAACTATGGCTATTCCTTTATAATGAAGAAGTTCTAACCATTTTATTAATCCCTGTTCAGAAGATATTATTTCATTATGATCTATGTATATACTATCAATATTTTTTTCTAAACTGCCATCCCACAATTGATAAGGTGATTTGTATTCTTCGTTATTTTTTATTGTGTAGCAATTTTCTCTAAGCCAATTAATATCATAATGGCTTATATGATTTCCCTCACTCCACTCTATTTCTAATTTACCATCACTATTAAGATTATATTTTTTTGGGTTTATATTTTCTGACACATCTAAAATATTAAACATTCGATGCCTAGAATCTTTATCGTGTGCTGTTGGACAATTATCTCTCAGCCACATATAATTAAATTTACTTTCTTTCCCGTCATCCCAAATTACTTGGAGATATGTCCCATTTTTTGAGATTTTTGAAATTGAGTGCATAAATAATGATTATATAAAATAATTCACATTTCAATTCAATTAATAGTTGACTTAATATTTTTTGAGAGATTTATTAGCGTTAAGTAATTTGTTAAGATAACAACTAAGTTTGTTCGAATGTCTAAAATTGAAATAAATAATGTATTTAAAATATTTGGTCCAAAACCATCCAGTGTTTTGCAGATGGTCAAAGATGGTTCAAGTAAGGAAGAAATTTTAGAAAAAACAGGTCACACAGTTGGACTAGACAATGTAACTCTAAAAATTAATGAAGGCGAAACATTTGTTTGTATGGGTTTATCGGGTTCAGGTAAATCAACTCTCATAAGACATTTAAATAGACTAATAGATCCAACTGATGGTGAAATCCTAATCGAAGGAACTAATGTAATGAGCCTTAAAAAAGAAGAGTTAATTGATTTTAGACGACATAAAATGAGTATGGTTTTTCAAAGGTTCGGTTTGTTTCCTCACAAAACAGTATTGCAAAATGTTGGATATGGACTTGAAATGCAAGGTGTAGAACTTGAAAAGAGAAACAATGTGTCTATGGAAAAAATTGAATCTGTTGGATTAACAGGTTTTGAAAATCAATTTCCAAATCAGTTATCTGGAGGTATGCAACAACGAGTTGGACTTGCAAGAGCATTGGCAACTGATACAGATATAATGTTAATGGATGAAGCTTTTTCAGCTCTAGATCCTTTAATTAGAAGTGATATGCAAAAACAGTTACTAGCTCTTCAATCGGAACTAAAAAAAACTATTGTATTTATTACTCATGACTTAGATGAGTCATTAAAGCTTGGTGATCACATTGGAATTCTTAATGCTGGCAAGCTTGTTCAAGTTGGAACCCCTGTAGATATTATTATGAATCCAGCAGATGATTATGTTGAAGCTTTTGTCAAGGATGTAAATAGGGCAAAAGTGATTAAAGCTAAAATAATAATGAAATCTATAAATGAAACAACCGATGAAGAAAAAAATAATCTGATTAAAATACATGAAGACCAGTTTATTGAAGAGTTTTTGCCGCAAGTTGTTTGTAATAACGCCAATTGTGAGGTGGTTGATAAACAAGGAAATGTTAAAGGATATATCACTAATAAAGAGCTACAACACTCTTTGAGCAAATCTTAAAATTATGAGTATAGATTTAAAAAACAAAAGAATAGTTATATCTGCTGGAGGTTCGGGGATAGGCTGGAGTTCGGCAAAAATATTTTTAGAGAAAGGTGCAACAGTATATCTTTGTGATATAAATGCCACTTTTCTTAACAAATGCAAAAAGCATAAACTAAATAATAAAAAATTATTTGTTTTTCAATGTGATGCCTCAGACGAAAACCAAGTAAAGAATTTTTTTAGCAAAGTTTTAAAAAAAACAAAAAAAATTGATGCACTTATAAATAATGTTGGAATTGCTGGACCAACTGGAACTCTAGAAAAATTAAATGGTAAGGATTGGGAAAATACTTTAAAGGTAAATGTAATAAGCCATTTCTATTTTTCAAAATATTCAATTCCAATGCTTAAAAAAAATAAAGGTGGAGCAATAATAAATTTATCATCAACCGCAGGTATATTTGGATTTCCATTAAGATCTCCTTACTGTGCAAGTAAGTGGGCAGTTGTTGGTATAACTAAAACATTGGCAATGGAATTAGGAAAATTTAAAATCAGAGTAAATGCTATTTGTCCAGGAACAATTAAAGGAGATAGAATGGGAAGAGTCATAAGAGATAAATCTAAATTTTTAAATGTTTCAAAAAAATTAATAGAAAAAGAATTTGTTTCAATGACATCAATGAATACTTGGGTATACGAAGACGACATTGGAAAAGTTTGTAGCTTTCTAATTTCTAATGATGCTCCAAGAATATCTGGGCAAGTAATCGCCGTAGATGGCAATACTTTGAGAATGCACTAACAATTAAACTTTAATATTTTTTTCATTTATTTCCATAAACGGGAAATGAGACTCTTTAAAATGTATATTTTCTGCTTTTTTTAAAAAACTGATATCATCCAGTAAACCTGCATATAAATAGTATTTCTTGTACTTTTCCACATAAGTCAAAATTGGTGCTGCGCACTTTCCACAAAAATGTTTTTTTATTTTATTACCACTGCCTCCTTCGTGTTCATAAATTTTCAATTTTGATTTATCTATATCTATTGCTCTATCTCTAAGCAGTATTATTGTCATCATTCCCCCTATTTTTTTTCTACAATCAATGCAATGACAATTGAAAACTAAAGGAACTTCATCAAGCTTAACGTTAAAAGTTATATTTCCACAGATACATCCGCCAGTTTTATTTATAAAAATTTTTTCTTTCATCAGTTTCTAATTTTATTCTCATATTTTTTTCTAATTTTTAAGACATCAACTAAATATTGATCCCTAATATTTGAAAGCATATTAATTGATTTACCTTTGGCTTGTTTTTTTGTACCTGATATAAGTTTATCAGATAATTTATTTGTTAATTTTGGAGCTTTTAATTTTGTCCAAGGTAATTTTAAAGCTGGACCAAATTGTTTTAACATATGTTTCATTCCTGCATTACCTCCTGCAAGATGAAAGGTTAAAAAGGTGCCCATTATTGAGTACCTAAGACCTGGTCCATCTTCTATTGCACGATCTAATTCTTGAGTTGTTGCATAATTTTCGTTAATTATATGCAAACCTTCTCTCCACAATGCTTCTTGGAGTCTATCTGATAGATAACCTGGTAATTCTTTTTTAAGCATGATTGGTTTCATTGAGATTGATTTGTAATATTTGTTTGCGTCTAAAAGAAACTTTTTTGTGGTTTTCTTTCCAGGGACTATCTCAACTGCTGGCAATAAATATGCTGGATTAAATGGGTGACCAATTATACCTCTTTGAGGATTTTTGCTCTTAGAAAAAATTTTAGAAGGTAAAAGTCCAGAGGAGCTTGAGGAAATAATTACATTTGATCTAACATATTTTGAGATTTTTTGTATCAAATCAGTTTTAACTTTATAATTTTCTAATACACTTTCTTGAACAAAATCGACATTTATAAGAGCTTTTTCAAGAGAATTAAAAAATTTTAAATTTTTAATTAAAATCTTTTTTCCAAAAAGTTTTTTTATACTTTTTGAAGTTCTTCTTATCTCTTTTAAAACATAGCTTTTAAGATTGTTATTTTGATCATATGCATGAACGATTTTATTGTGTGCTAGATTTCTTATTATCCATCCAGTCCCTATGACACCGGTTCCAACAATTCCCACAGTTTTAATTTTTGACATTACTTGTGTTTTACAAGTTTTAATTTTTCTCTTGTTTCTGAAGGTGACATAATTTCTACACCAAGATCTGTAACTATTCTTACAGCTTTCTCAACTAATTGAGGATTTGTTGCTAATTTACCTTTAGATAAATATAAATTATCCTCTAATCCAACTCTTGGGTTACCTCCCATTACTACAGTTTGTGCAACATATGGCATTTCATTTTTAGATATTGCAAAACCTGACCATATACCTTCTTTGGGCATTATATCTTTCATTGCTTGCATAGCTAAAGGTGTTGCGGGTGCTCCCCAAGGAATTCCTAAACACATTTGAAAAAGAGGTGGATCACTTAACAATCCCTCTTTATATAACTGAGCTCCAAACCACATATTTCCCAAATCAAAAGCTTCTATTTCAGGTTTAACTTTTATTTCCTGAAGCTTTTTCGCAGCTTTTCTTAAATCGTTAGGTGTATTAACTGTAATAACAGAACTGTCCCCAAAATTTAATGTACCACAATCAAGTGTGCATATTTCTGGAAGAAATTGTTCAGCATTGGCAATTCTCTCCATTACATTTGCCATGTCTGTCATCGGACCAAATTCTAAAGGGTTCTTGCCTTGGCCTATATCTAAATCACCACCCATTCCAGTTGTAAGATTAAGAATTACATCAGTTTCAGATGATCTTACTCTATCAACTACTTCTTTATAAAGCTCGAGTCGTCTACTTGGAGTTCCATCTTCTTCTCTAACATGAATATGAGCAATAGCAGCACCAGCTTTCGCAGACTCTATTGCTGCTTTTGCAATTTGCTCTGGAGTTTTCGGCAAATCAGGATGTTTGCTTGCTGTATCACCAGATCCTGTAACTGCGCATGAGATGAAGACTTTATTGTTCATTTTTATTTATAGAAAAATATAATATCATATCATTGATAATTATAGGAAATAAAATTAAATGGACTTAAATAAACTAAGAGTAAGACGTAGTTTTATATTTACCCCAGGTCTTCAACCAGAAATGTTTCCAAAAGCCTTAGCTTCAGGTGCTGATATGGTTTGTATTGAATTAGAAGATGGAATAGCCATGAAAGATAAAGATGAAGCAAGAAAAAATACTATTGATGCATTAAAGTCACTAGAAGTAAAAAATGATGTTGAATTAGTTGTTAGATTAAATTGTCAAAGAACTAAACATGGACTTCTAGACTTAGAAGCTATTGCTTCAAATAAACTAAAAGTTAAAGCTATCATGTTACCTAAAGTTAAAACGCCTGACGAAATTACATTTATTGATGACATGCTTACTGATTGTGGTTTAGATACTGATCTTCATGTTATAATGGAAACTAATCAAGCTCTTGAAAGTATTTATGATATTGCACATTCTAGCGATAGAATAGTTGCTTTATATTTCGGGGGAGAAGATATGGCAGCAGAATTGAGAGTGGAAAACAAATTAGAGAATTTAGTTTATGCAAGATCAAGATTAGTTCATGCTGGTGCAAGTAAAGGAGTTGATGTTATTGATGTTCCGTATTTAAATCTTGAAAATATGGAAGGGATGAAAAAAGAAGCGCAGTTTGTTAAAAACTTAGGTTTTACTGGAAAAGGATCTATTCATCCAAAACAAATAAGTATTTTAAATGAAATTTTTACTCCATCAGAAGAAGAAATAAGTAAAGCTAAAAGAATTATGGATCAATTTAATAAAGCTAATACAGGTTTGGTTGTTATTGATGGCAAATTAATAGAAAAACCAGTTTTACGAGAGATGCAAAGAAAATTGTTAGTAGCAAATAAAATAAATAAAAGCTGATAAAATGTCATTTCATTTGGCTTCGAGAAAAATAATCAAAGATTGGACAGACTATAATGAGCATATGAACATGGCCTATTATGTTTTAATTTTTGATGAAGCTTGGGAGACGATGCTTAATAAATTTGAAATGGGTGGAGCTAAAGCACAAATTAATAAAAGAAGCACAATGGTGGTTGAAACAAGAACAACTTATATCAACGAAGTTAAAGAGAATGAGGAAGTAGATGTTTATTGCACTTTTTTCGATCATGATAAAAAAAGATTACATTTAAAATGTGAAATGATTGAAAAAAAAACAAAAAAACTTGCTGCAACAACAGAAAGTCTCTCTCTTTATATTGATCTAGATAAACGAAAAGTTACAGAATTTGAAGAAGATAAAATAAAAATTATGGGTGATTTTATTAATGAGAATAAAAATAATTTTAAAACTGATAATCTTGTACTAACAGGTAAATTAAAAAAATAAATGCAAATTGTAAAAGAAATTATTTATAATTTTGAAAATAATAAATCTTTATATATAGGTGAAAATATAACGATAGCAGATCACATGATTCAATCTGCAATGCTTGCAGAAAAGGCAAAATGTGACGATGATCTAATATGTTCTTGCTTACTTCATGATTATGGACATTTTGTTATCGATGATCCAGATAAATTAGTAGAAAATAATAAAGATGGTGAACATGAGGTAATTGGATACAAATTTCTAAAAAAATATTTTAGCAATAAAGTTGTAAACCCAATTAAATATCATGTTTTAGCCAAGCGATATTTAGCAAGAGACAAAAGGTATTATAACAAATTGTCTAAAGCATCGAAGATTAGTCTAAAACTTCAAGGGGGAGTTTTAAATGATAAAGAGTGTGAAGATTTTGAAAACAAAGATTATTTCAAAAGTTCCATACTTCTCAGAAAATTTGATGAAGAATCAAAAAAAGTTGGTATTAAAATGAAAAATATTAATCAATACAAAGAATTATTAAAATTAAAATTAAAATGAATTTTGATTATATAATAATCGGTGCTGGCACAGCAGGTTGTGTTCTTGCAAATAGACTAAGCGAAAATGGTAAATTTAAAGTTGCTTTATTTGAAGCGGGTGGATCTAGTGATATTTGGAAGGTTAATATGCCTTTGGCAATTTTGTATGCAATGCATGATCCAAAATATAATTATAAATATTATTCGGAACCAGAACCTAATTTAAATAATAGAAGATTATTTTGCCCAAGAGGAAAAATGATAGGTGGTTGTTCTGCACATAATGGGATGGTTTACGTTCGAGGAAACAAAAATGATTATGAAAGATGGGCTTCATTTGGTCTAAAATCATGGTCTTATGAAAATGTTTTACCATTTTTTAAAAAAATTGAGACATGGTCTGAGGGAGAAAATAAATTCAGAGGCGGGAAGGGAATTTTACCAGTAAATCAATCCAAAAACAAAAATCCGTTGTTTAGTGCTTTTATTAATGCTTCTGTCGAAGCAGGATATAAAAAAAATGATGACATGAACGGAGAAGATCAAGAAGGATTTGGAATGTATGACATTACAATTCATAAAGGACAAAGAGCTAGCGCTTCTAAATATTATCTAGAACCAGCAAAAAAAAGAAGAAATTTAAAAGTCTTTACAAATTCGTTTGCTGAAAGAATTATTTTTGAAGGAAAGAAAGCAGTCGGAATAGAAGTAAATATAAAAAATAAAGTGACAAAAGTTTATGCAAATAAAGAAGTTGTGTTGAGTGGAGGTTCAATCAATTCACCACAACTATTGATGTTATCAGGTGTTGGACCTGAAAAAGATTTAAAAGATAAAGGGATTAATGTTATCCACTCTTTAGAAGGAGTGGGTCAAAATTTACAAGATCACTTAGAAACCTACATTCAGCAAGAATGCAAAACTAAAGATACGCTCTATTCTTATGTTAACAAAATAAATATGCTTAAAATTGGTATTCAATGGTTTCTTTCAAAAAATGGCCCATGTTCTACTTCATTTTTAGAAGCAGGTGGTTTTTGCAAATCTTCAGAAGACAAAAGCTATCCGAATATTCAATTTCATTTTTTTCCAGCATTTGTAATCGATCATGGATTGGTTGATCCTGACAGACATGGTTATCAATTACATGCAAGTTTGAACCAACCTAAAAGCAGAGGACATATTAAATTAAATAGCTCAAATCCATACGATCACCCAAAAATTCAATTTAATTATTTAGAAGATGAATATGATTTAAAAGAAACTATTAAGTGTGTTCGTGTAGCTAGAAAGATTTTAGGTCAAGACTCAATGAAGCCTTATGCTGGAAAAGAGATTGGTCCAGGTGAAAGTGCAACTGATGACGAACAAATTACAGAGTATATTAGATCAAAAGCCGAAACAGCTTATCATCCATCCTGTACACTAAAAATGGGAGTGGACAAAATGGCAGTTGTTGACGAAAAATTGAAAGTTCATGGTTTAGAAAATTTAAGAGTTGCAGATGCTTCTGTTATGCCAGAGATTACAAGTGGTAATTTAAATGCACCAACTTTAATGATAGGTGAAAGAGCAGCAGATTTTATCCTTAATTAGTCTCGAGATATTTTTTATATCTATCTAAACTTTCTTCGGGCCAAGCAATTTTTGGATCATACATCTCGTCATAGCAAATATTTTTGTCTGCAATATTTATCCATGGATCTTTGTCTTTTACAAATATGTGTGCTTGGGGTGGAAAGTCTTTCGGTTTCAAAAGAGTCTTTGTTCTAACTGTTAATCTTTTAATTGCAAACTCATAATCAGCATAAATATAAACCCCACATTTTTTACAAAAATAATGAGTACATTTTTTCCCACTCCCTGCTATCAATTCGGCTTTTAATAGTTCACCGCTTAATTCTAAAGAATTATCAAAAATACTAGTATTCATTACATAAGATGACCCAGTTAATTTTTTACAATCTAAACAATGGCAAACTTGAGTAAAAAGAGGCTTACTATTAATTGAATATTTTATACTCCCACAAATACATCCACCATAAATAGGTTCAAAATCATTCATCTTTTTAAGAGTATCTTATTAATTATGAAGGTTAAAGTTTTTTTGATATAGGTGCAATATGCAAACAAACGATAATACAAAGGGTATTTTTTTTATAATGACTGGAATGGCATTTTTTTCCATTCAAGATTCATTGATAAAATTTATTTTTGAAGATATTGCATTATTTGAGTTATATTTGGGAAGAACTTTAATACAAGCGACTATTCTCATATCTTTTTTTTTAATAACAAAAAAAAAAATTACTTTTAAAACGCATTATCCTTTTTTAACTTTAGTCAGAGTTGTTTGTTTCTTTTTTGGATTTGCTTTATTTTATATTTCTTTAACCTTTATGTCTTTGGCGATGGTTAGTGCTTTGTTTTTCTCATGTCCTTTCTTTATGTCTATGTTTGCTAAATTTTTCTTAAAAGAACAAATTGGAATTAGAAGATGGAGTGCAATTGTAGTAGGTTTTATAGGAGTATTAATTGTACTTAATCCAACACTTGAAGAATTTAATTTTTTCAAATTAGCACCTGTTGGATGTGCGCTTTGTTATGCATGCTCTATGACAATTACAAAATATACTTCTGATAAAGATAATATTTATACTCAAATGACTTTGCTTTATATTTTTGCTGTCGTTGTAAGTTTAATTATTTACCTTGTTAGTGGAGACGGGAAATTTAATAATTTTTCTGATCCTACTCTACAATTTATTGTTAGAGAATGGTTTACTAATCCTTCAGCTTCATGGCCATATGTTTTGGTTATGGGTATTGTCGCTTCAATATCATTTTTTTGTGTTTTTTCTGCTTATAGTATTGCGTCACCATCAATAATTTCATTATTTGAGTATTCTTATATAATTTTTGCTATGATTGCTGGATACATACTTTTTGAGACCATACCAACTCCCCGCACCATTATTGGAGCATCAATTATTATTATTGCGGGTGTTTATATTTATTTTAGAGAAAAAGTTAGAAACCAGATGATAGCAACTGACACCCCGAACAGATAATATTTTATGAGAACCAAAATTGTTTTAATATCTTTAGTATTTTATTTTTTAGGTTTGAGTGGTGCTTTTTCAGCAAATTTCAAAAACTATTTAGAATTAAGTGCATGTGTTGATAATTATAATAGTTTTACAGGTTATAAAAATAAACTTAATGAGTGTTTTAAAAATCAAGGAATAGAAGTAAATAGAGATTCATTTAAACTAATCGAAAAAAAATCTGGTATTATAGATGATATAATTGAGTTAGAACTACCCAACCAAGAAGTTGTAGCTGAAAAAAAAAGTTTTTTAGAAAAATTAAAAAGTTTCGAAAAAAACCTAAATGAAACATTAAATCCTGATTTAGAAAAAATAGCTCAAGAAGAGAATATATTTAATAAACCATCTGTATTTTCAGAAAATTATAACAAAGCTCAAAATTTTAATATAGATGGAAAAGATTTTGGTAAATTGAACAGACACATCAAAAACAATCCAAAAGATATTTATGCACTAACTGAAGATATTAATTTTTTAACATTCGAAAAAGGTTATTTATCTGAATTTAGAAGACAGGAACTACTTTTAAATATTTATAATTCCTTTGATCCACTTTTACTTAGCAGTTTAGCAAAAACTAATATTTTTACTGGTACTGCCGGAGGTTCTCAGTTAGGAGTTTTAGCTGTAGTAGGTGGTATTGCTGCTGTTGGAGGAGGTGGTGGTGGAGGTGGTGGAAGCTCTTCTTCTGCTACTTTATCATTTTCAGTTTCTGCAAGTAGTTTGGGTGAATGCGACTCGTCAGGAATAACGATCACAGGGTCTTTAACAAAAGCTCACTCTTCAAATATTACAATAACCTATAGTACATCAGGAACTGCTACTAGTGGCACAGATTATAATCTTTCTTCAACAACATCTACTATCGTTGCTGGAGCCACATCTGGATCTATAACATTAACACCAGTTAACGATACTACAAATGAGACTTCAGAAACTGTAATAATATCTGCAAGCACTTCTGGAATTTCAACCACTGGAAATACATCAACAACGATTACTATATATGACTACGTACTTAAATGTAATTCAACGGCTTACAGCGAGGGTAGTACAAGCAGCCAAAATACAATTAAAAATGCATCTACATGGACAGCAAGTGAGGCTGGTGGTGCAACGCACGCTTATGAACAAATGGGTATACACAAAGTTCATTCTTTTTCATCTGGAGCTACAAGTCTGACAGGTGTTGGACAAACAATACATGTTGCAGATTTTCATTGTGACGACACTCATGATATTTATAATAATAAGACTATAACTAATCTTGATGATGGAGATCCTGGAGAAAGCACTTTTGGAGCTGCAACCGCGAGTAATAACCATTGCCAAGGTGTTGCGATGTTTGCAGCTGGAGATAGTAATGCAAGAACTGGTGTGGCGCCAGATGCTGATTTAGTTTTATCTAGTATTCCAGATATACAAGGTAGTAATGAAGGTGATGACTATGCTGCTGATTTAGATGCTGCAAGAGCCGCAGGAGCAATAGCTTCTAATCAAAGCTGGGGTTATTCTGATTCAGGAGGTAGTTATAATATATCGGAGTTAAAAACTGCTATAACTAATAATGGTTGGACAGCTGCTGAAGGTTTAGCAAGTCTCATGCATGGCAGTACATCTGGTCAAGATTTGACTGATGCAAATACTTACGTAACTGCTTTAAATAATTTTGAGGATAGTGGCGTTGTAGTTTGGGCCGCAGCGAATACAACCACAGAATCTGATGCAAATGCATTAGGTGGTTTACCTGAAATATTTTCAGATCTTGGTGAAGCATGGCTTGTGGCAAATGTTGTTCAATATACTGGTGACGATGATTTATCTGATGCAACTAGTTCAGAGTTTACTCTTAGAGGAAATCCATGTGGTTCGACAGCTGCCTATTGTTTATCAGTAGATGGTTGGGATGTTTATGCTGCAACCTATGTTAACAGCGGCACAAGTATGTATAATACTTCAAGAATTTCTTATGGATCATCTTGGTCTGCTCCAATGGTTTCAGGAGGAGTTGCTTTAATGGCGCAAGCTTTTCCAAACCATACTCCTGAGCAATTAGTAGACAGAATTTTAGCATCTGCAAATAATGTATGGTTTACGCCAACAGGCGAAACTACATTCACGACACATGGTGCATCAATTAAACATGGCTATCACTCAACTTGGGGTCATGGCGTTCCTGATTTTTATGCAGCTATGTCTCCAATTACAACCAGTAAAAATCCATTATCATTTGGTGGTGGTGGAAGTGGTGGTGGTGGTGGTGGCTCATCAGGAGGACAGATACCTTTTTCTCAATTGAATAAATATCCTGTTCAACAAACATCTTTATCTTTATCATCTTCTTTAGGTAATTCAATATCCAATGGCTTAGAAAATAAATTTACATATGCTTATGATGCACTTAATGGTGGATTTAAATTATATTTAAAAGATTTTATAGATGATCAAAACATCGACAAACAAAAAATTAATTTTACTTTAGAAAAAGAAATTGAGGAATTAAATAACTTTACTACTGATATCAAAAATAGTTTTGGAAATTTTAAGGGCGAATTTTTTAATTTTAAAAATCAATTTGATTATGGATCAAGTATTACTTTAGATAATCCAAATATAGCAATACAAAATAGTTTGCCAAAAAACAATTATTACAAAAATCCTTTCTTATCAGAGAATAATGGCTTAGGAATTAATCAAAAAATGTATTTAATGGGAAATGATTTATTTGTTAGTTATAATAATTCTAAAATTAATCCTTTAACAAATATAAATCATGATGTTATTTTACCTTTGGAAACTTTGGCTTTATCTCTAAATCTAAACAATAAATTATTTGAGAAGTTATCATTAACAACGGGTTTGATGAAGGAAGAGAATAGTTTTCTTCTTTCAAAATCCAGTGGAGCATTTGAATTTGAAAATGACAATATAACTAAATTTTATGGTGTGAATTTTAAGAAAAATTTTTCTAAGAATGGTATTCTATCTTTTAATAACACGTTGGGTTTTTCAAAATTGAAAAATAATAATAATAATTTTATTATCGGATCATCAGAAGTACTAAGTGCAAGTTTTGAAATCGATTATGAGTTAAATAATATCTTTGGTAACGATAAGTTTAATTTTACTTTGTCTCAACCAAATAGAGTTGAAAAAGGGGATATGAGATTTAGATTGATAGGTCTATCAAATAAAAACGGCATAATACCTTATCAAGATCATACCATTAGCCTCCGTCCAAATGGTAGACAAAAAGATATAATATTAAGTTATTATAAAAATTTTACAGATGATTTTAAGTTTGGTTTAAAATCAGTTATAACAGATGATTTAGGTCATATTAAAGATAGTGGCCTGAGAACTAATTTATTTGCTACTATTTCTCATAGTTTTTAACATTTAAAGATAAAACATTGTTGTCAATGGTTGTTTTTTAATTGAAAAATTGCAAATTTTCTCATTGAAAAAAAAATCCAATGAGATTTAATTTTAATTATATAAATTGTTAACAATTAAAGGGAAAATATGAAAAAATTACTAATAGGTATATTCGTGTTTATCTTAAGCTTTACTTCAAAAGCTTTTTCAGATGGACATGGAATTAAAATGGGTATTATTTTAGGATTTACTGGTCCAATTGAAACCCTAACACCTGCAATGGCTGCTTCTGCTGAACTTGCTTTTAAAGAAGCATCAGACTCTGGTTCATTTCTAGGTGGAAAAAAAATATCTGTAGAAAGAGCTGACTCAACTTGTGTTGATTCTGCTGCTGCTACAACTGCTGCTGAAGGTTTAGTTTCAGGTGGTGTTGTTGCTATTATGGGTGCTGATTGTTCTGGTGTTACAGGTGCAATAGCAACTAATGTTGCAGTTCCAAATGGTGTTGTTATGATTTCACCATCAGCTACATCTCCAGGATTAACTGATCTTAATGATAATGGTTATTTCTTCAGAACTGCTCCATCAGATGCTAGAGGAGGACAAGTCTTAGCGGATATTACAAAGGACAGAAAAGTTAAATCATTAGCTGTAACTCATACTAACAATGACTACGGAAAAGGTTTAGCTGATGTTTATGTAGCTGCAGTCAAAGCTCATGGTATTAAAGTAACAGCTGTTACAGCACACGAAGAAGGTAAAGGTGACTATGGAGCAGAAGTAGCGACACTTGCAGCAGCAGGTGGAGATGCTCTTGCTGTTTTAGGGTACTTAGATCAAGCTGGTGGTAGTATAATTCAAGGATCATTAGACTCTGGATCATTTGATACTTTTGTTCTTTCAGATGGAATGATTGGTGACTCTCTGACAGATAGATTTGGAAAAGATTTAAATAAATCATTTGGATCTTTACCAGGATCAATGGGTAAAGGAGCTGGTATATTTAAAGAAGTAGCTAGTGCTGGTGGTATTGACTCATCAGGTCCTTACACAGGTGAAAGTTATGATGCAGCAGCCTTGATCACGCTTGCAATGCAAGCTGGTGGAAAAGCTGACAGAATGACTGTTCAAAAAAATGTAATGTCAGTAGCCAATGCTCCTGGAACAAAAATTTATCCAGGTGAATTAAAGAAAGCACTTGATTTATTAGCAAAAGGTAAAGCGGTAAACTATGAAGGTGCTACAGCTGTTGAATTTACAGATGTTGGTGAAGCTTTTGGATCTTTTATTGAAAAAGAAATAAAAGGTGGAAAGTTTAAAGACAAAAAGCAAAGATAATTAGAAATTAAAACCCCAGTTAAGAAACTGGGGTTTTAAAATAAATATTTGTCAGATAAATAAAATATTAATCCTAAAACAATACCTAATAAAATATAATACATTATTGTTTGATAATTTTTTCTGGAATAATTCCTTGAGGTCTATATCGCATTATTAAAAGTAAACCAATTCCAATAACCAAGAATCTAAAATATGGGGCACTTTCAATTAAGTGAACTCTTACTGCATTAGTTTCTGGTAAATGCGATGTAAACAAATTTATTAAAAATAACGCAATTGGAGCTGCTTCAACCCATAAAAACCAAACTACAAATCCCCCCAATATTGCTCCAAAATTATTTCCTGTTCCGCCTACTATAACCATGACCCAAATTACAAAAGTATATCTCATGGGTCTGTAGCTTCCCGGTGTAAACAAACCATCGTTTGTAACCATCATAGCTCCAGCTAAACCAACAATAGCTGATCCTAAAATAAAAATAAGAAGATGCTCTTTAACAATATTTTTACCCATAGCGCTTGCTGCCTCTTCATTATCTCTTATAGCCCTCATTTTTCTTCCCCAGGGTGAATATAGAGCCTTCTGTGTCACAATTAACAAGATAATAACAACAGTAAGAAATAGACCTGTAAAACATAATTTTACATAAACCGAGGAGGCATCAATAACCATTTGATTTAGAGCTTCTTGCTTATCAGAGATTGAATTAATTAAATTTAATTTTGATGAATTAAATTTTGCAACTAAATTTATAAACCATTCTGAAGTTTGTAAATTTATTTCGTATGGTGCTGGTCTTTTTAATCCTATTACATTTTTTACACCTCTTGCCAACCATTCCTCATGTTTAATAATTGAAACGATAATTTCTGCTATTAATAATGTTGCAATAGCTAAATAATCTGCACGAAGACCTAATGCAATCTTTCCTATGACAAATGCTAAACTGCCTGCCAAAAGCGCACCAACAATCCAGGAGAATAAAACAGGCAATCCCATGCCACCAAGAAATCCTGTTTTTGCTGGATCAACTGATTCGATTGCCTCAATTCCTGGTGCAGCAGTTACTCTTAATAAAATTATTCCACCTAAAATTACAGAGGCTACCGAGTAATTTCTTAATTTAGATTTATCAAATCTGTTAAGTATAAATTTAACTACAAAGATAATTGCAACAATTATCCATATACAAGCTAAAATATTTAAACCTCCAACTTGCCAAGCTTTTTTGACTGGTTCAACTGAAACCAAGACTACAGCTAATCCTCCTAAAGCTGTATATCCCATTATACCAAAATTAATTAATCCAGCATAACCCCATTGTATATTTGCCCCGATTGTCATAACTGCGGAAATTAAACAATAATTTAAAATAGTTAATGCAATAGACCAGGATTGAAATATCCCAACTAAAATTATTAAAAATATCATGATTGAATATGCGGCGATGACATTTTTATAATTCCTCATATTACTTTTCCTTTAAAGATACCTGACGGCCTTATTAATAAAACAATTACTAAAATTGAGAATGAAACTGCAAACTTGTAATCTGTCGATAATAACTGGAGTAAAGAGTCTGGCTCAAGATGTTCTGGTAATAGATATGAAATAAATCTTTTGTATGCGTAAGTTACAAATATTTCTGCAAAAGCTATGACATATCCGCCTAGGAAGGCTCCAAATGGATTTCCGATTCCTCCAACAATTGCTGCGGCGAATATTGGAAGCATATTATTAAAATAAACAAAAGGTCTATAACTTTTATCTAAACCGTATAATACTCCACCAATAGTAGCCAAAATTCCTGCGATGACCCATGTTATCAAAACAACTCTCTTAGGATCTATACCAGACAATAATGCTAAATCTTCATTGTCTGAATAAGCTCTCATACTTGTTCCAGTTTTAGTTCTATTTAAAAACCAAAACATTATTGAAACAACAATTAAAGTTACGATTATTGTTATAGCTTGTGTTGATTTTAAAGTTATGCCTTCTGCAAGACCAGTCATTTCTTTAAATTCTGTTGCTTTAATTATAAATTTTTCACCATCTAAAAATCTTCTATCAGATGGTCCAATGATTATTCTAATTAAGGCTTGGGTAACAAACATAACTCCAACACTGACCATTGCAAACTGAACTGGAGGACTTTTTTTTACCCTGTAATAACTGAAAACAAACTTATCTATGATTAACATATATAAAATCATCATAAGTATGGCGAAAGGAATTGTTAAAAGTGCTGTTGGTAAAAAACCTAATCCAAAACCTAAAGACTGAAAATAATATGTTAGAATAACTGCAAACATTGTTCCAAAAGACATCATGTCTCCAGTTGCAAAATTAGCAAATCTTAAAACTGCATAAATTAAAGTAACAAAAATAGCACCTAAAGCTAATTGTGAACCATAAGCTAACGCTGGTATTACTGTGAAATTAAAAAGTACAATTATTGCATTTAAGAAATCCATTATGCTCCCAAAAATGATCTACGAACCTCAGGATCCTCAAGTAAATCATTACCGGATCCCTCAAATTTATTTTGACCTGTTACCAATACATAGCCTCGATCTGAAATACTTAATGCTTGCTTTGCGTTTTGCTCAACCATAATAACGGCAACATTTGTTTTTTTAACTTTTATTATATGTTCAAACAATTCATCCATTACAATTGGAGAAACTCCAGCTGTGGGCTCATCTAACATAAGAACTGATGGATCGCTCATTAAAGCTCTTCCAAGTGCGACTTGCTGACGTTGTCCACCAGATAGTTGTCCGACGACTTGGGATTTTTTTTCACTCAAGATTGGAAATAAACTATAAATACTCTCAATTTTATTTTCTAAACTCCCTTCTGTCAAAAAGCCACCAATCTCTAAATTTTCTCTTACAGTCAACTCAGCAAATACATTTCTTGTTTGTGGAACAAATGAAATACCCTTTTTTACTCGATCTTGAGGATTAATTTTTGAAATATCTTCACCATTCAAAGTTACAGAACCTGATTTTAATTTTAATAATCCGAGCATCGCTTTCATGGCTGTTGATTTGCCAGCACCATTGGGACCTAAAATAGCTACTATCTCTCCCCTATTGGCAGTTATGGAACATGAACTAATAATATCAGGACCATCCCCATAACCTGCAGTCATTTTTGCTCCTTCAAAGTATGCCATTAATTTTCTTTTTTTGTTAAGTTTGACTTTCCAAGATAGCTCTCAATTACTTTTTCGTTTTTTTTCACTTCATCAGATGTTCCTTCAAATAAAACTGAACCATCTGCCATTACTATCACTGGATCACACATTCTGCTTATAAAATCCATATCATGCTCTATCATACAAAAAGTGTAATTTTTTTCTTTATTCAATTTTAATATTGCAGTTCCTAGATCTTTTAAAAGTGTTCGATTAACTCCCGCTCCCACTTCATCAAGTAAAACCAATTTTGCATCAACCATCATAGTTCTTCCTAATTCTAATAATTTTTTTTGACCTCCTGAAAGATTTCCTGCCCTTTCATTTGCTAAATGTGTTAAATTAAGAAAATCTACAACTTCATAGGCTTTTTCTCTAATAACTTTTTCCTCTTTTTTAACTAGTCCTGGTTTAATAAGTGCATTTAATAAATTTTCTCCGCTTTGATTTGAAGGCACCATCATTAAGTTTTCTAAAACTGTTAAATTTGAAAATTCATGTGCAATTTGGAAAGTCCTTAACAATCCTCTGCCAAATAACTCATGCGACGGTATATCAGTAATATTTTCATCATTAAATATTACCTCTCCATCATTAGATTTTAAATTTCCAGCTATTAAATTAAATAGTGTTGTTTTCCCTGAACCGTT
>CACJRL010000011.1 GCA_902595815.1 uncultured Pelagibacteraceae bacterium
AGGAAACATTGAGGAAAACTTTGATGTGGTTTCGAATGCAGATTGGATTGTAGAAGCTGTTGTAGAAAGAATAGATATAAAACATAATATTTATGAAAAAATTTTTAAACATAGAAAAAAAGAATCTGTTGTTTCATCTAATACTTCATCTATTCCAATAAGTGTTCTATCAGAAAAATTATCTGATCAAGACAAAAAGGATTTCTGTATAACTCACTTCTTTAATCCTGTTAGATACATGGATTTACTGGAAATAGTAAAAAGCAATGAAAGTGATTTAAATAAAGTTAAACTTTTAAAAGACTTTTGTGAAATAGACTTAGGCAAGGGTGCAATTATCTGTAATGACACTCCAGGTTTTTTAGGTAATAGAATTGGAGTTTATGCAATGCAAATTGCAATGACAGAAGCATTTAATATGAAACTCAGTGTAGAAGAGGCTGACGCTGTCTTTGGCAGACCAATGGGTATACCTAAAACTGGAGTATTTGGATTGTATGACCTAATTGGTATTGATTTAATGGCAGATGTATTAAAAAGTTTTATTAAAGAATTACCCGAAAGCGATCCATTTCAATCTGTAGCAAGAGAAATGCCACTTGTAAAAAAATTAATAGAAACTGGATATACTGGTAGGAAAGGAAAAGGTGGATTTTATAGAATGAATAAGGAGGGTGGTCAGAAAATTTTAGAGGCCATCAATCTTGAAACTGGAGAATATTCTCCCTCAAAAAAAATAGATATTAAATCTGAAAAAGTTGATTTAAAAAAATTAATTAATCGTGGAGATAAATATGGAGATTATGCTTGGTCAGTAATTTCTAAAATAATAAAGTATTCTTCTTCATTAGTTCCAGGTATTACAGATAAGTTTAACGACATCGATGAAGCAATGAGACTTGGCTTCAATTGGTCTAGAGGGCCTTTTGAAATGTTAAAAGAAATTGGAGTAAATAATTTTTTTCAAAAAATCGATAATTTTGAAGGAAATAAATTTTTAGAAAATTTATCAAAATCCAAAGATGAAAATTTTTATGGTGAGAGACAACAATATACTGAAATCGAAACTTTAGGAAAAATTAAACCAAGAGCCCTTAAACTTGATAAAAATAATTCTGCTGAAATTTACAGATTTCCTGAATTTAACATTGTTGAATTTACGACTAAAGCAAACGCTTTGGATTATGATTCAATGGACTCTTTAAAAAACGCTACAGACAAACCATTGATAATTATTAATGAAAGTATGCAGTTTTCTGCTGGTGTTAATTTAACATATACTATGAATTTTGCAGATAAAGGTGACTTTAAATCAATAGAAAAATTTGTCGGTTATTTTCAAGAAACATGCAAACACTTAAAATACTCTAAATTTCCAGTAGTTTCAGCACCATCAGGTCTTACTCTTGGAGGGGGTTTTGAAGTTTTAGTTCAAAGTAACTTTGTTGCTTCGCATACAAATATTGTTGTTGGATTAGTTGAAACCTTGGTTGGTTTAGTTCCAGCCGGAGGAGGATGTAAAGAAATGTTATGGAGATGGTCTCAAACAGAAGAGGCAAAAAATGATCCAGATTTTGCGCCTTTAAAAGTTTTTGATATCATCGGTTATGCAAAAACCGCAACATCTCCAGTCGAAGCTGAACCTCTAAAGTACTTAATCCCTGAAAATAAAAAAATTATGAGCAGAAATAGTCTATTAAATGAAGCAAGAAAAATTTTGGATCAAAATAAAGAATTTACTCCTCCTAAAGAATGTACATTTAATTTATCTGGTAAATCTTTAAAAGACAAAATGGTTGGAATGTTAGAAAAACTGTATAATGATAAAATTATATTAGATCATGGAATGATGGTTGGAACAGAGCTAGCAAATGTTTTAAGTGGTGGTGATACAACTATAGATAAAACTCTTACAGAAGATCAGTTATTTAAATTAGAGTTAGATGCTTTCATGAAATTAATTGAGACAAGTAAAACCCAAGATAGAATTAAACACACATTATCTACTGGAAAACCCCTAGTTAACTAGTAACTTTATATTTTTAATATAATCAGGTTTTAATACATAATTTGATTTATTTCCCGCTTTAATTTTTTTTAAAGAGTCCATCCCCGCAATCACTCTTCCAATTGGAGTATATTCACCTTTATATATTGGTATATCGATTAAAGTAATAAAAAATTCACTATCTTCTGTGTCGAATTGATCTTTCCTAGCAAAAGCTACAGAGCCAGCATTAAATAAAAAATTATCACTAAGCTCAGATTTAATTGTTCCTAAACCAGACTTTCCAGTTCCTACTTTAGAATAATTTAGATTAGATACATTTCCATATTCAATATCTCCAGCTTGTATTAAAGTATTTTCTATTACTCGATAAAAAGTCGAACCATTATAAGAACCTCTATTTATTAAATTCTTAAATCGATTTACAGCTTTAGGTGCAATTTTGGGATCTAATTCTATTAGAACCTTGCCGCATTCAACTTCCATAATTGCAATATTCAACTTATCTTTATAATCAATGTTATTTAAATCGATTTTTTTAACAAAAAGACATTTATTATTTAATATATAAAATGAACCTAAAGTTAAGATAATAAGCAGAATCAGAAAAATAAATAATATTTTTTCAGATAGCGATGGTTTTATTTTTTTTATCATTCAAAAAATAAACTTTTCATCTATTTCTTTAAGACCATTAATTAAGAAATTTTTCTTCTTAGTTAAAATATTATCTTCTTTAATTAATAAATCTATTTCTTTAAAGTTTGTTTTTAATAATGAATAAATTTCAGCCATATCTTCTTCAGCTGTGCTCATTGAATATTCTGTTAAAAAGCCTTTCGTAATTTCTAAATCTAAACCTAACAAATCAGTGCATGTAGAACATGATGCGTAAGAAAAATCTTTATTATTAAGTTTGCTCCACTTATTTTTTTTAAAAAGCTCAGGAAAACTGTTATCAATCATATGAAATATTTCATGATGGATCATTCTTTCAAAATAATTTTGGTTAAAAGTTAAGTCTAAAATTAAAGTCCTGAATTTATTATCTGGTATACCTCCTGTATTAATGCCTGAAATTTCTAAGTTTTTGCAAAGAACTACAAATTTCAAATTTATTTTCCTTAAGAAATTTGAGTTATAATCTCTCAGATTATTTTGAATTGTATTAAATTCACGATCCAAATCACTATTATTTATACCGTTACATTTAATATTATTTGTATCACCAATTACAAAACCTCTTTTCGATACCAAATATTTGATACCATTAACATCATCAACTTTATGAACTTCTAAATTTGGGATTTTAATTAAATTATATATTGCATCTGCATTTACATAAGAAAAGTTAAAAAATAATATAAATATTAATATAATATATCTCATTTTAATAATTTTGATGATATTAGATATAATATGAATGTGATAGGATTTATTTAATGAAAAAAAGAAAAAGAAAAAAAAATATTAATAGAGATCATGAGTCAGTGCCCAAGATGTTTGCAAAAAAATACATATATTTCTATTATCCCTTTTTCTGGATCATTCTAATAATATTCTTATTACTAAAATGACAAAGTCTAAAAAATCTATTCAGCCTGTTAGTGGCACAGAAGTGCCAAGATATGCGGGCCCTTCTACATTTGCAAGATTACCTGAGCTAAGAGATGTAGAAAGTTGTGATGTTGCTATTGTCGGAGTTCCATTTGATTCAGGAACAAGCTATAGACCAGGTGCAAGATTTGGACCACAAAGTATTAGACAAGCATCTAGACATTTAAGGACAAATTATCATCCTAATTATGATGTAGAACCATTCAAAATACAACAAGTTGCAGATGCAGGTGACATTACTTGCAATCCATTTAATATTGATGAAGCCATTAAACAAATCGAAGTAGGAGCAACTGATTTATTAAATAAAGTTGGAGGAATAATAAGCCTTGGAGGAGATCACACAATTGCTGTGCCTTTACTTAGAGCAGCCAATAAAAAAAATAATGGACCCGTATCACTTGTTCATTTTGATGCTCATTTAGATACCTGGGATACATACTTTGGAGCACCATATACGCATGGCACTCCATTTAGAAGAGCTCGTGAGGAAAATTTATTTTTAGATAACGCCTCTATGCATGTAGGTATAAGAGGTCCACTTTATAGCAGAGATGATATAAAAAATGATGAAAGCTTTGGATTTAAAATTATTCATTGTGATGAATTTCAAACAGAAGGAATTGATAAAATTGTTGAAAGAATAAAAAATAGAGTAGGTGATAATGCATTATATTTGTCCATTGATATTGATGTATTAGATCCAGCATTTGCACCAGGCACTGGAACACCTGAAATTGCAGGAATGACCACAAGAGAAATAGTAAACGTCCTCAGGGGTTTATCAGGTTTAAATTTGATTTCTGCAGATGTAGTTGAAGTTGCGCCTGCTTATGATCATGCAGAAGTAACCTCTCTAGCTGCAGCAACAATTGTTTATGAATTAACTAATTTATTTGCAAAATCATGAAGAAAGGATAATTTGCGCGCATGATTGAAAAGAGAAATTTTTATATTAATGGTTCATGGGTTCCCCCAAAAAACCCAAGAGATATTGAGGTCATAAATCCAGCAACAGAAAAAAATTGTGCAGTAATTTCTTTAGGCAGTAGGGAGGATATTAATGATGCAGTTTTAGCAGCTAAAGAAGCTTTTAAAACTTGGGGATTTACCTCTAAAGAAGAAAGATTGTCATTATTAGAAGTATTTTATTCATTATATAAAAAAAGATGGAATGATATTACAGATGCAATTATTCAAGAGATGGGAGCACCAAAAGACTTTGCTTCAAAACTACAAACAGGAACTGGCGCGAGTCATACAAAATCATTTATTCGTTATTTAAAAGAATTTGAATTCGAAAAACCTTTGGGAGATCATGCGAAAAATCAAAGAATAATATACGAGCCTAAAGGTGTGTGTGCATTAATAACACCGTGGAACTGGCCAATAAATCAAGTTACTTTAAAAGTCATTCCTGCTTTGGCCTCTGGTTGTACTATGATTTTAAAACCTTCAGAACTAGCACCTTTATCGGCAATGATTATAGCTGAGTTAATAGATGAAGCAAAATTTCCAAAAGGTGTTTTTAATTTAGTAAATGGAGATGGAGAAACAACTGGAGATGCATTAACAAGTCATCCAGATGTAAATATGATTTCATTCACCGGCTCTACAAGAGCAGGGGCTTTAATTTCTCAAAATGCTGCAAAGGACTTTAAAAGAGTAAGTTTGGAGCTAGGAGGAAAAGGTGCAAATATTATATTTAAAGATGCTGATGCTGAAGCAATTGAAAGAGGTGCATTTAGATGTTTTAGAAATTCAGGACAATCATGTAATGCTCCTACAAGAATGCTTGTTGAAAAATCAATATATAATGAAGCAATAGAAAGACTGAGAAAATACGCAAATGAATTTAAAGTAGATGATCCAAATAAAAATGGAGAGCATATTGGTCCTGTAATTTCTGAAACTCAATTCAATAAAATTCAAGGTTTAATTCAAAAAGGAATAGATGAAGGAGCAAAATTAGTTGCAGGTGGAATTGGAAAACCAAACGGATTAAATGACGGTTATTATGTAAAACCGACAGTTTTTGCAGATGTAAAAAATGAAATGGAAATTGCAAGAACAGAAATATTTGGTCCTGTTTTGTCTGTTATTCCATTTGAAACTGAAGAAGAGGCAATTAAAATTGCAAATGATACTGATTATGGATTAACAAACTATATTCAAACTCAAGATAAGGAAAAAATACAAAGAGTTGCCAGAAAACTTAGATCTGGAATGGTTGATGTAAATGGTGCTGGTATTGCAGTTGATGCACCTTTTGGAGGTTTCAAACATTCTGGAATTGGAAGGGAAGCAGGTAAAGAGGGATTACTTGAATTTCTAGAAGTTAAATCTGTAGGTGGATGGAATTAATTTATAGATTTATCTTTTACACCTTTTAAAAATTCTAGACATTTCTTTAATTCACGAAGTTCTATATATTCATCAATTTTATGAGCCTGTTCAATGGAACCTGGTCCACAAACTACAGTACTAATACCAACTTCTTGAAAGAGTCCAGCTTCTGTTCCAAATGAAACAGCTTCTCTTGAATTGTCACCAGTTATACTAGAAACAAATTCACAAGCCTCAGAATTGTTCAATCTATTAAATCCAACTACTTCGCCTATAATTTCTTTTTTAATATAGGCATCTGAAAAAACTTTTTTCATTTCTGGCAATAATTCTTTATCAACATAATCGTCTATTATTTGATTTACAAAATCTCCATCTTCTCTGACCACCGGTCTAGTTTCCCATTCAACTTTACATTTATCAGCGATAACATTATGAGCTATACCACCTGAAACTCCACCAACTGACAATGTAGAATATGGTGGATTAAATATACAATCTTTAGGAGCTCTTTCTTTTAGTTTTGATCTAATTTCTAGTAATTTGTTTACATACCTTGATGCATATTCAACCGCATTAACTCCTTGGCCTGGTTTAGAACTATGACCAGCTAAACCTCCAAAGTGAACTGTATATTCATTCATACCTTTATGGGCATCAATGATTTTCATATTGGTGGGTTCACCAATAATGCAAATTCCATCTTTAATATCTCTTTTTTTCAATTCTTTTATTAATAATGGTGCACCGATGCATGCAGTTTCTTCATCGAATGTAAATGAAAAGTGAATGTCTCTATCTAAATTATTTTCTTTAAATACAGGAGCATATGCTAAAGCACATGCAATAAAACCTTTCATATCACAGGAACCTCTCCCAAATAATTTCTCATTTTTTATAGTTGCAACAAATGGATCAGTAGACCAGCCTTTTGAAACGGGGACTACATCCGTATGACCTGAAAGAATAATAGGTTTTTTACCATTTCCATTTTTAGATTTTAAAGAAGCAAAAAGATTAACTCTTTTTTTATCACCATCAAAGATTCTAAATGAAGTTGCTCCTAAATTTTTTAAAATATCATCACAATAATTAATGAGACTATTATTATCGTTTCCAGAAATAGTTTTGAAAGCAATCAAATCTGTCAATATTCTTATTGAATCTTTATAAATTTTATCAGGATTATTTTCTGTACTCATTTACAAATCATTATATATTAAATTTATGAAAGAACAAATTACGTATGAAGACTTTGACAAAGTCGATATTAGATTGGGAACAATTATTTCTGTAAAAAAAAATGAAAAAGCAAGAAAACCTTCATTAGTTGTAGAAGTTGATTTTGGAGAAAAGATAGGGATAAAACAATCTTCAGCTCAAATTACTCATTATTATAATGAAGAGAATCTTAAAGGAAAACAAGTAATTGGTGTTTGTAATTTTGCAGAAAAAAATATTGCTGGAGTTGTTTCGCAAGTATTAATTCTCGGAGCTATAGATGCAGAAGGTAGAGTAACTTTAGTTCATCCATCTCAAGAAGCAGAGAATGGATTACCAATTGCTTAAATGCATCCAGAACTATTATCATTAAGTTTATTTTTTTTTGTTACCAGTTGCTCACCTGGCCCAAATAATATTGTTGCATCTCATTCAGGTTTTAATCATGGAGTAAAAAAAACGATACCTCTAATGTTAGGTGTTATATTTGGTTTTACCTCAATGCTATCTTTAGTCAATTTTGGGCTAATTAATGTTTTTAAATTATATCCAATTATTCAAAAGATTTTAGTTTTTACAGGGTCTGCGTTTTTAGTATATTTAGCTTACAGAATTTCATTTTCTAAATCATCAAATCAAAAAGAAAAACTAGAACCTGTTAAATTTATAGAAACATTTCTTTTTCAATTCTTAAATCCTAAAGGAGTAATCGTTGCTATTATTGCAGTATCAACTTATGTCGAATCTGGAGATAACTTTTTTACTTATTCTTTCTGGCTCCTAACTTCTGCCTTTTTCTTTGCTATATTTAGTATCTTATTTTGGACTTTAATTGGTAAATTTATGAGAAAATTCGCGACAAATGAGAAATTTATTAAATGGTTCAATTATGTTATGTCAGCGCTTTTATTAGGCTGCATAGCTACATTTTATTATTAAATATGAAACCAGGAAACAAAAATTCGTTCAATTCGTTAACTAAAATTTCAGTTAACGACAAAAGTTATAATTTTTACTCACTGAAAGAAGCTGAGAAAAATGGTTTAGCAGGTATATCAAAGCTTCCAAAATCATTGAAGGTCTTACTTGAAAATTTACTAAGATTTGAAGACGATATAACGGTTAATAAAAATCAAATTGAAGCTATTAAAGATTGGTTAAAATCTAAAAGTTCTAATACAGAGATTGCATATAGGCCTGCAAGAGTTTTACTTCAAGACTACACTGGAATCCCTGCAGTTGCAGATTTAGCTGCAATGAGAGAGGCTGTAAAAGAAAAAAATAAAGATCCAAGCACTATTAACCCATTATCATCAGTTGATTTGGTAATTGATCACTCTGTACAAGTAGATAAATTTGCAAATAAAAATTCATTAAAAGAAAATGTTGATATTGAATTTAACCGAAATGCTGAAAGATATTCTTTTCTTAAATGGGGGCAGCAAGCATTCAATAATTTTAGAATAGTTCCACCGGGAACTGGAATATGTCATCAAGTCAATCTGGAATACCTTTCAAAAGTTGTTTGGAATGAAAAATATAAAGATGAAGAATATATATTTCCAGATACTTTAGTTGGAACAGATAGTCATACAACTATGGTAAACGGTCTATCGGTTTTGGGCTGGGGCGTAGGTGGAATTGAAGCTGAAGCTGGAATGTTAGGTCAACCTATTTCAATGCTAATTCCTGAAGTTATTGGGTTTGAAATGAAATCAAAAATGCCAGAAGGTACAACTGCAACTGATCTTGTTTTAACCGTAGTTAAAATGTTGAGAGACAAAGGAGTTGTTGGAAAGTTTGTTGAATTCTATGGTGAAGGACTAAAAAATCTGACTTTAGCAGATAGAGCTACTATAGCAAATATGGCACCTGAGTATGGTGCAACTTGTGGTTTTTTTCCAATTGATGATGAAACTCTAAAATATTTAAAATTCTCAGGAAGAGATGATCAAAATGTTGAAATTGTAAAACAGTATGCTCAAGAACAAGGACTTTGGGCAAGTTTAGATGTAGAATTTACAGATACTCTATCTTTAGATATGTCAACTATAGTGCCAACTATTTCAGGACCAAAGCGTCCACAGGATAAAGTTCTACTTACTAACGCATCGTCAAATTTTAAAAAAGTATTTTCAGAAATTACAAAAAAAGAAGAGCCAAATATTTATGATGTTGAAAAAGAAGATTTTAAAATAACCGATGGTGATGTGTTAATTGCTGCAATCACTTCTTGTACTAATACTTCCAATCCAAGTGTACTAATTGGAGCAGGTTTACTTGCAAAAAATGCAATTGAAAAAGGTTTAATGACTAAGCCCTGGGTAAAAACATCTTTGGCACCTGGATCACAAGTAGTTACAGATTATCTAGAAAAAGCTGGGCTAAATATTTACTTAGATAAGTTAGGTTTTAATTTAGTTGGTTATGGATGTACCACTTGTATTGGTAATTCAGGTCCATTAGCCAATAATATCTCAGATTCCATAAAAAATAATAATATTTATGCTGTTTCAGTTTTGTCTGGAAACAGAAACTTTGAAGGAAGAATTTCACCTTTAATAAAAGCAAATTATTTAGCGTCTCCGCCATTAGTCGTTGCTTATGCAATAGCAGGAACTATGAGATTTGATTTGTATAAGGATCCATTAGGTAAAGATAAAGATGGTAAAGATGTTTTTTTAAAAGATATATGGCCATCTAACAAAGAAATAGAAGAAACATTGAGAAATTCATTAAATGCAGAAATGTTTATAAAAAGATACTCAAATGTTTCTCAAGGACCAGAACAATGGCAAAAAATTAAAACAGAAGAAACCAATATTTATAATTGGGAAGATAATTCAACGTACGTAAAAAAACCTCCGTTTTTTGACAACCTTCCTGATAAACCAGAAGGATTTAAAGAAATTAAGGATGCAAGACCACTATTAATATTGGGTGATAGCATTACCACCGATCATATTTCACCTGCTGGCTCTATACAAAAAGATAGTCCAACTGGAGAATATTTTATGAAACATCAAATACTTCCAAAAGACTATAATTCCTATGGAGCAAGAAGAGGGAATCATGAGGTTATGATGAGAGGAACTTTTGCAAATATAAGAATTAGAAATGAAATGGCACCTGGCACCGAAGGTGGTTTTACAAAGTTGTACCCTGATGAAAAAGTGATGCCAGTATATGATGCGGTTGTTGAATATAAAAAAAGAGGTACCGATTTAGTTGTAATTGGTGGTAAAGAGTATGGAACAGGTTCTTCTAGAGATTGGGCAGCCAAAGGAACTAAACTTTTAGGTGTAAAAGCTGTTTTTGCAGAAAGTTTTGAGAGAATTCATAGATCAAATCTTATAGGAATGGGTATACTACCATTACAGTTTAAAGATGGAATAAATAAAACTAATCTAAAATTAGATGGCTCAGAACTATTTTCTATTGTTGACTTAGAAAAAGGTATAGATCCTAGAGATGAAGTTGAAGTTGAAATCAAATATGTTTCTGGAGATATAAAGAGAATTAAAATGTTAAGTAGAATAGATACTAAGAACGAATTAGAATATTACAAGAATGGTGGAATTTTACAATATGTACTTAGGAACATGATTTAATGGATGAAGATATTGAAATAATAAATACCCAAACACGTAATGAAAAAATTAAAAACTTTTTTATAAAAAATAAAAATTCTTTAATTTCGATATTAGTAATAATTACTTTGGCTTTAATTGGCTACTTTTCTTTTGAAGAATATCAATCTAGCAAAAGAGAAAAATTAGCCGATAAGTACGACCTAGCTGTAATAAGATATGAAGCTGATAATAAATATAATGTGATCCCAGATCTTAAAGAGGTGATTAATGCTAAAGACAAAACATATTCTCCTCTAGCCTTTTATTATTTGATAGATAACGATTTAATAAATTCAAAAGAGGAAATTAATAATTATTTTGATATTTTAATAAACGATATTGGTTTAGATAAAAAGTTTAAAGAACTAACCATCTTTAAAAAAGGCTTGTATAATTCTGACTTTTCAGACGAAAATGAACTATTAGCTATTTTTAATCCTTTAATTAAAGCAGATAGCATATGGAAACCACATAGTCTTTATATTATGGCAGAATATTATTTATCAAAAAAATCAAATGCAAAAATCAAAAGAATTTTTTGAACAAATAGTTAGTCTTGAAGATAATAACTCTAAAATAAAAACCAAAGCTCAAAAAAGGCTAAGATCTAGTTTCAGTGAGTAGGATAGTATTATATTTCGTCTTTTTACTCTTATTATCAAGTTGTGGTCAGAACGATAAATCTGTAGAAAATTTTAATTCTAAAATTTTATTTGAAGAAATTAAACCAATTCAAGAACAATTAAATCCAAATACACAAATAAATCTTTCTAAATTAGTAAAAGACAATAGTTTTAAAAATAATGTTACAAATAATAATGGAAATATTAACTTTGAGCCAACATTTGAAAAAAAGAAAACATTTAAATTCTCAAAGATTAAACAGTTTAATTCAATTGACACAGATATTTTATTTATTGAAAATAATGATCTAATTTATTTTGATAATAAGGGCACAATTTTTAGAATTAATGAAAATTTGGAGACTTTATGGAAATTAAATCATTACTCAAAGAAAGAAAGAAAACTTAATCCAATATTATATTTTAATTACATCAATAATAAAATTATTGCTGTAGATACTTTATCAAATATTTTTTTATTAAATTTAGATAATGGGGAACTAATTTGGAGGAAAGAAGGTACTTCTCCTTTTTATTCAAATGTTGCTGTTCAAGCAGATAAATTTATAACTGTTGATTTAGATAATGTAATTAGATGTTTTTCTATAATCGATGGAAACGAATTATGGAATTTCAAAACAGAAAATACTTTTATTAAATCTCAAAAAAAATTATCTATAATTATTAAAAATGATATTGTTTTCTCGCTCAATAGTTTAGGAGATCTTACAGCTTTAAATATTAATGATGGGAGTTTGGTTTGGCAAACACCAACTCAAAGTAACGAGATTATTTTAAGTGCATTCAGTCTTAAAAACTCAGAAATGATTTTAAATAATAAAACAATATATTTTTCAAATAATAAAAACGAATTTTTTTCGATAGACTCAATAACCGGCATTGTCAAATGGAAGCAAACAGTAAACTCGAGTTTAAAGCCTACAATTTCTGAGAAATATATTTTCACTATTTCTGAGGAAGGATATTTATTTGTCATTGATACTGAGACCGGAAATATAATTAGGATAACTGATGTTTTCTCAAATTTTAAAAAAAGAAAAGAAGTTAAACCAGTAGGTTTTGTGATTGCTAAAAATAAAATATATTTGTCGACTGATAATGGAAGAATTTTGATTATAAATTTAACTAATTCTGAAACTGAAAATGTAATTAAATTTAATAGCGAAAAAATCTCGAGACCATTTATTAATAATGCTAATATTTTTTTAATTAAAAATAATGGAATTATAAAATCAAATTAATGTTATTAAAATTTTTAGAAAAAATTGGAAGAAAAAAGGTAGTTCTAGATAGGGGGCCATCTCATCCAAAATTTAATGAAGCTAAACCATGGATGAATAGATATTATTTATTATTTAGGAACAGACCAAAATGGTTTCCATTTAATATATTAATTCATGAAATGTTGGATGATGATCATGGAGATGGAGTTCATAATCATCTATTCCCTTATATTACAATAATTTTGAAAGGTGGTTATTGGGAAACTACTAAAAAAGGCAAGTTCTGGAGAAAACCTGGATATATTGGATTTAGATCAGCCAATGCATATCATAGAGTAGACCTTGAGCCAGGAACAAGGCCAATGACAATTTTTATCTCTGGACCTTTTGGATTAAGAAAAGGACCAAGATCAGAATATGGTATCGATTTTAATTCAAAAAAGAATTAATGCAAAAAAGTTTTGTTAAAGAATTTAAACTTTACTGCAAAAAAAAAAATTTAGACGTTAATTCGCATCAGATAAAACTCATAAAAATATTAGAAGAATATTATAAATTAAACTACAAATCATTTATCTCAAAAATTTTATCAAAAAAAAATTATAAAAAAGGCTTTTATCTTTATGGAGATGTTGGTGTGGGTAAAACCATGATATTGGATTTTTTTTTCAACTTAGTTGAGGGTAAAAAATTAAAACTTCACTTCAATGAATTTATGCTTAGCTTTCATGATTTTGTACACCAATCCAAAGGTAAAAATGATGAAAATAAAATAAGTAAATTTGTTAAAAAATTAAAATCGAAAGCAAAATTAATATATTTTGATGAGTTTCAAGTTACAAATATAGTAGATGCAATGATACTTGGAAAATTATTTGATGAAATATTTAAAGAGGATTTAAAAATTATTGTAACTTCTAATATAAAAATCGAAAATTTGTATAAAGATGGATTGCAAAGAGATCAATTCAAACCTTTTATAAAAATAATGCAAAAACAATCATTTGAATATCAATTAAATATAGATGATGATTATAGAAAGTCCAAAGGCAATAAAACTCAAAGATATTACTCACCTTTAAATCAAGAAAATAATTTTAAAATAAACAAATTATTTAGAGTGATGACTAAAGATAAGGTTCTAAAAGAAAAAATTTTAAACATTAAAGGAAGAAAATTTATTTTAAAAAATTTTTATGATGGAATTATTCGATTAACTTTTAAAGAAGTGTGTGATAAAAATTTAGGATCAGAAGATTATATTAAAATAGTAAAAAATTGTTTTTTTATAGTTATGGAAAATGTACCAGCGTTTAATGATTTAAATTCAAATCAACAACAAAGATTTATTACCTTTTTAGATATCGTGTATGATCAAAATATACCTATGGCAATTAGTGCAGAACTAGATATTGATAAACTCACATCATCAAGATTATTGGAAAAACCTTTTAAGCGTACTATTAGCCGATTATATGAACTAACATCTAAAAAGCATTTATGAGACAAGAATTTTTTAATCTTGAACTTAAAACAAATGGTCAAAAATTATATGAATTTACCGATCAAACTATAGACTGGATAAATAAAAATAATTTTAATAATGGTATTTTAAATTTAACCATACAACACACTAGTGCATCTTTAATTGTTCAAGAAAATGCTGATCCTGATGTTCAATCAGATTTAATTAATTATTTTGATAAAATTGCTCCAATGGATAATGAATTATATATTCATACAATAGAAGGTAAGGACGATATGCCAGCTCATATAAAGTCAGCTTTAACTAACAATCAAATATCCCTCAGTATAAAAAACAAACAACTTTTGTTAGGAACTTGGCAAGGAATTTACCTTTTTGAACATAGGTTAGCTTCTACAAAAAGGCTGATTATTCATCATTTTATTGGAGATTAATTAATTTTTTAAAGTTTGAAATGCTTTGAGAGCCGCATTTCTAGCTTCTTCATGCACAACTATTGGAGAAGGGTAATCAGAACCAATTTTAGTTTTTATAGCTTCTTGATATTTTGTTTCCATTTCCCATGGTTTATGTATAAATTTACTTGGAACTCTCTCTAATTCAGGTACCCATTTTTTTACATACAAACCTTGTTTATCAAATTTTTCACCCTGCAATATAGGATTAAAAATTCTAAAATAAGGGGCTGCATCTGCACCACAGCCAGCAACCCATTGCCATTGTGCAACATTGTTTGCTTCATTAAAATCTAACAAACAATTTCTAAAATATTTTTCACCTTCTTTCCAATTAATTCTTAAATGTTTTACAAGAAAAGAACCAACTACCATTCTAATTCTATTATGCATCCAACCTGTTTCATAAAGTTGTCTCATCCCAGCATCAACAATTGGGTATCCAGTCATACCATTTTTCCAAGCTTTTAAATTTTTTGCATTTTTATCCCATGGAAATTTATTAAATTCTTTTCTTAAATTACCTTTTAGCATTTCAGGGAAATAATTAATTAAACTATGTGAAAATTCTCTCCAGCCTAATTCATTTAGATATTTCTTAACACTAATATTTTTTGATTTATATTTATAACATTTGTCCCAAATATTACTTACATGTATTTGTCCATTTCTAATGAATGGCGAAAGTTTTGATGAACCATTTATAGCTGGATAATCTCTATCAACTCCATATTTCAACATTCTATTTTCAACAAACTCATTTAAATATTTTTCAGATTGTTTTTCTGTTGGGTCCCAATATTTTTCAAATTTTTTATACCAATTTTTCTTTGGTAAAATTTGATCTGGAACATTATTATTTTTGAATAATTTTATTTTGCTCTTAACTTTTTTTACGTTTAATGATTTGTTTGGGATACTATCTAAGTAAATTTGCTCACCAACTCTCCAAAATGGACTATAAACTTTATAAGGGCTTCCATCATCTTTTGTAACATTATTATATTCATTAAGAACATTTCCTTTGAAGCATTTTGAAATTATTTTGTTTTTTTCAAATATTTTAATGAGATCATTATCTAACTTTAATTGAGATGGCTCATATATTTTATTCCAAAATACAGAAATTTCTTGTTTATCTTTGATTTTACTAAAAAAAGTTATCTCATCAGAAAATACTAATTCTAATTCAATATTATATTTAATTAACTCATTTTTAAAATTAATTAAAGATTTACTTACCCACCATTTTTGTGCTTCTCTAACATCATCGAAATTTTCCTTGTTATAAATATATAATGCTGTGACAGTATCGTAATTATTTGTTGCATAAGATAACGCAGAATTATTTTTTATTCTAAAATCGTCTCTTAACCAAACAACAGCTTTTTTTGACATATAATTTACTTTCTGCCTTTAGATAGCAATTGTTTGTAAAGTTTTACATCTGCATTACCTTCGCATCCAATAACTAAAACGTTAGATTTTTCGTTAAGATTTATTAATTTCTTTGTTTTAGGATTATTACTGAGACTAATAAGACTGATAATTCCTGGTGTAGCACATTCACCACCTATTATTGATCTTTTACTCAGTTTCTTGTCTTTAAGCATTGCAACAGTTTTAGGAACTTTTGAGTCATTTACAGTGACACAACAATCACTAGCCTTTTTTAATACATTCCAAGGTATGAGAGACATTTCATTGCATGACATACCACCCATAATACTTTCTTTTTTTATTTTAATTTTTTTTAATCTTTTGCTTTTTATGCTTTGAAGTACACAATCAGCTCCATCAGGTTCAACTATTATTATTTTAGGAATTCTCTTAAAATATTTCGCAACTCCTGCAACTACACCTGCAGCCATGCCACCAACCCCAGCTTGAAGGAATATATGTGTAATATAATGCTTAGTTTGTTTTGAAATTTCTTTAATCATAATTGAGTAACCAGCCATAGTTAACAAAGGAACATAAATATAATTCTTCGTAGATACATCTTGAACAATATTCCAATTATTCTTTTTTGATAATTTTTTACACTCGTTTAATGAATTTTCGTAATTACCTTTTACTCGAATTACATCGGCTCCAAATTTTTCAATTTCTTTTACTCTCTCTTCACTTACATATTGACTAACAAAAATTTTACATTGTAAACCCAATCTTTGAGCACCCCAAGCAACTGATCTACCATGATTTCCAGCTGTTGCAGATGATATTATTATATTTTTTTTCTTTTTAGATATTTTTTCTACGGCATATGCTCCACCTAAAGCTTTAAATGATTTTAAATGAAATCTTTTCGACTCATCTTTGTAAAAAATATTATTAAGTTTTAAATTTTTGTTTAGTTTCTCTAATTTTAATAATGGTGTTTTTTTATAGTTTTTCCACTTAGATATAGAATTAAAAGCATCAGTGATTATTTTTGACGAAATAATATTTAAAATATAGTTTCGATTAAAACTATAATAAAAATTTTGTATATTTCCATTTTCTATAACTATCAAAGCTTTTCACATTAACAGTCTAGAGTATTCTGTCTTTCCCATTTTGTAATTGGTTTGGACTTATCAAATTTTTCGTTATCATTAAAATCTTTTAATTCCGAAGTCCTTAACTTGACGTAACTTTTAATTACTTCTTTTCCAAATGCTTTATTCATTTCTTTATTATTTTCAATTTTATCAAGAGAATCTTTTAGTTCATTTGGTAATTTAGAAAGATTTGGATATTTTTTATAATCCTCATACATATTACAAAAAAGAGGCTTGCCAGGATTAATTTTTTTACTTAATCCCTCTATTCCTGCAGCTAATACACTAGCTTGAAGTAAATAAGGATTTGCGGATCCATCCATAAGTCTTAATTCAAATCTTCCCGGATCAGGAACCCTTATCATATGTGTACGGTTATTTCCTGTATATGATATACTGCTTGGAGACCATGTGGCACCAGATTTTGTCGGTGCAGCATTTATTCGTCTGTAACTATTTATTGTTGGATTAAAAAAAGTGGATAAGGATGAAGCATGTCTCATGATGCCTCCTAAAAAGTTATAAGCAGTCTTGCTTAGCCCAAGTTTATCTTGTTTATCAAGAAAGATATTTTTCTTCCCTTTCCATAAAGAAATATGTGCATGACATCCGTTACCAGTTAAATTTTCAAAAGGTTTTGGCATAAATGTTGCTCTTAAATCATGCTTTTCTGCAATAGTTTTAACCATAAATTTAAAAAAAGTGTGTCTATCAGCAGTTTTTAGACAATCTGAATAATCCCAATTCATTTCAAATTGCCCATTAGCATCTTCGTGGTCATTTTGATAAGGACCCCATCCCATTTCAATCATACAATCACATATTTCTTTTATAAGCTCATATCTTCTCATTAAGGAAGACTGGTCATAACAAGGTTTAGATTGAGTATCTTTATTATCTGCAATTGTGTTCCCATCAGGAGAAATCAAAAAATACTCACACTCCACACCTGACTTCATGCTATATCCCAATTCAGATAATTTTTTTATTTGTTTTTTTAACATCACTCTTGGTGAGGCATCGACTGGTTTACCATTCATCCATAAATCCGAAGCCAACCAACCAACTTCTTTATTCCATGGTAGTTGAATTAAACTGTCAGGATCAGGTATTGCAAACATATCAGAATCAGCTGGTGTCATATCTAGCCAAGCTGCAAATCCAGCAAATCCAGCACCATTTACTTGCATATCTTTTATTGCATGAGCAGGAACCAATTTTGATCTTAAGACACCAAATAAATCTACAAAACTTATCAAAAAATATTTAATTTTTTTTTGTTTTGAAATTTTAAATAAATTTTTTGCCATCTAATAACGTAACACAATTATTTAAAAAATGATAAAAAGAAATCTTTGTAATAAATTAAATTTACACCAATAATAATTAATATCGCTATAATTACTCCATACTTTGCTTTTGGCCATGCAAGACGTGCCATTTTGCTAGGAGTTTTATTTTCGTTTTGATTATTTTCTTCAGAATTTTGCATTAAAAAAAAGAGGGCACAGTATTTCATGCGCCCTCTTAAAAGTTTTAACCGTCTGTTATATTGCTTTTCCAGTCGTTAGCACTTGGTTTTTTTCTGACAATTGCATTCATCTTACCATCTTCTTGTTTAGATGAAATAACATGCCAGCCAACCCAAATAAGAATTGCTATTATAACTAGCACTCCTTCAGAACCAACACCTGGATAGACAGATCCTTGTACCTCAGAGGCACTTAAATGATCTATCCAATTTGATACTGTTGCCATTTACATACCTCCTTTATCTACTGGCTGAGACTACAGCTTTTTCGTCTTCCTTAGCCTCTTCCATAATTGTATAGTCAAGTCCTGCAAGCTCTACTTCTCTTGGTATTCTTAATTTACCCATTCCGTGAAGAACTTTTGCAATTATATATCCAGGAAGCATACCTAGTACAAAAAACATTATTATTGCACCGATAAACATTCCAAGAGGATTAATTGCTGCATAATTAGTTCCATCCCACATAGCTCCAACACTGTATCCAGATGAAGGATAACCATTTAAAACAAAACCACATATTACAAGACCAACAAATCCAGCATAACCATGAACAGCTACTGCTCCAACCGCATCGTCGATTTTATATTTTTTCTCGACCCAGTAATGCATTTTGTAAGCTATAACTACTCCGATCATACCGATTATCATTGATTGTATTGGATGATATAAATCATTACCTGCAGATGCACATATTATTCCCGCAAGTCCTGATGAATAAGTCCAGAAAGGATCTCCCTTTGATACCACATATCCTGCTAACAACCCTCCAGATAACGACATTAAAAAGTTCATCGTTATTCCACTAAGTGTGGTTGGAGTTAGGTAGATGTTCGTTGCAGTAAAGAAAGTTACACCTTCCATACCATATTCAGGTCCAAGATCATAAATCGGAACATTACATGCTGCGTAAAAGCCCCAAAAACCTGTATAGATTAAAAATAATCCAACAGTCACTAACCAAGGATTTCTTGGTCCAATGTTTCTTGGTTCTCCGCTAGTTGAAAATTTTCCAATTCTTGGTCCTAAAACAATTAGAACACCTAAGGCAAAACCTCCGGCAATTGCGTGAATTACTCCGGAAGCATAAGCATCGTGATATCCTAAAATTTT
>CACJRL010000012.1 GCA_902595815.1 uncultured Pelagibacteraceae bacterium
AAAAACTCTTAGACTTTGGAATTACTGAAAGTTTTGATGAAAATGATTACTATGTGTCTAAAAGTAATTATTTTGCAAAAAATATTATAGAGGCCTGGCCTAAATGGGAAAAAAAAATTGTTAACTTAGCCGGAGAAAAATATTCTGGCAAAACACATTTATCAAACATATTTAAAAAAAAAAGTAACGCTTTATATTTATATAGCGACAATATCGAAGATAAGATTTTAAAAAAAATTAAACTTTCAAACAGCATAATAATTGAAGACCTAGAAGAAAGTTTTGACGAAAAACTTCTTTATTCTATATTCAATTTAGTCGAACAAGATAATAAATATTTATTAATCTCGTCAAAAAAACCAATAGATACAATGAAATTCACACTCCCAGATTTATTATCAAGATTAAAGAACTGCATTATCGCTACAATTGAACAACCAGATGATGAGTTGATTTATGCAATAATTTTAAAAAGCTTCTCCGATAGACAAATTAAATTGGATAACAAAATTATAGATTATATTATAAAAAGAATTGCGAGATCGTATAGTAAAATGCATGAATTTATATATAAGATTGATGAATTGAGTTTAAAGAAAAAGAAATCTATTAACTTTAAAATAATAAAAGAGATAATAAATTGAGTAAATATAGGACACACACTTGCGGAGAACTAACTTTAAATAACAAAGATCAAACAATAAAGTTATCAGGCTGGATAAATAAAAAAAGAGATCATGGAAATCTATTATTTTTAGACTTAAGAGATCACTATGGACTAACTCAATGTGTAATTGATGAGGGTAAAAAAATATTTAAAGAAATAGAAAAACTTCCATTAGAAACTGTACTACAAGTTGAAGGTAAAGTTTTAGCTAGAGAAAAAGATACAATTAATAAAAATTTAAATACTGGAGAAATAGAGGTAGGAATTGAAAAATTTAAAATACTTGCAAGAACTAAGGAATTACCACTGCCTGTTTTTTCAGATCAAGAATATTCTGAAGAAATTAGATTAAAGTATAGATTCTTAGATTTAAGGAGAAATAAGATTCATAATAATATTATTTTAAGATCCAAAATTATTTCATTTATTAGAACTGAAATGCAAAAATATGGTTTTCTAGAATATCAAACACCTATATTAACTTCATCTAGCCCAGAGGGTGCTAGAGACTTTTTAGTACCAAGCAGACTAAATCCTGGTAAATTTTACGCACTACCTCAAGCGCCACAACAATTTAAACAATTAATCATGGTATCTGGTTTTGATAAATATTTTCAAATTGCGCCGTGTTTTAGAGATGAGGACGCTAGAGCGGACAGGAGTCCAGGTGAGTTTTATCAACTTGACTTGGAAATGTCTTTTGTAGAACAAGAGGATGTATTCAAAATAGTTGAGGAGTTATTTGTAAATTTATTCAAAAAATTTTCCTCTAAAAAGTTACTCCATGAAAAATTTCCCAGAATTCCTTTTGATACGGCTATGCTTAAATACGGTTCTGACAAACCAGATTTGAGAAATCCTTTGGAAATTGCTGATATTACTGAGATTTTTAAAAGAGACGATGTTAACTTTGAAATATTTAAAAAATTAGTAAGTAAAGGATCGATAGTTAGAGGAATAGTTACAAAAAATACATCTCAAAAACCAAGAAGTTTTTTTGACGGAATTGATAAATGGGCAAAAGATGAAGGATCATCTGGTCTTGCATATTTTTCTATAGAAAATTCTGAAAAATTGAGCGCCAAAGGACCTGTGGGAAAATTTTTTTCTGAAGAGACTATCAAAGAGATAATGACAAAAATGAATGCTGAAGTAGGTGATACAATATTTATGTCTTGCGGAAATAAATCTGAAGTTGAGAAATTATTAAGTAATGCGAGAAATAAAATAGCAAATGAGTTGAATTTAATTGATGAAAATGTTTTCTCATTTTGTTGGGTAGTGGACTATCCAATGTTTGAAATAGATGAAAATACTAAAAAGATCGAATTTAGCCACAACCCATTTTCAATGCCGCAAGGTGATATTGATAATTTAGATCTTTCAGAGCCCCTGAAACTAAAAGCTTTTCAATACGATATTGTGTGTAATGGTATTGAATTATCTTCAGGAGCTATCAGGAACCATAAACCTGATTTAATGTATAAATTATTCAAAATTGCTGGTTACTCTGAGGAAACAGTGAATGAAAAATTTAGTGGTATGATTAATGCTTTAAGCTATGGGGCACCTCCCCATGGGGGCATTGCTCCCGGAATAGATAGAATCGTGATGTTGCTAGCAGAAGAAAAAAATATTAGAGAGGTGACTATGTTTCCAATGAACCAAAACGCACAAGATTTAATGATGAATGCGCCATCTGAAGTAGACGAAAATCAACTAAAAGAACTTTATATTTTAAAAAGAAAAAAGTAACTATTTTTTTCCTTTAAGATTTATTCTAATATCTGATAAATCCACCAGTTTCTTTTTATAATCGTTTCTAACAAATCCTTTACTTGTAATATCTTTTACAAGCTTGATTAATTGATTCTGATCTTCGCTTTCTTGAGTATCACTAGTGTCAGAATTACCAGCTATAGATGGAGTGTGAGCTAAATCTTCTCTATTTAAATAGGATATCGCTAGCTCTCTAAAAATATAATCTAATATTGAACTTGCACTCATTATTCGATCATTTCCATAAACTTTACCAGAGGGTTCAAATTTTGTGTCTAAATATGCATTTACAAATTCATCTAGTGGAACTCCATATTGAAGACCTAATGATATTGCTATTGCAAAATTATTCATTAGAGCCTTTACTAACTCACCTTCTTTACTGGTATCGATAAAAATTTCTCCTATTTTACCATCTTCATATTCACCTGTATGCAAATATACTTTATGGTCACCTATTGAGGCTTTTTGGATATAACCTTTTCTTCTATCAGGCATACTAAATCTTTTACCTATATTTTCAGTTATATTTTTTTTAAAATTCTCATCAATTAGTTTGGATTTATTACTACTTTTAATATCTTTATTACTAATTGGTTGTGAAACAATTTCGACTTTACTACTTTTAGTATCTTGAAGGTTTTTTGTTTTTCTATTATCTAATTTGACATCAATAATTTCGAATTTTCCATCGTCATTTTTCTCTAAATTGTTAAGATTTTCCTCATTTATATCATCTAAATAATGAGATACTTTAAAGCTACACGTATAATATGTTTCTACTAAGTATTTTGCCATTTTAATCCTATTTGTAAATTGAATCTTGGTAAGATTTATATATATACATTTTTCGATTATAGTCTAATTGTAAATTTACAATTATAAATTGAAAATAATTTGAATAAAATGATTAAAGAAATTTTTACTTGGTGGAACAAACAAACATTTGGCACAAGACTAAATACAATTTTATTTGGAAAATTAGTTGGCGAAGATAATTCAGGTAACAAATATTACGAGAGCAAGTCAGGAAAAAGATGGGTTATTTACAACGGGGAAGTTGAAGCATCAAAAATACCAAGCGAATGGTATTCTTGGATGCATCATACAGGAAATAAAATTGAAAACAGTCACGAATTAGACAAATATAGTTGGCAAAAAGAGCATATGCCAAATCAAACAGGAACAGAAAATTCCTATCATCCAAAAAAAAACAAAAGTAAAAATGCTTCAAATAAAAAATATACTTCTTGGAAAAGTTAAAGTTTTTATACTTGTTTTTTTTTCTTATTATTTGTTAATGATCAATTCTTTAAGTGAAAATAATACACGAACAGAAAATTATGCTGTTTTAACAATATTAGACAAAGTAAACTCTCAGAGTGACATTATAGAGATTGAGGTTGGAAAGGAATATAAATTTAAAAATTTATCTATAAACATTCTTAAATGTAATAATTCAAAATTTGATGATGATCCGGAAGTCACAGCATACATGCAAGTAAGAGATACAGTAAACAAAGATGACAACAAGGTGTACATTTTTAATGATTGGACATTCGCTTCGTCTCCATCAATAAGACCTTTTGATCACCCTGTGTATGATATTTGGTTAAAAAAATGTTATTCTTAGAGTAATTTTTCTTTATCAAGCCAACTCACATTAAAATCTGAATCTAAAAATTTTTTGTGATTTAAAAGTATTTTATGTAAGTCTATCGTTGTTTTAATGCCCTCTATAACAAATTCATCAAGGGATCTTCGCATTCTTTGAATTGCTTCAGTTCTATTCCTTCCATGACATATTACTTTACAAATCATGCTGTCATAATATGGAGTTACTTTGTAGCCTTGAAATATAGCTCCATCCACCCTTGTTCTAAAACCTGAAGGTTGATGACACATGGTAATTTCTCCTGGTGAAGGCTGAAAATTTTTTGACACGTCTTCAGCATTTATTCTGCATTCAATTGCATGACCTCTTGGCTTAATATCTTCCTGGTTTAATGCAGTATTGCCATCATACGCAATCCAGATCTGTTCTTTTATTAAATCAATTCCTGTTACTACTTCCGTTACTGGATGTTCAACCTGTATTCTTGTATTCATTTCTAAAAAATAAAATTTTCCATCTTCAAAAATAAATTCTACTGTACCGGCTCCTTCATATCCAATTTGACTTACCATTTTGACAGTTTTTTCAAAAAGATCTTTTCTTATCTGATCATTTAGTAAAGGACTGGGAGTTTCTTCAATTAGTTTTTGATGTCTTCTTTGTATAGAACAATCTCTTTCATGAAGATGTACAGTTCTATTTTTACCAGATAATACTTGAACTTCGATATGTCTTGGATTTTGAAAAAATTTTTCAATATATACCTCATCATTACCAAAAAATTTTTTTGCCTCAGTTTTTGCAGTCAAAAATAAGTTTTCAAACTCATCTTCTTTTGTAACAACTTTCATACCTTTTCCACCACCACCACCAGCTGCTTTTATCAGTACTGGATACCCAATTTCTTTACATATTTTTTTTGCTTCATCAAAATCAGATACACCCCCATCAGATCCTTCAATTACTGGAAGACCATATTTTTTTGCAATTTTTTTTGCTTCAATTTTATCACCCATCATTTTAATTAATGAAGACGATGGACCAATAAATTTAATTTTGTTTTGTTCAAGAATTTTTGCAAATTCATAATTTTCAGATAAAAAACCATATCCCGGATGAACAGCTTCAGAATTTGTCAATTCAATAGCTGACATTATAGCAGGAATGTTTAAATAACTATTTGCTGCTTGGTGTGGACCTACACATATACTTTCGTCAGCTAATCTAACGTGCATACTATTTCTATCAACATCAGAATGAATGGCAACTGTTTGTATACCCCATTCTTTACAGGCTCTTATAACTCTAACAGCTATCTCACCTCTATTTGCAACAAGAATTTTTTTGAACATTATTACTCAATTATCGCTATCGTATGTCCATATTCAACAGGTTGACCATCTTCGACACAAATTTTTTTTACAGTGCCTGCTATTGGAGATGGTACGTGATTCATTGTTTTCATAGCTTCAACAATCATTATTGTATCACCTTTGTTAATTTTTTTACCGACTTCTACAAACTTTTTACCACCAGGTTCTGGTGCTAAATAAGCTGTTCCTATAATAGGCGATGGAACTTCAGTCCCATTAACATTATCTATTTTAATATTTTCTGTTTTTATTTCTGATTTTATTTCTTTAATTGATGCTAAATTTGATCCAGAAGATTTTGATACTTTAACTTTTATATCTTTTTCAGTGTATTCTATCTCTGTAAGATTAAATTCATTTAAGTATTCTGTAAGCTCCTTGATTATATTTTTATTTATTTTCATTTAACATCTCATGCATAGAATTTATGGCTAAAATATATCCATTTATTCCTAATCCACAAATTATTCCTGTAACAACACCACTTATTATAGATTTATGACGAAATTCCTCTCTTTTATATATATTTGATATATGAAGTTCAATTATCTTGCCTTTAAATATATCTAGTGCATCTCTAATTGCAACTGATGTGTGGCTATATCCACCTGCATTAATTATAATTCCATCGAATTCGTTTCTGGCACTTTGAATAATATCTACGATTTCTCCTTCAACATTTGATTGTTTCATTTCAAGAGTTAAATTTAATTCTTTAGATTTTTTCTCACAAATATCCTCTAGGAATTTATAATCTTTGCTACCATATTGTGATTGTTCTCTTTCACCTATTAGATTAAGATTAGGACCATTAATGATTAATATTTTACTCACGAATTCTTTATAATATATGAATATTAAAAATAAAATAAAAATAACTGTAAATGGCAAGCAAATGCAAATAATTCCTAAATTTACACTTAAGAGCTTGATTACAAAATTAAAAATGCCATTAAATAAAATAGCTATAGAACTAAACAAAAAAATTATAGACAAAAATAGAATTTCTAAAATTCAATTAAAGAAAGGTGATAAAATAGAAATTGTTCATTTTATCGGTGGCGGATAATGATTGACAAAAGATTTAAGATAGCAAATAAGATTTTTAAATCTCGCTTGATAGTTGGAACTGGAAAATATAAAAGCTTCAGTGAATGTGCTAAAGCTATTAAGACTTCTGGTGCAGACATAGTGACAGTTGCAGTCAGAAGAGTAAACATATCTAATAAGAATAAAGCTAGATTAATGGATTATATAGATCCAAAAAAAATAACATATTTGCCTAACACGGCCGGATGCTTTACGGCAGAAGATGCAATTAGAACTTTAAGATTAGCAAGAGAAATAGGTGGATGGAAATTAGTAAAATTAGAAGTTTTGGGAGACAAAAAAAATCTTTTTCCAGAAATGATAGAAACATTAAGATCTACTGAATTATTAACAAAAGAGGGTTTTAAAGTAATGGTTTATTGCAATGATGATCCATTAATGGCAAAAAGATTGGAAAATGCAGGTGCTGTTGCAATTATGCCTCTTGCTGCTCCAATTGGTTCAGGTCTTGGAATACAAAATAAAGTTAATATTAAAATTATTAGAAAACAAACAAAATTACCTTTAATTATTGATGCTGGAATTGGACAAGCTTCTGATGCTAGTATTGCAATGGAGTTAGGATGTGATGGTGTTTTAATAAATACTGCAATTGCAAAAGCTAAAAATCCATCTCAAATGGCAGAAGCTATGAAGCTTGCAGTAATTTCTGGAAGAAAATCATATTTGTCTGGAAGAATTAATCCAAATTTATTTGGATCTGCATCAACTACAACTAAAGGAATTATTTAGTTTTTTTCTTGTAAAATTTTTTTCTGAACTTCCTTTTTTTAAATATCTTTCTCTCTTTATTTTTAGCAATATTATCATCTTTTTTGTTTTCAATTTTTAAAGCTTCAAGTTTCTCAACTTTTTCAATTTTATCTAATACTTTCTTTGTTTTTGATTTGAACTCAATTATATAGTCTTCTAAATTTAAATCATTATTTGTGTTTAAATCAATTTTAGCTTTATATTTTTTTTCAAAGTATTTAACTACTTCGTCATAGTGATCAGTAATATGTTTTTCAATTTTATCGTTAATAGTTAATTCTACTAATTTTGCATTATGTTCTAATGATTTTATTTCAATTAATTTGAGTATTTTCAATACAAAGGTTTCATCTGTTAATTTCATATGCCATTTAACATTGCTTTCCCTCAGTCTCTGTCTTGACATTTCTAGTAATCCAAAATTACTTATTCTACCAATTTGAATTCTTGCTCTATCATTTCTACATTTCTCTTTTAATTTTCTCTCTACTTGTCTTCTATTATTAAAGTTAAGCATATCAATAAAATCAATTATTATTAATCCAGATAAATCTCTTATTTTTATTTGTCTTGCAATTTCTTCTGCTGCTTCAATATTTGTATCAAAAGCAGTGCTTTCAACATTTTTTTGTTTTATTGATTTTCCTGAGTTTACATCTATTGATACTAGTGCCTCAGTTGGGTTTATTACTAAATATCCACCTGAAGTCAGTTTTACTTCTGTCTCAAAAATTTCAAATAATTTTTTTTCTATATTTTCTTTATAAAAAAGGGGTACTTTATCTCTGTATTTTTTAACTTTTTTTAATTGATTTGGCATCATTAATTTCAAATAATTTTTTGTTTTTTGATATCCTTCATTTCCTTCAACATATATATTTTGAGTATCATCATCGTACATGTCTCTTATACATCTTTTTATAATATCACTTTCTTGATGAATTAAAGATGGGGCAATTGAATTTAATGCGTTATCTTTTATTTGATCCCAAACTTTAATTAAATTTTTTAAATCATTCTCGATTTCATTTTTTGTTTTGTTTGATCCTGCTGTTCTAACTATAATTCCCATCTCTTTTGGAATAGTTATTTCATTTAATATATTTCTAATTTTTTTTCTTTCTCCTGGATTAAATATTTTTCTAGAAATTCCTCCACCTTTGGCTGTGTTAGGCATTAAGACTATATATTTTCCAGCAATGGAAATAAAAGTACTAAGCGCTGCTCCTTTTAAACCCCTTTCATCTTTTAACACTTGAACCAAAATTACTTGATTTGGTTTTATTACTTCTTGGATTTTGTATCTTTTTGATGGAAATTTTTTTTGAGTATTTATTTTATCTTTTTCATCGTCCTCTTTTTTTTCAACAGGATCATCAATTTTAATTTCCTCTTTACCTTCAAGAATTTTATCTTCTATGTTTTCACTTTGTTTTGAAAGTTCCTCTCGAACCCTCTCTTCTTCTTGTTTTATTTTTTCTAAATCGCTTAAAGGTAGCTGATAATAATCAGACTGGATATCATTAAAAGATAGAAAACCATGTCTTTCTCTTCCAAAGTCAACAAACGCTGCTTGTAAAGAAGGTTCAATTCTACTTACTTTTCCGAGATAAATATTATTCTTAATTAAAGTGTTGTTTATACTTTCATATTCATAGTCTTCGATATGATTATTACTTTTAAGAACAACTCTAGTTTCATTAGGATGCGATGCATCGATATATAAATTTTTTGACATAATATTGCTGATTTTTTCATAAGTTAATTTAATAAATTCTGTGCCTTAAGAATAACAAATTCACAAGATATTTAAACTAAAATGCAAAAGTTCTTTAAAAGATTACTAATATTTGGATTATTGTCATCTCTTCTAATGTTATTATCAATAATATCTATTCTTTGGACTTATTCCAATAAATTGCCTGATTACAAATATCTTAAAAATTATAAACCCCCTGTATCAAGCAAGTTATATTCAGGAAACGGAGTGTTAGTAAGCGATTTTTCATCTGAAAAAAGAATTTTTGTTCCATATTCTGCTATATCTCAAACCGTGATAAATGCTTTTTTATCTGCGGAGGATAAAAACTTTTTTGACCATCCAGGGGTAGATGCCAAAGGAGTAGTAAGAGCAATTAAAAATAACATATTTAATCTACTTTACTCAAAAAGATTAGAAGGTGCCTCTACTATTACCCAGCAAGTAGCAAAAAACTTTCTTTTAACTAATGAAGTAAGTATTGATAGAAAAATAAAGGAAGCAATATTAGCTTTTAGAATTGAGCGTGTTTTATCAAAAAAAAGAATTCTAGAGCTTTATCTAAATCAAATTTATCTTGGTGAGGGTAGCTATGGTATAGCATCAGCTAGTTTAAGATATTTTAATAAACCAATAAGTGAACTCAATTATGGAGAGGCTGCACTTCTAGCTGCTCTTCCAAAAGCACCAAGCAAATACAATCCATATAAAAACAAGGAGTTAGCAAAATTTAGAAGAAACTTAGTATTAAATAATTTATTAGATAATGGATTCATTGATCAAAAACAACACTCTAAATTAATTAACTCTAAAATTAAATTACAAAAGAGAAAAAGAATTTACCTAGAAGATTCTAGATATTATGTAGAAGATGTTAGAAAAGATGTAATTGATAAATATGGATATGATAAAGTATATAAACAAGGATTTAACATCAAGACACCTTTGGATTTAGAATTACAAAAAATTGCTACACAATCACTTAGGAATGGTTTGCAAGAATTTGATAAGAGAAAAGGATGGAGAGGTCCTCTATCAAATATAAAAAAATACAAAAATTGGAAAAAAGATCTTAAAGACTTAAATTTAGAAAAATCTTTAGGATGGGAATTGGCTGTCGTTACTAGAATTGACAAATTTGAAACAGTCATCAAAACACAAAATGATGATAATGGAACAATTAATTTTAATGATATTGATTGGACGCGAAAGGAATTCAAAAAACTATTCAAAATTGGTGACATAATTTATGTCAAGAAATTATCTGATGGAAAGTATAGTTTAAAACAACTTCCAAGAGCTAATGGAGGCATTGTTGTGATGGATCCATATAGTGGAAGAGTATTAGCATTGTCAGGTGGATTTAGTTTTAAACAAAGTGAATTTAATAGAGCATCTCAAGCAAAACGTCAGCCTGGATCTGCATTCAAACCTTTCATATATGCTTTAGCATTAGAAAATAATTTTTCACCAACAACATTAGTATTAGACGCACCTATAGTATTAGATCAAGGAAATGATTTAAAAATGTGGAAACCAGAAAATTACGGCAAAAAGTTCTACGGACCTTCAACACTAAGAACAGGCATAGAAAAATCAAGAAATCTAATGACTGTCCGAATAGCTCAAGAATTAGGTATAGACAAAATTATAAATTTTTCAAAAAAATTAAATATTTATGAAAATCCAGATGAACTTATGTCAGTATCTTTGGGCTCTGCTGAAACGACTTTGTTAAAAATCACAAGCGCTTATTGTTCTTTTCTGAATGGTGGAAAATTAGTTAATCCAATATTAATTGATAGAATTCAAGACAGTGAAGGAAAAACTATTTTTAATAATGAAAAAAGATTCTGCGAAAATTGTGATTTAATTTCATATGATGGAACTAGTAACCCAATTATTAAAAATAAATATCAACAGATTTTTTCACCACAAACAGCCTATCAGATTACCTCTATGTTGAAAGGTGTTATAGATCGAGGAACTGGTAAAGGTTTAAGAGAATTAAAACTTGAGTTAGCTGGCAAGACCGGAACAACAAACAAAAATACAGATACTTGGTTTATAGGATTTACATCAAATTTAGTGGTTGGAGTATATATTGGCTATGATAATCCAAGGAGTTTAGGTAAATTTGAAACAGGTTCAAAAACAGCAATGCCAGTTTTTAAAGAGTTCATAAAAAAAACAGCAAATACTTTTAACGCAAGGCCTTTTAAAGTTGCAGACAATATAAATATGATGGTCATAGATGCAAAAACTGGAAAAAAAGCAAATCCTAAAACCAAGTTAGCCATAATCGAGTCATTTAAAAATAATGATAATAAACTAAATAATATATCTAACAATTTTGATGGTAGATTAAATACAACAAATATATTAAAATTTTATTAATGGATCAGGAAATACTAAATATTAAATCAGAAATAGAAAAAATAAATCAAAGAATAAAGGAGTTTCTTTGAAAAGACTAAGATTTCAGAAAAAATAATCAATTTATCAAATTTAATAGAAAAACCAGATTTTTGGCAGGATAAAAAAAATGCTGAAAAAGTTTTACGTGAAAAAACTAATTTAGAAAAATTATTAAATAATTACGAGATAACATCAAATGAAAGTAAAGATTTATTTGATATTTATGATTTAGCTATTGAGGAACACAACAATGAAATGATTAAAGAAACAACCTCAAATATAAAAATTCTCTTTAATAAAATTAAACAAATTGAAATAAGATGTTTTCTATCAAATGATAATGATACATTTAATAGTTATTTAGAATTTCATGCAGGTGCTGGCGGCACTGAAAGTCAAGATTGGGCCGATATGTTAAGAAGAATGTATATGAAGTGGGCAACCAAAAAAAATTTCAAAATCGAAATTATCAGCGAACATAAAGGCGATGAAGCTGGCATTAAATCTTCAATAATTAAAATAAGTGGAGATTACATAAACGGATTATTAAAAAATGAATCAGGTATACATAGACTTGTTAGAATTTCTCCATTTGACTCTGGTGCTAGAAGACATACAAGTTTTGCCAGTGTTTGGGTATACCCAGTTATATCTGAAAATATTGATGTTGAAATTTTAGAAAAAGATTTAAGAATAGATACATACAGATCTAGTGGCGCAGGAGGTCAACATGTCAACACAACAGATAGTGCAGTAAGAATTACACACCTGCCAACAAAAATTGTGGTACAATGTCAAAATGAAAGATCGCAACACAAAAATAAAGAAACTTGCATGAATATGTTAAGAGCAAGACTTTATGACTACGAGTTAAAAAAAAAAGAAAAAGAAAATGAAAATCTTGAAAATTCAAAGTCAGAGATTGGATGGGGTCATCAAATTAGATCATATGTATTACACCCTTACAAAATGGTAAAAGATAATAGAACTAATTTTGAAAGTTCTAGTCCTGAAAAAGTATTAGATGGAGAAATAGATAATTTTTTAGAAAGTTCTCTATATAAATTAAATGCGTAAAATATTTTCTATAATTTTAATTTCAATAATAACTGTCTTAGTGGCAATTTTAATATTTCTAACAACAACAGGAATTAGGACAGATAATTTTAATAGTTTAATAAATGAAAAAGTTAAAGAGATTAATCCAAAGATAAAATTAAAATTAAATCAAGTAAATTTTAAATTAAATTTGTCTAATTTTGAATTTGAGATTTTTACCTTGGACCCTCAAATAGCAATTAATGAAAAAGATATTGACTTAGAAAATATAAAGTTTGATCTAAATATTTTTGATTATATAAGCAATAAAAACCCAATCTCTGAAATATCAATAATTTCCAAAGAAAACGATATTGATCAATTTATAGATTTTATAAATGAATATGACTTTAATTTAGCAAGAACTTTAATTTTAAAACAAATTAAAAAAGGTAAAGTAAAAGTAATATCCAATATAATATTTGATAAAAATAGTCCCAAAAATATTCAGTATACTCTCAATGGATCAGTAACAGATGCAGAAATAAAATTACCTAAACAATCAAAAATTGAAAATGTTAAATTTGATTTTTTAGTAGATCAGGATGTTATAAATCTAAATGAAATTGAATTATCATTTGATAAATTCTTCATTGCTTCAGAAAAAATAAGAATTAAAAAAATTGATAATTATTTTGAAATCTCAGGAAATTTTAAAACAAATGAGACTAAAATTAATTTAAATAATTACA
>CACJRL010000013.1 GCA_902595815.1 uncultured Pelagibacteraceae bacterium
TCATCAATGCCTCCAAAATTTCTTTTTATTTTTTTATATTTATTGATAATTTTAAAAAAATCTCTTTTTGTAAAATCAGGCCACATTTTTCTTACAAAAAAGATTTCTGTATAAACTAATTGCCACATCAAAAAATTACTAATTCTATTTGTGTTACCAGTTCTAATTAAAATTTCTGGATCAGGTATACCCTTTGTGTGTAAATTATCATTAATATTTTTTTGATTTATTTTTTTTGACTTTTTAATTAATTTGTTAACCGAATTTATTATTTCCTGTCTCGATCCATAATTTAAAGCCATATTAACTTGAATACCATTATTATTTGTTGTTATTTTTTCAACTTTCTTAATTTTTTTTTTTAAATTATTAGGAAAAGGTGCAATATTACCAACAACTCTTATTCTAATATTTTTTTCTTTTAAATTTTTAAGTTCTTTATCAATGTATTTTTCAAGTAATTTAAATAAATAATTAATTTCAGTTATTGGTCTTCTCCAGTTTTCAGTTGAAAACACAAACAATGTTAAAAATTTAATTTTTTTTTTTTTTGAAGCAAATATAATTTCTTCTACTGTCTCTAGACCCTTTTTATGACCGTAGTTTCTTGATTTTTTTTTTAAAATTCCCCATCTACCATTGCCATCCATAATAATGGCTACATGTTTTGGTGGGATCATATTGTCATTATTTCTTTTTCTTTTAATAATACTTTGTCATCAATTAATTTAATATTATTATCTGTGTATCCTTGAACGATCTTTTCAAATTTTTTCTCATCATCTTCTGAAATATCTTTAGATTTTAAAAGTTTTTTTAAGTTATCATTACCCTCTCTTCTAATATTTCTAATTGAAACTTTGCATTTTTCCCCCATAGATTTAACTATTTTTTTTAGTTCTAATCTCCTTTCCTCACTTAAATCAGGCACAGGCAATCTTATAAGCTGTCCATCTATTTGTGGATTTAAACCCAATTCTGATTTTTTTATTGCAGAGTCTATTAGATTAACATTATTAATATCCCATACTTGAATATTTATAGATCTTGGTTCTGGAGTTGTAATAGTACCTAATTGATTAATTGGCATATTTTGTCCATAAACATCTACCTTAATCAAATCTAGCATACTAGTGTTTGCTCTTCCAGTTCTAAGGGAATTCAACTCTTTTGAAAAAACGTCAATAGTTTTTGACATTTTTGATTTGTAAGAATTATCATCAAACATTATTCTCCAATTTTTATTCTTGTAAATTCCCTAATTTTTAAATTTGGTACATTTATTTCAGATATTATGTCTTTAACTTTTTTTTTTGGCTCCATTACCCAATCTTGAGTCATCAAACTATTTTCTTCTTTAAATTTATTAATTTTACCTTTGCTAATTTTTTCAGCGATTTCATCTGGTTTTCCAGAATTTTTTAGCTCTTCTGATATTAATTCTTTTTCCTTTTCTATAATTTCTTTTTGTATTTCCTCAGAATTTAAAGCTAAGGGATTTGACGCTGCAATATGCATAGATAATTGCTTCCCGAAGGAATTGAGAATATCACTTTTTTCGTTTGTTTCTAAAGATACCACAACTCCTAACTTAGATATATTGTCTTTTATAACTGAATGCTGGTAAATATAATTTTGTGAATTAGCATTTTCTATAGTTTTTGTTTTTCCTATTGTAATTTTTTCACCAATTTTTGCAATTAAGGATATAAGATTATCTTTTACAGTTTTATTGTTTTTCATCATAGAATTAATTAATTTATCCATATTTGAAGAACAATTATTATTTAGCTCACTTATTTCCTTTGCAAATTTAAGAAAATCATCGTTTTTTGCAACAAAATCTGTCTCACAATTAATTTCTATTAACGAAGTTTTATTTAAGTCTCCACTTATAACAACGACACCTTCTTTGGCATCTCTTGTCATTTTTTTTGAGGCTTTAGCTATTCCTTTTATTCTCAAAATTTCTGCAGCTTTATCAAGATTTCCATCAGATTCCTTTAAAGCAGAATTGCAATCTTTAAAACCAGCTCCAGTAGATTGTCTTAGTTTTTTTACTTTTTCAATATCACTCATGATTTTTTATTAATTTATTTTTAATTCAGATTTATTTGACAATTTATCATCTTTTGTTTTTTTAGTTTTTTCAACTAAAGATGTTTCATTGTTTGCTATTTGTTTTATATTTTTTTTAGCATCATTAATTGTATCTTTCATCAAGCTGCAATATAAATCAATTGATCTTCTCGCATCATCATTTCCAGGAATAGGAAAATCTATACCGTCAGGATTTGAGTTAGTATCTAAAATTGCTATTATTGGTATACCCAATTTTATAGATTCTTTAATAGCAAGTGATTCATAATTTGTGTCTATAATAAAAACTAGATCTGGAATTTTTTTCATATCCATAATTCCACCAAGAGACCTTTGTAACTTATCTCTTTGTACACTCATTTTAAGAAGTTCTTTTTTAGTAAACCCTCTATTTTCAGAAGATAAATCCGAATTAATTTTATTTAGTTTTTTTATTGAATTTGAAATTGTTCCCCAGTTAGTTAACATTCCACCCAACCACCTATAATTAACAAAATATTGATCGGTATCTTTTGCTAATTGAGCAACCGCTTCTGATGCCTGCTTTTTCGTAGATATAAATAATAATTTGCCACCAGCAGAAATAGTATTGTGTACTTTTTCTAATGCTGAGTTAGTTAATTCAAGAGTTTGGGTCAAATCAATAATATGAATGGAATCTCTTTTGCCGAAAATATATTTTTTCATTTTAGGGTTCCATCTAAGTGTTTTATGACCAAGATGTACTCCTGCTTCTAATAATTGTTCTATAGAAATCTTAGGTATCTTCATAGTTTTTCCCGGTTGTGCCACCACAATTATTGCCCTAATGGGACCGGAGGTATAAAACCACTAATTGTGTGCGAGTTAATTTGAGAAATAAATACAAAAAAAATAATAAAAAACAACCTTTTTTTAATCAATTACTACATTTTCATGCAAATTTAACGAGTTTAATAGCTGATTATTAACTTTTCTTTTATCTTTGAGCTGAAATTTATGAATTTTATTATCTTTATCTAGAATAATATTAACATCAGTTTTTCCATCTATTACATTAAGATTTTTTATTTTTTTAAATTCTTCAATATTGTTAAATTTAAATGTTATATTTTTCAATTGTTTACTTGACAATTCTTTTAATGAAATCATTTTTTTTACATTAATTCTTCTTTGAGATTTATCATCATCAACATAATTTTTTATTAAAGTAATCATTAGAGAATTTCCTTCAAATAAATTTTTTCTGTTTGTTTCAAAAATATCTGAAAAGATGAATAACTCAAACACATTTGATAGATCTGAAAATTTTACTATCGCATAGGAACTGCCCTTTTGGGTTTTTTTTTCTTGTACTTTTAATACAGTGCAAGCAATATTTGAGCTTAAAATATCAATATTGTTTTCAAAATCGTTATAGTTGAGAATATTATAATGTTTATAAACTGATTTGTATTGATTTAATGGATGGTCAGAAATATAAAATCCTAAAGTTTCAAACTCTTTAGTAAGTTTAATATCTAGATCCCAATCATCGACATTTTCTAGAATATTATTATTATCGGTTTCGTATTCTTCAAAGAGGTTATTTTGATTTAACAATTTATTTTCATGTATATTTTTTGATTTTAATATTAAATTTGGAATTGAGTTAAATAATGATTGCCTATTATTATTGAAAGAATCGAAACATCCTGCTTGAGCTAAACCTTCTAATTGTAATTTATTTATATCCTTTGGATTTACTCTATTTATAAAATCTGAAAGATTTTTAAATACTCCATTAGAAACTCTTTCTTTAACTATATTTGAAATAGCTTCGTATCCAACATTTTTTATAGCACCTAATGCATAGTAAAAATTTTCACCATCGGAATAGAAATCACCAAAAGATTTATTAACATCAGGTCTAATAATTTTAATTTTAAGTCTTTTTAGTTCTTCATAAAACTCACTCAATTTTTTTTGGTTAGATAATTCCATTGACATTGATGCTGCAAAAAATTCATGAGGATAATAAGTTTTTAGAAATGCAGTTTGATAAGCAATAACTGCATATGCTGCTGCATGACTTTTATTAAATCCATATTCTGCAAAGGGTTCAATTTTTAAAAATATACCTGCAGCTATATCTTTGCTAATTCCATTTTTATATGCACCATCCACAAATCTTTGCTTTTGTTTTTCAAGTTCTGCTCTTTTTTTCTTTCCCATTGCTCTTCTTAAAATATCTGCTTCACCTGCTGTAAATCCAGAAAGAACCTGCGCTATTTGCATTACCTGTTCTTGATAAATAATTACTCCATATGTAGGTTTCAATATTTGCTCTAGCTTTGGATGTAAATAGTCGGGTTCTCTTTTTCCATGTTTACATTCATTATAAATTGGAATATTGCTCATTGGACCTGGTCTATATAAAGCTACTAAAGCAATAATATCTTCCAATCTATTGGGTTTCATGTTTAAGAGAGCATCTTTCATCCCAGAACTTTCAAGTTGAAATAAGCCTACTGTTTTACCACTTGATAATAGTTCATATACTTTTTGGTCTTCATAATTGATTTTTTCAATATTAAATTCGGGTCTGTTTTTTTTTATTAATTTTTGCGCTTTATCTATAACTGTTAATGTCTTTAAGCCTAGAAAATCAAATTTTATTAGACCAGCATTTTCAGCTGAATACATATCAAACTGTGTTGAAGGTAGTAATAAATCTGCAGAATTATCTTTATATAATGGCACTGTCTCAGTTAACTTTTTATCTGCAATAACTACTCCAGCCGCATGAGTGGCAACGTTTCGATTTAAACCCTCTAATTTAAGAGATAAATTAATTAAACGATCTACTCTTTTATCCTCTTTAATTAATTTTTGTAGTCTGGGCTCAACATTTATACACTCTTGTAAAGACATTGGTCTTGAAGGATCGAATGGGATCATTTTGCAAATACTATCTACAAAACCATATGGTAAACCTAAAACTCTACCGACATCTCTAATTACCATTCTTGCCTTAAGTTTACCAAATGTAATAATATGAGCTACACTATCTTTATATTTTGTTGTTAAATATTCAAAAACCAAATCCCTTTTTTCCTCACAAAAATCTATATCAAAATCAGGCATTGAAACTCTGTCAGGATTCAAAAATCTTTCAAATATAAGATTAAATTTTATTGGATCAATATCAGTAATGGATAAACACCAAGCAACTAAAGAACCTGCACCAGATCCTCTACCAGGTCCAACTGGTATTTTATTCTGCTTTGCCCACTTAATATAATCTGAAACAATTAGGAAATAACCAGAATAATTCATTTCAACTATTATTTGAATTTCATGATCTAATCTTTTTTTATATTCTAAATATTTATCGTCTTTTTCAATATTATTAAGATCTATATCAAAAACTAATTTAAATTTATCTTTTAATCCTTCAATAGATAATTGTTTCAACATTTCATTTGGATCTTTTTCAGAGGATGAAATTCTTGGCAAAATGGGTTTAGAAAAATTTGGCTTAAAAGAACATCTAAACGGTAAATTAAAATTATTTTCTAACGCCTCAGGTAAATCTTTAAAAACTTCAATCATTTCCTCTGATGATTTAAAATAATGTTGATTTGTAAGTTTTATTCTATTTGAATCATTCACGTAAGTTTTTTGGCCAATACACATTAATGCATCGTGAGCTTCAAACATATCTTTATCTAAATAATAAACTTCATGAGATGCAATAATTGGTAATTCTAACTTTACTGAAATTTTTCGATTATAATTTTCAAAATCTTTCTCATTCAAGTCATTATGTCTTTGAATTTCTATGTAAATATTTTCTTTAAATTTTTCTTTTAACCTAATCAATATTTCTTCAATCTCTCTGAATAAACCTTTGTTAAATAGTGAGCCAAAAAAACATTTAATAGAACCAGTCAAAATTATTATGCCATCGGAATTATTTAATAAATCATCTAATTTACAATGTGGATAAGTTGTCTCTGCATTTTCTAAATAAGATTTTGATGAGAGTTTAATAATATTTTTATATCCATCATTATTTTTAGCTATAAGAGGTATTAAACCCTCGAACTCTTTATATTTAAATAATATCTGAGTACCTATAATAGGCTGTGTGCCAACAGAAGATATATTTTCTGAAAACTCTAATGCTCCTGACAGATTATAAGTATCAGATAAGCCTAATGATTTAATTTTGTTTTCTTTGCAGAAATTTTTTAATTGATCAATTTTAACTGCGCCTTCACAAATTGAGTATTGAGTATGTATTTTAAATTGATTAAATGTTTTCTTAACTGATTCTTTCATTAGTGATATTCATCTTACCACCAATCATTTTAATTTTACAATCTGCCATATTTGCAAAATATCTATTGTGGGTTGCATAAATTATAATTCTATTTTTTTCTTTTAGATTAAATAGGATTTGAAATATTTGTTTAGCATTTTCAAAATCTAAACTTCCAGTGGGTTCATCGGCTAAAATAATGTTTGGTTCATTTATAAGAGCTCTAGCAATTGCTATTCTTTGATTTTCACCCCCTGAAAGCTCCGATGGATAATGATTTAATCTTGAGGATAAGTTAAATTTTTTAATCAATTTTTTTGCTAATTCTGTGGATTTTGGCTTGCTATTAGAAATTAACAAATTTGGAAGTAATACATTTTCAAGTGCTGTAAAATCAGGCAATAAATTTTTTTCTTGATAAATTATACCAATATTTTTTGATCTCACATGGTCATTCACAATTGAACTTTTTGTATCAATTTTTTTTTTATTAAATTCAATAAAACCTGAAGAAGGAATGTCAATTAATGACAATAGATTTAATAATGTTGATTTACCAGATCCCGAAGGTCCTATAATTGAATATATTTTTCCTGACTCAAATTTAAAATTTATATTGTCTAAAACTTTAAGAGATTTATTTTTTTCATACTTCTTTGATAAATTATTTAATTTTAAAAAGTTATTCATATTTTAAAGTTTGGATTGTATCTAATTTTGCCGCTCTAGAAGCTGGATAGATTGATACAATAGAAGTTGTTATTATTGAACATAATGAAATTAAAATAATTGAATATAAATTTATTTCTGATGGAAGGGTGCTTAAAAAGTAAATTTCTTCTGGAAATAGCATTAAATCGAAAGAACTAGAAATAAATTTCCTAATATCTTCTATGTAGTATGAAAATAAAGTCCCTAATAAAATTCCAAATAAAGTTGCTGAAGTACCAATAATAAAACCAACAAAAAAGAAAATTTTTTTAATCGATGTATTTGTTACTCCTATAGATTTTAAAATTCCTATATCTCTGGTTTTATTTTTAACTAATATAGTTAAACCAGAAATAATATTGAATGCAGCTACAATTATTATTAAAGATAAGATTATAAACATCACATTCCTCTCGACTTTTAAAGCTGAAAATAATGACTCATTTAAATCTGCCCATGTGTAAACATATGTGCCAGGAAATAAATCTAATAAATTTTTTTTATGATATTCAATATTTTTCGGATCTTTAAAATAGTACTCAGTAAATCTTAGATCTTTATTTTTATCGAAAAAACTTTCTAGTGTATTAAGATTAATATATGCTACATTTTCATTAAATTCACCTATCCCACTATCAAAAATTGAAATTACTTCAAATTTGTCTTGTCTTGGAAAAGACCCAACAATTGTTTGAACACCAGATGGTGACATTATTGTTATTTGATCACCGATATCTATATTAAGCAAAAAGCTTAAATCTTTTCCAATTGAAATTGAATTATTTTTTAAATCTGTTGATCCAAAATATTTTTGGTTATTTGATATTTCTAGTTTCTTAAAATCATCTTTCAAATATCCTTTTAAAAGAACACCTTTTGTGTTTAGTTTTGAGAGAATTACTGCTTCTCCATCATTTGAAACAATGCCTTTTGTTAAATCTTTATCAGTTATATGAATTAAAGGCTTGTCATAGGGTTTTACAACAGCATGAGCGTTAAAACCTACAATTTTATTTATTAACTCTGTTCTAAAACCATTCATTACTGACATAACAATTATTAGTACAGCTACTCCTAAGCCAATACCAATAAAGGAAAAAATAGAGATTACATTTAAAAAGCCATCTTTTTTTCTAGCTTTTAAAAATCTAAATATAATCTCTTTTTCTAATTGTGAAATCAATTTTGTTTAGCTTTTATTATTTGTGAAGCTATATCTTCAACTTTTAACTTTTGAGTTTCTCCGTCAACTTCTTTGAACTCATATAAATTTCCTTCAGATTTGCTTCCAATTATCAATTGATATGGAATTCCAATTAAATTGAATTTTTTGATTTTAGCTGAGATATTTTCGTCTGTATCATCTATGATTGTTTCTATATTATTTGATTTTAGAAATTCATGTATTTTAATAGACTTTTCTAAGTTAGATTTATCATTTTTATTTATCATTGGTATAATCGCACAATCATATGGCGTTACTGACATAGGCCATTTCATTACACCATCTTTATCATTATATTTTGCCTCAATTATGGCGCCAACAAGTCTAGAAACACCTATTCCATATGATCCCATTTTAACAAATTCTTTTTTTCCATTGAAATCAACAGCAGCATTCATTGGTTTTGAATATTTGTCTCCAAAATAAAAAATGTGACCAACTTCAATACCTTTGGTATTCACTCTAAAGTCTTGTGGAACAGATTTTTCAAATTCATCATTATTAAATTTTTCATCTGTCACAGAATAAAATTTTTCATATTGTTTTCTCAATGTAGTTAAGGAGTCTTTGTCAAGAATTGTTTTGGAGCTATCTACATCAAATATTCTTTTATCTGTATAAATTTTACTTTCACCCGTATCAGCAAGGATGATAAATTCATGCGATAAATTTCCACCGATAGGGCCAGTATCAGCGGCCATGGGAATTGCTGATAAATTTAATCTCTTAAAAGTTCTTAAATATGAAAGGAAAAATTTATTGTACGAAAATATTGCATCATCATCTGTTAAATCAAAAGAGTAAGCATCTTTCATATAAAATTCTCTGCATCTCATAATGCCAAATCTTGGCCTTAACTCATCTCTAAATTTCCATTGAATATGATATAATAATTGAGGTAAAGATTTGTATGATTTAAATGAAGATCTAAAAATCTCTGTCACAAGTTCTTCATTAGTTGGTCCATATAACATTTCTCTATTTTGACGATCCTTAATTCTTAGCATTTCTTCACCATAATCTTCGTATCGTCCACTTTCCTTCCAAATCTCTGATGATTGAATTGTGGGCATTAATATTTCTTGAACACCGACGCGGTCTTGTTCTTCTCGAACTATTTGTTCTATTTTTTTCATGACTTTAAATCCAAGCGGTAACCAAGAATAAATACCGGCAGAGGACTGTTTAATCATACCTACTCTCAACATTAATTGATGTGACTTAATTTTAGCTTCAGATGGATTATTTTTTAGAATTGGAATAAATGATTTTGAAAAAAACATTAATTTAAAAAGTTTCGTAAATTTAAAATTTCATTAATTACTAATAGATATATAACTATAAAAATACCAGACGTAATTAAAGTACAATAAATTATTTTTTTAGTTATTTTTGGATTTTCTGGGGCCCCAGGGTCAACACCTTCTATATTTCCCTTTTTTTCACGATTTACATCTATTGGAAGAATGGCAAAAAAAACTATCCACCACAAGCAGACATATACAACTATTGAGCCTGTAATACTCAATTAAATCCTCACTAAATTTATATTTGTGTAAGGTCTTTTTCCTAATTTTTCTTTTGTATACTTCCTACAAGTTATTTTAAGCGCATCAATTAAATTTGATTCTTGTTTTTTGTTATTTAAAGAAAAAGTTTTTGCCGTTTTTTCAATTTCCTCTTCAAGATTAAATGTGAATTCATCTTTTTCGTATATTGGCAAACCTCTAAAAGTTAATAAAGGTTTGTTATGAATATTACCATTTGGAGTTATTACGAGTGTTGCCTCTATTAATCCGTTAGTAGACAAATTTTTTCGCTCTTTAATAGATTGAGCATCTTCTTCCACGCTTATTGAACCATCTACGTAGAGTCTTCCACTCGGTGCTTTATCATAGACTTCAGGTTTATCACCTGGATAAATTCTTACTATATCACCATTTTCTACTCTTACTGGATATGGGACTTGCATTTCTCTAGCAAAATTTATGTGTTCAATCATATGTCTATGTTCACCATGAACAGGTATAACAGATCTTGGCTTTATCCAGTCATACATATCCTTTAAATCTTCTCTATTAGGATGTCCTGATACATGAATAAATTCACTATCTTCTGAAATTACTTCTATACCTTCTTTAACTAATTGATTATGAAGTTTATATAATTTTTTTTCATTACCTGGAATAATCTTTGAAGAAAATATAACCGCATCACCTCTCTCAACAAAAACATCCGGATGTGTGTAATTTGAAATACGGTTCATTGCACCCATTGGCTCTCCTTGGCTTCCAGTGCATAAGTAAACAATTTTTTCTCTAGAGATATTTTTTGCGTCTCTTACATCAAGTGGTTCAATAACATTTTGCAGGTAACCACATTGCCTAGCAGCTTTATAAATTCTGTGCATTGAACGGCCGACCAAAGCAATTTGCCTACCTGTTTTTTCAGCACAATAAAAGGCTGACTCCATTCTTGCTACATTTGATGCGAAAGATGTAATAATTATTCTTTTCTTTAATCTTTCCATTATCTTAAGCATATTTTTTCTTACATCAAGTTCAGATCCTGCTCTTCCAGCACTAAATACATTTGTTGAGTCACATATCATTGTCAAAACACCTTCTTCACCAATTTCCTTTAATCTTTTGGAATTCATATTTTCTCCAGTTAATGGATCCGGATCACACTTCCAATCACCAGTGTGTAATATATTCCCAACAGGTGTTTCAATTTTTAGTCCATTAGGTTCTAGTATAGAATGTGTTAATGTAACAAATTCTATTTTAAAAGGACTTAAATCTACAATGCTATTTAATTGAACTACTTCTAGATATCCTGTTACATCAATTTTTTTTTCCTTAAATTTTTCTGAAATTAACACTGATGTAAATGGAGTAGCAAATATTTTACATTTTAGTTTTGGCCATATATGAGCAATTGCACCAATATGATCTTCGTGTGCATGAGTTAGAACAATACCTAATAAATCATCTTTTTTATCAACTATAAAACCAGGGTCAGGATATATTAAATCAACTCCAGGAATTGCATCATCTGCAAAAGTAACCCCTATATCAACAATTATCCATTTTCTATTATCTGGATTTCCATAAGCGAATAAATTCATATTCATCCCAATTTCTCCAGATCCACCTAAAGGGCAAAAAATTAACTCTTCTTTCATCTATTTAAATACATAGCTGCCTTTAAAACTCCATCAGTAGTTAAATTAGATTTTATTTTTACGTTTAGTTTTAAAGAATTTTTAAACATTTTTGCTAGTCCACCAGTAAATATTATTTTATATTTTTTTTTGGTTTGTTTAATAATGGAATGAATTATATTGTCAATCAGACCAGTATAACCGAAGAAAAATCCTGAATTAATTGCACTTATAGTATTTTTACCTACAACATTGTTTGATTTTTTAAATTTTACATTAGGTATTAAAGATGCCTTTTTTGATAAATTTTCTAATGATAGATTTATTCCAGGAGCAATTACCCCACCATTATAACTATTTGCTGAGATTACATCAAAATTAGTTGCTGTTCCAAAATCTACTACAATATAATTATTTTTATTGTCAATTACTGATATTGC
>CACJRL010000014.1 GCA_902595815.1 uncultured Pelagibacteraceae bacterium
TTTATAGGGGCGCGATACCATTTGTAGCTGTATTAATTGGACTTCTCATATTTTACAAAAAAAACTTTATTAAGGCATTTTTAAATGTTGGTTACGCTGGTATTTTTTATATTATAAGTTTTTCGATTTGTAACATCACATTTATAATTTCAATCCAAAATACAAATGTAGCAAATACATTAATAATGATTGCAATGGCACCCATGCTTTCGGCAATCCTTGGTGCATTATTTCTAAAAGAGGTTCCCGATAAGAAGACTTGGATAGCTATAGCCATTACTTTAGTCGCTGTTATATATATATTTTACGACTCTCTAGAGATGGGTAACTTATTTGGTGATCTTATGGGTATAACAACAGCTTTTGGACTCGCCACCAACGCGGTTATAATCAGGTCGGCAAAAGATAGAGATTTGCTACCTTCAGCAGTCGTTGGTAAGCTTACAGTAGCTCTATTTGCTCTCTTTTTTGTTGAAAGTTATGAGTTAGTTGAAAAAGACCTGATTTATATACCTTTAATGTGTATTTTGTGTGTAGCAATACCATTCGTTTTGGTGACGATTGCTCCAAGATTTATACCTGCCGAGGAAGTTAATCTGTTTTTTCTTTTAGAGACCATTTTAGGACCCATTTGGGTTTGGTTAGTTATCAAAGAACAGCCGAGTATAGAGACAATAGCAGGTGGACTTGTAATTATATTCACTATAGCTGTTCACTCATATCTAAAATTAAAATCTTCTTCTAAATAAAATTATTTTTCTTTTTGTCACAAATTTGTCTTGATTTAAAATTAGATCGCCCATAAACACCGCTAATTTTATGAACAAAATTATAAAAAACTCTTGGGCTCTTTTTATGGGTATGGCATTTATAATGCTAGCTCATGGTTTTCAAGGTACTCTTTTAGGTGTTAGAGCAGTTAAAGAAAATTTTGGTCTATCATCGACAGGTTTTTTATTTTCTGGATATTTTGTTGGATATTTTATTGGAGCAAAAATTATACAATCATTAATTCATAGAGTTGGACATATTAGAGTATTCGCAGCTTTTGCTTCTGTAACTTCAATTGTGGTCTTATTACACTCTATTTTTGTAAATCCTATTTCATGGTTTGTGCTTAGAATGATTTCTGGATTTAGCATGGTTTGTCTTTATACAATTGCTGAAAGCTGGTTAAACGATAGATCGACAAATAAGAATAGAGGTAGTGTTTTATCAATCTACATGATTGTTATGTATGCCTCTATGGCGATTGGAATGTTTTTTATAAACTTTAGTAAACCAGAAAACTTTCAACCTTTTATACTGATATCTTTATTTATGTCATTGTCTCTTGTTCCAATATTATTAACGAAAAGAAAAGCTCCAAACTTTAAAAAAATATCAGGCATGAAGCTAAAGGAAGTTTATAAATCATCACCATTTGGTGTTGTAAGTTCGTTTTTAATTGGAATATCACATTCAGCTGTTTTCTCATTGATTGCAGTTTATGCTACATCGATGAATTTTAGTATTTTAGAAGTCTCAATAGTAACCTTTTTATTTGCTATATCTGGAGCTATATCTCAATGGCCAATAGGAAAATTATCAGATGTTTTAGATAGAAGAATTGTAATTATTTACACAACATTTGGAGCAGCTTTGTTTTGTTTTTTGGCGATTATTTCTTCAGGTCAAATGTATATGCCTGCAGGTTTAGCTACATCAAAAATATTTTTTTATATCTGTATAATGGGTTTTTCTTTTTGTAGTCTGCCAATGTTTGCATTAATTTTTGCTCATACAAATGATTTTATACCAAAAGAAAAATTTGTAGCAGCAGGAGCAGGATTACAATTTGTCTTTGGACTTGGTGCAATTTGTGGTCCTTTTATGTGTTCATTGTTTATGGAATTTTTAGGAGAAAATGGATTTTTTATTTTCTTAATTATATTTCATTTGTTTATTGGTTTATTTGGACTATATAGAATGCAAGTTAGAGAGTCTGGAGATAACCCAGATTCACAATTTGCACCTATGCCTCAAACAATTACTCCAGCTGGTATAGAACTTAATCCCTCAACTGAACCAATAGATGAACCAAATAATTTGAACGAATTTAAGAAAATTTAGTGTAAGTTCAAAATTATGAAAACAGCATTAATATTCGGTTCAACTGGATTAATTGGTGGAATATTACTTAAATTGTTAGCAAGTGATCAAAAATATAAAAAAATCAAGGTTTTTGTAAGATCTTCTACTTCAAAAATTGATCCTAAAATAGAAGTTATTCAAACAGATTTTACAAAATTAGAAAATATTAAGTCAGAAATAAAAGGCGATGATTGTTTTTTTTGTATTGGAACTACAAGAAAAAAAACACCTAACAAACAAGATTATATAAATACTGAGTATAATTTACCTGTAACAATTGGAAAAATTTGTAGCGATAATAATGTACAAAATTTTACTTATATTTCTTCATTGGGTGCCAGTTCAAAAAAAACAAATTTGTATTTAAAAAATAAAGGTATGGCTGAAGAAGAATTAAGAAAACTAAACTTTAAAAAATTTATTGTAATTAGACCTTCATTTTTAATTGGAAAAAGAAAAGAGGAAAGACTTGGAGAAAAAATAGGTATTTTCGCCATGAAATGTATATCGCCAATTTTAGTTGGAGATTTAAAAAAATATAAATCGATAAATGCAGAAATTGTTGCCAAATCCATGATAAATATATCAAACAGTGAATTACAAAGTGGAGTATTTGAACCACCACAATTATTACAAATTGGAAGAGAATAAATTTTTTATAAATCAATAAAATATTAAAAAAAATTATTTTAAGTGCTATAATTCATTTAAAGGAGGTATCTATGGCTAAATTTTTTTTAATGGGAAATTTTACAGAGAAAGCATTCGCAGGCTTTTTAAAAGATCCTGGATCAGATAGATCTGAGGCTGCTAGAAAGTGTTCTGAAAGTGTTGGAGCTGAAATGAAATCTTACACATATTTGAGAGGACCCTATGACTTTATAGTTGAAACCCATGGTACATTCGAGCAAATGGCTGCTATAAAAATGGCTACTGAGGGAAGTGGTGCACTTAAAAATATCGCTATTTGTGAGGAAACACCAATGAATGAAATTGCAAATCACGCAACAAAAGTATCAAGTGGTTATAAAGTGCCTGGACAATAATATAACTGGTAGCTTCATAATTAATGAAGCTACCAATTTAAAATCGAAGTTGTCAAAATATCTCATTCAAATAAAATAATATTGATCTATTAATAAAGTTATGAACAAAAGAAAATTTATAAAATTATCTATATTTGGATCATTATTATACAGTATTTTTCCATACAAAATTTCATTAGCTGAAACCAAAAAAATAATTAATCAAAATTTAACAGAAGCCCAAAAAAAAATAATGTTTGAGGAAGCAACCGAGCGACCATTCTCAAGCCCTCTTAATTATGAGAAAAGAGAAGGTTTTTATCACTGTGCAAATTGTGGAGCTAAACTATTTAAGTCTAGCTCAAAATTTGATAGTGGAACTGGTTGGCCATCATTTACAGAGGCGCTTCCTGGAGCTTTTAAAACTAAGGTTGATTACAGCTTTGGCATGAAAAGAATTGAATACCATTGTGCAAAATGTGGTGCCCATCATGGTCATGTCTTTGAAGACGGTCCTGGATCAACAGGAAAGAGATATTGTAATAACGGCTTGTGTTTAATATTTAAGCCATCATCATAAAATGGAGGAATAATGAAGATATTGAGTATATTGAAAGGGGTTGAATTAGTTATAGCAGATTTAGAAGTAAATTTGGGAGAACAGGTGAGAAGTGCACCTACGTTATGCGCAAGATACAATGGTAAAATTATACCTTTAAACACTGCTCAAGATGGTCGTCCTATTCTTATGAGAGAAGAAAACGCTTTAGAAAACTAATTTGTATTTAATTGCGTCAACTTAATTAAGTTTATTTCCAAAAAAATATTATAAAAATAATTATGACATTTGAATTACCAAAACTAAATTATTCTAATGAGGCTTTGTCTCCAATAATGTCACAAGAAACACTGGAATTACATCATGGAAAACATCATCAAACCTACATAACAAATCTTAATAATTTTATAAAAGATACAGAAATGGCTGAAATGTCATTGGAAGATATAATTGTAAAAAGCTCAAAAGATAACTCAAAAACTGGAATATTTAATAATGCAAGCCAGCATTGGAACCATAATCTTTTTTGGAAGTGCATGAAGCCAAAAGGTAGTGGAAGTATTCCATCAAAACTTGAAAAAAAAATTATTGAAGACTTTGGAAGTGTTGAAAAATTTAAAGATGAATTCAAACAAGCTGGTATTACACAGTTCGGATCAGGTTGGTGTTGGTTATCTTTGAATAATGACAAATTAGTTGTAACAAAAACAGCTAATGCAGCAAACCCATTAATAGAAAATATGAAACCAATACTTGGTTGTGATGTTTGGGAACATTCATATTACATTGATTATAGAAACAGAAGACCGGAATACTTAGATAAATTCGTCGAAAAACTTATCGACTGGGAATTTGTTGAATCTCTTTTAGATTAATCTAAATTTACATTTAATGAATAAAGTTAATTCCAGCAAACTTTGGAAAATTATTCAGGAAGCTGGCGATTATTTAAATGGTCAACTGCCTGATCATCCAAATCATCCAAAAGGAAGAAATGCATACGCTCATGTGGCTATATGTGTAAAGAATAAATTTAAATCATCTTATAAAGATATTCCTGATGAAAGATTTAATGAAGTGACTGATTATATTGAATTCTTAAAAAAAAATCCAAATTAACCTAAAGTGCTTGTTGCATAAATTAATATTATTACAAGCACAGCTATAGCTTCCATATTTTCCTTTCTTTTATAATAAGTAACATATTTAATTGGATATCGTTTGTAAAAATTCTTCTATTTCACTGCTTTTCGTATTCCAGGCTGTCACTAATCTTACAGTTTTGCCATCCATTTCTTCATTACTCATCATGTATTCCTCTGTATTTAAATGCTCAATCATTTTTTTTGGGAGTTTAACAAATACTTCATTTGCTTCAGTGGGATATTCAAGTTTAACTTTATTGCTAGAAACTAGACCATCACTTAATTTTTTTGCCATTAGATTTGCGTGTTTTGCATTTTTTAACCAAACATCATTTGAAATATATCCATCTAATTGCGCAGAGACAAAACGCATTTTAGACAATAGATGACCGGATCTTTTTAATAAGAAAGGTAGGTTACCAACTAATTCTTTATTAAATATTACAATTGCTTCAGCTGCTATACATCCGTTCTTCGTTGCACCAAAAGATAATATGTCAATTCCTGATTTCCACGTCATTTCTGCAGGAGTTACATCTAGCGAAACTAATGCATTAGCAAATCTAGCACCATCCATATGTACTTTTAATTTTTTTTTATGTGCAATTTCAGAGATATTTCTAATTTGATCTAAAGTATAAACTTCACCAGTTTCTGTTGCTTGAGTTATACTAACAATAGATGGTTGAGTGTGATGCACAATGCCAAACCCTCCAATATTATCATTTAGCTCATCAACTGTTATTTTGCCATCTTTACCGTTCAATGGAACAAGTTTTGCTCCACCTGTGTAAAATTCAGGGGCTCCGCACTCATCAACATTGATATGAGAAAATTTATGGCAATAAATATTTCCAAATGATGGAGATATAGCAGAAAGTGCTAAAGCATTTGATGCGGTTCCTGATGCTGTGGGGTAAACAATCACATCCTTTTCAAAAATTTTAGAAAATTTTTCTTGTAACACACCTGAAATTTCATCGTTACCATACGGTGGGGTAATACCATCATTTGCTTTGATAATTGCTTCCAAAACTTCTGGACAAGCTCCTGTCACATTGTCTGAAGCAAATTTTACTCTTTTTCGTTTTGTATTAATTTTTGCATTCATTTTATTGTTTTGGAAAATAATCTTTTAAAGTACCTTCTCTATAAACATCGGCTGTACAACAATGAAGGCCTCCACCAAAAGCATATGCATCTCTCAACTCTACAGGGATAACTTCCATACCTAGTTTATCTAACTGTTCAGCTTGATATTTTTCACTTTTTTCAACGCATACAGTTTTAGGGTCAAGAACTAAAACATTCATTGATAGCCATACTGAAGAGTAACAAAGTGGTGGTGGGGTATTATGAGCAGGTTGTGCAGCATCAATAATTTCCCATCCATTATCTTCAAATAATTTTCTTTGTTCTTTTGGAAGTCTTCGTTGTGGATTATTAATAATTAACCCTTCTTTAATTGGGGTAAAGGTTGCATCAATATGAATTGGATAAGGATCGCCTGGGAAATTTACAGCATGAACTCTATGATCCTTAAAATGTCTTTTTATCCAATCAATTCCTTTTAAATTAGTTGTAAATCCGTGTTGTACAACCAAATCCTTTCCAAATCTTAGAATATCTGCAGCATCAAATAATGGCTCTTCCTCAGTTGTGACAAAGTATTTATTTTCTGTCCATTCAAGTCTTTTAGTAACACCAATTTTATCTGATAAATAGTCTTTTCTATAGTCTGCGTCTGTTAATCTAGGCTTTGGTGCTGACTCATGTCTCATATTTGGATCTTTATTATAATAGTCTTTTAATAATGGTCTGTAACATAGGTACTCAAACCATCTGCACCTGTAGCTCATTGTAGCTTCTAATATTTCATTTCCCACAGTTAACAAAACATCTCTAGGTGGCATACATCCAAACATAGTTTCGGCTTTCCAGTCAGGAGTTGATGTAGGTTGATTAAAATCTAAAGGTGTTGGTCTATCAACTTTTATTCCCCTTTTTTCAAGCAAATTTGAAAAGTTATCTAATAGTTCATTAGCTTTATCGACAGTGTCCTTAGTTCTTGGACCATAAGTTCCTCGCATATCAGAGTCTTCTGGAACTTTAGCATCTAAAGCAGGTTCGGGTGCTGGAATACAAGTACCATCTGCTCTACCAACAATTACATGTTTTAATGGATCCCATTCATTCCAACTATTAACAATCTTATTATTTTGAACCATTTAAAATTAATTTAATCCAATAAATCTTCTATTAGATTGCATTATCATACTATAATAAAATATAGCTAAAAAAATAAAGAAACCACCAATAATTGTGTTAGTTGAAGGAATTTCATTTATTCCAAGCCATGGAAGCCAAACCCAAAATATTCCTCCTATTACTTCAGTCAAAGACAATAGAGTCAAATCAGCTGCAGGAATATGTTTAGACCCAATTGAATAAAGAATTAAGCCCATGCACACAAGTGTTCCATGAGTGGCAAATAATGCTTCATTTTTATTTGAAGATAAAAAATTTGCATCGTTATTTAAAAGCATAACTGTTGAAAATAAAAAACAAAATAATCCAGCTATAGCAACAGTTGTAAACTTGGGAGTTTGTTTTCTCCATCTCAGACTTACTGAAAAAATTGAAAAACCTAGTGCTGATACTAATCCAAATATTAGACCAATTAAAGAATTTTCTCCAGTATTACCGTAGGCCATTACAATTATACCAAATGCTGCAACTAAAATTGATATCCAAACTGTGATTGATATTTTTTCTTTCAAAAAAAGAAAACCAAGTAGTGCGGTTATAAAAGGCATCGCAGCTAAACATAATAAAGTTACTGCTGCTGTCGTGTTAGTAATTGACCAAATAAAAGTTATCATTGCTGTTCCTAAACCAACACCACCTATAATTCCAGATATCCCAATTTTTAAATAATTTTTGTAAAATGAAATTCCTTCTTCCAAGAATAAGTAAACATTGAGTAATAAAAAAATAACAATGCCTCTTGCAAACAAGTATTGCCAAGGGACAGTTTCGGGTTGATCTATATGTCTTACAACATATGGTCCAAATGACCAAAGTATGCCTGCAAATAAAACAATTGGAATAGCTACTTTAGGATTTTTTAAATCAGGCATAAATTAATTTATTTTTTATAAATTTTTAGTGATATTATTAAATAAATATGGATTTAGATATAATAAAAATTGCATCCGACACGACTAATAATAAAATATTGAAAGATTACACTCATAGATCGAAATATAAAAATAAAACTTGTGGTGATATAATTGAAATGAGAGTTAATATTAAGAAAAACATAATACAAGATATTGGGTATCAGACGAAGTCCTGTGTTTACTGTCAAGCTTCTGCAAGCTTAATATCTCATAAACTTATCAAAAAAAGTAAAAATAAAGTGAATTACTTATTAAAAAATCTTATCGATTATTTTGAAAATGAAATTAAACCTTTGCCAAAAAATCTAAATAAATTTAATAAATTGTTTAATAAAAAAAATATATCTAGAAAAAACTGTGTATTAATGCCATTAATTGCACTTAAGAAACTCAGCATTGATGAATAACTTAGATATTAAAAAACCTGTTATCGCTGCAATATTTTCTACTTTGACAATTGGGGTTTTGTCATTGCTTACTTATAAAACACCTTATGGATTATTTTTGATTGCTTCCTTTGGTTCTACAATGGTTTTACTTTATGGTTATCCAGAAAGTCCTTTTGCAAAACCTAAAAATATATTTTTTGGTCATTTTTTAACCTCGCTTGTTGGTGTGATATTCGTGAATTTCGTTCCGCTCCCGATACATATTATTATACCTGTCGCTGTTGGAATAGGTGTCGGATTAATGATCATTCTTAATGTAACCCACCCTCCTGCAGGAGGGAATCCTATAATTGTGATCATGGGATCGGTTTCTTTTGAATATTTAATATCCCCAGTTATAAGTGGATCAATTATTGTGATAGTTTTCGGCATAATCTTGAACAAATTTATTGCTAAAAGGAATTACCCAAAATAAACACAATTTGTTTGCTAGTCCTATTTAACTTGTGCTAGTCTTTTCAAATAATAATTAATAATTCAGCTTTAAGAAGCTAGTAATAGGAGTAAAAATGAAAGTACTTTGTGTATTGTATGATGATCCAAAAGGAGGAATGCCTAAATCTTATCCTCTGTCGGATTTACCAAAATTAGAGAAATATCCAGATGGAATGACATTGCCATCACCTAAAGGAAGAGATTTTACACCAGGCCAATTACTTGGTTGTGTTTCAGGTGAACTTGGTTTGAGAAAGTTTTTAGAGAGTAATGGACATGAGTTGGTTGTTACTAACAGTAAAGATGGAGATGGATGTGAAGCGGATAAACATATTGTTGATGCTGACATTGTTATCTCTCAACCATTTTTCCCTTATTATTTAACTAAAGAAAGAATTGCTAAAGCTAAAAACCTTAAGATGGCAATTACAGCAGGAATAGGTTCTGATCACGTTGACTTACAAGCAGCAATGGATAATAAAATTGATGTTGTTGAAGTAACTTTCTGTAATTCTAGATCAGTTGCTGAACACATAGTAATGATGATTGTTTCAATGGTTAGAGATTATCACAATCAACATAGAATAGTTAATGAAGGTGGATGGAATATTGCAGATGCTGTTCAGAGAAGTTATGACGTTGAAGGAATGCATATAGGAACCGTTGCTGCTGGAAGGATCGGATTAGATGCACTTAGAAAAATGAAACCATTTGATGTTCATTTGCACTATTTTGACAGACATAAATTACCTGACAGTGTTGAAAAAGAACTAAACTTAACTTTTCATGAATCAGTAGAGTCTATGGTAAAAGTTTGTGATGTTGTTACAATAAATTGCCCACTTCATCCTGAAACTGAAAATTTATTTGATGATGAAATGATAAGTAAAATGAAAAAAGGAGCATACATAGTTAACACTGCAAGAGGTAAAATTTGTAATCGAGATGCAATAGCTAAAGCCCTAAAAAGTGGACAGCTAAGTGGTTACGCAGGTGATGTATGGTTTCCACAGCCCGCTCCAAATGATCATGTATGGAGAACAATGCCAAATCATGGAATGACACCTCACACTTCTGGTACATCTTTATCTGCTCAAGCAAGATATGCAGATGGTGTTAGAGAAATATTGGAATGTTTCTTTGAAGGAAAAGAAATTAGAAATCAATATTTGATAGTAAAAGATGGCCAATTAGCAGGAATGGGTGCGCATTCTTACAGTAAAGGGTCTGCAACTAGTGGATCAGAAGAAGCTGCTAAATATCAAAAAAAATAAAATAGATTTATTAAAGGTATGCTACTTAAATAAGTAGCTACCTTTAATACCATAGATTTAAACCCTCATTATTATATATTTTATATATGAGGTTATTTTACTACTTTTTACTATTATTTCTTGTCTCGACATCATTCTCTCATTCAAAAGATAAAGCGTATTTTGCAGGAGGTTGCTTCTGGTGCATGGAAGAATCTTTTGAAATGTTGGAAGGTGTAGAAGAAGTTATATCTGGTTACTCAGGAGGGATCACTGCAAATCCAACATATAGGGAAGTCACTTATGGAGATACTGGTCATTTTGAGGTTGTTGAAATAATTTATGACAAAGAGAAAATATCTTATAAAGAACTCTTAAAAAACTTCTGGCTTAATATTGATCCATTTGATGCTTATGGCCAGTTTTGCGATAAAGGATACAGCTACAGATCTGTAGCATTTTATGAAAACGATTATCAGAAAGATTTAATTGAGAAAGATATAAAAAGATTAGAAAAGAAATTTAAAAAGAAAGTAGTCACATATGTTAAAGAATTTGAGATTTT
>CACJRL010000015.1 GCA_902595815.1 uncultured Pelagibacteraceae bacterium
ATAATATTGGGAAAATTATAAATTATTCAGGCATAAAAAAAGGTATCGAGAATACCAACTTCCTTTTGAAGACAAAGGAAAATAAATATATTTTAACTATTTACGAAAAAAGAGTTCAGAAAAAAGATCTTCCATTTTTTGTTAATCTTATGTCTGGTCTGTCTAGATTAAAAGTAAAATGTCCAGTTCCTATAAAAGACAAAAATGGCAAATATTTATTTAATTTAAAAAGTAAAAAGGCATGTATTGTCAGTTTCTTAGAAGGAAAAGATAAAGATCAACTAAATAGTAAAGATTGTTTTATAGTTGGAAAAAATGCAGCACTTCTTCATAAGGCTTCAAAAAAGTTAAAATTATATAGAAAAAATTCTCTATCGATTAATTCATGGGGATTAATTCTGAATAAAATAGACAATAAAATTAATAAATTGTCAAAAAACTTAAAAGATTTAATGAAAGATGATTTGAGAGATCTAAAAAAAAAATGGCCTAAAAAAATGCCAAATGGAATAATTCATAGCGATCTTTTTATTGATAATATTTTTTTCAATAAAGGTAAATTTCATGGATTTATAGACTTTTACTTTTCAGCTAATGATTTCCTATCTTATGAATTAGCAACTTGCATTAATGCTTTATGCTTTAGGAAGAAAAATAGAAAATTTATTTTAGATAAAAATAGATCCTCAAATTTATTAAAAGGCTACCAATCTGTTAGAAAACTAAGTGAAATTGAAAAAAGAAATTTAAATACTTTGTGTAGAGGATCAGCTTTAAGATATCTTTTAACTAGATCGTATGATTATTTAAATACTCCTAAACAAGCTATCATTAGAATTAAAGATCCAAAGGAATATATAGATAAGTTAAATTTTCATAGAAATCTAAGTTCATTTAAGGATTATTCTTGATGATTAAAATCTATACAGATGGTTCTTGCATTGGAAATCCAGGAAATGGTGGTTGGGCTGCAATTATTATTGATAATGGAAAGAAAACTCAAATTAAAGGAAGCAAAAAAGAAACAACAAACAATCAAATGGAATTACTTGCTCCGATTAAAGCTTTAAAAAAAATTCCAAAAGGAAGCAAGGTTCAAATATTTACAGACTCTAAATATGTAAAATCTGGAATAACTGAGTGGATACATAATTGGAAAAAAAATGGTTGGAAAACGGCTAATAAAAAAGAGGTTAAGAATAAAGAGCTTTGGACTGAATTAGATAATCTATCAAATACTTTTGAGATTAAATGGTGTTGGGTGAAGGCACATTCAACAGACAAACTTAATAATGAAGTCGATTTATTAGCAAGGTCTTCTGCAACAATTTAGCTACACCTGGCAACAGAACTGCCGTACTAATTATAATAAATCTAAAACACCCTCTGCTGAAGATAAACCGCATTGTTTAGTCTCTTTCTCAACTTGAATATTAACTACTTCTAAGTTTTGAATAACCATCGCATAACGATTTGAACGGATACCCATTCCTTTTGAATTTCTATCTACTTCAGCACCAATTGCTTTTGTAAATAATAGATACGGATCTGATAACATTGTTATTTTGTTTCCAGCATTATTAACTTCTCCCCAAGCATTCATAACAAAAGGATCGTTCACAGATAAACAAAATATATTCTCAATTCCTTTAGCTTTTATTTTATCTGCATTAGCTACATATCCAGGAAGATGAAGTTTTGAGCAAGTAGAGGTAAAAGCCCCAGGCAACCCGAATAAAACAGCTTTACCATTCCCTAATATATCTCTAATCTTACTAGTTTGTGGTTCACCATCTACTAAATGAAAAATTTCTATATCAGGAATTTGATCTTTTATTTTTAATTTCATATTGAGTTTATTACGTATTCTTTAACTTTATTTATATCATTTGATATAACTTCAAATTTTTCTTCTCTATCATAAACATATTTAAGACTATCTGGTAATTCTTCAGTTTTTGAGATTGCATCTTCTATTGCTTTTGGAAACTTACATGGGTGTGCAGTAGATAAAACAACACAATTTTGTTCTAGTCCAAGTTTTTTTACAGCACCAATTCCAACTGCAGTATGTGGATCAATCACAACTTTATATTCTTTATTTATATCTTTTATCATTTGGATAGTTTCGTTTTCATCTAACATTTCAGACGTAAAATTCTTTTTTATTTCATCTAAGTCACTATTATCAATTTGATAAGTATTATTTTTTATCTTACTCATCACATCTTTTGTAACTTCTGAATTACAGTCTTTAACATCGTATAAAAGTCTTTCAAAATTACTTGCTATCTGGATATCCATGCTGGGGGTATTTGTTTCCTCAACTTTCTTTTGAGAATAATCTCCACCAGAAATTGCTCTATGAAGGATGTCATTTTTGTTAGTAGCTACAATAAGTTTATCAACTGGAAGTCCAAGTTTCTTTGCTAAATATCCAGCATAAATATCTCCAAAATTTCCAGTCGGAACAGAAAAAGACAGAGCCTTTCCATTTCCTATTTTAAAATAAGCATAAAAATAATAAACAGCTTGAGCAACAATTCTTGCCCAATTAATTGAATTAACACCTGACATATTAATAGAGCTTGAGAAATTTTCATCATTAAACATTGCTTTAACTAAATTCTGACAGTCATCAAAGTTCCCTTCAATAGCAATATTGAATACATTTTTTTCTTCATGGATTGTCATCAGTCTTCTCTGTACTGGTGAAATTCTGTTATTTGGATGTAATACAAAAACATTTAAATTCTTTTTGCCTTTTAAAGCATCAATAGCAGCTGCACCAGTGTCTCCTGATGTTGCTACAATAATATTAATTTTTTTTTGCTTATTTCCTAGATGATATTGATAGAAATTTCCTATTAATTGCATTGCAATATCTTTAAAAGCAAGCGTTGGACCATGATAGAGTTCTAAGACTTTTAAATTTCCTAAATCAGAGATTTTTACAACATCCTCCGCTCTAAAATTTGAATAAGATTTTGATACTATAGAAATTAACTCTTCTTTAGTCATAAAATCACCAATAAATGGGAATATTATTTCTGATGCTAATTCATTGTAATTAAGACCACTTAGTTTGTTTAGTTCATCTTTACTAAATGGTTTAATTGACTTTGGTACAAAAAGACCTCCATCATCAGCTAAACCTTTCAAAAATACGTTTTTAAATGAAAAATGATCAAAATTATTTCTAGTGCTTATATATTCCATCAGTAATTTTTTTTTCTAAAATATAAATATATTAAAAAAATGGAAACGGCTAATGAAAACCATGTAAGAGCATATTTTAAGTGGTTGTTTGAAATATTGGCACCTATTTGTTTTGACTGTGGATAAATTCCTTCTTGCTTACTAATATTGTTGATAATGAAAGGAGAGAATTCTTTTCCTGTATAGGTCAGCAAATCTTCATCTTTAAGAGTGAACCAGTAATTCTTATTTACGTCATTATCTGGCTTGAAATAATTAAATTTGCTTTTTAATTTTAAAACTCCCTCAAATTTACTCTCATTTGAAACATACTTTTTAGATTTAAGATCTCTTGGAACCCAACCTCGATTTATTAAATAGCTTTTATTGTTAATACTCACTGGATTTACAATATCAAATCCTGGCTCTCCTTTTTCATTTAAGGAATATAAATAAATTATTTTTGAATTATCTAATATTCCTTCAAATTTGATTTTTTTAAAGTTAATTGGATTACTTCCATTAAATTCTACTGGATCACTTTTTAAAGATTGGTCGATTGAATTTATTAAATCAAGCTTCCAATTTAATCTTACAATTTGCCAAGTGCCTAATGCCAAAAAAACTAAAATAAAAAAGTATACAAAGATTGAAAAAGATAACTTATTTTTCAAGAACTATTAACTTCCCCAGATATAAATAGCAGCAAATAAAAACAACCAGACAACGTCAACAAAGTGCCAGTACCAAGCAGCGGCTTCGAAACCAAAGTGATGTTCTTTAGTAAAATGTCCTAATTTACCTCTCCATAAGCAAACCGCTAAGAAAATAGTTCCTATTAAAACATGGAAACCATGAAACCCTGTGGCCATATAGAATGTAGCTCCATAAATGTGACCTGAAAAACTAAATGTAGCGTGTTGGTATTCGTATATTTGCAATAACGTAAAAAATGCTCCTAAAATTACTGTACAGATTAGACCATTTATAAATCCTTTTCTATCATCCTCTAATAAAGAATGGTGTGCCCAAGTTACTGTTGTACCAGATAAAAGTAGGACAAGAGTATTTATAAGTGGAATGTCCCATGGATCAAAAGTTTCAATATCTTTTGGTGGCCATACATTTCCCATGAATTCATTTGGAAATAAACTTGCATCAAAGTATGCCCAAAACCATGCAACAAAAAACATAACTTCAGATGCAATAAATAATGTCATTCCATATCTGTGATGAATTTGAACAACAGGTGTATGATGACCTTTATGTTCAGCTTCAATTACAACATCTCTAAACCACATAAAGGCACAATAAATAATAAGTAAAAAACCTAAGACCATCGCCCACATAACTTTACTGTGAAAATAATAAACAGATCCAACAGCTGTAACTAGTGTTGCTATAGATGTGGCTAAAGGCCAAGGACTAGGGTCAACTAAATGATAATCATGTTTTTGACCTGATGCAGACATTTATTTTAACTCTCTTTTTTTTCGTTTTTATAATATTCAGATGAAAAAAAAGTATATGACATAGTAACATCTTCAACTCTAGATGTTTTTGGATCATTTACTAATTCTGGATCTAAATAGAATACCAGAGTGTAACTTGCCTTTTCCCCTGGATCTAAAGTTTGTTTTTCAAAGCAAAAACAGCCTAATTTATTAAAATATGCTCCAAATGATGATGGAGAAACATTATATGTAGCTACAGCAGATGAAATTTCATCTCCGGTGTTTTCCACTTCAAATTTAATTCTGTATACCTTGCCTGGCTGAACATCCATTGTTTTTTGATCAACATCAAAATTCCAATCAAGAGCACTGTTAACGTTGGTATCTAGCCTTACATTTATTTTTTTATCTAAAACTATATTAGGAGCCTCTTTGGATATTTGTGTTGTTCCACCAAAGCCAGTTACTCTGCAAAATAAATCATACAAAGGCACAGCTGCAAAAGATAATCCCAACATAAAGACAAAAATTCCTGCTAGAATTAGTGGAGTTAAAGTATTTTTTTTAATCATAGAGGTCTTTCAAATACTCCAATATTAAATAGTGTGAAAATGAATAAGAAAACTATAAATGCAACCAAACCAACTGCTGTCCATAAATTTTTCTTTTTTAATTTTTGATCTTTGACTATCATAAAACTTTATCCACTAAGAAAAAAACAAATATTAAAAATAAGTAAATAATTGAATAGCTGAAAATATGTCTAGCTTTCTTTATATTAAATTTTCCAACTTTATAGTTGTAAAGCTGGAAACAAATTAAATTATAATAAAATGTAAGTAGTAAGCTAAGTGTTAAGAATACTTCACCGACAAATCCAATGTAATATGGGAAAACAATTGTTGGTATCATTAGCAAAGAATATATTAGAATGTTCTTTTTGGTATCCTGAATTCCATTAGTTACTGGGAGCATTGGAATACCTGCTTTTTTATAATCATCAGCTTTGTACAAGCTTAATGCCCAAAAGTGTGATGGTGTCCAAAAAAAAATTATTAAGAAAAAAGCAATCGATTCCAACGAAATAGAATTTGTTGCTATTGCCCAACCAATTACTGGTGGCAAAGCTCCTGATGCTCCACCTATAACAATATTTTGTGGAGTTTTTCTTTTTAACCAGATTGTATAAACAAATACGTAAAATAATATCGTAAACAATAATATAAACGCTGATAAAGCATTAGTAACAAAGTATAAGCTTACAACTGAAATAACTGACAGAAATGTTCCAAAATACAATGCTTGGTTTCTGTTTAGCTTTCCTCTTGGAATTGGACGCAGGCAAGTTCTAGACATTAATTTATCCAAATCAGCTTCATACCACATGTTAAGTGCTCCTGCTGCTCCAGCACCAAAGGCTACAATTAATATCCCAATCACTGATTGTTGTAACGAAACTGAAGTAGGAGCTGTTAATAGACCAACTGCACAAGTGAAGATAACAAGAGACATTACCCTTGGTTTCATTAACTTTAATAATTCAGGAATTATACCTAATTCGTAATATGATTTTTTTACTTTAGAATACGTCGTAGCCATTTTAATTTTTATATCTTAAGACGTTACTAACTACTAGATTTTTCAGTGCCTTCATAATCTTCAAACTTTGGCAATTCATCAAAAGTATGAAAATTCGGTGGTGATGGAACTGTCCACTCTAATGTTGTGGCCCCTTCTCCCCATGGGTTTTGTGCTGCTTTTTTCTTTTTTGCAAAAGCGTAGATTAAATTAGCGAAAAATACCACTAAGCCAACTACAGAAATATATGAACCGATTGAAGAGATATAATTCCAATCAGCAAATGCATCCGGATAATCAGCGTATCTTCTCGGCATTCCAGCCAATCCTAAGAAATGTTGTGGAAAGAAAACTAAATTTACACCTATAAAAGTTAACCAAAAATGAAGTTGTCCCATCCACTCAGAATATTCATACCCTGACATTTTACCAAACCAATAATAGAAGCCTGCAAATATTGCAAAGACAGCTCCCAAAGATAATACATAGTGGAAGTGAGCTACAACATAATAAGTATCATGCAATGCAGTATCAACTCCAGCGTTTGCTAGAACTACACCAGTTACTCCTCCAACTGTAAATAAAAATATAAATCCTAAAGCCCAAACCATTGGGGTTTTGAATGATATAGATCCTCCCCACATTGTAGCTATCCATGAAAATATTTTAATTCCTGTTGGAACAGCGATGATCATAGTTGCTGCTAAGAAATATGCTTTAGTGTCAGTGTCTAAACCAACTGTGTACATGTGGTGAGCCCAAACAACAAAACCTACTATTCCAATTGCTACCATCGCGTAAGCCATTCCCAAATATCCAAAAACTGGCTTCTTTGAAAAAGTAGATACGATATGACTGATCATTCCAAATCCTGGTAAGATTAGAATGTAAACTTCTGGATGACCAAAAAACCAAAATAAATGCTGGAATAATGTTGGGTCTCCGCCTGTTTGTGCATCAAAAAATGCTGTGCCGAAATTTCTATCTGTTAGAAGCATAGTAATTGCTCCCGCTAATACCGGTAAGGAAAGTAACAATAAAAATGCTGTAACTAATATTGACCATGCAAATAATGGCATCTTATGCAAAGTCATTCCAGGAGTTCTCATATTTAAAATAGTTGTAATAAAATTAACTGCTCCTAAAATCGAAGAAGCTCCTGCGACGTGTAAACTTAAAATTGCTAAATCCATTGCTGGACCTGGTTGACCTGCAGTAGAAGATAGAGGTGGATAAATCGTCCAGCCACCACCGACACCTTGTGCACCTGGAGGTCCATCTACAAAAATTGATGAAAGTAATAAAATAAAAGCAACGGGTAATAACCAAAAAGAAATATTATTCATTCTTGGAAATGCCATATCTGGTGCTCCAATCATTATCGGTACGAACCAGTTTCCAAAACCACCAATCATTGCTGGCATGACCATAAAGAAAATCATTATTAATCCATGACCTGTAACCAAAACATTATAAAGATGGTAGTTACCACCTAAAACATCATCACCAGGGTGCATTAATTCCATTCTCATCAAAACTGAAAAAGCTGTTCCAATAACTCCTGCAATAATTGCAAAAATTAAATACATTGTTCCAATATCTTTATGATTTGTAGAATATGCCCATCTCTTCCAACCTGTTGGAGTATGATGATCGTGAATATGTGCTGTTTCTGAACTCATTTTTATTTACTCGCTACTAGTTTTTTATTAATTAAATTTTCATCTTTTGCAAATTTTATCTTCGCCTCTGAAAGCCAAATTTGGTAATCTTCTTCTGAAACTACTTTAACTTCAATTGGCATAAAAGCATGTTTAATACCACATAACTCTGAACATTGTCCGTAATAGGTGCCAACTTTTTCAGCTTTAAACCAAGTTTCATTTACTCTTCCTGGCATCGCATCCCTTTTAACTCCAAATGCTGGTAATGCCCATGCATGAAGCACATCATTTGCTGTAATTAAAACTTTAACTACTTTATTTACTGGAACAACGACTACATTATCAGTTGCTAACAATCTTGGCTGACCTTCTTTTAAGTCCTTCTCTTCGATCATATAAGCATCAAAAATTATATTTTCATCTGGGTACTCGTATCCCCAATACCATTGATATCCAATTGCTTTTATAGTTACATCAGCTTTAGGAATTGCATCTTGTGAATATAAAACTTTAAATGACGGAACTGCCATCACGATCAAGATTAAACAAGGAACTAATGTCCAAACAATTTCAACCAAAACATTATGTGTTCTTTTAGATGGATTAGGATTTCTCGATGCTCTAAATCTTACCATCACATAAAGCATTAAAAATAAAACAAACGCACTTATAGCAACTATGATAGGTACTAACATATAGTCATGAAACCAAACTATATCTCTCATAGTTTGCGATGCAGGCTCTTGGAAACCTAATTGCCAATTTTTTGGTTGGTTTGCAAACGCCTCAACAGAGTAAATTAATGCTATAAAAACAAAAAATAGTTTATTCATTTGTTTTCTATATAGATCGAAAATATTATAAAAAATACTAGAGAATTCGCGACAATTTATCAATTTTGCAAATAATTGATCACAGATAACGCGGATATAACCGCAGTTTCAGACCTTAAAATGTTATCGCTTAGTTTTATCGATTGAGACCCTTTAAAGTTTAGAATCTTTTTAATTTCACCAGCTGAATAATCTCCTTCAGGACCAATTAAAAGACAATTTGGTTTTGAATTTGAAATTTTAATTTTTTTATTATTCGTATTTAAATCTCCAAAAATTAAATTGATATCCGAATTGTTAGACAAGAATTTATCTAATGATTGAGGTTTTTCAATTGAAGGAATATTTATTCTATTACTTTGCTCACACGACTCTATAATTATTTTATTTAATCTCTCATTATTTATTTTTCTAACAATTGTCCTTTCAGAAATAATTGGTACAAATTTTGTTACACCAAGCTCAGTTGCTTTTTGTATCATGAAATTAAAATAATTTGATTTAATGGGTGAGAAGGCCAACCAGATTTCTTGTTCTTTATCTTTTTGTCTCAACTGTTCAACAACCTTGAAATTTAAGCTGCTTTTGGAAATTTCAGTTACAATTGACTTCCATTCTCCAGATTTATTAAAAACTGAAAAGGTCTCTCCTTGTTTAATCCTCATTACTTTCAATAAATAATGTGACTGAGACTTAGTTAAATTAGTTTCTAAATT
>CACJRL010000016.1 GCA_902595815.1 uncultured Pelagibacteraceae bacterium
AAAGAATTTTAACTTGTCATCCTATAAAAATTTTTGGAGGAGGACATGGGTATGACCCGGTAAAGAAAAAGAATATTAAATAATGGACACAAGAAACGTAATAGCGGCAATTTCATTAAGTGCAGCAGTGATAATTCTCTATGGATTATTTTTTGCTCCTCCAAGTCCTGATCCAATGCAGGTAACTAATAATGATCAAAATAAGAACAATCTTCAACTAAACGAAGCACCAAAAATAGAGCAAAATATTGAGAATAGTAAAATTTCTAGATCAGAGGCAATTAACAAAGTTGAAAGGTTATTTTTTGAAAATGAAAACATTAAAGGTTCTATTTCTCTAGAGGGATCATTAATCGATGACCTGATTTTTAAGAAATACACTGAAACTTTAGACTCTGATGAAAATGTAGTTTTGCTTAATCCTAAAGAATCTGAAAATGGTTATTATATAGAAACAGGTTGGGCTATAAATAATAAAGATATCGAAGTTCCCAATTCAAATACAAAGTGGGAGGTTGTAGGCAATAAATTACTAACACCAAAAAATCCAATTAAATTAGTATGGAATAATCAACAGAATATAACTTTTGAGAAAGAAATTAGTATAGATGATAAATTTTTATTTACTGTTAACCAAAAAGTTACGAATAATACTCAAAATACTTATAACTTTTATCCCTACGGACAGATTATTAGAAACCTAGCTCCTGATGTAACTGATTTTTATATATTACATGAAGGTTTATTAGGTGTTTTTGATGATAATCTCGTTGAAGAAGATTACGATGACATTAGAGACAAAAAGTACTCTGTAAATGCTAACAAAGGATGGATGGGTATTACAGATAAATATTGGATAACAAGTTTAATCCCAGAAAGTAATAAAAGTTTTAGATCAGATTTCGATTATAAAAATAAATTTAAAGCTAACTTCATAGAGACAGCTGCAACAGAAGTCAGAGCTAATGAAAGTAAAACTAATCAGGTAAAAGTGATTATTGCAGCAAAAGAAGTGGATGTTGTTGATGGTTATGCAGAAAAACTAAATATCAATAAATTTGATCTAGCAATCGATTGGGGGTTCTTATATTTTTTAACAAAACCCATATTTTTAATATCCGATTATTTTTTTAAATTAACTGGCAACTATGGAATTGCGATAATACTAATTACTGCTTGTATAAGAATATTATTTTTTCCTCTCGCTAACTACTCTTTTAGGTCAATGGCAAAAATGAAAGTTCTTCAACCCGAAATGGTAAGACTTAAAGAACTTCATAAGGAAGATAAAATGAAGTTACAGCAAGAAATGATGGCTCTTTACAAAAGAGAGAAGGTTAATCCAGTAAGTGGGTGTTTGCCTATTTTGATTCAAATACCATTCTTTTTTGCAATTTATAAAATGTTATTTGTTACAATTGAAATGAGACATCAGCCTTTTTTTGGTTGGATACATGATCTAAGTGAAAGAGATCCAACGAGTTTATTTAATCTATTTGGTTTGTTACCTTATGATGTACCGTCATTTTTAATCATCGGCGCTTGGCCAGTAGCAATGGGTGTAACAATGTGGATGCAACAAAAACTTAATCCAACACCACCAGATCCAATTCAGCAAAAGATTTTCATGTTTTTTCCTGTATTCTTAACAGTTATACTTGCACCTTTTCCATCAGGGCTAGTTATATATTGGACAATTAACAACGTGCTAACAATGGCACAACAGTATGTAATTATGAAGAGAACTTCAGTTAAAACAGTTTAATTAATGGAATTAGATAAGATTATTCCAAAAGATGGACCGAATATTAATGAAGTTGAAAAATATATAAACAAATATCAGTCTGAGGTTGTAGTAATTAAATGTGGTGGATCTGTTTTATTAGACAAAAAACTATTTAATCAGTTCATAGAAGATATTTCAGTAATAAACAAAATCGCTTTATCAGCAATAGTAGTTCATGGTGGAGGCAAAAATATTAAAAAAAAATTAGATGAAAATAATATTGAAACAAGATTTATCAAAGGACTTAGGGTTTCAGACGAAAAAACAATAAGACATATAGAGGAGGCTTTACTAGAGCTTAATTTAGAGATTTTACATGAATTAAAATCTAAAAACACTAATGTTTGTTCGATATCACCTAAAGAGAATAATGTAATTAATATTGTTCCTGAAAGTAAAGAATTGGGATATGTCGGGACACCAAAAAAAATTAACAAAGAGAAAATATTAAATTTTATTAATAACAAACAAATTCCAATTGTTGTTCCTTTGGGATTGGGAGATGATGGTAGAATTTATAATATTAATGCGGATGTTGCTGCAGGTTCAATTGCAAAAGAGATCGATGCTAGACGACTTCTTTTGATGACAGATGTAGAAGGAGTTCTTGATGAAAATCAAAAACTTATATCTGAAATTAATCTCAATAGAGCCAACGAAATGTTAAAAAATAATACTATTTCTGGAGGCATGATACCGAAAATAAAAACTTGTTTAGATGCAATATCAAATGGCGTTAGAGGTGTTGTTATTGTCGATGGGAGAAAACCACATTCAATATTATTTGAATTATTTTCTGATAAGGGCGCAGGAACATTAATAAGAAAATGAATAATCTAAAAAATATAAAGAATATTTTGTTCGACTGTGATGGTGTTTTATATAGTGATTTAGAAGCAGTTTTTGGCCAAGTTAGTAAGAGAATGACAAAATATATTTCGAATAAACTTAACTTAGACCTTACAAAAGCCAAAGAATTACAAAGAGATTATTTTCATAAATACAACACAAGTTTAAATGGATTGATGATACATCATGATATACCGCCAGAAGAATTCTTGGAGTATGTTCATGATATTGATCTTTCATTTATGGAAAAAGATCTTGTTTTAAGAAATGAGCTTGAAATGATAAATTTAAATAAATTCGTATTCACAAACGGAAGTAGAGCGCACGTAAACAATATCGTGAAAACTCTTGGTATTGAAGACCAATTTAAAGATATATTTGATATCGTAGACGCAAAATATCACCCTAAGCCTGAAGCTAAAGCTTTTGATCTTATGGTTGATAAATTTAAGATTAATCCAAAAGAAACTCTTTATATAGAGGATATAGCTAAAAATTTATCTATAGGTAAAGAGCGAGGTACAATAACAGCTTGGCTTATCAATAATGAATACTGGGGGAAAAAAGAGTCTGATAAGGATTACATCGATTATAAAATCGAAAATCTCTCTTTATTTTTAAAAGAAATAAGGTTATTAAAAAGTTCTTAAATTTATGAGCATAGAAAATATAATCAATGATGCCTGGGAAAATAGAGACCAAGTAAGTCCTAACTCAGATGAGAGCTTAAAAAATACTGTTAATCAAATTATTGATGACTTAGATAGTGGCAAAGTCAGAGTAGCAGAAAAAATTAATGGTGAGTGGGTAACACATCAACATATAAAAAAAGCAATAATGTTAAGTTTTAGAATGTATCCAATGGAAAATTTAAATGGTCCTTACAGTAGTTGGTATGACAAAGCACATCTATTAAAAGGTAAAACTGCAGGATGGTCTAAAGAAGACCACGAAAAAGCAGGATTTAGAATGGTTCCCAATTCTCCTGTTAGAAGAGGATCATTTATAGGTAAAAATGCAGTCTTAATGCCATGCTATGTAAATATCGGGGCATGGATCGACTCTGGAACCATGATGGACACGTTTAGTCGTGCAGGTAGTTGTTGTCAAATTGGAAAAAATTGTCATATCTCTGCTGGCTCAGGGATTGGAGGAGTATTGGAACCTGCCCAAGCATTACCAACAATTATTGAAGATAATGTTTTTGTTGGCGCAATGTCAGAAGTTGTAGAAGGTGTTATAGTTGGAGAAGGCTCAGTATTAAGTATGGGGATGCTGATTACACAAAGTACTAAAATAGTAAACCGGGCGACTGGTGAAATCACTTATGGCAAAATTCCTCCATATTCGGTTGTTGTACCAGGCTCTCTTCCTGATAAAAATAATCCATCTGCACCCTCGTTAAGCTGTGCTGTAATTATTAAACAAGTTGATGAGAAAACTAGATCTAAGACATCTGTTAACGATCTTTTAAGAGACTAGATTAATGAAAACATTTAATGAACTAAAGTTAGCTCAGGAGCTAATAAAATTTCAAACTATTAAAACAGAAGATAAAGGGATTATGAAATTTCTTTCAAAGAAACTTTCCTCATTAGGTTTTAAATGTCAGATAATAAAATCAAAAGGTACAGGTGCTAAGCCTGCATTAAATTTATATGCAAAATTTGGTAATTCAAAACCTAACATTAATTATTTGGGTCACACAGATGTTGTTGCTAACCTGAATAATTGGGAGTTTCCGCCATTTAAAGCAGTAGTAAAAAAAGGATATTTATATGGAAGAGGATCCCAGGACATGAAAGGTAGTGTGGCATGTTGGATAAGTGCCGTAAGTAACTTTATTAAAAATAAAAAATTTAAAGGTTCTATATCAATAATAATTACAGCAGATGAAGAGACTACAGGTCATGGTTGTCCAGCTGTCATGAAATATTTAAAGAAAAAAAAAGAAGAAATTGATTTTTCAATAGTAGGTGAACCGTCATCAAATAAGTCAGTTGGAGACGAAATCAGGATTGGAAGAAGAGGTTCTATGAATGGGACAGTAACAGTATATGGAAAAAGTGGACACTCTGCATTTTATGGGACATATGTAAATCCATGTACTGCTCTCGCTAAAATAATATCTAAGCTGAAAAGTGTTCAGCTAGACAAAGGAACAAAGTATATGCCACCATCAAATTTGGAATTTACAAAAATGAATGTGGATAATATATCTGAAAATGTAGTCCCACAATCTGCAAGTGCTAAATTTAATGTTAGATTTAATTCAACTTATAAATCGACATCTTTAAAAAAAAAACTTAGTAGATTTATTAATGCAGTTGCAAAAAAAGAAAATTGCAAAACCAAAATAGATTATAAAGTAAGTGGAGAAGCATTTTACACAGTACCAAATAAAGAAATTTATATGGTAAAAAAAGTTGTAAAAAAAGTTACAGGGATGAATGCAAAATTAAATTGTAGAGGTGGCACAAGTGACAGCAGATTTTTAGGTTCAATACCACGTCTTGAGCTGGGGTTAAGAAATAATACTATTCATATGGTTAATGAGAGAACATCGATCTCAGATTTAAAAAAGTTAACTAAGATTTATAAGAATATCTTACACAATTATTTCACTTGAAAACTGCAATTATAACATCTGAATCTTCAGAAAAACATATAACAGGCGATGGTCATCCAGAACAACCAAAGAGAGTGGTTTCAATAATTGATACTTTAAAAAAAAATAAAGATCTGCTTTGGGATAAGCCAGATGTTGTTCCTAATGATATTCTTAATATAACACATTCTGAAGATTATATTAATAATTTAAATAACTCATTTCCTAAAAGTGGCTTAAATTTTTTAGATGGTGATACTGTTGTATCGCCTGGAAGTAAGGATGCAGTGTTTCAAGCTGCAGGATCAGCTATAAGTGCAATAGATGGGATTGAGAATAAAAAATATAAAAATGCATTTTGTGTAGTACGACCACCAGGACACCATGCTGAAAAAAATAAATCAATGGGCTTTTGCTGTATTTCTAATGCAGGTGTTGCAGTTAATTATTTAATAAAAAAATATAATTATAAAAAAATTGCATGTGTAGATTTTGATGTTCATTGGGGAAATGGAAATTATGATGTAATGTATGACAACAAAAATTCACTTTATATATCAACACATCAATATCCATTTTATCCAGGTGGTGGCTCAGAAAAAGACAAAGGAAAGTATAATAATTCTCTTAATATACCTCTTCCCGCTGGCACAAATTCTGAAGAGTATTTTAATGCTTATGATAGAGTTTTAGATAGGTTAATTGAATATAAGCCTGATTACTTAATCTTTTCTGCTGGCTTTGATGCTCACAAGAACGATCCATTAGCTCAATTTGAACTTTCATCCAAAGATTTTTATGAAATAACAAGAAGAACGCTAAAAGCCACCAATAAATTTACTAATGGAAAAGTGGTATCTTTACTAGAAGGTGGATACGATCTGAAAGCACTTGCTGAAAGCGCTAATTATCATGTAAATGCATTAATCGAGTCAGAAAATAAATAATCATGAAACTATATAAACAAAAATCATCAAATATTGATAACAGGGGACTGTTTGCATCTAAAAATATAAAAAAAGGAACTAAGATTATTTACTACACAGGTAAAATAATTACAAAAAAACAGACTGAAAATAATCCAAAATTCGATAATGATAAAGCGATTTATCTTTTTAACTTAAATAATAGATATGATTTAGACGGAGATTTTGCTTACAATACCGCAAGACTTATTAATCACTCTTGTGATCCAAACTGCGAAGTTGAAGGCAAAGGTTTAAAATTATGGATTAGTTCCATTAAAGATATAAATAAAAATGAGGAACTAACTTATGACTATGGGTTTAGTTTTGATGAAAACTATAAGGATTTTCCTTGTAAGTGTGGCTCCAAAAATTGTTGTGGTTATATAGTCAGAGAAGGATCAAGATGGAGAATAAAAAAGAAAAAAAAGAAATCTAATAAATAATTTTCTCAAGATATAAGCCATGTGCAGGAGCAATAGGAGCACAATTTTTTCTAGATTTTGATTTAAAGATACTGGTAAATTTTTTTAAGTTCCATTTATTTTCACCAAGGTATTTGAGTGAACCGACCATGGATCTAACTTGACTCTTAAGAAAAGATTTTGATACAAATTGAATTTTTATAACATTTTTAACTTTGGTTATTTTTACCTTCTTCATAGTTCTTACAGGACTTTTTGCAGCACAATTAGATGCTCTAAAAGTTGAAAAATCATGTGTTCCAATTAACTTTTTGGCTCCTTTTTTCATCAAATTAACATTAATTTTTTTTTTTACATGCCACTCTCTATTAAAATTGATAACTGAAGGAGAGGCATCATTTCTTATTAAATATATATACCTTCTTTCTTTTGCAGAATATCTTGAATGAAAAAGTTTATTTTTTTTCTTTATTTTTAAAATAGATATTTTTTTTTTATTTAAAAAGAAGTTAAGTGAATTCAATACTTTATCTTTTTGAATAATTTTGTTTGTAGTATCAAAGTGAGCTGATTGCTCTTTAGCATGAACTCCTGAGTCTGTTCGTCCAGACCCGTAAATTTTTATTTTTTCTTTAAGTAATTTAGATAAGACAATCTCAATATTTTCCTGGATTGACTTACCTTTTTTTTGAATTTGCCAACCATTGTATAGAGTACCTTCGTATTCTATTAGAATCTGATATCTATTCACTTGTAATTATTGTTCCTTTTCTAACCTTATTCCCTAATAAAAATTCGTTAACTAATTGAGGATTCTTACCCTCTTTTTGTATCTCAATAATATTTATTGAATTTTCACCACATGCTATTGTCATTTGTTCATCTATTACTTCACCGCTTGTTGCTGACTGCTTATTTATTTTGGCTTTTAATATTTTATATCTTTTGTTGTTAAGCTCAAACCATGCACCAGGTTTTGGATATAATCCATTTATTTGGGCGATTATTTTACGAGCACTATTATTCCAATCTATCTTTCCCTCTATCTTTTGAATTTTCTTTGCGTATGTAGCTTTTGTATGATCTTGCTCTTTAAATATTGCCTCTCCGTCTAAAACTTTTTGCACATTTTCTAAAATTTTTTCTGTACTCAAATAAGATAATTTTTCTGATAAAATTTCTGCGTTATCTTGATCAAGAATATCTACTGAATATTTATTGCAGACTGGTCCAGAGTCTAATTTTTCATCAATTTTCATAAATGATATACCAGTTTTTTTTTCATTGTTTAAAATCGATCTTTGGATTGGTGCCGCCCCTCTCCATTTTGGTAATAATGAAGCATGAATGTTCAAAAAACCTTTTTTACTCAAATCAAGAATTTTTTTTGAAATTAATTGTCCATATGCAACAACAATTACAAGATCTAAATTTAGTTCCTTAAGATATTCATATTCTTCATCAATTTTTTTTGGGGTTTTAACTTCTAGATTAAGTTCCTCTGCACATATATGAATTGATGATTTCGTAAACTTTTGACCTCTATTTGATTTACTTGGAGGCTGAGTGAATACACAATTAATTTTATATTTTTGATTAATTTTTTTTAGGATAGGCACAGCAAACTGCGGTGTGCCCATGAATACAATATTTGACATTTAAACAACAACTCTATTAGAAGTTTTTTGTTTAGACAATTTTTTTATTATTAAATCTTTTTTGATTTTAGATAAATAATCAATTATTAGTTTTCCATCTAGGTGATTAATTTCATGTTGTAAACATGTTGAGAGTAATCCATCACATTCCATTTCTTTCTTGTCACCATTTTCATCTATATAAGATACAGTACAAATTTCTGGTCTCTCTATCTCAATAAAGGTATTAGGTATTGATAAACAACCTTCCTCATATGTAGACATTTTTTCACTTAAAGTTTTTATTTGTGGATTAATAAAGCATAAAGGTTTTTTTTCATTTTCATTTTTTGAGACATCTAAAACAACTACTCTTTTAAGTATTCCAACTTGAACAGCTGCCAAACCTATACCATTGTGATGGTACATAGTTTCAAATAAATCTTTTATGAGTTTTTTTTCATTAACATCAACTTTATTTAAAGGCTCAGATTTTTTTCTAAGAATATCATCAGGTACTGTGATTAGTTCTTTTACTGACATAATTTATTTATTGTTTAGACTTTTAAAGGCAAGACTTCTATTAGAATTTCGTTCCTTAAATCTACATTTTTTAGCTCATTCATAGTTGAAACTAATAAATTCACAGTTTTTATATCTAGATCTTGAAGGTTACTTTCTCCAACAATATCTACTATTTTAATTAATAATAAGCCTAACTCTCCATTTGATAGCATTTGTTTTATATCAGCGGAAAATTGATAGTTGTATTCATAAAGGTTTGCGTATTTTTTATCTATTTTTAC
>CACJRL010000017.1 GCA_902595815.1 uncultured Pelagibacteraceae bacterium
ATTAAAGGCATTATAATCTCTTTTGCTTTTTCAGTTACGTCCATATCTATTTCACCATCTAGGTGAACAATTGATATGTTGCCTTCTTCTGTAACTTTATATGACATAATTATTAATATTTATTAAATTTCCTTGTTAAATCAACAAAAATGACCCATTTTGAATACTATAACAGTATAGATATTGCCTTTTAAAAGATATAATTTATATGTATACACTTGTTTTATAAAATATAGGATCATAACTTATGAAAAAAAATAATAAAGGTTTTACACTTATAGAATTATTGGTCGTAGTAGCAATTATTGGTATTCTTGCAGCAGTTGGCGTTGTCGCGTACTCAGGCTATACTTCCGGAGCCAAAAAACAGGCAGCTAAATCAACTCATGCAAACGTAGTAAAGTATATTTCTGCAGAATTACAAAAATGTAATTTAGGAGAAAGTACAGCTATGGGTGGTAAATTAACTTGTAGCGGTAAGACAGCAGCTAAAGTTATCACCGCAGCTACAGCAAGTGATGGACCCTTCGCTGATTTTAAAAATCCTTACGCAACTTCTGCTCAGGCAGTAAGAAATAATACATCAACTGCAAGTGGTGGATATGTTAATTTAAATGCAGCTTCCACAACTTCAATAGATGTTAAGACTTGCTTTACGGTAGATTCTGAATGTTCAACTTCAGGGAATGTTTTAGAAAAAACAATTACTGTAGAGTAATTTTAAAGCTGAATAAAATTTTATGACTTCCAAAAGCTCAGGGTTCACCCTTATTGAGCTTTTGGTGGTTGTTGCTATTTTAGGAATAATCGCTGCCGTAGGTATTGTTAGCTATAACGGCTATGTAAGTTCAGCAAAAAAAAGATCTGCTGAAAATGTTATGCAACAAATCTCATTAGGTCAAACAGAATACTATTCCGATAATGGCATGTATTACAGAAATAGCACCGGTACATCTTGTTCACCAACATCTTCGACTTCAACAGCAATAGAAACTAGTTTATTAGGAGGTACAGATAGTATTACTCCAGAAATGGGATATGAGATTTGTATAGCTAACGATGCAACAAATTATAAAGTCTTTGCTAAAGAAACTGGTGGAAGTTGCGAAATATCAATGACGGCTATTGGCACTTTCGTAAGATCTAATTGTTAGATAATTCATGAATTACCAAGAAATATTAGAAAAAGCAAAAGTAGTATTTTCTGGCAGATTACCAAAAAATTTAAAAATTTATATAACCATAAGTTTAGGATGGATAATTTTTATTGGCTATTTAACGTGGTGGAATGGATTAAAAAGTCCAATGCTAGATAAAAGCTTTAGATGGGATGAATGGTTTTGGTTTGGAATAGTTCCAGCGGTAGCACCATATATTTTCTATTATATTTGGAAGAAAAAAGAATAATAACCTATTTTGAGCATCTATTATCTATGATGTATACTTTTTTATAATAACTTAGAGGAAAAGATGGAGAGCGTTGATTTGGAGTCAGTAAAGTCATTTGTTGATACCCTTTGGGTTATAGATTGTGCAATTCTTGTTTTCATAATGCAAGCAGGTTTTATGTGTATGGAAACAGGTCTTTCGAGGCACAAAAATAGCATTAACGTTGCTCTTAAAAATGCTGCTGACTTTGGTCTTGCGGTTGTAATTTTTTGGCTATTTGGCTTTGGTTTGATGTTTGGAAAAAGTTTTAATGGCTATTTTGGAACCGATTTATTCTTTTTTAAAACTGATCAGGCTGAATACATGACTTACTTTGTCTTTCAAGCAATGTTTGTTGCGACTGCAGCTACAATTGTTTCAGGTGCTGTTGCTGAAAGAATGAAATTTAATGGATATTTAATAATTACAATTATAGCTACAGGAATTATATATCCGATAGTTGGTCATTGGGCATGGTCTTCTAGTTATTTAAATAATATTGATGCAACAAGACAGTTATTAGCTGTTACGGGCCAGGTTAAAACTACAGGATGGCTTACAGATATTGGATTTGTTGATTTTGCCGGAAGCACAATAGTTCATTCTGTGGGTGGATGGATTGCTCTTTCTGCTGTTTTAATTTTAGGTCCGAGAATAGGAAAATATTCAGATGCAAATAAAGGAAAGTTCACAGGATCAAGTTTCCCTTTAGCAGTTTTGGGAACTTTAATTTTATGGTTTGGATGGTTTGGTTTTAATGGTGGAAGTAATGGAGCTATGGATGAGGCAGTTCCTCTAATTTTAATAAATACATTTCTTGCTGCTTCTTTTGGTTTACTAACAGGTCTTGGAATTTCATTTGCGTTGTTTAAAAAACCAGATCCTTACTATGTAATCCTTGGACCACTCGCAGGATTAGTCGCAATCACGGCAGGATGTAATTCAATGACATCAGTGACTTCGATCTTTGTTGGAATTATAGGAGCAGTAGTTGCAATTTTTGTAAATGAATTTTTAAATAAATTTGAAATAGATGATGTTGTTGGAGCAGTACCTGTACATTTGGCAGCAGGGGTTTGGGGAACAATTGCAGTAGGATTATTTAGCGATCTTGAAATACTTGGAACAGGATTAACTAGGCTAGAACAAATCAAAGCACAATTTATAGGAATTGTTTCGATTGGTGTATTTTCGTTTTTTGGTTCATATATCTTATTAAAAATTTTAAATTACTTTTATCCATTAAGAGTAAGTCCACTACATGAAGAGTTAGGTTTGAATATTGCTGAGCACAATGCAACTTCTGTAGAACATGATTTAATTACAATTTTAGAAAAGCAGTCTGAATCCGGTGACTTAACTATTAGAGGTCCACAAGATCCATTCACCGCAGGAGGTGTAATTGGACTTTATTACAACAGGTTGATGAACAAACTAGAAACTAGTGAATCCGAAAAGAAGGTATGGAGAGACAGAATTTCAAATGAAGTAAAACTTGCAGTAAAAGTCCAAGAAAATTTCTTACCAAAAAGAAATTTGGAAAATTATCCTGTACATGGAATAAATATTGCAGCTAGAGAAGTTTCAGGAGACTTCTTTAGTTTTTATCCTCACAATGATAGCGTTTACTTTATTATTGCAGATGTTGCGGGTAAAGGAATTCATGCTGGAATGGTAATGGCAAAAGCATCAACTTTATTTGAGATTATGTCTAGAGATCAAGTAGATCCAGATGAAATGATGTTTCATATGAATAACGATCTGTTTTTAACTAAAACTGGAGGAATGTTTGTTACTAGTATATTGGGAGAATATAACATGAGGACTGATGAATTAAGATGGGTAAATGGTGGTCATCAGCCAGCTATAATTAGATCATCATCTGGAAATTATGAACAATTTGAAAGTAATTCTCCACCAATGGGTGTAATACTTCAAAAGGATAAGTCAGTGTACAAAACTCACAAAGTTAAGCTAGAAAATAACAGGTTTTGCGCTTTCACCGATGGTTTATCTGAAAGCTTAAATAGCTCAGGTGAGGAAATAGGAATAGATGGATCAATACAAATAATAGAGAAAAACTTCAATAAGGACATAAAAAAACAACTAAATGAAATAACAAAAGAAGTAGTGAAAGTTGCAGGTGAAAATAAATTAAGTGATGATTTAACTTTAATTTCTATTGGAAAATAATCTTTCTTAAAATTTTGATCTAATTTATTTTGTATGTTTTTTGTATAAATGATACGATTTATGAAAAAACAAGAGGAAAATATGTTTAAAAAAATAGTCTTAACTATAGGTTTTCTTTTATTTAGTACGAATTTATTTGCAGCTCAGACGCAAATCGCACAAGTAAATGGGATGATATGTATCAAGTGTCAAAAAATGGTCACCGAAGCATTACAAAAGGCTTGTCCTGATGCTACAGTTAATGTTTCTTGGCCAGAAGGGGTTGCGGTATCTACTTTTGCAGATAAATCAAATTTATCTGAGGATGAATATAAAAATGCAATTCTAGGTACTGGATTTGAAGTAGTTAAAGTAATTAGTGTTGATGGTATAATTACAGACGCTGAAGAAGCAAGAAAACTTATAGATTAAAAAAAATTTTATGACTGTAGCTGAACTCCAAATTTTGGTTGATAAGCTACAGTCTAAAATAAATCAGTTAGAGCTCACAAGCAAAGGAGCAATCAAAGCAACAGAGTTTAGATTAGAGGCTGTACTACAAGCGAATTTAGATACATTTTGGCTATTAATTTGCGCTATTTTGGTTTTCTTGATGCAGGCTGGATTTATGTGTTTAGAATCTGGTTTATCAAGAAGTAAGAATAGTATTAACGTTGCTCTTAAAAATATCACAGATTTTGGAATAGCCGTAGTTACTTTTTGGGCTTTTGGTTTTGCATTGATGTATGGAACCAGTGTGATGGGCTTGTTTGGTAATAAATTTTATTTTTTTACAACCAAAGTTGCTGGTTACCAAACATATTTTGTATTTCAGGCAATGTTTGTTGCAACAGCAGCAACTATCATATCTGGAGCTGTTGCTGAAAGACTTAGGTTTTTTTCATACGTAATAATTACTTTTATAACTTCTGGAATTTTGTACCCAATAGTAGGTCATTGGGCGTGGGCTTTTGATTTTACGAATCCAACAGTAAAATTCGGTTGGCTTGGTAAGATGGGTTATTTAGACTTTGCAGGTGCATCTGTTGTTCATTCTGTTGGAGGCTGGGTTGCATTAGCAATATTACTCATTATCGGAAGTAGAACAGGTAGATTTAGAAAGGATAAAGATAAAAAATTGTTTCAAGGAAGCAATACACCTATTGCTGCTCTTGGTGCCTTAATTTTATGGTTTGGTTGGTTTGGATTTAATGGTGGCGCAAATGGAGCAATGGATTTAAAAATTCCATTAATATTAATTAATACCTTTTTATCAGCATCATTTGGTTTAATCTTTTCAAGTGTAATGGGTATTATCGTAATGAAAAAACCAGAGCCATTATTTATGATTACAGGTCCATTAGCTGGTTTAGTTTCAATTACAGCAAGTTGTGCTTATGTTAATCCATCGGAAGCAATTTATATTGGAGCAATTGGAGGTATTTTATCAGGCTCTACAATTATTTTATTAGAGAAATTAAAAATTGACGATGTTGTTAGCGCTATACCTGTTCATTTAGTAGGAGGTATGTGGGGAACTATATCAGTTGCTATATTTGGTGATTTTGAAATGATGGGATTAGATAAAACAAGATTAGAACAATTAACTATTCAAATCATAGGAACATTTAGCATTGGTGGATTTTGTTTTTTTGCTGCATACATAATTTTTAAATCTATAAATTATATTTATCCACTTAGAGTAGGCAAAATTCAAGAGGAGCTTGGTTTAAATATATCAGAACATAACGCATCAACAGATACTCACGAATTACTCGAAGTATTAACTAATCAAGCAAAAACTGAGGATTATTCATTAAGAGCGCCTCAAGATCCATTCACTGATAGTGGTATTATTGGTACCCAGTACAATTTTTTGATGGAAAAATTAGAACAAAGTGAAAAACAAAAAAATAAATGGAAAAACAGAGTTTCATCTGAAATTAAATTAGCAATGAATGTGCAGAAACGTTTAATGCCAAATAGAGATTTATCTAATTATCCAATTTATGGACTAAATATTCCAGCCAGAGAAATTTCAGGAGATTTTTATGATTTTTATTTACATGATGATCTTGTTTATTTCACATTATCAGATGTTTCTGGCAAAGGAGTTAATGCTGGTATGGTTATGGCTAAGGCAATTACTTTATTTAAAATTTTTTCTAGATTAAAATTTAAACCTAATGAAATACTACTTGAAATGAACAATGATTTAAATGAAACTAATCCGCCAGGTACTTTTATAACCTCAATAGTAGGATGCTATAACATTAAAACAGATATTATTGAAATTGCAAATGCAGGTCATCAACCAGCTTTGTTGAGAAAAGGAAATAATTTTGTTGAATATTCATCTTCTTCTGCTCCTCTTGCAATAGTCAAACATAAGAATGAAAATATTTATAAGCTAGATACATTTAAATTAGATGGAGGAAGAATTTATTGTTTTACTGATGGCTTTTCAGAATGTATGGACGAAAATGAAAATGAAATAGGTATTGATGGAGTTAAGAAACTTTTACTTAATCACCAAAATTCTTCTTTGCAAAAAGAACTTGAAAATTCTACAGAGGAGATAAGACTTAAAAGTCTCAAAAAAGATTACAAAGAGACTGGGATAAAAGTAAATAACGACATACTTGACGACGATTTAACTATCATCGGAATTGGCCATTGAAAATTATAAAACAAAATTTAAATACAGTTTCTAAAAAATAATTGTCAGATATACCAAATACGGTATTTAATACTGTTGGAGATAACGATCTAAGTAAATTAAACCCGCGATCAAATATCATATATATTAAGCATTTTTTAGAAAATATATTCTCTATGTGAATGAAAAAAATCTAAAAATTGGAATTATTGGTGCTGGTATACAAGGTGTTTGTAATGCTTTGTTTCTACAAAAAAAAGGTTTTCAAGTAACACTTTTCGATAGAGAAGAGCCAGGAAGTGCAGCGTCATATGGAAATGCTGGTCACTTTTCTCCTTATGCATCTGTTCCTTTAAACAGACCAGATGTCATAGCAGACGTTCCCTCAATGTTAATTAGTTCAAGAGGACCATTAGCTTTAAAGTGGAACTATGTGCCAAAGATGATCCCTTGGTTTGCAAGGTTTATTTTAAATTGTAGAGAAGAAAAAATGATGCACACTGCTAAAAATATGCATCAAATTTTAGATCAATCATTACCAGCGTTTGATGAATTATTTGATGAAATTGATTTAGATGGGTTAGTTGAAAATAACGGAATTCTTTATGTTTGGACTGATCAAAATATGAAGAGTAGAGAATTGGAAATTAGAATTAGAGATCAGTTAGGAGTAAAACAACAATTAGTTAATAAAAAAGAAATTCATGATTTAGAACCAAACTTAAAACCATTTTATCATGGTGGGGTATTTTATGATTATGCAAGGCATGCAAGAAACCCAAGAAAAATTTTAATAAAATTATTTGAAAATTTTGTAAATAAAGGTGGAAAATTTTTAAAATTAAATATTCAAGATATAGATTTTGATGAAGAAAAACCGGTTCTTAGAACTGAAACACAAAGATTTATTTTTGATAAACTTGTAGTAGCATGTGGAGCATTTTCAAAAAGATTAACTGATAAGTTACATGAAAATATTCCTCTAGATACTGAAAGAGGTTATCATGTTCACTTCAAAGATTACGATCATTTAATTTCAAGACCAATTGTTTATGCAAATAGAGGTTTTGGAATGACACCAATGGAACAGGGTTTACGTGTTGTAGGAACAGTAGAATTTGGAGGTTTAGAAAACTCCCCATCTAAGTCGAGAATAAAAAATTTGATATTAAACGCAAAAGATATGCTAGATGGTTTACCGGAGCATAAAGATGAATGGCTTGGATTTAGACCCACATTACCAGATTTTCTCCCAGTTCTAGGTCCTTCAAAAAACTATAAAAATGTTTTCTATTCCTTTGGTCATCATCATTTAGGTTGGACACTTGGTGCAATATCAGGAAAAATCATATCTAAAATGATCTCAGGTGAGAATACTAACTTAGATCTGCAACCATACAGTTCAATAAGGTTTAGTTAAAAGTAATCTTTTATAGTACTCTATTTAATGCTTGAAAATAAAAGTAATATTATAATTGCATCTATTTTACTTTTTTTAGCAGCCTTATTTTGGTCAGGAAATTTTATTGTTGGAAAGATAGCGGGTTTAAATGAAATACCTCCGATATCTTTAAACATATTAAGATGGTCATTGGCGTTTCTAATTTTATTACCCTTCACTTACAAAGAGATGCTTGAAAAAAGAGAATTAATTTTTAAAAATATTTATCTTTTATGCTTTCTAGGGATAACCGCAGTCAGTATTTTTAATTCAGCACTTTTTTATTCTTTGAAAACTACACAAGTAATTACTGGTGTACTTATGATCTCAACCGTTCCAGTTATGATCATTTTATTTTCTATAATTTTAAAAATAGAAAAAACAAATACCTTTCAAGTTTTGGGAGTTATATTTTCTTTATTAGGTGTATTATTTATAATTTCAAAAGCAGACTTTGAAGTCTTTAAAAATTTAGCTTTTGAAAAGGGAGATTTATTTGCATTATTTGCAATGATATCCTGGTCACTTTATTCAGCACTTTTAAAGAAAAAAAATTATGGATTGTCTCCAATATCTTTACTTCAAGTTGTTATTGGTCTTGGAGTAATATTTCTTATTCCAATGTATGCAATAGATTATATTTACATTGGCAATCGAATTACACTTGATACAAATTTCATTCTTGTTTTATCTTATGTTGTTTTGTTACCAGGTATCATTTCATTCTTTTTCTGGATTAAGGGTGTTGCTTTGATAGGGGCTAATAGAGCAGGAATTTATTTACATTTAATGCCAATTCTAGCTGCAATTCTTGCAATGATAATATTTGATGAAGTATTATTATTTTATCATTATATCGGTGGAATATTTATTATTTCAGGGATATTACTTTCAAACAAAAAAAATGCTTAAAGTAGCTATACTCGACGATTATCAAAATATTGCAAAAGATTTCATTGATCTTAAAAAATTATCTTCAAAATATGAATTTCAGGTATTTAATGAGCCATTTGAAGATGAAAATGATGCAATTGAAAAATTAAAAGAATTTGAAGTTCTTTTTATAATGAGAGAGAGAACAAAAATAACAAAAAAACTTATAGAGAGTTTAAAAAAATTAAAATTAATTGCCACTAGTGGAATGAGAAATAAATCGATAAATTTAGAAGCAGCTAAAAAAAACAAAGTTGTGGTCACTGGTACTGAAATCAATAGTAACCCAACACCAGAGTTAACTTGGGCATTAATTTTAGGACTTGCTAGAAATTTTAAAACAGAAATAGATAATATGTACCAAGGCTACTGGCAAAGTACTATTGGAGTTGAGCTTAAAGGTAAGATCTTAGGTTTACTTGG
>CACJRL010000018.1 GCA_902595815.1 uncultured Pelagibacteraceae bacterium
CTTAAATTATTTTAACAAAACTGATCCAAAAAAAAGCAAATGGAATGGTGAATGTTTTGTTTTTGATAAAAGAGTTACAATTAAAAAAAATCTAGAAATTGGAAATTACACAGTTTGTGGTGGTTGTAGAATGCCATTGCATAAAAAACTAACTAAATCAAAAAAATACAAAGTAGGCCTATCCTGTCCAAATTGCTTTGATAAATTGACAAATGATCAAATAAAACGTTTCACAATGAGGCATAATCAATTGATAAATTCAAAAAAATAATATCATGAATATATTAAGTGATAACATCAAAGATTTAATTAAAAAATTAGCAATACCTGCATCGGTAGGAACATTATTTCAAACGTTATATAATATTGCTGATACATATTTTGCAGGAAAAATATCTCCTGAAGCTTTGTCAGCTTTAACAAAATCTTTTCCAATTTATTTTATTATTATTGCTTCATCTATTGGTATTACAGTTGCAGGAACATCACTGATAGGTAATAGCATTGGAGAAAAAAATAGTAGAAATGCTTCAATTTATTTCTGTCAATTAATTTTCTTTTCTTTTTTGATAGTACTATTGATTACTTTTATTGGTTTTAATTATGCATCAGAAGTTTTTTCAATTATGGGGTCAACTAACGAGGTAATAAATCTTGGTTTACAATATACTGATATCATTTTTCTTGGTTCGATTATTTTTATTTTAGTTGTTGCATTAAATTCATTACTTCATGCAGAAGGAGATACGAAAACTTATAGAAATGCCTTAATATTATCTTTTTTTTTAAACATATTGTTAAATCCAATTTTAATATTTGGCTTTTATTTCATACCGGCTTTGGGTATGAAGGGTATTGCAATAGCAACTCTAATTGCTCAAACGGTCGCTTTTTTAATCATATTTAAAAAAGTTTTAAAAAGTAAATTAATTAAAAACATACTTATTTCTTATTTTATTCCTAAATTTTTTTTTTTAAAAAATATTTTTTTTCAATCTATGCCAATAATAATTTCAATTTGCGGTTATTCTATTGCTTCTGCTATTGTATTCAAATATGCAGGTTTATCGGGAGAATATGCAGCAGCTGGTTATGGAGCTGGCACCAAAATAGAACAAGTGGTTTTATTGCCAATCTTGGGAATAAATACAGCAATTATCACAATTATTGCTCAAAATTTTGGTGCACGAAATATTTTAAGAATTAAAGAAACGTATTTCCAAGCTATAAAATATGCTTTCATTATAATGATTATTTCTTCTTTTATTATTTATTTTGGTGCTGAAATGATAACAAAATTATTTTCAAAAGATTTAGAGGTTGTTGAATTTGGGAAATTATATTTAGAGATTTCAGCCTTTGTGCTACCAGCTTATCCAATATTTTTTTTATCAAATGGTTTTTTTATGGCTTTAAAAAAAGCTGAAAACGCATTAATTGCTAATATTTGCCGAAATGGAATTTTTCCATTTGTCGTATTTTATACTGCAATTTATTTTAATTCTGACTTTTCTGAATTTTTTTGGTTATGGGTAATATTCAATTGGATTTTCTCTCTGATGTATCTTGGTTATACTTATTTTTATTTGAATTATAAATTAGACAAAATTAGAGCTATCAACTAACCATTCATAAAGGTGTTCTGAAAACGATCTTCTTACAAATAAATTAACATTATTCTTTGACTTGTGATGAAGAATTACATCAATATGATTTACTATTGTTTGTGTTGATGAACCAACATTATTTTTAAATTTTTCGAAATTAAAAGGTGATCCAGATGATAATAATTCAAATATATTTTCTCCTTTTATATTTATGCAAATTAATTGTGAAGAGACATCAGTAATTGATCCAAAATTTAAAGACGAAATATCTTTATAAAGTTGATCAAAAATATTTGAATTTTTATTTTCATCAAAATATATCATCCATTCATCCGGACTTAGCCACAAAACATCATAGTTTTCATTTGATGAACTGGTATTTGACTCAGAAGGTAATATAATAGATAGAATTTTACCCACTTTGGTAAAAAATTCTTTATTTTTTCCCCTGATATTAATTTTAATTTTTTCTTCAGATAAATTAATATCGATATTGTTTTTATTAATATTCGAAATATTTGGATGTAAAATGTCAAGCATTTAGTCTTTTATTCTCCTTATCTAAAAAAATTGTGTCAGAAACAGTCACATTAATATTTTTGTTTTCCATTGGAATAATTAATTTTTGACCTTTCATTGTTTTTCCACTCCTAACTACAGCTAAGGCAATTGATTTATTTAGGTTTGGACTAAAATAGCTGGAAGTAACATGTCCTAACATATCTATAGGCTTTGATTTAACGTCTGAAACAATTTGAGCACCTTCTTCCAAAATTTCTTTTGGATCATCTGTAAGTAGTCCTACCAATTGCTTTCTATCTTCTCTAATAGTATCACTTCTATATAAAGATCTTTTGCCAATGAAGTCATATTTCTTTTTACTTACAATCCAATCCATCTGTAAGTCCGAGGGAGTCATTGTGCCGTCTGTATCTTGTCCAACAATAATGAAACCTTTTTCAGCTCTGAGTAGGTGCATTGTTTCGGTACCATAAGGTGTCAAATTAAACTCTTTCCCAGCTTCTATACACATTTTCCATAATGAATGTCCATATTTCGACTCTATGTTAATTTCATAGCTTAGTTCACCTGTAAAACTTATTCTCATTATTCTACAATTTATATTTTTAAGTTTATCTTCTTTAAATGACATATGAGGGAAGTTTTCATCACTTAAATCTAAATTTGGAAAAAGTTTGTTAAGGATTTTTTTTGAATTTGGACCACAAATACTTGCTGTAGAATAATGATCTGTCACCGATGTTAAATAAACATCTAATTCTGGCCACTCCGTTTGTAAATAATCCTCAAGTTTGCTTAATACATTTGCGGCCCCCCCAGTGGTGGTTGTCATTAGATAATGATTTTCAGATATTCTTGTAGTAACACCGTCGTCATAAACCATACCATCCTCGTTTAACATAAGTCCGTATCTACATTTTCCGATTGCAAGTTTTGACCAAGCATTTGTGTAAACTCGATTTAAAAATTCTGATGCATCTGTTCCTTGGATATCAATTTTTCCTAGAGTTGATGCATCTAAGATTCCCGCACTGTCACGTGCCGCTTTACTTTCTCTTTGAACAGCATCATGCATATTTTCACCATTTTTTGGATAGTACCAGGGTCTTTTCCACTGACCAACATTTTCAAATTCTGCATTATTTTCCACATGCCATTCATGCATGGATGTTTTTCTTACTACTTCAAAAAATTTTCCAACATTTCTTCCAACTAGTGTTCCGAAAGTTAATGGTGTGAATGGAGGCCTAAATGTAGTTGTTCCCAATGTACCCATTTTTACACCAGCTGTATCAGCTATAATCCCAAGTGCGTGCATATTAGATAACTTTCCCTGATCTGTTGCCATACCAGTCGTTGTATATCTTTTTACATGTTCAATTGATCTAAAACCTTCTTTTAAGGCTAATTTAATATCTTTTGCTGTTGAGTCATTTTGAAAATCTATAAAGCATTTTGTTTTACCTAAAGGTATTTTATTTGGTAAAAGCCATATATTTCTTTTATCATTTTCTTTAGAGCAAATTATATTTGTATCCTGGTAATCTTGATTATCTATATCTAAGAATTTATTAATTTTATTGACTGTTTTATCTATAATATTTTCTAAATCAAAATCTCCATTGCATGAACCAACAGAAATTTGATCTTCACTATTTTCTTTTGGTAAGAATACTTGGTCTTCATCTCTAAAATCTAATTTACCTCCAGATTGAGTATGCATATGCACCATAGGTGTCCATCCACCACTCATTCCTAAACAGTCACAACTTAATCTAATTTTATTGCCTACAGTTGTATTTCCATCTTCCGATAGTTTCATGATTTCTAATGAATTTATTTTTCTGTATCCAAAAGTATTTGTTACAACATGATTGAAGTAGATTTTTATTCCTAGACTTTCTGCTTGTTTGATTAATTCAGAGCTAGCAGATTTTCTTAAATCAACAATTATATTCTTTATACCTTTTTTATGAAGTGAAATTGAAGTTTCGTATGCACTATCATTATTTGTAAATAATATTATATTTTCTCCACAGGTAACGCCGTAATAATCTAAATATTTGTTTATAGAATTAGATAATAATATTCCTGGTCTATCATTATTATTGAATACAAGTGGTCTTTCAATTGATCCAGTTGCAATTACAACTTTTTTTGCTCTTATTTTCCATAATCGTTGTCTAATCTTATTTTTCTTTTTTTCCTCTGGTAAATGATCTGTTAAATTTTCTTTAGCTAAAAGAAAATTGTATCCATGATAAGCTGCAATACTTGTTCTTGTCTTAATTGTTAAATTACTTAATTTTTTAATTTCTTGAATTTCATTTTTTAACCATTCACTTGATAATTTATCATCAATCTTAATAGACTCATTGTTTTGATAAATTGTAGAACCACCTAGTATTTTTTTGTCATCTACTAATAAAGTTTTTAAATTATTTTTTGCAGCCATTTTTGCAGCAATAATACCTGAAACTCCACCACCGATTACCAATACATCGTAGTGAACATATTTGTGATCATAGATATCAGGATCTGGTTCTGTAGGAGATTTTCCCAAACCCGCAGATAATCGTATTAATGGTTCATATACTTTTTTCCAAAAACTTTTTGGCCACATAAATGTTTTATAATAAAAGCCTGCAGGAATTAACGGCGATATAAAATTATTAATACCTCCAATGTCAAATTTTACGTTAGGCCAGCAATTTTGAGAACTTGCTTCTAATCCTTCATACAATTCTAACTCGGTAGCTCTTACATTTGGTTCTGTTACGTCTTTTTTACTACCAATTTGACAAATTGCATTAGGCTCTTCTGCTCCACAAGAAACTATACCCCTTGGTCTGTGATATTTAAAACTTCTACCGACTAAATGAATACCATTTGACAAAAGTGCAGATGCCAAGGTATCACCCTCATATCCAAAGTAAGTCTTACCATCATATTTAAATGAAATTCTCTTAGTTTCATCAATATATTCAGTTTTATGAATTCTATAATTGGGCATTATTTATAATTAACAGGAGGTTTTTCACCCATTTTATAAACAGATAATATTTTATCATTCGATGTGTCTCTAACGACGTTGAACCATTTTCTGCATCCGTGAACATGATTCCATCTTTCAAATTGAATACCTTTAATATTTTTTCTCATAAATAGATATTCAGCCCATTCATCATCGCTAAGTTCAGTTGGTTGTTTTGGTCTAACTATATGAGCTTCGCCGCCTGAAGAAAATTCACTTTGATCTCTCTCTCCACAAAATGGACAATTAATTAAAAACATTATTAATGTGCAACTGCTGCAGCACCATGTTCATCAACAAGATCACCGCTTACAAATCTATTTAAATTAAATGCTGCATTTAATTTATGTGGCTCATCATTTGCGATTGTGTGAGCAAATAAATCTCCTGATCCTGGAGTAGCTTTAAAACCACCTGTACCCCAACCACAATTAAAATATAAACCTTTTATATTCGTTTTACTTATAATAGGGCTTGCATCTGGACATATATCAACTATTCCTCCCCATTGTCTTAACATCTTCATTCTACTAAAAATAGGGTAGAGTTCTAAAATAGCCTTTAAAGTTTCTTCAACAATATTATGACTACCCCTTTGAGTATATGAAACATATGAATCTGTTCCTGCACCTATAACTAATTCGCCTTTATCCGATTGACTTACATAAGCATGAACTGCATTTGACATTACAACAGTATCAATAATTGGTTTTACTGGCTCTGAAACTAACGCTTGTAATGGCTTACTTTCAAGAGGTAGTTTTAATCCAGCCATATTTGCAATTACACTTGAGTGGCCTGCAGCAACAACTCCAATTTTATTAGTTTTTATAAATCCTTTAGTTGTTTCTAATCCTTCAACTCTATCTCCATTTCTTTTTATTCCTTTAACTTCACAGTTTTGAATTATATCAACACCCATATCGCTTGCGCCTCTTGCATAACCCCAGGCAACAGCATCATGTCTTGCTGTTCCTGCTCTTCTTTGTAACGTTCCACCCAAAACTGGGTATCTGATATTAGGTGATGTATTTATAATTGGGCAAAATTTTTTAACTTCTTCAGTATTTAACCAAACAGCATCAATTCCATTTAGTCTATTAGCATGAGTTCTTCTTTTTAAATCTCTTACATCTTGAAGATTGTGAGCTAAATTCATTACACCTCTTTGACTGAACATTACATTGTAGTTTAGCTCTTGAGATAAATTTTCCCATAGTTTAAGCGCATGATCATATAAACCTGCACTAGCATCCCATAAATAATTTGATCTAATGATTGTAGTGTTACGCCCTGTATTTCCACCACCAATCCAACCTTTTTCTAAAACTGCAATATTTTTTAAATTATGTTTTTTTGCTAAATAATAAGCAGTAGCTAAACCGTGTCCACCACCACCCACAATAATAGCATCGTATTCTTTTTTTGGCTCTGGATTTCCCCAAGCTTGCTGCCAATTCTCATGTTGTGAGAAAGCATTTTTTATCAAAGAGAACACTGAATATTTGTTTTTCATATTTTGGAGAAATTACTTGAATATGATTGAATATTCAATGATTTCAAGTTACACATATTTACACGGAAGGATGGGTGAGCTGGTTTAAACCAGCGGTTTGCTAAACCGCCGTACGCTTGAAAAGGTGTACCGAGGGTTCGAATCCCTCTCCTTCCGCCACATTACTAGGAACTTTTATATTTAAGTAGTGCATTATTGATTTCATCAAACACACTTTGCCAGTTTCCTGGTTTTTTTTGTTGGAATATTTTTATTGTATTGTAGAAGACAGACTTTTTACTTTCTATATACCACCTCCAATCAGGATTATAGGATAATGCAATCCAAGTATTAATATTCATTGTAGCTGCCAAATGAGCAATAGAAGAGTCGCTTGTTATGACTAAATCCAGATTTCTTAGAATAGATATGCTATCTTTGTAAGCATCTTCGTTGTTATCTATTTCCAAAGAATAGTCTAAAATGTATTTTTCATAATTGTTTTGTTTTATTTGTTCAACACCTAAGTTTTTCTGTAAACTTATAATATAATATTTATTATTTTTAATTATTTGCTCAAATTCATGCAAGGGTATTGATCTTTTGTCATCACCATAATAATTTTTATTACCTTGCCAAAAAATGCCAATTTTTAATTTATTTATATT
>CACJRL010000019.1 GCA_902595815.1 uncultured Pelagibacteraceae bacterium
TTAAACCAGATTCAAAAGTATATGATCTTCCAATAAATAAATATAATATTGAAAAGAATGAAGTTTTATTCTTAAGTGCTAATACATGGGATGTTTCTGGTGCAGGGAATTATGGATACAACACAGTTTGGGTGAATAGAAATAATAATATTTTTGATAAATTAGATTTTGAACCTAACCAACAAATAAGTAATTTATCAGAATTGCTTGATTTAATTTAGATATATCCTATATGAACAACATGATAAATATCGAAGTAGAAAAAATTATAGATCCAACACCAGCATCAGATGGTGCAGGAGTTAAATTAAAAAGAAGTATTGGTGTTGAACCAAATTATTATGATCCATTTTTAATGTTAGATGAATTTGGATCAGAAAATAAAGATGATTATATTGCAGGCTTTCCTCCCCATCCACACAGAGGAATTGAAACAGTTACATACATGTTAGCTGGGAGTTTCGAACATAAAGATAGTACAGGTGGTCAAGGAAAAATGACTGCAGGAGATGTGCAATGGATGAAAACTGGTAGTGGAATAATTCATTCTGAAATGCCAGCTATGAACGATGGAAAACTTCATGGTTTTCAATTATGGATTAATATGCCTGCTAGCAAAAAGATGAGCAAACCAGAATACCATTATATTGACTCTGATAAAATGAGCACACATAAGGACGAAGATAAATTTATAAAAGTAATAGCTGGAAAGTTTGAAAATTCAGAAGGTCCAATAAAAAAACACAATGTCGATCCAATTTATTTTGACGTAGAATTAAATGAAAGTAAAATTTTTAATCATCAAGTTCCATCCACACACAATTCATTCATATATTTAATTGAAGGTGAAATAGAAATTGGAAACAATAAACATGAAAATGTTAAAGACTCTACTTTAATTTTATTATCTAAAGGTGAAAACTTAAAAGTAACTGCTTTAACAAACGCTAAATTTTTACTAATATCTGGAAAACCAATAGGAGAACAGATTGCAAGAGGTGGTCCATTCGTCATGAATACTAAACAAGAAATACTTCAAGCAATTGATGATTACCATAACGGTAATTTCGTAAAGTAAATATGAAAGCTATAAGATTTGAAAAGTTTGGAGGTCCAGAAGTCTTAGAATACAAGGATATTGAAATTGGTAAACCTGGCCCAAAGGAAGTTCTAGTTAAAAATTTGTCAGTTGGACTCAATTATATTGATGTTTACCATCGAACAGGTTTGTATCCGATTGAATTACCTAGTGGACTTGGATTAGAGGCATCTGGAGTAGTGGAAGAAATTGGCTCAGAAGTAAGTCTTTTTAAAGTTGGAGATCGAGTAAGTCATGCATCTGCTCCAATAAGTGGATACTCGGAAAAACAAATAATGCCCGAAGAAAAATTAGTTGCGGTGCCAGAAGGTATTTCGGATGAAATAGCTTCTTGTATTTTATTAAAAGGAATAACATCAGAATATTTATTACACAGATCATATGCTGTTAAAAAAGGAGATAAAGTTTTATTTCATGCTGCTGCTGGTGGTGTCGGCCAAATATTGTGCCAATGGGCTAATGCTTTAGGATGTGAAGTCATTGGAACAGTTGGATCTAAAGAAAAGGTTGAGATAGCAAAAAAAAATGGGTGTCATCATGTTATCAATTACACAGATCATAATTTTGTTGAAGAAGTTGAAAAAATAGTAGGTAAAAACGGAATAGATGTTGTCTATGATGGTGTGGGAGCAAAGACTTTTGAAGGATCAATAGAATGTTTAAAAATTAGAGGAATGATGGTGGCATTTGGAAATGCATCTGGTTATGTTCACACTATAGATGTCAAAAAACACATAAACACAAAAGGTCTTTTTTTTACAAGACCGTCAATAATGCATTATACAATCACAAGAGATGAATTAGAAAAATCTGCTAAATTAGTTTTTGATGCGGTTCTTTCAGGAAAAATAAAAATTGAGGTTTCTAAAAAATATAAATTAAGTGAAGCTAAACAAGCTCACATAGATTTAGAGAATAGAGTTTTAACAGGACCAGCAGTTATTATTCCTTAAATTGATCATCCATATCTGAAAGATGGAGTCTTAACGCTCTTGTCGAGATTTGTATTTCTCTAATAAAAAATATTATCGATACCATCATCGATAAACAACAAGACCCAAAGATTATTCTAGCTAAAAAATATGTCTCTAAATAAAGAGCAAAAACAGTAAGCATATTAAATAAGAAACCAAATGCTGCGAAAAGTATAGTAATCCTTAAATTTTTTACTCTATCATTTAAATTAATCAGCTGCTGCTTCCACTCTGGTGGGGTATGCTTTTCAAAAACATATTCGTCGTGTATTTTTCTAATCAAACCGCTTAATGTATGAAATCTGTTACTATAGACAGCCATAATCAAAGGAATGGCGGGAAACATTAATGCGGTAACAGTGTAATCAATATTCATGCGAATCAGTTTGATTATGAATCTACGCTTTGTTATTTACAAGTAAATTATGTCTGAAAAGGTTAAAATTTTTATTGAGTTAACAAGACTTAATAAACCAATTGGTTTCATGCTTCTATTTTGGCCTTGTGTTTGGGGTTTAACAATTTCATACGATTTTTCTCTTTCTTTAAATACTTATTTTATTTATGCTTTTTTATTTTTTTCTGGATCTGTTCTAATGAGATCAGCAGGATGTATTGTTAACGATATAAGTGATAGAAAAATTGACAAGTTAGTCGAAAGAACAAAAAACAGACCAATCGCGTCAGAAAAAATTTCAGTATTTAGTGCTGCAATATATGCTGCAATCTTGTGTTTAATCGCATTTTTAGTTTTGATAAATTTTAATCAATTTACAATTTATATGGCTCTTCTTTCAATGCCATTGGCTTTTACATATCCATTAATGAAAAGATTTACTTACTGGCCTCAACTTTTTTTAGGTATTACTTTTAATTACGGTCTAGTTTTAGCGTGGATATCCATTCAAAATGAAGTTTCTATAATACCAATTATATTTTATTTAGGAGCCACATTTTGGACATTAGGTTACGACACAATATATGGATATCAAGATATTAATGATGATGAAATAATTGGAGTTAAATCAACATCGATTAAATTTAAAAATAACCCAAAAAAATTTATATCGTTTTGTTACATTATATTTTTAATATCATTGTTTCTTGTTGGTTATAAAATGAATTTTAATTATTTATATTACATTGCTTTAATAGTGCCTTTAACTCATTTGTTAATTTTTCAATCTCTTAAATTAAAAACCGAAAGCGGAAATGACTGCTTAGCAAAATTTAAAAGCAACAATCTTTTGGGTCTTATTATTTTAATAATTTTGTTAGTAGGAAAATTAACTTAATGAAAAATATCGATATTATAAAAAGATTGTACAATGATTATACAACAAAACATCTAAATAAAATAATTCTTGCTATAGCATTTTCTATTTTGGTTGCTGGCGCCACATCAGCAACAGCGTGGCTACTAGATCCTGCGATAGAAAAAATTTTTATAAATAAAGATCAAACATTAATTTTTGTAATTCCACTTTTAATCATAATAGCTTTTGCTACTAAAGGTATATCTCTATATTTAGCAAAAGTTTTAATGATAAAAACTGCAGAAGAAGTGAAAAAAAATATTCAAATCGATATGTTATCTTCTTTCATAAAAGCTGATACTGAAAAAATTGAAGATAAACATTCTGGTAAATATATTTCAAATCTCAACTTTGATGTAAATCAGATAACTGGAATGTTAAGTAACGCAGTTTTAAATTTATTTAAGGATGGATTAACTCTTATTGGATTATTATTTGTTATGTTCTTACAAAATTGGAGGCTTTCTCTTATAGCTTTAATTATGCTTCCTATAGCATCAATTACTGCTAAGAAACTAGGTAAGCGTATTGTAAAAGTTGCAACTGAAGCACAAGAAAAATCTGGTGATTTAAACAAATATTTAATTGATCTTTTTAAAAACCACAAAATTATAAAAATCTTCCAAAGAGAAAAATATGAGAATGAAAGATCAGAAAAATTTGTAAATAACCTAAAAGAAAAAACTATAAAAATTCATAGTGTATTTATAAGGTCAACACCTATTATGGAAGTTGTAACTGGAATTATGATTGCAATATTAATTTTTTATTCTGGTAAATTAATCATGAATGATCAACTGAGCATAAATAATTTCTTTTCTTTTTTAGCCGCAATGATGCTTGCATATCAACCGGTCAAATCTTTGGCGAATGTAAATGTTTCATTTGGTCAAGGTTTATCTGCCGGAAAAAGAATACTACCCATCATAGATCAGCAAAATAAAATTTCATCAAATGAAAATGGTAAAGTATTAGATATAACTAATGCATCAATAAAATTCCAAAATATTAATTTTAGTTATAAATCTAATCTTAACAATATAGTCCTTAAAAATATTAATATTGATATAGCTGGTAGAAAAATGACAGCTTTAGTAGGTCACAGCGGATCGGGCAAATCTACAATATTAAATTTAATACCAAGAATTTATGATGCAGATTCAGGAGAAATTTTAATTGATAATCAAAAAATAAAAAATCTTAATCTTAAATCATTAAGAAAAGAAATATCTATTGTTGATCAAAATACAACACTTTTTGATGATACTATTTTTAATAACATCAAATATGCTAAGCCAGAGGCGAGTGACGAAGAAATTTTTACAGCTGCAAAAATATCAATGTGTACAGATTTTATAGAAAAATTAGAAAATAAATTTCAGACTGTTATAGGAGAAAATGGAGTAAAATTATCAGGCGGCGAAAAGCAAAGACTTTCAGTGGCAAGAGCTTTGTTAAAGGATAGCAAAATAATTCTTCTAGACGAAGCAACTTCATCTCTTGACTCTGAAACAGAAGAAAAAATACAAAAAGCTATTGAAGAATTAACTAAAAATAAAACAACAGTAGTTATTGCTCATAGACTATCAACTATTCTTAATTCAGAAAAAATTTATGTTGTTGATAAAGGTTCTGTAGAATCATCAGGGAAACACGATGATCTAATCAAAAATTCATTGCTTTATAAAAACTTCTACGAAAGACAAATAAAAAATAACTAATGTATTTTTTGTATAATATATTAGGAATTATTTTTTTTTTAATCTCACCATTTATATTATTTTTTAGAGTGATTAATGGAAAAGAAGATTGGAAAAGAATCTTAGAAAAATACGCTTATTATAATAAAAAAAATTCTGATACAACTGTATGGTTTCATGGTGCAAGTGTTGGGGAAATAATGAGCATTCTCCCTTTGATAAATAAGTTTGAAAAAGACAAATCTATAAGAAAAATTTTACTTACTTCATCTACTTTAAGTTCTGCATCAATAATTGCAAAGAAACCATTAAAGAAAACAATTCATATTTACTACCCATTTGATATTGGATTTATATGCAATAACTTTTTAAATTATTGGAAACCAAAAATCGCAATATTTGTAGATTCTGAAATATGGCCCAAAATGTATGAAAAAATAAATTCAAAAAAAATACCTCTTATTTTAATCAATGCTAGAATTACGAGTAAAAGTTTCAAGAGATGGCAAATCTTTTCATCTTTTGCAAAGAGTGTTTTCAGTAAAATAACTATAGCTTTACCTCAAAATCAAGAAACCCAAAATTATTTAAAAAGATTGGGTGTTAAAAAAATTAAATTTATAGGAAATTTAAAGTATTTTAAAAATGATAAACAAAGTTTGAAGAAAAATGTTCAAAAATACTTTAGAAATAGAAAAATATTCTGTGCTGCTAGCACTCATTATAATGAGGAGAAAATCATTGGAAAATTACATTTAAAATTGAAGAAAAAGTTTAAGAATTTAATTACAATATTGGTTCCACGTCATATAAATAGATCAGAGAAAATAAAGCAAGAACTTAGAAAATTAAAACTGATAGTTGCTGAAAGATCAAGCGTACATAAACCAACTGATGATTGTGACGTATATATTGTTAATACATACGGAGAAATGTCAAAATTTTTAAGACTTTCAAATGTAACATTTATTGGTGGATCTATAGTAAACCATGGAGGACAAAACCCATTAGAAGCTGTAAGAATGGGTAATTACGTGATGCATGGTAATAAAATAAATAATTTTAAAGAAATATATAAGGAATTAAAAAATTTAAAAATATCCTCAGAGATTAAAAGTATCGATCAAATGGAAAAAGTATTTGTAAAAAATCATAATTACAAAATATCAAACAGTAAAATTAACAAAATTAATTATTTAGGTGCTAAAATTTTTGAAAATAACGTTAAAGAAATTAAAAATTATTTATAATGAAAGTAAAAAGACCCATTTTTTGGGATAGTTTCAATTTCATATCATTATTACTCTTACCATTTAGTTTGATAACAATTATTTTTAATTTTTTTAAATCTTTAAGTCTTAAAAAATATTTCAAAATAAAAACAATCTGTGTTGGAAATATTTACTTAGGTGGAACTGGAAAAACACCTTTAGTTTTAAAAATAAATGATATGTTAAAATATAAATTTAAAACTGTATTTATTAAAAAAAAATATATTGATCAAATTGATGAGCAAAATATCTTATCAAAATATGGAAATCTAATTTGTTTAAGTTTTAGAGATATCGCACTGAGAATTGCTGAGAAAAAAAATTACCAGCTAGCTATATTAGATGATGGTTTACAAGATAAAAGTTTAAATTATGATATTTCTATTGCTTGTTTTAATAGTTCTGAGCTAGTTGGAAATGGGCTAGTTTTGCCTGCTGGGCCATTAAGGGAAAGAATTACAAATATTTTAAATTATGATCTTGCATTTCTTAATGGTGAAAAAAATAATAAAACCTTCGAGAAAACTCTAAGGAGATTAAATCCAAATTTAAAAATATTTAGAGCTAAATACACTCCTAGAAATCTCGAGTCATTCAATTTTAAAAATAACTTTC
>CACJRL010000020.1 GCA_902595815.1 uncultured Pelagibacteraceae bacterium
ATACATTGGTAAGGCGCATATCTCACCTTTATGAATTTTATTATCATTGCAACTAACATCCACTATTAATCCTGGTTTATGTTTTGTAGAATTCATTAAAACTATTCCAACACCACATTTTTGAAAAGGAGACCAGGTACTTGATGTAATTTTTCCAATTACTTCATTATTAAATTTTATGTAAGTTCCTTTTAAACCTGTTCCATTTTCTACTCGTATTCCCCAACATCTTTTTTCTTTATCAGCAGTCATCAATGCTGATTTTCCAATAAAATAATTTTTTTTTAAATCGACATACTTACCTAACCCGACATCATATGGATTTGTTTCATGGTTAAAGTCTTGCCCAGCTGATAATAATCCAGATTCTATTCTTTTACATCTGAAACCAGGGGTCCCTGTAAGTATCATTCCCATTTTTTTTCCTTCCTCAAATATGTAATCCCCAACTTTTTCAGTATTATTATTTTTTCTAAAATAAATTTCCCAACCAAGTTCATTACTAAAACCCGATCTACTTATGATTACCTTTTCATTTAGTATAGTTATTTCTTTCCAATCAAAATATTTCCAATTCTCAGGAAAAGTTTCTTTACTTAAAACTTTTAAAAGATCCATGGATTTTGGCCCTTGAATTTGACTTACCCAAACGTCAGGGTCAGATATTTTTACATTAAGATTATCAGTGTGCGCTTTATACCAGGAAAAAAGATCACCATCAGCTTGAACAAACCAGAATTTATTTTCTTCAAGTTTTAGTAAAACTCCATCTGTAAGCATGCCTCCATCGTTGTAACAAGCGAATTGGTAAGAGCACCTTCCTACTTTTACTTTTGAGATATCTCTTGTGAAAATTTTTTGTAAAAGTTTTTCTGCATCAGGACCAGATATTTCGTACGGATGTTCTCCAGTATGACGAAATATTACTTCTTGTCTTACTTTCCAATACATTTCATCAGCTGTTGCATGTGAAAGAACTTCTGGATTTAATCTTCCAGCATAAAAAGAATACTCTGGATCGTAAGGAAGTTCTTGATACGCTAGAGGATGTATTCCGACAGTTCGTGCTAGTTCAACAACTTTATTATCATTGGATTTTAAAGGTTTTACTGAAAATCTGACTTTGTTTAATTCGTTTTGCATTTATAAATATAAAAAAAGTGTATATTAATTAAAATATCTATTCAATTAGTAGATGAATCACTACATTTTGCATGTTGTTATCTAGTTCTGGAATTGTTATCTTTTTGATTATTTAAACAACTAAAGAAAAAGAGGGAACTTATGAAATACATACTTAAAGTTTTTTCAGTGACTTTTATGTCTCTGATATTATCTTTTTCTATTGCCAATGCATCAAGTGGAGTATTTAAAGTATCACATGATCTTGGATTTGGAAAAGATACTAACTTAGATGCCATAACTAAAGGGCGTTTATTTCAAGTTGTCATCAAAACACAAAATAGATTAGTAAGACCTGATATGAACGGTGTGCCATCGCCTTCATTATCAACAGATTGGAGTGCTAATTCTGATGCAACTGAATGGACATTTAATTTAAGAAAAGGAATATATTTCCATGATGGATCAGCATTTGATGCTCCAGATGTAAAATATTCTCTAATGAGAGCTAAAGATCCTGATATTGGATCTCCTGTGAGAAAAAGTTTAAATGTAGTTGAAGATATTGAGGTAGTTGATCAGCATACTGTTAAAATGAAGTTATCAACTTCATTTGCTGACTTTCCATTATTGTTAACTGACTACAGATTAAGAATGATACCTGAAGGATCAGGAGATACTATTGGACAAACTGGAGTTGGTACTGGACCATTTATGGTTGATAAATTTGATCCAGAAGGAACTACAATTCTAAAAGCTAATCCAGAATATTGGGAAGGTGCACCAGGAGTTGCGGAAGTTCATGTCATTGCGATCCCGGATGCTCAAGCAAGAATTCAAGCACTTTTAACAGGTCAAATTGATATGAACAGATATGTTCCTTTCAATCAAAAAAAGATATTTGACAGTAATTCTAAATTTACAACAACTGTAATTCCAACTGGAAACTGGAGAGGTGTGGTTATGAGAACTGATACTGCTCCATTTGATAATCCTAAAGTGAGAAAAGCTTTTAGGTTGGCAGTTGATAGACAAGAACTTGTAGATCTAGTTATGGGTGGTGCAGCAACTGTATCTTGTGATACACCCGTAATGCCTTCTGATCAATATCGTTTACAAATGGATTGTCCTCAAAATATTAGTAAAGCAAAAAATTTACTAAGAGAAGCGGGATTTCCAAATGGAATTGAATTGACTGTTTATCCAGCAACTTTAGAACCAACTTGGCCTACGATTGCAGAAGTCGTTCAGCAGCAAGTTGCAAAAGCTGGAATTAAAGTTAATATTGAAATGGTACCATCTAAAGGTTATTGGAATGAAGTTTGGATGAAAAAGCCAGTTTCAATGACACGTTGGAATCAAAGACCAGCAGACACAATCTTACATGAAGCATATCATAGTGGAGCAAAATGGAATGAGTCTTATTTCAAAAATGCTGACTTTGATAAAAATTTAGCGAATGCTAGAAGTGAGTTGGATTTCAATAAAAGAAAGAAAGCATATCAAAATGCTCAAATGACTTTATGGGAACAAAGTGGAACAATGATCCCATATCACGTATCTAGACTTGTAGTTACTTCATCAAAAGTTAAAAACCTTGATGCTGTAGATCACTTTTCTATACAGTGGCATAAAGTTAAAGTTGACTAAAAGTATTTAGATAAAGGCCGCATATAAGCGGCCTTTATTTTATTTCTATTTAATTTATTTTTGTTAAAAAGTTCTAGTTAATCTTATGCTTTTATTAATTTTAAAAAGAATTGGACTAGGGCTCATCACTTTATTTATAGTATCATTAATTACATTTGTAGGTGTTGAAGTTTTACCTGGTGATGCATGCACAACATATTTAGAAAGAGAAGCTTATGGAGCAGCTCTTGATGCTTGCATAAAAAGACTTGGTCTAGATGTTCCTGCTTATGAAAGATACTTGGACTGGGCATCAAATGTTGTACGAGGTGATTTTGGTTACTCTTTAAGTGGAGAAATGCCAATTAATGAAGTACTAGGTCCAAGAGTTAAAAACTCCTTAGTTTTAGCCTCTGTTTCAATACTTATAGGAATTCCTTTAGCAATTGTACTAGGAATAATAACTGCTCTTTGGAGAGATAAGCTTCCAGATATTATGATCTCAACTATCACAATTTTTTCAATGACTATTCCTGAGTTTATTAGTGCTACTTTACTTATTTTAATTGTTGCAATTTGGCTTGGTTGGTTACCAGGCATCGTGATTATACCATCGGATGCAACTTTTTATGAATTACTCTCGAATATAATTTTACCTGTTGTTGCAATTTCAATGATTATGACCGCACACATGGCAAGAATGGTACGTTCAAGTGTAATTCAAGTAATGGCTAGTGATTATGTGCAAATGGCAATTTTAAAAGGTGTTCCATATTGGAAAATGGTATTTAGACATGTATTACCAAATGCATTATTACCAGCAATAAATGTAGTGGCGTTAACAATTGCTTGGTTGCTAGGTGGCGTTGTTGTTACAGAAGTTGTTTTTAATTATCCAGGTTTAGGCAGACTGGTAATTGAGTCTATATCAAATAGAGATTTACCTGTTGTTCAAGCATTAGCAATAATATTGGCATCAATCTATGTGGGAATAAATTTAATAGCAGATTTAATGACACTCATGCTTAATCCAAGATTAAAAAGTTTACAGATAAGAAAATAAAATGGAGAGTAATTTAATTACAGAAGATAAACAAAAAAATAAGCTAGAAAAGGCTTTTGAGATTTTAAAGACTATGGCCTCCAAGCCCTCTGGTTTAATTGGTTTAACAATTGTTTTATTTCATGTAGTCTTAGCATTAATAAGCCCCTACATTGCACCATACGATTATAAAGCAATTAGCCCAAATACCATGTTACTTGCACCTTCGGCTGAACATTGGTTTGGAACAGATAGCTTGGGTAGAGATGTTTTTACAAGAACAATACTTGGAGGTCGAACAGCTCTTACGGTAACTTTCTTTGGATCACTTATAGCTCTTCTGTGGGGAGGTTTACTTGGAATTTTTTGTGGTTTAGTTGGAGGTAAAATTGACGATGTTGTAATGAGAGTTGTTGATGCGTTTCTTTCTATTCCTTGGATACTTGCAATGTTATTAATTGTTTCTCTTTTAGGAACATCAACAGAGGTTTTAATTCCTGCACTAGGTTTTTTTTATGGTAAAGGAATAGTGAGAGTTGCTAGAGCTGCTACTCACGATGTTATTGCTAAAGACTTTATAGTTTCAGCCAGAGCTAGAGGTCATAGCAACATGTCTATTATTTGGAATGAAATTATTCCAAATGTTAGAGATGCTATATTAGTAGAAGGAGCAATGAGATGGTCTTGGATGTTATTAGGATTTAGCTCATTGTCATTCTTAGGTTTTGGTGTAAGTCCGCCAACGCCTGATTGGGGTTTAATGATATCCAATGCTAGAGGATTGATGTCGTTTGCATACTGGTCTGTAATTGCTCCAATAGTAGGATTAAGTTCGTTAATTATTGGAATAAATTTAACCGCTGATGCATTTGCAAAAGCTTTAGGAATTGATCGTTCAACCAAGGCACCTGTTTAATGAATGAAATAATTGAAAGTGTTAAAAATTTATCAATTGGATTTAACAGTCAGAAGGGCAAACAAATTTCAATACTTAGAAATGTTTCAACTAATATAAAAAAAGGAGAGACTGTAGGGATCGTAGGGGAGTCGGGCTCTGGAAAAAGCACATTAGCACTTGCTATGATGGGCTATATAAAACAAGGCTTATTTCCTCTTAAGGGTGAATGCCTCTTTAAATCTGAGGATTTATTGAAGATGAGCAGTAGACAGCTAGAAAAAATAAGAGGTAGAAAAATAGCCATGATACCTCAAAATGCAGGACAAGCATTAACACCGAATTTAAAAATTGGATACCAAATTGATGAAGCATTAAAATTACATACAGATCTAAACAAAACAGAGAGAGATAAAAAAATTTCAGAGTTACTAAATAAAGTTAGACTTCCTTCACCAGAAACTATGGCTTTTCGTTATCCACACGAGCTTTCTGGAGGGCAGCAACAAAGAGTGGCTGTTGCAATGGCATTGGCTGGCAAACCAGATTTACTTTTATTAGATGAGCCAACTACTGGATTAGACGTTACAACACAAGCGCATGTCTTAGAACTATTAAGATTTATAGCAAAAGATACTGGAACATCTATGATCTATGTTAGTCATGACCTTGGAGCTATAGCACAAGTTAGTGATAGAATAGTTGTAATGTATGCGGGAGAAATTGTTTTAGAAGGACCAGCAAGAAAAATATTAAAGGAACCTATTCATCCTTATACTTATGGATTGTTAAAATCGATACCTAAACTTTCACTAGCTGGACTTCCAGCTTCTATGCCAGGAAGTCAACCTCAGCCTGGAAGCATAAATGAAGGTTGTAGTTTTTATGATAGATGTAACTTAGCAAATGATAATTGCAAAAAAAATTCACCAGATCTGGAACATATTAAAGAATTAGATACCAATGTCAGATGTTTTAATTATAAAGAATTAATAAACCAAAATAATAATTTACAAACTTCAATAACAAAAAAATCAAATAACAGTGAAGCAAATGAAGTTTTAAAATTAAAGGATGTTTCAATTAGTTATGCAAAGCAGAAATTTTTTGATCAATTATTAAATAAAATTTCTGATCAAAACCCAACAGTTAAAGATATAAATATAGATATAAAAAAAGGAGAGACTATTGCCCTGGTTGGTGAGTCTGGAAGTGGTAAGTCTACTATCTTAAAATCAATTGCTGGTTTACTCAAAACAAAAGATGGTCAAATTAAATTTGAAAAAGATCGTATATTATCTTCTGATTTAAAAAAGAGAAATCCAAATGATCTGAGGGCAATACAACTTATATTTCAAAATCCAGACGAGTCATTAAATCCTAACCACACAGTTGAGCAAATACTTTCTCAGCCTCTAAAATTGTATTTTAATTTATCAGGAGACGAATTAAAAAAAAATATAATCGATCTACTAAAAAAAGTAAGGTTGGGAGAATTTTATATGTCAAGATATCCAAGACAATTATCAGGTGGTGAAAAACAAAGAGTTGCAGTTGCAAGAGCATTTGCTGCTAAGCCAGATATAATTTTGTGCGATGAAGTTACATCAGCTTTAGATGTTTCGGTTCAAGCAGCTGTTTTAAACTTATTACAACAATTAAAAGAAGATCTAGGAACAACCTATGTATTTGTTTCTCATGATTTGGCTGTTGTTAGAGCAATTAGTGATAGAGTTGCAGTTTTATATCAAGGAAGATTATGTGAAATTGGTCCTTCTCAAAATGTCTACAAATTTCCATCACATCCATATACTGAAGTATTATTAGGTGCTGTTTTGGAACCAGATCCAGATATAAAACCAAAATTAGTAGCTGAGGATATAGTAGAGGAAAAACCCCCTGAGAAAGGCTGTTCTTTTCAAGGAAGATGCCCTAGGAAAATAGGTGATATTTGTAATTCAGAGGTTCCACCGTGGCAAATAGGTGAAAATGGTAACGCTATTAGATGTCATATTAATATTGATGAATTAGCAAGTTTACAGCAATAGTTATGACATTTATTTTATTCCCTACTCAGTCTCAATTTAATATAAGAAATC
>CACJRL010000021.1 GCA_902595815.1 uncultured Pelagibacteraceae bacterium
TTAACAGCTTGTTCATTTAAACCTTTTGGGGTTTGTGAATTTTTAACAAGGACTTTTAAATCTTTATTTGAATTAATTTTTGCATCTTCAGATAAAGCAATAAATAACGAGGTAATATACTTTTGAGAGTCGCTTCTATTAATTCCCTTTTTTACTAACCATTCACTCAGAGTTTGTAGTAATTCATAAAATGGTGCCATCATTGATGAAGTTGACCAAAAATTTAGTGATAGGTTTTCATTTTTTATTTCAACTGACGTGCCAAGCTTATTAAAAAAATTTCTAACTTGTTTATCTGGTGGAAAAATTGGTACCGGTCCTTTTCTAAGAGAAATTGGAGGTAAAGGAATTGCTCTAATAATCTTGGTTTTAACTTTAATATATTTTTTTAATTCAGTCATTTTTATAGTTGATATAAAACTTATTATCGTTTGACCTTTTTTAAATTTTAATTTTGGAAGAATAATTTTTCCAATCGTTGGTGTTACTGCTAAAAAAACCCAATTTGATTGATTTATAATATCCTGATTATCAGCAGATATTTTTATCTTTTTACTTTTTCTTTTAAGTTCACTTGAAATTTTTGAATTTCTCTTTGAAACAATTATTTTATTAATTTTTAATTTTGACCCCAGTATTCCGTTGATTACTGATTTCGAGATATGTCCTGTACCAATAAATCCGATTTTCATGATAAACTAAGTGATTATTATCACTAAAATTAATTAATTAGTAAAAAAAGAACCTCTAATTCTTAGTAATTCTCTTGATAATTTTTTATTTTCTACAAATGGTTTTCTACCATGAAGCCAGAAATAGTTATTTGCAACTACTGAAAAGCCAACTGGTAAAGGCATTACAATCTTTTTTTGACTTCCTTCTAAAGAGTCTGATAATTTTTGTAGAAATAATCCTTGTTCCATATTTTTGGGCTCAGGAAATTGGTCTATGTAAGAAATTTGTGGTTTTCCATTTTCGTCTTCTGAAAAAACAGGATGTTCTACTTTATATTCAACATTTTTACTTTTTGGAGAACCCCATATAAAGTTTTGTTTTCCAACTTTATCATTGGTTAAGCTATCTAAATGTTCCCAATCATCAAGGTGTAACATTGCAGTTTCACCTCCTTGAACATTTTCTTCCTCCATTTTTAACATTAATAACCAATCAGTTTTTTCTTTTACGTAAGTTCCATCAGTATGAAGATCCATATTAGTATATGCTTTTCTAAGATATGAGTCGCTATTGTCCTCATGTTTAACGTGAAATCTCGCATAATATTTTCCAGCCATTGAATCAAAATTTGGATTACCTAGTAAGTGTGTTACAGCTGTTGATAGTTTAATAAGAAAATTGTTATCAATTTTTTTGGATTTATTTTTAGGTCCTATAATGAAACAACCTGTGTCTCTATCTCTTAATATAGAGTTTATAAATTTTCCTAGCTTTCCACCCGTTGAATCATCTAAAGATTTTGCAAGTGTAAATCTAGTAAAAGGTTTATATTCAAGAGCTGTAATATCAAATTTTTTAAAAGGAAATATTAGTTTATCTATAATTTCATCTTCAATTTTAATATTGATTATTCTTTTGGAATAATCACTAAATGAAATATCAAACCCTTGAATAGTATCTAAGCTATCCATTATAATTATTTGTTACAAACTCCAATTGAATTTGGTCCACATGTTTCACCATTAGTCCATGTTGCGCCAATTAAATTTGCTCCATCAAAATTAGCATTGGTCATATTCGATGAAGTAAAATTAGCTTCCATTAAATTTGCATTTTGAAAATTTGCTTCAATTAACGTTGAGCCCATAAAATCAACTCTTGTCATATTGGCTCCTGTAAAGTTAGCTTTTTCGAAATTTCCACCAACGAGAATCGATTCATATAAGTTAGCTCTAACAAATGTTGATTCTGGAAAAGTTCCAAATGACAAGTTAGAAGTCATCATAATGCTTTTATCAAAATTTACTTGTATAAAACTTGCGAATGATAAGTTTGAGTTAGGCAGATAGCTGCCTTGTAAATCTTGTCCATCTGAAAATCTGCAGTTAGTATAATCAACACCATCGGTTAAAGGATCATCACATGCTGCTTGTGAAATACCCGGTATTAAAATCAAGAACAATAGTAAAATAATTTTTTTCATTTATATCGTAAAGCTACTTAATAAAAACATAATGATAGCAGAGAATAAAGTTGGGTAAACTAAATTATTTCTAGTTAATTTAAAAATTATTATTGCTAAAAGTACAACAATAAATCTGGACAAGTAATTACTGTCAGAAAGTGCATCAGCTGGAAATATTATCATTCTAGAAATTAAAGCCGCCAATGTCGAATAGGCTAAATAATTAAACCACCTATATATTTTAGTATTTTCATCTATTATTTCAGAAGTAAAAGCTCCTAAAAACCTTGAGATATAAGTAGCTAAAGACGTAATAACTATTATTAAAACAATATTAGCTGACATTTTTCTCTCCTATTACAAAAGCAACAGTTCCAGCTACAAACCCACCAATTAAAACACACCAATCAGGACTAATAAGATAAAATAAAGGTCCTAAGATAGCTCCTAAAATTATTGAAACATTTAATTGTATAGACTTCATCACCCCTATCATTGTGCAAGTGAAATAAATTGGATTAATTATAGCTAGTCCAATCATCATTTCTCTATTTAAGAAATCAGCAGCGTAATAACCTAATATAGTTGAAAAAATTGCTATAAACCAAGTTGCAGTTCCAATTCCTATCCAAAAGTCGACTCTATATTTTTTTTCAATTTCTTTATAATTATTTTTAAGGATTAACCACGAAGATACTGCAACAAAATGACATGAAATATAGTACTTCCATCTCGGTTGGCTTTGATGTTTTAATAATGGCATTAAAGATACAGTCATCGGATACAATCTTGCATTCACTAACCAAACTGCAAAAAATAAATTAAGTAACGAAACTCCAATCAAAATCGATTCTGCCATTACAAGTGAACCAGGTAAAGCATAAGTTAAAAAAGTAGAGAAAATACTTTCTTGAATTGTGAAACCTAAATTTTTTAATAAAGCGCCAATTGCTAAAAAGCTTAAACCAAGAGCAATTGCAGGGCTATCGAATTCTTTTGCACAAAGAATTCCTTTAAAAAAGTATTTTGAATTAATCATCCGCCTAGGAATAGACGTCCAACATCATCATTTTTAAGTAAATCATCACCTCTTCCGGCTATTGCCGTTTGGCCAGATACTAATACATATCCAATATCAGAAAACTCTAAACCTTTTTTAGCATTTTGCTCAACTAGAATAATTGTTTTCTTTTCATTTTTTTGTAAGTCTCCCAAAATTTCAAATACCATATCAATATATCTTGGCTCCAATCCAATAGAAGGCTCATCAACTAATAGAACAGAAGGTTTCATTACTAAAGCTCTAGATATTTCTAATAATCTTCTTTCTCCACCTGATAATACTTTTGCCGGTTGATTTCTTCTATTCCTTAATCTTTCATATTTATCTAAAATCTTTTCTGCTTCTTGATATGACTCTTCAGTTTTATCTTTGATAAAACCACCCATTAACAAATTTTCCTCAACAGTCATATCTGGAAAAACTGAATTATCTTGTAGAATATAAGCTATACCAACTGACTTTAATTTTTCAGCTGGAGTTAGATTTGTTATTTCTTTTCCATCAATTTCTATTTTACCAGAAAAAATATTTGTAAATCCATATATAGAATGAAGTATTGTTGATTTACCTGCTCCATTAGGACCAATTAAACATAATGATTGTGCTTTGCTTACAAATAAATCAAAATTATGTAAAATCTCCATTTTACCATATCCAGCATTCAAATTTTTTATTGTTAAATGAATATCTTCTGAAGATAAATTTTTTAAATCTTCTGCACCAGGTGCTTTTCCTAAAACTTCATATTGATTAGACATTATTGAGCCCCCAAATATGCATCAACTACTCTTTTGTCATTTTTAATCTCTTCTGGAGTCCCATTAGCAAGCATTTTGCCGTGAGCAAGACAAAATATGTCTTCAGCTAATTGCATAATTACTCTCATATTGTGCTCAATAACAAGTAATGTTATTCCAAAATCTTGATTAACTTTGATTAGTCTATCAATAATTCCATTAATTAAAGTGGGATTTATACCTGCTGTTGGCTCATCTAATAATAGCATTTCTGGCTCATTCATTAGTGCCATTGCAAGTTCTAATAACTTTTGTTGTCCAAAAGATAGGTCGCCTGCCCTGAGTTTTCTTTTTTGATACAATCCAACAAAATTAAGTAAGTTTTCTGCTTTCTCTGTGAGCTCTTTTGGAATTTTTGAGAAAATTTTAAACAAACTTTCATCACTACCCTTGTGACTGATAAGCATATTGTCTACACAATTTAATTTTCCATAAATTCTGGTTTGTTGAAATGTTCTTAATAATCCCAGTTTTGCAATTACTGGTACCGGTAATTCTGATACTTCTTTTCCATTAAACTTAATTGAACCATTGTCTATTGGATAAGTACCAACAATTGAATTAAATAAAGTAGTTTTACCAGATCCATTAGGTCCTATAAGACCAACTATCTTTCCTTTTTCAACTGACATTGAAATATCAACATTAGCTTTAACACCACCAAATGATTTACTTACATTGTTGACTTCTAAAATACTCATTTTAACTCTACCTGTGCTTTTCGATCAGCTTCATCGACAACCTCACCAAATCTTTCTGGATATTTTTCTCTTAACCATCCCATTAATCCCTCTGGGAAATAAATTACTATCACTACGATTAAAACTCCTAATGCAACATACTGCCAACCAAGGAAGAATGTCCAAAAACCTTCTTTAAAAAAGTGAAATAAAGTTGCACCAATAATTGGGCCCCATAAAGTTCCCTTACCTCCAAGGATTGCCATTAAAACCATAAATACACCCATTTCTCTTCCATCAAATGCAACATCAGTTGAGTCGATATAACCAACCAGACCACCCATTATTCCACCTGCAAGACCACAAAAGAAAGCTGAGATCATCCATCCAGTTATTTTGTATTTCATAGTCTCAATTCCCATTGCTTCAGCTTTGTCTTCATTATCTCTGATTGCGTTCAGAATTAATCTAAACCTTGTTGTGTAAATTGCTCTTACAGCAATGAAAGTTAGAACGAGTGCTCCAAAACTTAGAAAATAAAAAAATTCACCTCTTGCCTCAAGACCTCCTATGTTTGGAAAAGGAGGAGTGGTAAAGCCCTGTCCAGCTCCAATAATTTCAATACCTCCAGAAATTTCTCCTGCCGCAACTCCTAAACCTAATGTACAAATTGCAAAATAATGACCTCTTAATCCTAAAATTGCATAACCAATTAATCCTGCAACTATTGTAGGCACTACCGCAGCAACTACAAGACCAACTGCCATACCTTGAAAGAATTGTGAAGGTGTATGGACGAAAGTTTTTTCACCACCACTTTCTGTCCATTCTGCCAATGGGAAAAACATACCAACTTGAACAGACGCGCAAAGATACATTCCCAAGCCATAAAAAAGAATATTTCCAAATGTGTTGTAGCCCATTTCACCACCTTGGATATTCCAAGTAGTTGCAAGGACAATTAATACACATAGAATTGATAATTGAACTTTAAAAGCTGGAAAAATAAATGGTGCAACTAAACCAAATACCAAAATTCCTATATACAAAATCCAACTATTTTTGTTCATATAAGCTCTCTATTTTATCTCT
>CACJRL010000022.1 GCA_902595815.1 uncultured Pelagibacteraceae bacterium
TCTAAATCTTAGGGTGGTCTCAGCAATTGATGTTAAAGCTTGAACATTATCAGTATTTAATTCATTTAATTTTTCTATAAATTCAAATATATTATTTAAGTCGCCCTTTAATTTGTTAGCTTTTTCGTCATCAATAGAAATTCTTGCTAATTTCGAAATGTGCTTTACTGTTTTAAGATCTATACTCATATGCTAAAAATATTGCCGCAAACTATCACTTAAGTAAATAATATACAATATGATCACAATTGAGGAATTTAAAAAGAAACAGCTAAATACATCTAGATTAATTGGTCTTGATTTAGGTTCAAAGAGAATTGGTGTAGCTATATGTGATGAAAATCAAAAAATTGCCACACCACTTAAAACAATAAACAAATCCAAATTTGAAGATCTTATCAATGAATTAGAGGATATTATTAAAGAAAATAATATTAAGGGAATAATTATTGGTAATCCAATAAATATGGACGGAACCTTTGGTAAATCTTCACAATCAGTCAATGATGTGTCAAAAGCAATATCAAAAGAAATCGATCTTCCAATAAGTCTTTGGGATGAAAGATTATCAACAGTTGGGGCGTTTAAATTAACTAAAAATTTAGGTATTAACGTAACTAAAAGAGAAAAAAATATAGATAAAAATGCTGCTGCATTTATCTTACAGGGTGCCATAGATTTTATTAATAATTAATACTTGCATTAATCAACCTTTGTGGCTATAGAGTTGGTTTTAATGGCAACTAAAACCAAAGCTATTAAAATTTCTCAAAAACATCTTCTAGGTATTCAAGATTTATCAATAAATGATGTTAATTTAATCTTAAAAGAAGCTGAAAAATTTATTGAATTAAACAAAAGTAAAAACAAAAAATTAGATTTACTTAAGGGAAAAACACAAATTAACCTTTTTTTTGAACCATCAACAAGAACACAAAGCTCATTTGAACTAGCAGGAAAAAGATTAGGTGCAGATGTTATGTCAATGAATATAACAAACTCAGCAATTAAAAAAGGTGAAACGCTAATAGACACTGCAATGACATTAAATGCAATGCATCCTGATATAATAGTTATTAGACATCAAGATTCAGGAGCTTGTAATCTTTTATCTCAAAAAGTTAATTGTGCTGTTTTAAATGCTGGTGATGGAAGGAGAGAACACCCTACTCAAGCATTACTTGATGCATTAACTATATTGAATAGAAAAAAAAAAATTCAAGGATTAAAGGTTGCAATTTGTGGAGATATTCTACATTCAAGAGTAGCAAGATCTAATATTTACTTACTAAACATGTTGGGTGCAGAAGTTAATATTGTAGCTCCTTCAAACCTTTTGCCAAAAGATATAGAAAAATTTGGAGTTAATATTTTTTCAAACATGAAGAAAGGCGTAAAAGATTGCGACATAGTAATGATGCTTAGACTTCAAAATGAAAGAATGAATAGTTCATTCTTATCTTCTAATAGAGAATATTATGAATACTATGGACTAACACAGGATAAATTAGAATATGCAAAATCAGATTCAATTATTATGCATCCTGGTCCAATGAACCGTGGTATTGAAATTGATACAAAACTAGCTGATGACACCAATATGAGTGTTGTAAAAGAACAAGTTGAATTAGGCGTTGCGATAAGAATGGCATGTTTAAAAATTTTTTGTGAATGATGAAAAAAAAATACTTTATTAACGCAAATATAATTGATCCTCATAACAACATTAGTGAAATAGGAGGATTAATAATAGGTGAAGATGGAAAAATTGAAGGTGTTGGCAAAAAGGTGAATAAAAACAACATTCCTAGTCGAGAAAAAGTTATTGATTTAAAAGAGAATTATATTTTCCCAGGTATAGTTGATATGAGAGTATTTGTCGGTGAGCCAGGTTATGAATATAAAGAAAATTTTAGAACTTTGAGCAATGCTGCATTATCCGGGGGAGTAACCTCAGTTGTAACAATGCCTAATACTGATCCAATAATCGACAACGTTTCAATAGTAGATTTTTTAAAAAGACGAGGTAGAGATAAATCAAAAATAAATATATTTCCCACAGCATCTCTAACAAAGGGTATTGAAGGTACAAATATGACAGAGTTTGGTCTTCTGCAAAGTAAAGGGATAATAGCATTTACAGATGGAATTAGAACAATTCAGAATACAAGAGTTATGTCCAGAATAATGAATTCAGCAAAAGATTTAGGATCTTTAATAATGCAACATGCGGAAGATCAAGAATTAGCTGAAAATGGCATGATAAATGATGGAATAATTTCGACAAAACTTGGTTTGCAAGGTATCCCAGAAATAGCAGAACTAATAATTATAGAGAGAGATTTAACATTATTAGAAGAATATAATTGTCGTTATCACATTTCTCAAATTTCATCAGGAAAAGCAGTTGAAATAATTAAAGATAGAAAAGATAAAGTAAGATTTTCCTGTGGGGTATCAATAAATAATTTATCTTTAAATGAAAATGATATTGGCGACTTTAGAACTTTTTTAAAATTGTCACCACCACTTAGAACCGAAGATGATAGATTAAGTTTAGTGCAAGGATTAAATGATGGTACAATCGATGTAATAGTTTCAGATCACAAACCTGAAGATGAAGAGCAAAAAAGATTAACGTTTGCTCAAGCCGCAACAGGAGCAACTGGTATTGAAACGTTATTATCCTTGTCATTAGAATTATATCACAATGGATCTGTAAAACTTGAAAAAATTATTGCTGCATTAACCTCCAATCCAGCAAAAATTTTAAAAATTAATAAAGGTAATTTATCAGTGGGTAATGATGCAGATTTCTGTATTGTAGATATAAGTAAACCATGGATAGTAAAGCAAGAAAATTTGGTTTCTAAATCAAAAAATACATCAATTGAAAATAAAAGGTTACAAGGAAAAGTGACAAATACATACGTAAAAGGACAGGAACTTTACAATATTTAAATGGAAATTTTTATTTTATCACTTTTATCATATTTATTAGGCTCTATTCCTTTTGGTTTTTTATTAACAAAAATTTTTTTAAAAAAAGACATAAGAGAAACAGGATCTGGTAATATAGGAGCCACTAATGTTTTAAGAACTGGTAATAAATTTTTAGGTTACTCAACTTTATTACTAGACATTTTAAAAGCGGTTTTGCCAATAATTTATATTAAATTAAATTATCCAGAATTTATTTACATTTGTTCATTATCTGTTTTTTTAGGACATGTTTTTCCAATATGGTTAAAATTTAAAGGCGGTAAGGGTGTTGCAACATATGTGGGAATTTTAATTATTTTAAATTATTTTTTGGCTATTGTTTTTGGTATTGTTTGGATAATTACATATTTAATTTCTAAATATTCATCGTTAGGATCAATTCTTGGATCATTAAGTGTTCCTATTTTTATTTTTTTTTATAACAATGATAACATTATGTTTTACTTCATAATGTTTATTTTAATTTTTTTCACTCATAGAGAAAACGTTAAACGCTTGATAAATAAAGAAGAAACTAAGACAAAAATTTAATAATTTGACAGTTTAACTGTTTTAAGTACGTTCTCTAAATATGAATCTAGTAATTGTTGAAAGTCCAGCAAAAGCAAAAACAATTAATAAATATTTGGGATCAGATTATACGGTTCTTGCAAGCTATGGGCATATAAGAGATCTACCTTCAAAAAATGGTTCTGTTGATCCTGAAAATGATTTTAAAATGATTTGGGAAGTAGATAGTTTTTCAAAAAAATATTTAAAAGAGATTACAGATAGTGCTAAAGATTCAAAAAAAATTATTCTAGCTACTGACCCTGACAGAGAAGGTGAAGCAATAGCTTGGCATGTAAAAGAATTTCTTGAAGAAAAAAAATTATTAAAAGATAAAGAAGTTGAAAGAGTTGTTTTCAACGAAATAACAAAAAAAGCAGTTACAAATGGAATAGATAATCCAAGAAAAATAGAGCCACATTTAGTTGATGCTTATATGGCAAGAAGAGCTCTAGATTATCTAGTAGGTTTTAATATCTCCCCCATTCTATGGACAAAATTACCAGGTTCTAAATCTGCTGGTCGAGTTCAGTCTGTAGCTCTAAGACTTTTAACCGAAAGAGAACAGGAAATAGAAGTTTTTCAACCAAAAGAATTTTGGACTTTAAATATAATTTTTAAAAATAACAAAAATGAGAAAATAAATACAACTATTTCACAATTAGATGGAAATAAGGTTGAAAAATTTTCATTTAAAAACAAACAAGATATTAATGATGCTTTATCTAAAATAAAAAATAAAAAATATAAAATAACAGATATAAGTTCAAAAACTTATAACAGAAATCCATCAGGACCTTTTACTACATCAACATTACAACAAACAGCATCAAGTAAACTTGGTTTTGGAGCCTCAAGAACAATGCAAATTGCTCAAAGACTATATCAAGGAATTGATATTGAAGGTGAAACCGTAGGATTAATTACTTATATGAGAACAGATGGAACTAATATTTCAAATGATGCAGTATCAACTTTTAGAGATTTTATAATGCAGAATTATGGTGATAAATATTTACCGGAACAACCTCTAAATTATACTGGTAAAAAAGCAAAGAATGCACAAGAAGCTCACGAAGCTATACGTCCAACAGAAATAATTCGAAAACCAGAAGATATGAAAAAATACTTAAGTACTGATCAATATAAACTTTATAATTTAATATGGTCTAGATCTTTATCATCACAAATGCAGTCAGCAAAATTTGATAGAAAAACTATTACTATCAAATCAGATGATGATAAAAATATATTCAAAGCTAGTGGTTCAACATTAAAATTTGATGGTTTCCTTAAACTGTATAAGATCGATGAAAATGATGATGACAATGAAAATATTTTGCCAGTTGTTGAAAAAGGTGATGTAATGTTTGAAGATCATATTGATGAACAGCATTATACACAACCACCACCTAGATATTCAGAGGCAAGTCTAGTTAAAAAATTAGAGGAGCTAGGAATTGGAAGACCATCTACTTATGCAAGTATTATTTCAGTAATAGCTAATAGAGGTTATGCTGACATAAATAATAAAAGATTTTTCCCAACTGATAGAGGGAAATTACTTTCTGCGTTTTTAGAAAAATTATTTACCAAATATGTTGATTATGATTTTACTGCAAAATTAGAAGATCAATTAGATGATATAACATCAGGTAAAGAAAATTGGATAAAAGTTTTAGAGAACTTTTGGAAAGACTTTAATTCTAATGTTTCAGGTGTGAAAGAAAAAAGAACCAGAGAAGTATTAGACCTATTAAATGAAAGTCTTGGATCACTAATATTTGAGGTCGATAAGGATGGAAATATTGATAGAAAATGCAAGCTTTGTGAGTCTGGGCAATTAAGTTTAAAAAATAGTTTTAGAGGTGGTGCTTTTATTGGGTGTTCAAATTATCCGGATTGCAAATTTACAAGACCACTATCAAAATCTAAAGCAGCACAACAATTGACACTAGCAGAACCTAAATTCATTGGAAAAAATGATAAAGGTAAAGATATTTTTCTTAAAAATGGAAGATTTGGTCCATATTTGCAATTTGAAAAGGAAATCATAGAGGAAGATGAAAAAA
>CACJRL010000023.1 GCA_902595815.1 uncultured Pelagibacteraceae bacterium
CACAACTCTCATGTTTATAAAATCTTGCTATTCTAGCCATACATTTAATAATGTCTTGATCTTTGTTTATAACCACAATACCAGCTGTTCCTAAACCAGTCTTATTCTCGACACATGCATCAAAATCCATTTTAATTGTTTCACATGTTTCTTTTGGAAGTAATGGCATTGATGAACCACCAGGTATAACTGCTTTTAAATTATCCCATCCACCTATTACTCCTCCTGCATGTTTTTCAATTAATTCTTTTAAAGGAATCCCCATTTCTTCTTCCACGTTGCAGGGATTATTTACATTTCCTGAAATACAATATATTTTGGAACCAGTATTTTTTGGTCTACCGAGTGATGAAAACCATTTTCCACCTCTCCTAAGTATAGTTGGTACCACTGAAATTGTTTCAACGTTGTTTATTATTGTCGGGCAACCATAAAGACCTATTAAAGCTGGAAATGGAGGTTTTAATCTTGGTTGTCCTTTTTTTCCTTCAATACTCTCAAGTAAGGCAGTTTCCTCACCACAGATATAAGCTCCAGCACCATAATGAATATAAATATCCAATTCCCAATCTGTCCCTGCAGAATTTTTTCCTAAAAGACCATCTTTGTAGGCTTCATCGATAGCAGTTTGAAGTTTTTGTCCTTCATTAAAATATTCCCCTCTTATATAAATATAGCACTTGTGTGCATTAACTGCGTAAGATGCAATTAAACAGCCTTCTATTAATTTATGAGGTTCAAATCTTAGAATATCTCTATCTTTACATGTGCCAGGTTCAGACTCATCAGCATTAATTACTAAATAATGCGGTCTTGATCCAACTTCTTTTGGAGCAAAGGACCATTTCAATCCTGTAGGAAATCCAGCACCGCCTCTTCCTCTAAGTTCTGATGCTTTAATTTCATTAATTATCCATTCTCTTCCTTTGCCACAAATTTCTTTTGTATCCTTCCAGTCTCCCCTCAGTTTTGCAGATGTTAAATCAGCACCAAAATCATTGTATAAATTTTGAAAAATTCTATCTTTATCTTCAAGCATTTTTATTACCTATTAATGTTTTTCTAGTGTTTTCTGGTTCAGAACTTAATCTGCCTCTATAAGATCCTGGTTGAGGAACTTCATCATTACTTATTTTATCAATTATTTGCTCAAGTTTTTTTGGATCTAAATCTTCATAATAATCCTCATTTAATTGAAGCATTGGAGCATTCACACAAGCACCTAAACATTCAACTTCTAACCAAGAAGTTTTTCCATCCTCAGACAAACGATTTTCTTCCTCAGAAATTTTTCGCTTACAAACATCTACAAGATTATATGCGCCCCTTAACATACATGGGGTTGTAGTACAAACTTGAAAGAAATACTTACCAACTGGAGTTAAATTATACATGCTATAAAATGTAGCCACTTCGTATACTTTTATATATGGCATATTTAAATACTTTGCTATGTATTTCATTGCACTCAAAGGTATCCAATTATCATTTTGTTTTTGTGCTAAGTACAATAAAGCCATAACTGCACTTTGTTGTTTTCCAGAAGGATAATTTTTAATAATACTATCAGCGGTTTCTTTGTTTTTTTTATTAAACTCAAATTTTTCAGGTTGTACTTTTGATATTTTTTTAACAGCCATTATCTATCTACCTCTCCAAAAACAATATCCATTGAACCTAAAACTGCAGGAACATCAGCTAACATATGACCTTTAATTAAGTAATCCATAGCTTGCAAATGAGAAAATCCTGGAGCTCTAATTTTGCATTTGTAAGGTTTGCTTGAACCATCAGAAATTAAGTAAACACCAAATTCTCCTTTAGGAGCCTCTACAGCTGTATATATTTCATCTTTGTCAACTCTATAACCTTCAGTATATAACTTAAAGTGATGGATCAATGCTTCCATAGATTGTTTTATTTCTTTTTTTGGTGGTGGACTAATTTTTCCATCGTCAGTTTTAATTGGTCCAACAGGTAAATTTGCCAGGCATTGATTTATTATATTTACACTTTCTTTCATTTCTTCAATTCTGCATAGATATCTGTCATAACAATCACCATTTTTTCCTACTGGAATTTTGAATTCGAATTGTTCATAGCAATCATAAGGCTGGGATTTTCTTAAATCCCACGGAACACCTGATCCTCTCAACATAACACCAGAAAAAGAATAATCTAGAGCATCTTGTTTTGATACTACTCCTATATCAACGTTCCTTTGCTTAAATATTCGGTTGTCTGTTAAAAGTAATTCTAAATCATTTATTATTTTTGGAAATCTTTCACAGAATTTTCCGATCTCTTTGTCTAATCCTTTTGGTAGATCTTGATGTACGCCTCCAGCTCTAAAATAATTAGCATGCAATCTAGAACCAGAAACTTTTTCATAAAAACCCATTAATATTTCTCTTTCTTCAAATCCCCACAAAGTTGGAGTTAATGCACCAACATCCATTGCTTGTGTTGTGACATTTAAAATATGACTAAGTATTCTTCCAATCTCACAGAACATTACTCTTATGTATTGAGCTCTTATTGGAACCTCTATTTTTAATATTTTTTCAATTGCTAAAGCAAAAGCATGTTCTTGGTTCATTGGGGCGACATAATCTAGTCGATCAAAATACGGAACAGCTTGGGTATAAGTTTTGTTTTCAATTAATTTTTCTGTGCCTCTATGCAATAAACCAATGTGTGGATCTGCTTTCTCAACTATTTCACCATCTAACTGCAATATTAATCGCAAAACTCCATGAGCAGCAGGATGTTGAGGTCCAAAATTTAGATTCAAAGTTTTAGTTTCTTTTGCCATTATTCTTTAGTTTGTTCTTTTATATACTTTGTTCCTTCCCAAGGACTTTCATAATCAAAGTTTCTATAATTTTGTTCTAATTTTACTGGTTCATAAATAACTTTTTTAGTTTCATGACTGTATCTAACTTCATTATGACCAGTTAAAGGGAAATCTTTTCTTAATGGATGTCCTTCAAAGCCATAATCTGTAAGTATTCTTCTTAGGTCTGGATGGTCTTTAAAATCAATTCCATACATGTCAAATACTTCCCTTTCCATCCAATTTGCAGCAGGAAATATAGATGTTATTGAACCAACAATTTCTTTTTCTTTTACACCTATCTCTATAATAATTCTTTGATTAAATTCATGACTTAATAATAAATAAACTAATTCAAATCTAACTTCATTTTCAGGAAAATCTACAGCTGTAATATCTATCAATTGTCTAAATTTAGTCTTTGAATTTGTTTTTAAGAATAAAATAACTTCTGTTAAGTCCGCCTCATCAATTTTTAAGTAAATTTGATTATAGAACTTTTTATTTTAGTATTTAGTTCTGAATTCAAAATTTTTTCTAAATCCTGGATGTTTTGCATTTTTTATCTTTCCAGAGAACCTTTGTTCCTGATTTTCTTTTGAAGTTGCATTATCCCATATAAAAGTGCTTCAGCAGAAGGAGGGCACCCAGGAACATATACATCAACTGGTACAATACGATCACAACCTCTCACTACAGAATAAGAGTAATGATAATATCCCCCACCATTTGCACAGCTTCCCATAGAAATTACATACCTTGGTTCTGGCATCTGGTCATAAACTTTTCTTAATGCTGGTGCCATTTTATTTGTAAGAGTTCCAGCAACAATCATAACATCTGATTGTCTAGGTGAAGCTCTTGGGGCAGCACCAAATCTTTCCAAATCATATCTTGGCATAGAAGTTTGCATCATTTCGACTGCACAACATGCAAGACCAAAAGTCATCCAATGTAATGATCCAGTTCTAGCCCAGTTAACAAGATTATCCAGTGATGTTGTTATAAAACCATTATCACTAAAATCTTGTGCTAATTGTTTAAATTCTTCAGGAATATTTTTTTTTCTTTCTTCTAAATTCATTTTATTCCCAGTCTAATGCTCCTTTTTTCCATTCATAAATAAACCCAATAGTAAGAATAAATAAGAAGATCATCATTGAAGTAAATCCGAATATTCCAATTTTGCCTAGAGATATTGCCCAAGGGAATAGAAAAGCGATTTCTAAATCAAAAATAATAAATAATATTGCAACAAGATAAAATCTAACATCAAATTCCATTCTAGAGTCATTAAATGGTTCAAAACCACACTCATATGCTGATAATTTTTCTGGATCAGGATTTTTTGGAGATGCTAAATAATTGATCGCCACAAATGCTACACTTAATACAAGTGCAACTAGTAAAAATACAATTATTGGTAAATAATCTTTTAAAAATTCCGCAAGCATGATGAGTCTATATAGCACCTTTTAGATCAACTGAAAGAGCAGATAGGTCACATTTTAAGGCTTTATTTTATTCATTTATTTGATGGCGGGAGTGAAGGGACTCGAACCCTCGACCTATCGCGTGACAGGCGATCGCTCTAACCAACTGAGCTACACCCCCGTATTTTGGTGGGCAGTAAAGGACTCGAACCTTTGACCCCCTCGGTGTAAACGAGATGCTCTACCAACTGAGCTAACCGCCCAAAACATGGTACTATTACATCAACGTTTTAATAATGTAAATTGTTTATTACTGAATACTGGCTTGAGATTTATCGTCTTTTTTAGTCTCAGTTAACTTATCTACTTCTGTCCACTCGGTTGGTTTTAATTCTTTTGTAAGAGCAATTTTTATAACTTCATCTGCTGTCTCTACAGGAATAATTTCAATATCATCTTTAACTTTTTTTGGAACATCTACTAAATCTTTTTCATTTTCTTTTGGTATTAAAACTTTTTTAACACCCGCTCTATGAGCAGCTAATAACTTTTCTTTTAGGCCACCTATAGGCAACACTTGACCTGTGATTGTTACCTCTCCGGTCATTGCAATTTCTCTTTTTACAGGTACTTTTGTAATCGAAGACACTATTGATGTAACCATAGCTATTCCTGCAGAAGGTCCGTCTTTAGGCGTTGCACCTTCTGGAACATGTATATGAAAATCTTTTTTCTCGAATAGTGGTGGCGTTACACCAAATTCTAAACATTTTGATCTAACATAAGATTTTGCAGCTTTTACAGACTCTTGCATTACATCACCTAACTTACCAGTTATTTGCATTCTGCCTTTACCGGGCATGTTAACTGTTTCAACTTTTAATATCTCTCCACCAAACTCTGTCCAAGCTAAACCTATGACAATTCCAACTTTATCTTTTGTTTCTAGTTCACCAAATTTAAATTTTTTAATTCCAAGAAAGTCAGGTATATTTTTTTCATTAACATCTACACTCTTTTCTTCATTATTTACAACTTTTTTAACAACTTTTCTTGTTACTTTTGATATTTCTCTTTCTAAATTTCTAACACCACTTTCTCTTGTGTAACTTCTTATAATTTCTTTAATTGTATCGTCAGCTAACTTCATTTCACCTT
>CACJRL010000024.1 GCA_902595815.1 uncultured Pelagibacteraceae bacterium
AAAAAATAATTCAAACAATTACCAAGCCGACTCAATAAAAGTCCTAAAAGGTTTAGAAGCTGTAAGAAAAAGACCAGGCATGTATATTGGTGATACTGATGATGGAACCGGTTTACATCATATGGTTTACGAGGTTGTAGATAATTCAATTGATGAAGCTCTAGCGGGTTTTTGTAAAAAAATTGAAATAAGTATAAACGATGATAACTCTGTAACAGTAATTGATGATGGTAGAGGAATTCCAGTTGATATTCATAAGGGAGAAAAAAAATCAGCTGCCGAAGTTATAATGACCCAACTTCATGCTGGTGGTAAATTTGATCATAATTCCTATAAAGTTTCTGGAGGACTACACGGAGTTGGAGTATCAGTTGTTAATGCTCTTTCAGAGAGATTAAAACTTACAATTAATAGAGATAATAAAAAATATTATATAGAATTTACAAATGGAGACGCTAAAACTTCATTAAAACAAGTTGGCAAATCAAAAACAAGTGGAACCGAAATTAATTTTGTTCCATCGAAAGATATATTTTCATCTATTAAATTTAGCTTTTCTATATTGGAAAAAAGAATGAGAGAATTGGCCTTTTTAAATAAGGGCATAAAAATAGTTTTAAGTGATTTAAGACAAAAAAAACCAAAAACATTAGAATTTAAATTTGATGGAGGTATTACTGAATTTGTACAATTCATTGATGAAAAAAAAGAAAGTTTAAAAAACAAAAATGAAAATGATCTATTTAAAAAACCTATATATATAGAGGGTTTAAAAAATAATATCGATGTTCAATGTTCTCTTAAATGGAATGCAGGGTATAGTGAGGATGTATTACCTTATACTAATAATATCTATCAAAAAGACGGAGGAACACATCTCCTTGGATTTCGAAGTGCATTAACAAGAGTAGTAAATAAATATGCAAATGAACAAAACTTATTAAAAAAAAATAAAGTTTCTTTATCAGGAGATGATGTTAAAGAAGGATTAACTTCTGTTCTTTCTATCAAAATTCCCGACCCTAAATTTTCATCTCAGACAAAAGATAAATTAGTCTCGTCAGAAGTTAGAAATATTGTCGAAACAATCATTAACGAGAAGTTGTCTATTTGGTTTGATCAAAATCCATCAATTTCAAAAATTATATTAACTAAAATTATTCAGGCTGCTGTAGCAAGAGATGTAGCAAGAAAAGCAAGAGAAAACGTAAGAAGAAAAGGAGCCTTAGAATTAACGGGTTTGCCTGGAAAATTAGCTGATTGTCAAAATTCAAAGCAAGATGGTACCGAACTATTTATTGTAGAGGGTGACTCAGCCGGCGGTTCAGCTAAACAAGGTAGAAACCGTGAAAATCAAGCAGTTTTGCCGCTTAGGGGAAAAATATTAAATACTTTCACAGATCTTAATGGATCGAAAAAGAACGGAAATGCTAATGATTTAAGAACTAAAAGCTTATCAAAGATGATTTCATCAAATGAGATAGTTACATTGATAAACGCACTTGGTCTTGATCCAAAAAATGAGGACATAGATCTCAAAGATTTAAGATATGGAAAAATAATAATTATGACAGATGCAGATGTTGATGGCTCACATATAAGAGCATTATTATTAACGTTTTTTAATAACAAACCATTCGATAAATTAATTGAGTTTGGACATGTTTACCTTGCTCAGCCCCCTTTATTTAAAATTAATAAAGGAACTAAAAGTATATATATCAAAGATGAAAATGAGCTCGAAAGTTATTTAATAAAAAATTCAAAGGATATTAAAAAGTATAAAAAGAATTCAAAAGAATTTAATAATATTCTCCAAATTGAAAAGTCCAAATTAAACATTCAAAGATTTAAAGGACTTGGTGAAATGAACCCTGATGAATTATGGAATACAACTTTAAATCCTGAAACAAGAAATTTGTTACAAGTTCAATATTCAAAAAATATTAAAAAAGATCAAGATTTGATACAAACCTTAATGGGTAACGATGTTTCCTCAAGAAAAGATTTTATTGTTGAAAACGCAATAAATGTTTCAAACTTAGATATTTAGATGGATTTAAAACAATCTGTCAAAGCAGCATCATTAAATAAGTCAACATATATCAATTTAAGATGGATTGGGATTTTAGGTCAATTTGTAACTATAAACACAGTCAAATTTATTTTTGGTTTTGAGTTCAACTTTATTTTATCTAATCTTATAATTTTTGTTGGAGCTTTAAGTAACTTTTACTTAATGTTTTTTTATAAAAAACCAGTACTTTCAAACGCGACTTCTTTTAATTTTTTATCTTTAGATATACTTCAATTGAGCGCTTTACTTTACTTATCTGGGGGTATTTTAAATCCATTTTCAATATTCCTTTTGATACCAAGTGTATTTGCTGCATCCAATTTAAATATTAAAACAAATATTGCCTTAATTTTAATTACTCTAGCATCAATTATAATTTTAACTTTTTATCATTATGAATTGCCAAAACCATTGGATGAATATAGTATTAGTCTTTATTATTACTATGCAATTCCTCTTGCATTGATAATTGCATTATTTTTTTTAAATTATTTTGCATTTATTTTTGGACAAGAAACAAATCTTAGGAAAGATGCATTAGATAAAATCCAAGAAGTAATTTCCAAAGAGCATGAGCTGGTTTCACTTGGGGGACAGGCTGCAGCTGCAGCTCATTCATTTGGTACTCCTTTGTCTACAATTAAAATTATTTCGCACGATTTATTTGATCAATTTAAAGATAATAATGATGTTAAAAAAGATCTCGAACTATTAATTAGTCAGGTTAATAGGTGTAATGACATTTTAAAAAAATTGACATTAAATCCTGTTATAGAAGATGATTTTATTGACAAAAATAAAACGCTTTACGATTATATTAATGAGATAGTTAACTCATTTAAGGAAATTTCTAATAAGAATTTCAATATTGATAAAGAGCAAGATTCTAACTCATTTGAAATATTAAAATCTGTTGAAATTGTTTATGGGTTGAGGAATTTTATTGGAAATGCTAACAAATTTTCAAATGAAAATATCTATATTGCTATCAAAAGTGACAGTCAAAAGACTGAAATAACAATAGAGGATGATGGCCCTGGTATACCAAAAGATATACTCAATAAGATTGGAGAGCCTTATATTAAGACACTTAAACGCAAAGATAACAAAAAAACTGGACTAGGTTTAGGGATTTTTATAGGCAAAACATTGTTAGAAAAAAATTCTGCAAGAATAACAATTAGAAATTCAGAAACTAGAGGTGGAGCTGAAGTAAATATAGAATGGGAAAATAAAAATTTAAAAAAATTAGTGTAATTTTTTATTATTTTCAAACAATCCACTAAGCTGGCCAATCATTACATCACCCAACTCTTGAACATCTGCAATTTTAATCGCTTTTTTGTAATATCTCGAAACATCGTGGCCTATACCTATGGCAAGAATTTCGATATCACTTTTGTTTTCAATCGATTTTACAGTTTGCTTTAGATGTTTTTCTAAAAAATCACCCGAGTTAACTGATAATGTTGAATCATCAACTGGAGCTCCATCAGAAATAACCATAAGAATTTTTCTTTCTTCTTTTCTTTTCTTAAGTCTATTGAAAGCCCAAGTAATAGCTTCACCATCAATATTTTCTTTAAGCAAACCTTCTTTTAGCATTAAACCTAAATTTTTTTTTGATTGTCTCCAGTGGGTATCAGCAGATTTATAAATTATATGTCTTAGGTCATTTAAACGTCCTGGATTTTTTATTTTTCCAAGTTTATTCCACTTTTCTCTACTCTTACCACCCTTCCAATTTTTTGTTGTGAAACCAAGAATTTCAACTTTAACCGAGCATCTTTCTAATGTTCTAGACAATATATCAGCACAAAGAGCGGCAATAGTAATTGGCCTCCCTCTCATAGATCCAGAATTATCTATTAGTAAAGTCACAACTGTATCTTTAAATTCTAAATCTTTCTCTTTTTTAAAAGAAAGGGAATTATATGGATCAATTATTATTCTTGGTAATTTCGAACTATCTAACAAACCTTCTTCAAGATCAAATTCCCAAGATCTATTTTGTTTTGCAAGTAACTGTCTTTGTAATTTATTTGCAAGTTTGGTAATTATGTCTTGGAAACTAGTTAGCTGTTGATCTAAATTTTTTCTTAATTTTGAAATTTCGTCAGAATTTTCCAATGTTTCTGCTTTTGCTGTCTCATCAAATTCTGAAGTATATATTTTATATTCTTTATTACTTATTCCTAAATTTTTTTTCTGAACAATATTTTCTATTTCATTATTTTCAGCATCATCATTTCCTAGTTGTTCATCAAGTCTAAATTCATTTATTTCGTCAGAACTATCAACTCCTTCATTATTACTGTCTTCCTCTTCTCTTTCCTGAGAGTCTCCACTATCTGTTTTTTGATCATCTTTTGAATTATTGTTGTCTTGCTCATCTTCTTTCTGCTCTTCCCTTTTGTTTTCTTCTTCGGATTCGAAGATTTCCATATTCTGAAGAATTTCAGATATTTTAGAATTGTATATGTCCTGATTCTCTGCATTTTCTTTTAAAAAGTGTATGTGTTTATCTAAAGATTTTTCAAAATCATCTTTCCAGTATGATAAAATTTTTTCAGCGTTTTCAGTTAAATTTACGTTCATTATTTTATTAAGCATGTAATATTCAAAAGCTTCAGAAACGTTAGATTCTTCTTTCTTT
>CACJRL010000025.1 GCA_902595815.1 uncultured Pelagibacteraceae bacterium
AACTTCTTCTAGCTTTTGCTCGACCAGGTTTTTTTCTCTCAACTGATCTAGAATCTCTCGTGGTAAGTTTTTCTTTTCTAAGTGTTGGTTTTAGATTTTCATCAAATTGTAATAGTGCTCTTGATATACCATGTACTAATGCTCCCGCTTGACCTGTATGACCACCACCAACAACTTGAGACCTAACATCGTATTCTGTAGATTGATTGATAATTTCAAAAGGTCTTAGTATTTGCATTTTATGAGTAGCTCTTGTGAAATAATCATCTAGATTTTTACCATTAACGTAAATTTTACCAGTTCCTTTTTTTAACCAAACTTTTGCAATTGAAGTCTTTCTTCTACCAGTTGCATATTTTGCATCTTTAAAATCTAATTTTAGTTTTGAAGATGTTGATTGATTTGTTTCCATTTTAATTTCTTACTATATTTTTTGAATTAAGTTTTCCAATCTCTATTACCTCAGGGTTTTGTGCTGAGTGAGGATGATCTGATCCTGAATAAACCTTAAGTTTAGTCAATTGTTTTTTAGCTAAAGGACCACCAGGCAACATTCTTTTTACAGCCATCTTTAAAACTTCACCTGGTTTTGAAGATTGTAATATTTCAGGTGTTGTTTCTTTAATTCCCCCAGGATGGCCTGTGTGTCTATAATATTTTTTATTTGAAAACTTGTTTCCTGTAAATTTTAATTGATCTACGTTTTTAACAACAACAAAATCTCCACTATCCATATGAGGAGTAAATGTTGCTTTATTTTTTCCTCTAAGAATTTTTGATACAACGGTTGCTAGTCTTCCTACCACAGCTCCAGTTGCGTCAATTTCAAACCATTTACTATTTAGGTCATCTTTTTTAAGAAATTTAGTCATAATTGCGGGATTAATACTTATAAATCGATATATTGTCAAACGATATACATTTAGAACTTAAGTCATTTTTGATAGTTTTAACTAATAAATAAGCTATAAATAAGCGATAATATTTGATTATAATAACATCTTAAAAATTTATACAGGAGCAACAAAATGTCAGACAAAAAAGGAATGGATCCTAAAACATATAAATTCGATACCCTTAGTTTACATGCGGGTTATCAACCTCATAAAAATGCTGGTTCAAGACAAGTACCAATATACCAAACAACTTCATATCTATTTGATGATGTAGATCATGCTGCAGCATTATTTAATTTAGAAAGAGGTGGACATATTTATAGTAGGATATCAAATCCGACAGTTGCTGTTTTAGAAGAGAGAGTTGCTTCATTAGAAGGTGGAACAGCTGCACTTGCTACATCGTCTGGTATGAGTGCAATATTTCTTGCAGTAATGACTCTTTGTGAAGCAGGAGATCATTTAGTTGTATCATCCCAACTTTATGGAGGAACTGTAAATTTATTTAGATTAACACTTCCAAAATTTGGAATTAAAACAACTTTTGTGAAACCAAGAGACACAGAAGGATTTAAAAAAGCAATTCAAAAAAATACAAAAGGTATTTTTGGAGAACTTGTAGGTAATCCAGGAAATGAAATAATGAATATGCCTGAGATTGCTAAAATAGCTCATGACGCAGGTATTCCTTTAATGGTAGACGCAACTTATCAAACACCTTATTTATGCAAACCTATAGAGCACGGTGCTGATATTGTAGTTCATTCACTTACTAAATGGATGGCAGGTCATGGATCTTCAATGGCTGGTATAATTGTTGAAAGTGGTAAGTTTGACTGGATGCAAAATGATAAATTTCCAACAATGACTCAACCATATGAAGGTTATCATGGATTATCTTTTGCTGAAGAATTTGGACCAACAGCTTTTACAATGAAAGCAAGAGCAGAAGGTATGAGAGATTTTGGTCCTTGTCTAAGTCCTCAAAATGCATGGAATGTATTACAAGGTATAGAGACACTTTCTGTCAGAATGAAAAAACATTGCGAGAATGCTGAAAAAATGGTCGAGTATTTATTGGGCCACGAAAGTGTTGCTTGGGTTTCACATCCGAGTGTACCAGATCATCCTGATCATGATTTAGCAAGCAAATTATTACCAAATGGCAAAGGATCAATGATAGCATTTGGTATTAAAGGAGGAAAAGCTGCAGGTGAAGCATTTATTAATAACGTTAAACTTGCTTCTCATTTGGCAAATGTTGGGGATACACGAACATTGGTAATTCATCCAGCATCAGCAACACATTCTCAAATGGATGAAGCTACATTAAAATTTGCGGGTTTATCTCATGATATGATCAGATTATCAGTAGGTATTGAAGATATTGATGATATTAAAAATGACTTTGAAAATGGATTTAGAGCTGCTAGGAAACCTAGACTCGTATCCAATCAATGAAGTTTCAGGTAAATAATAACGAGGTTTACGCTTCTACGGGAGGTAGACCTTTCGATAAAAATAAGCCATTAATAATATTTGTGCATGGTAGTGGACTAACTCATATGACATGGGTTTTGCAAACAAGATATTTTGCATTCCATGGTTATAGCGTTTTAGCTTTAGATATGCCAGGTCATGGTTTATCTGGGGGTGAAAGTTTAAAATCAATTGAGGATATGGCTGATTGGGTTAGTGATGTTATAGATGCAGTTGGATATAAAGAAGCTTCTTTAGTTGGTCATTCTCAAGGTTGTTTAGTTACTGTGGAGTGTACAGCAAGGAATCCTGATAAAATAAAAACCTTAAGTTTAATGGGTGGTGCTGGTGCAATTCCAATGAATCCTGAATTATTGTCTCTAGCGGAAAATAACGATCCTAAAGCTGTTGAATTAATGATGGACTGGGCTCATGGACCAGCTGGTCACTTTGGTGGCCATCCAGTTCCAGGTCTATATCATATTAATACTGGTTCAATGTTAGCTAAAACTAGAACAATAAAAAATACCCTCGGTGTAGATTTTAGAGCATGTGATAATTACAAAAATGGTTTTGAAGCTGCTAAACAAATTAAAATACCCACCCTCTCTATACTTGCTACTGACGATAAGATGTGTCCAGTGAAAGAAGGGAAAAAACTAGCTAATTTAATTGAAGGAAGTCAAATAGACATAATCGATAATTGTGGACATATGATGTTATTAGAGGAAGCAGATCGAGTATTAAATGTTTTAAAAAAATTCATAACAACAAATTATCCAGCAAATAAATAATTGCATCTCAACACTTATGAAAAAGAATTTTAGATTTTTTGATAATAGGCAAAAATACTTACTTTTTGTTACAACAACTAATGAAAAGAATAAGATTGCTGATGCTTTAAAACCTATTGTACAAAAATTAAAACCAAAATTTCCTGCATTAAAAATTTTTGATGCAGGTATGGGTGACGGTTCATTATTGATGAGCGTAATGAGACAATGTCATCAGAAAATGCCTCATATTCCTCTACTGGTAAGCACAAAAGAGATAAGTATGGAAGATGTTAGATTGGGGCTTGAAAAACTTCCAGATCGGTTTGTCGAACATAAAAATACAGTATTTGTTATTTCAAATCTGAATTACGTAGAATCAACATCACTTAAATCAAATGACAAAAATAAACAAAAAAAAT
>CACJRL010000026.1 GCA_902595815.1 uncultured Pelagibacteraceae bacterium
TTGTTAACGATCTGCCGCCTAAAGAAAGAAATATTGCAATGGTATTTCAATCTTATGCCCTTTACCCGCATATGACAGTATTTGACAATATGGCTTTTGGTTTAAAGATTGAAAAAAAATCGAAAGAAGAAATAGAACAAAGAGTAATGGAGGCTGCTAAAATTCTACAAATAGAGGAGTATCTTGAGAGAAAACCCAAACAATTATCTGGAGGACAACGTCAAAGAGTAGCTATAGGTAGAGCTATTACAAGAAAACCGAAAGTTTTTTTATTCGACGAACCATTATCTAACTTAGATGCAGCTTTAAGAGTACAAATGAGAGTAGAGTTGGCAAAATTACATGATCAACTTAATGCAACAATGATTTACGTAACTCATGATCAGACTGAAGCCATGACACTTGCAAACGATATTGTTGTATTGGATCAAGGTATAGTTTCACAAAAGGGATCACCAATGAATTTATATAATAACCCACATAATTTATTTGTTGGAGGTTTTATCGGATCTCCAAAAATGAATTTTATAGATAGTAAAGTTTTAAGTAAAAGCTCAAAGAGTTCTGAAGTGGATATAATGGGGACTGGAAAGTTAAATGTACCAAAAATTTCTGAAAATACTCAAGAAGGGGATACTATAAAAATTGGCATAAGACCAGAACACTTAATATTAAACTCAGATTCAGACTCTTTGTGGGAAAGCAAGGTTTTCGTTGTAGAAAAATTAGGGTCAGGAACATATTTATATTTAGAGAAAGAGGGAGATCCTCTTGTTGTACAAACTGATGGGGACACGAATATTAAAGTAGGTGATACTGTTAAAATAGGTTTTGATCCATTTCGATGCCATTTATTTGATAATAAAGGTATTTCTTTTAAAAATTCCTAAATCAATCTCAGGTAGTATTGTGTAATATACATACTTGTTATTCCTCTTTTAAATGTTCATTATGTGATAATTTTTAAATAACTTTAGAAAACACGAAAAAAGAGGGGAATATATGTTTAAAAATATATTAATAACAATCTCTGCAATAGCTTTTGTTTTTAATTCAATTGCATTTGCAGATATCAAATTCTGGACGACAGAAACTCAACCAGCAAGGATGGCTAAACAAGAAGAGATGGCCAAAGCTTTTGAAGCTAAAACTGGAATTGGAGTTGAAGTTATCCCGATTGACGAAAAAGATTTAGGAACAAGAGCTACTGCAGCAGCTGCAGCAGGAGATCTTCCTGATGTAATTTATCATACATTGCAATATGTATTGCCATGGGCTGAAGCGGGAATTTTAGACGTTGATGCAAATAATGATGTAGTTAAAACACTTGGAAAAGATACTTTTGCTCCAGGCGCTTTAAAGATGGCAAAAAAAGGTGGCAAAATTGCTGCTGTGCCAGTAGATGGATGGACGCAAATGGTCGTTTACAGAAAAGATTTATTTAAAGCTGCTGGTTTAGAACCACCTACAACTTATGCAAATATTGAAAAAGCAATAGATGCTTTATCTAGCAATGATATGTTTGGATTTGTTGCTGCAACTAAAACTGATGAAAACTTTATGAGTCAGGTTTTGGAACATGTTCTGCTTGCAAACGGTGTAAACATTGTAAAAAAAGGTGGAACAAAAAAACAAGGTAGAGCTTTAAAAAATTCTTTACAGTTTTATAAAAAATTAGCTAAGGCTAGTCCTCCAGGAGAACTTTATTGGAAACAATCAAGGGAACTTTATTTTGCTGGAAAAACTCCAATGATAATATGGTCACCATTTATAATGGATGAATTAGCTGGTTTAAGAGACTCAGCTCCACCAACAATTAATAGCGATCCAACATCACCTGAATTAGCTTCTAAAACTGGTTTTATTACTAATTTTAGTGGACCAAATAATGTAAAAGGTGCAGCTTGGGCGGATGTTAGATACTTTGGTGTAACTGCAGATGCAGATACCGATGAAGCTAAGCAGTTTATTCTTTATTCAATGGATGAAGGATACACAAGCACTTTATCTATAGCACCAGAAGGTAAGTTCCCTGTAAGAAGAGGTAATGCAAGTGATCCAAATGCATTTACAACTGCTTGGAGCAAACTACCTGTTGGAGTTGATAGAAAAGCTCCTTTAACAGATCTATATTCTGCAGATGTAATAAATAATATTGTTGCTGGTTTAGATACTGCTAACAGATGGGGAGTAAAAGAAGGTGAACTATCTAGAGCATCTAAAATTATTAACAATAAGTTTATAAATAGAATCACTAGACAATATATTGACGATCAATTGACGCTAGATGAAGCAGTAGATGAAATTAATACTGTGCTAGCTAGCTTCTAGTAATTTAAAAAATTAAAAAAAGCGGGTAATATTAGTTATCCGCTTTTTTTTATGAGTTCAAAACTTGCAAAAATTGAAAAAAGAACAGCTTATTTTTTAATATTACCATCCGTTCTTTTAGTTTTTTCTATTATATTGTTTCCAATATTTTCCAATATTTGGATCAGCTTTAAAAATGTAGAACTTAAAGATTTGAGAATTCCTGAACCAAGGGCAAAGAAAATAGCAAAATCAATTAAAGACAATCCAAATCAAATAAAAATAATTTATAAATTAAGAAATAGCTCTCTCACACAAGAAATTACTAATGTAAAATTTAAAGATAAATATCCAGATAATATCGAACCAAGAAATTTAGATAAAAGATGTGAATTTAAGCAAAAATTACTTCAGTGTGACCTAGGTAATTGGCCAAAAAAATATCGAGAAAATTTAGAAATAGTATTTCAAAATACTAATAATCAAGAAATTTCCAAGAAGGAAATAAAATCTTATAAACCTAAACTATCAGGTAAGTCACAAAATATACTACTAACTTATGAATTTACATTAAATAATTTCAAAAAAGTAATCAAAGATAAAGCATTTATAGATCTATTATCAACAACTTTCTATTACACTTTTTTTGGAACGATAGGTGCAATAGTTTTTGGAATTTTGGCAGCACAAATGGTAAATCAAAAATTTTTTGGAAGAACATTTATGAGAAGTGTTCTTTTATTTCCTTATGTTGCACCAGTTGTCGCTCTTGCTTATACCTGGGAACTTTTACTTGATCCAACAAGTGGAACCTTAAATAATTTGTTAATTAACTATCAAATTATTGATGGACCAATAAATTTACTAGGACAAAAATACGTAACTTTAAATATACTTGGTTTTGATTTTAAATTAAGGTTAGCATTAACAACTGTAATTATTTTTGAAATTTGGAGATATTTTCCTCTAGCATTTCTATTTATTCTTGCTCGTCTTCAAGCAGTTCCAAAAGAACTTTATGAAGCAGCTGATGTTGATGGAGCAAATCCTATTCAAAAATTTCTTAACATAACTTTACCCCAGATATTAGCAGTGATTTCAATCCTATTTATGATCAGATTTATTTGGAATTTTAATAAATTTGAAGACATCTTCTTACTCACTGGTGGGGCATCAGGCACAAGAACATTGCC
>CACJRL010000027.1 GCA_902595815.1 uncultured Pelagibacteraceae bacterium
TCCTCGCCTCTTACCGATGGAGCAGCAGCAACATTGATATGTGAAGAAAGCTATGCAAAAGAAAATGGATTAGAGATTTTAGGTAGAATTGTTGCAACTGGAGTTAAAGGGTGTGAGCCTGATGTGATGGGACTTGGACCTATAGGAGCAACTAAAAAAGCATTAGAGAGAGCAAATTTATCAATTAATGATATTGATATTGTAGAAATTAATGAAGCTTTCGCATCTCAATCAATTGCATGTTTAAAAGATCTTGGTATCGATCAAAAGAAAGTTAATTTAGATGGTGGAGCCTTAGCACTTGGTCATCCTCTAGGAGCAACAGGAGCTAGAATTACCGGCAAAGCTGCAGATTTGCTTAGACGTGAAAATAAGAAATACGCTTTATCTACTCAATGTATTGGTTTAGGTATGGGTATTGCGACAATAATCGAGTCGGTAAATTAATTATCTATTAATTCCTCTCAAACGTTCCGATCTTCTCCTCAATAATTCTGCACTAATCAATATTAAAGTTGATAAAACGATTAAACATGTAGCAACTGCTAGAATTGTCGGACTTAATTGTTCTCTTAAACCTGTCCACATTTGAATTGGAATAGTTGTGTTTTCAAGACCAGCTAAAAATAAAACGACTACAACTTCATCAAAAGAAGTTACAAAAGCAAATAAACCTCCTGATATTACACCTGGTAAAATTAATGGAAGGGTTACTTTCATAAATGTATTTACTGGATTACTACCTAAACTGGCTGCTGCTCTCGTCACACTATGATCAAAACCTGATAATGTTGCAGTAACTGTTATTACAACGAAAGGTGTTCCTAAAATTATATGAGCTAAAACTATTCCTGTATGAGTTGCCGCTAAACCTGCCTTTGCCATAAAAAAGAATATTGCAACACCAGATATAATAAGTGGAACTATCATAGGTGAAATCAAAGTTGCCATTATGATTCCTTTAAAAGGCATATGTCTACTACTTAATCCTAATGCAGCAACTGTTCCTAAAATTACTGAGCCTAAAGTTGCAAATATAGCAATAATAAAACTATTTTTTGCAGCAAGGCCCCATGGATTCTTTGTACCGTAAACCATATCTTTGTACCATCTTAAAGAAAAAGCATCTGGGTCTAAATTCTTCATCCCCTCTGAAAAAACAAGAAACTCTTCAGCATTAAATGATAATGGAAATATTACAAATAAAGGTGCTATTAAAAAAATAAAAACAAAAGTGCATATAGCAATGTAAAAGTAGTGCCAAATTCTATATCTAGTTTCTGTATACTTTGGTAATGCCATACTAACCTAACTTAATATTATCAACTCCAACTAATTTATTATAAAGCCAATAGATAACCAAAACTCCTCCAAGCAACATAAGTCCCATCGCTGAAGCAAAACTCCAATCTAAAGTGGTTTTCATATGATATGCAATTTGGTTACTAATTAAGGTTCCTGATGCTCCCCCAACTAATGCAGGTGTAATGTAATATCCAATTGCTAAAATAAAAACTAAGAGACAACCTGCTCCGATACCTGGTATTGTTAATGGAAAATATACTTTCCAAAAAGCAACAAAAGGTGTTCCGCCAAGAGATTTACCTGCTCTCATTAAACTTGGCGAGATAGTTTTCATCACACTGTAGAGTGGTAAAACCATAAACGGTAAGAGAATTTGAGTCATTGCAACATAAGTTCCGACTTTGTTGTACATCATTTCTGGTCTATTATCGTCTGCCACAAGCCCAATCATTACAAAGAAATCGTTAACTACTCCTTGTTGCTGAAGTAAAATCATCCAACTAGCTGTTCTAACTAATAATGATGTCCAAAATGGAAGAAGAACGCAAATCATTAATAAATTACTGTACTTCATTGGGAGTGTTGCTAGTAAATGGGCTATTGGGTAACCCATTAAAAAACAAAAAACAGTAACAAAGAAAGCAACCTCTACGGTTCTCAACCATAAAATTCTATGTATTCTTCTGTCCTCACTAACTTGAGTAATTTTATTATCTTCATTCAAATACATATCCATAGCTTTTAAATATTTAGCTGAGGTATAAGGAGGTGCAGTTCTCTTAATTGCTTGCCAGTATTCTACATTTCTCCATCTCTTATGAACTTTCATTATTTGTTCTTTAATACTTTGTGTCTCATCAATTTTATTTCTTTTTACTTGTCTGAATAATTTTTTTGTAATGGTGTTAAACCCATTTTTTTCTTTATTAAGTCTTTGAGCTAATTTTCCATGTTCTTTTTTATCAACAAGAATTTTAAAGTCAGATAAAAATGAAGCAAATACTTCTTCGGGAGGAAGCTCTTTACCGTCCCATGTTTCCATAGATTTAAACGTTTTTGGAAGCATGTTTGTAATCATTTTATCATCAATGCTTCTTGTAAACATTTCCCCGATTGGAAAAATATAAGTGATAATCAAAAAAAGTAATAATGGAGCAACAAGTAGAAATGCTTTGATTTTGTTTTTCCTTTCAGCTTTTTTTAAGCTTATCTCTAAAGGGATTCCGTCAGTTGTTAAAATTTGTTTTGTTTCGCTGCTCATAAATAAAAAGGGCGACTTAAAAAAGTCGCCCTATATATATTATATTATACTAGTCTTTTATACTATTTTTATAGACCAGCTTTCATAGCTTCCCACTTCTCACCAAGTTCTGTTCCATTGTCAGCCCAGAAAAATGGATCTACTAAAAAGTATTTTTTAGTGTTTCCAGGAGCGGTCGGCATTTGTGGCATCATTTCAGTTTTACCATCTTTGTACCAAGGCTCATTTGCTTTGATAATTTCTAAAGATGATAATCTGTATGGAGCATAAGCAATATATTTAGCACTTCCAGCTAACATTTCAGTGTTAGTCATCATTGCTAAAGCTTTTTTAGCATTTGCTTCATCTGGTCCACCTTTAACAAGTGCGAAATATTCATAGTCAAGACCTTGTCCATCCCATACTTGTTTAATTGGAGCACCTTCGCCAATTTCAGCATTAAAGAATCTTCCATTCCAACCAGTTGCCATAACAACTTCACCAGATACTAATAATTCTGGTGGTTGAGCACCTGCAGACCAAAATACACATCCACCATTTGGATCTGTGCAAAGCTCTTTGATTTTATTCATTGCTCTATTAACACCAGC
>CACJRL010000028.1 GCA_902595815.1 uncultured Pelagibacteraceae bacterium
CACATATGAGTCTACAGTTACTCAAAATTTGTGGAATCAAGGAGCAATACTTCTTGGCAAACTTAATTGCGATGAATTTGCTATGGGCTCTTCAAATGAAACTAGTTTTTTTGGAAATGTTCAAAACCCGGTAGGAGAAAATTTAGTCCCTGGTGGATCTTCAGGAGGCTCTTCTGCCGCTGTAGCTGCAAATTTAACTCCAGTTACTATTGGAACAGATACAGGTGGATCTATTCGTCAACCAGCATCATTTACAGGAACTGTAGGACTTAAACCTACATATGGAAGTTGTTCTCGTTATGGAATTGTAGCATTTGCTTCATCTTTAGACCAAGCAGGACCTATGACGAAAAATGTAAGAGACTGTTCTATACTTTTAGAGGTGATTTCTTCATTTGATCAAAAAGATTCAACTTCAATTGACTACAAAAGAAATAATTATTCAAAAGAATTATCAAAAGATATTAAAGGAAAGAAAATTGGTATTCCTAAAGAATATAGAGTTGACAATATGCCTGACGAAATTGAACAGTTATGGAAAAATGGTATCTCATATGCAAAAGATTGTGGAGCAGAAATTATAGATATTTCACTTCCACATACTAATTACGCATTACCAACTTATTATATTGTTGCACCAGCCGAAGCATCATCAAATCTAGCTAGATATGATGGTGTTAAATATGGTTTTAGATCTCCTGGTCAAAATTTAATAGAAATGTACGAAAAAACTAGATCTGAAGGTTTTGGTGATGAAGTTAAAAGAAGAATTATGATTGGAACTTATGTTTTATCTTCTGGATACTATGATGCCTATTATCTAAAAGCGCAAAAAGTAAGACAATTAATAAAAAAAGATTTTGATGATGCCTTTACTAAAGTTGATGCAATTTTAACTCCATCTACTCCAAGTTCAGCATTTAAAATTGGTGAAAAAACCAATGATCCAGTATCAATGTATTTAAATGATATATTTACAGTTCCAATTAATCTAGCAGGCTTACCAGGTATTTCTATACCAGCTGGTAAAGATAAAAATAAATATCCTTTAGGCCTTCAAGTAATTGGAAAACCTTTTGATGAGCAAAATATACTTAATATTTCTTATGCATTAGAAGATAAGATTAATTTTAAAAATGATGTTTCGGATTGGTGGTTAAGTGAGTAAAAATAGTGAATATCTTATTGATAGAGAAAATAAACAATATGAAGTGATAATTGGTTTAGAAGTGCACGCTCAAGTTACTTCAGAGTCTAAACTTTTCTCGCAATCATCAACAAAATTTGGTGCAGAACCAAACACACAAGTTAGTCTAGTAGATGCAGCATTTCCAGGAATGTTACCGGTTATAAATGAATTTTGTATTGAACAAGCAATTAAAACTGGAATAGGACTTAAAGCTAAAATAAATAAAAAATCTGTCTTTGATAGAAAAAATTATTTTTATGCAGATTTACCCCAAGGATATCAAATCTCTCAATACAAATATCCAATTGTCGGTGAAGGAAAAGTAATTTTGGATATGCCGAACGGTCAAAAAGAAATTGGAATTGAAAGATTACATTTAGAGCAAGATGCAGGTAAAAGTATTCATGATATTGATCCAAATAATACATTGGTCGATTTAAATAGATCTGGAGTAGCTTTAATGGAAATAGTAAGTAAGCCTGATTTGAGATCTCCAGATGAAGTCAACGTTTATATAAAAAAATTAAGATCGATAATGAGATATTTAGGAACATGTGATGGCAATATGCAAGAAGGCTCTTTGAGGGCAGATGTTAATGTATCAGTAAGATTAAAAGGGGAGACTGAATTTGGAACAAGGTGTGAAATTAAAAATGTTAATTCAATAAAATTTATGCAAATGGCAATAATATCCGAAGCAAATAGACAAATAGATTTGTTAGAGGAGGGGAAAGAAATAGATCAAGAGACAAGACTTTTTGACACTAAAAGAAATGAGACAAGATCTATGAGATCAAAAGAAGATGCGCATGATTACAGATATTTTCCTGATCCAGATCTATTACCGCTTGAAATAAGCCAAGAGTTAATTGAAAAAATAAAATCAGATATACCTGAATTACCAGATGAAAAGAAAAAAAGATTTATAGATAAATTTAATCTTTCACCATATGAAGCAACAATTTTGGTATCTGATATTGAAACATCAAATTTCTTTGAAGAAGTTATAAAAAATTCAGATGTTAAATTAGCAACAAACTGGATTACAGGTGAATTATTTGCAGTTTTAAATGAAAAAAATTTAGAAATATCTCAAAGCCCAGTTAGTGCTAAAAATCTATCAAAACTTATAAACCTTATAAAAGATGGAACCATATCAGGAAAAATAGCTAAAACGGTTTTTGAACAAATGATAGATGGAGATCAAGATCCATTAATAATAGTAAAAGAAAAAGGTTTAAAACAAGAAAGCGATCCAAAAGCGATAGAGGAATTGATAAATAAAGTTATTGAAAATAATTCAGATAAGGTTGCTGAATATAAATCTGGCAAAGATAAATTATTTGGTTTTTTTGTTGGTCAAGCCATGAAAGAAAGTAAAGGAAAAGGCAATCCTCAATTAATAAACAAAATATTAAAAGAAAAGTTGAATGGATAAAAATTTCATAATTGATCAAAATATGATCAATTATATTTTTTCACATACAAATAATCTTCACAAAGTACAAAAAAAATTATTAAAATATAACGAAAAACTTGGTCATATTAAAAAATTACAAATTTCAATTCTACAAGCTAACTTCATACAATTTATCATAAAAATTAATAACTATAAATCATATTTAGAAATTGGCACTTTTACAGGTTACAGCATTTTATCTGCTGCTCTTGCCCTACCTAAGAATTGCAAATTAATTGGTATAGATAAAAATTTAAAAACTAACAATGAGGCAATTAAGTTTTTTAAAGAAGCAAAGCAAGATAAAAAAATAAATCTTCTTTGTGAAAATGGAAAAATTGCTCTTGAAAATCTAATTAAGAAAAAGGAAAAATATGATGTGATATTAATTGATGCAGATAAAGAAAATTATATAAATTATTTTAATCAGTCTCTTAAATTAAAAAG
>CACJRL010000029.1 GCA_902595815.1 uncultured Pelagibacteraceae bacterium
CTGGCTTTTCAGCTAGGACTTTCAAAAAAACATTATCTAAAAACTTATACTTACTTTTTATATTGAAAGCTCTAGTTTGAGTTATTTTATCAATGTTTTGGGTAATATATTCTGCTTGTTCTTGGATATTTAGGAAAGTATAGCCAGTACTCAAACGCGTCATACCTCCAGCAGTTCCAATATTTATAGTATTTTTGTCGTTTTGAAATTTTGGATAAAATAATGGTATAGCTCCAACTTCTTTATAATTAATTTTATATTTTTTTAATTTTAAAGTGTTTTCGATGTAATCAGTAATTTGTTTATCATAATCTTTTTCACTATCATCTTCCATTTTTGAAAGCCACGTAGTTTCGATTAAAGCTGATTTTTTTGAGTAGGGTAGTGTATAAAAAAAATGAACACTTTTTTTTTGATCACAATCAAAGTCCATTAAATTCATTATTTGATCATCAAAAAAATCTTTTTCAGTTTCAATCTCAACACCTTGAAAGTGTTGCCATAAATTAGAATCTTTATTCTCAAGATTTGGTAAACTGTTAAATAAAATTGCGTTTTCAGTATTTACTTCACTAATATCTTTAAAGAATTGAATATTAGGATTTTTATTGATTTTATTTAAAATTTTTTTGTAGAATAGTCCACTATCAATACTTTCATAAGGAGTTTCTTTACAATCTTTATATTCAACATTTCCCTTAAAATTGATTGTATAATCTTTCCATCTTTTTTTTACACAGTCATCAAACTTGTGAGGTACTGTTTTCCAGTATGACCAGGTTTTATCTCTTTTATACTCATCTCTTTTTTCAATAATTGCTAAAGTCTTATTTTTAAGTTTATCGTGATACTCTAACTCGTAAGCCAATGTTAAGCCTGCACAGCCACCTCCAATAATTATGTAATCAAAATCTTTCATTATACTCAATATCTTGCATTATTATCTCATGCTCTTTTATTGTAAGTTTTTTATCTTCTTTTACAAAATATAATTTAATTAAATCACCAATAGATAGCACTGTATGTAAGACTTTTCCCAAATTGTTTACATAAATTTTTCCTGATTTATTATAATTTTCTAAGTTTCCTTTTTTTAAGATTTCATTTCCAATTTGTCTATATACTCGTCTTGCAACCAAAATCGAAAATCTTAAAAAGAATGGAATTTTTTTAATTGATATAAAAGAATTACTATAAAATTTGTCAGCGATTTTTAAAATTCTTTTAATTTCATCAAAATTCTTTTTTATATAAAACCTATTATTGCTTTCATCTTCAATAACATCTCTTGAAATATTAGTTAATTGCATCGCAATACCTAAGTCAATCGCTCCTAAAAGTGCTGATCTTTCTTTGACATTTAAAATTTTTGCCATCATTAATCCAACTGTTCCAGCCACTCTATATGAATAAACATATAGATCTTTGTCAGTGTTGATTTCTACTTTTGATTTTATATCAGCCTCTACGCCATCGAATAAATCATCAATTATTTTTTGTGATATTCCAAATTTGTTTATTAAAGCCCACATATTTTTAATTATTTGGTTATTTTCATTTTTTAATTTGAAATCTTCTTTGAAAGTATTGAAATTTTTTAATTTCGTATCAAGATCACCTTTTTCATCTGCTATATTGTCTATGTATCTACAAAAATCGTACAAATTAGAGCAATCAGAGTAGACTTGTTTTGGTAAAAAGAAACCTGCCCAATTAAAAGATTTAGCGTATATCGACAAATAATTTTGTTCATTCATTACAAAATTTTATCTAAGACCTTTGCGGATGATAGGACTCCTGGAACACCAGCTCCAGGATGAGTGCCCGCTCCAACAAAATATAAACCGTCATAAACCTCAGATTTATTATGAAATCTAAAGTATGCTGATTGAGAAAATTTTGGCTGAATTGAAAAACCAGAGCCATATTTTGTGTTTAATTCATTCTCAAAATAATCAGGAGTTAAATAAAAATCATCTACAATATTTTCTCTTAAGTTAGGTAATAAACTTTTTTCCATTTTATCTATCACAAGTTTTTTTAGATTCTCTCCTTCGATTGACCAGTTTATTCCTGATTTATTATTAGGTACAGGCACTAATACATAAAAGCAATCATGGTCTTTTGGTGCCATACTCGAGTCAGTTGCGGTAGGTCTATGTAGGTAATAGCTTATATCGTTATTTAATTTTTTGTTTACAAATATATCATCCAAGTGTTCTTTGTACTTATCGCCAAACTTTATAGTATGATGTTCAACATTTTCGTATTTTTTCTTTGTTCCAAAATAATAAACAAACAAACCCATTGAATATTCCATTCTATTTATCTTCCAATTAAATAAGGTGTTATATTTTTGATTATTTAGCATTTTTGAATAAACACCGGGAGGATCTGCATTACAAACTACGTTATCTGCTTTAATTTCCTCATCTTCGCTTGTAACAACCCCGACAACTTTTTTATTTTCTGTAAGCAAGTTTTTAACTTCTTTACCTTTAATAATTGTAACATCTTCTTCTAACATCAATTTCTCAAAACCTTTTATGATTTGTCCTGTTCCACCCATAGAATAATGAATTCCCCATTTTTTTTCTAAATACAAAATTAATCCATATATAGAGGTTGTAGTAAAAGGGTTCCCACCTACCAATAATGGGTGCATACTAAATAGCCTTCTTAGTTTTTCATTTTCGATAAAACCACTAACCAAAGAATAAACAGATTTATAACTTTTTAAACTTAGCAATGCAGGAATTTGCTTGAACATAAATGAAGGTTTATCAAATGGCACATCTGATAATTCTGAATAACCCTTATCAAATATTTTTTTTGTAAATTTAAGTAAATTTCTGTAACCCACCACATCTTTATGATTAATTATTGCAATCTGTTCTTCCATTTTCTTTTCATCAGCTGAATAATCAAAATGGCTTCCATCTTCGAAAACAA
>CACJRL010000030.1 GCA_902595815.1 uncultured Pelagibacteraceae bacterium
AAAAATAATAAAATTGATATTTTAATTGAAGCCATTGGTCAATCTGATGGTATATCTAAAAAAATTGTAGAATTTGCACTTAAGAATAAAATTCACGTTGTAACTCCTAATAAGGCATTAATTTCTAAACACGGTAATAACCTTTCTAAACTTGCTGAAAAAAATAAAGTTAATTTAGAATTTGAAGCGTCAGTAGGAGGTGGCATCCCTGTATTAAGAACTATTAAAGAAGGACTGGCAACTAATAAGATAAGTAAAGTATATGGAATATTAAATGGCACTTGTAATTATATATTATCTGAAATGGAAGAAACTAAGTCTGCCTTTTCAACTGTATTAAAAAAAGCTCAACTATTAGGTTATGCTGAACCAGGTAATCCAAAATTAGATTTAAATGGTTACGATGCTTTAGCTAAAGTTAAAATTCTTTCTGCTTTGGCATTTAATAATAAAGTATCAAATTCAAAATGTTTAATGGAGGGTATTGAAAATATAGAATACAAGGATTTAGAAATTGCAAATCAATTAAATTATAAAATTAAATTATTGGGAATAACTGAAATTGTTAATAATAAATTATTTGAAAGAGTTCATCCGTGTTTAATTAAAAAAAATACATACATTGCAAATGTTAATGGTGTTATGAATGCTGTTATAATTGAAGGTAATCCAGTAGGGGAGAGTGTTTTGCAAGGAGAAGGTGCTGGGCCTGGTCCAACATCATCTGCTTTAATGTCTGATCTTTTGTCAATTTTACGTGGAAATATCAAATACCCTTTTGGGATTTCTGATAATAAAAGAAAATCTCCTTCAATATATAATACTGATAATTATTCAAATGCTTTATATATTAGGCTTGAAGTTAAAGATAAACCGGGTGTTCTATCTGAAATCACAAAAAAATTTGCTAAACACAAAATATCCGTTCAAAGATTAATACAAATACCAAATAATAAAAATAAAACTGCTTCTATTGTGATTATAACTCATAAATCTTTGGAAAAAGATTATCAGAAATGTATTAAATCTTTTAAATCAAATTTAAATATTATTAAAAACCCTGTATTATTAAGACTTTTTTAATGGAACTTTACTTAAAGCTCTTTGAAGTTCTATTTCCTGTATTTTTTATTGTTGGAATTGGTTTTTTATTAGGGAAAAAAAATCCAAATTTTGATACTTCGTTTATAACATCTTATGCTGGAAATTTTGGCACTCCAGCTTTAGTAATTTTCTCTCTTACATCTACAGGTGTCACATTTGATATATTTGCAGAATATTTTATTTACGCATTAATATTACTCTCATCATTTGCTTTAATCGGTCTTGTTTTTTTAATTCTTATGAAAAAAGATTATATCAGAGAATTACCTACTTTTTTTTTACCTAATACAGGCAATATGGGTATACCTATATGTCTTTTTGCATATGGTAAATTGGGAATGGGCGTAGCTGCAGCTATATCATCATTGGTAATACTTCTACATTTTACTGCTAATATATTTCTTGCAAAACGAAAATTTGATTTTTCAATAATCGCAAAAAGTCCTTCTTTCTATACAATTATTTTGACCGTTATCTTTTTATACTACGGCAAAGAAATGCCAGTTTTTGTGATTAATACAACAATGCTTTTATCTTATGCTATGATTGTTATGATTTTAATGTCTTTAGGTATTGCCTTAACTCAAATGAAAGTATTTTCTTTGAGAGACTCGATCATAACGTCCATAGGTAGAGTAATTCTTGGTCCAATTGTAGGTTTTTTTATTATAAAATTTTTTAATTTATCTGGTTTTGCAGCTGGAGTTTTACTAATTCAATCTTCAATGCCTAGTGCAATACTTTGTTATTTGGTTGCTTCAATGTATTCACCAAAAAAAAATGTAGATAATATTTCCAGTACTATTGTTGTTTCTACTTTAATGTCATTGGTCACAGTACCAATTACAGTATTTATCGCCCTTAAATATTTTGCTTAAATGAAAGCAATATTTTTAAATTTATCCGCATGGATGGTTTTGCCCTTTATGGATGCAATTGCAAAATACTTATCTTCAGATTTGTCTTTTTTTCAAATAACTTGGGCTAGATATTTTTTTACAGTTGTATTCACAACTTTTTTTATGTTTTTATTTTTTAGGGAACAATTGAAGTTTTCTCAAAATATCAAATTACAAATAATTAGAGGTTTGTCTTTATTTTTTGCAAATATATGTTTTTTTTACTCCATTTCTGTGATCTCTATGGCTAAAGCATTAACATTGGCGTTCGTTGCTCCATTAGTCACAACTGCTCTTTCTCCATTTTTACTTAACGAAAAGGTCGGATATAGACGGTGGACTGCTGTATTAGTCGGTTTTTTTGGTATTTTAGTTGTCATAAGACCTGGAATTATAGAGATTAATCTTGCTAGTATAGCAGCTGTTGGAACAGGCTGTTTTTACGGCTTTTATCTAATAATAACTCGAAAATTACATTCAACAGATAGTCCTTTACTCACATTGCTGATTACAGGCGTAGTAGGGGTCATTATCGCATCTTTTTTTGTTCCTATTGTTTGGATTAATCCTAATCCAATTCAATGGTCTTGGATGGCTCTGATGGGTATATTTGCCTGTTTAGGCCATATATTAATCATTTTGTCTCTTCGTCACGCTGATGCTTCAAAATTAGCACCATTTGGTTATTTTGA
>CACJRL010000031.1 GCA_902595815.1 uncultured Pelagibacteraceae bacterium
CAATAAATGCTTCTTGAGGTATTTCAACTTTTCCAAATTGCTTAGCTCTAGCTTTACCTTTTTTCTGTTTTTCAAGCAGTTTTCTTTTTCTATCTGTTGCTCCTCCTCCATGAATTTTTGTTAGCACATCTTTTTTAAAACCTTTGATAGTTTCTCTAGCAATAATTTTACCACCAATAGCTGCTTGAATTGGTATCATAAAGTTGTGCCTTGGTATTAAATCTTTTAATTTTTCACATACTTCTCTACCCGTAGTTTGAGCAAAATCTTTATGTATCATCATTGCAAGAGCATCAACGGGTTCTGAGTTCACAAGTATATTCATTTTTACTAGATCTCCTTCTTTGTGATCAATAATTTCATAATCAAAACTAGCATATCCGCTTGTCATGGATTTAAGACGATCATTAAAATCAAATACTACCTCATTTAAAGGTATTTCATAATTAATTACTGCACGGTTTCCAGAATAACTTAAATTAGTTTGTATACCTCTTTTATTTTGACATAACTTAATAATTGATCCCAAGTACTGGTCTGGAGTGATAATTGTAGCTTTAATCCATGGTTCTTCAATAAATTTTATATAAGTAGGATCTGGTAAATTAGATGGATTTTGAAGTTCGACAATTTCACCATTATTTAAGTGAACTTTATAAACAACGCCAGGTGTTGTTGTTAATAAATTAATATCAAATTCTCTTTCAAGCCTTTCTGTGATAATTTCAAGGTGTAAAAGACCTAAAAAACCACATCTAAAACCAAGTCCTAAGGCAGATGAAGATTCCGCCTCATAAGAAAAACTTGCATCATTTAATTGTAATTTAGCAAGTCCATCTTTTAGCTTTTGATACTCTGAACTATCTACGGGAAATAAACCACAAAAAACTACTGGTTTACTTGGTTTAAAACCTGGTAATGCATCTTTGAGGGGATTCTCTGCATCACATATAGTATCTCCAACTTTAGTTTCTGATAAAATTTTAATACCAGTTGTAATAAAACCGATTTCTCCAGCATTAAGTTCACTCACATCTTTTGCCTTCGGGGTAAAAACACCAACTTTTTCTACGATATATTCTTGATTTGTAGACATCATTTTTATTTTCATATTTTTTTTTAGAGTTCCATCTATGATTCTCACTAATATAACTACTCCAAGATAAGTGTCATACCAGCTATCAACTAATAAACATTTTAATTTGCTATTTTTTTCACCCTTAGGTCCAGGCAGAGAATTAATAATTTGCTCAAGAATTTCATCTATTCCTTGTCCAGTTTTTCCTGAGCAAGGAACAGAATTAGATGTATCTATACCTATAACATCTTCAATTTGATTATTTGTTCTATCAAGATCTGATGCTGGTAGATCAATTTTATTTAATACTGGAATAATCTCATGATTTATATCAAGTGCTTGATATACATTTGCAAGTGTTTGAGCCTCTACACCTTGTGTACTATCTACAATTAATATTGAGCCCTCGCACGCATAAAGGCTTCTGCTAACTTCATAGCTAAAATCTACATGTCCTGGGGTGTCTATAATATTTAAAATGTAATTTTTACCATTTTTTGCTTTATAATTTAATTTAACTGTTTGTGCTTTGATTGTTATTCCTCTCTCTCTTTCTATATCCATAGAGTCTAGCACTTGAGATTTCATTTCTCTGTCACTTAAACCTCCACATTTATGAATTATTCTATCAGCTATAGTTGATTTACCATGATCTATATGAGCTATAATTGCAAAATTCCTAATGTTGTCAATTGTATCACCCATTTTTAGGATCTAATTTTTGCGCCAGACTTTGACTCAACTGAAGAGATGATTAGTTTATTAATGTTCTCCAAGTCATTTTCATTTAATGTTTTTTCCTCTGACTGAATAGTTACATTAACAGCTATAGATTTTTTTCCCTCTGGTATATTTTCTCCCTCAAACACATCGAATACTCTTACTGACTTAATTAATTTATCATCAACAGATTTAATTATATTAACCAATTCTTGAGATTTAAAGTTTTTATTAATAATAAATGCAAAATCTCTCTCTGATTTTTGGAAATCAGAAAATTTATATTCAGATTTTGAATCTTTTATCTTTTGTTTTGAATCTTTTATATAATCAAGACAAATTTCAAATATTACCAAACCTTCAGTTTTTATATCTAATTTTTTTATTATGTTTGGATGAATCTCGCCAAAATATGCTAGAGCATTTTTTTCGTTTTTATTTTGGTACACTCCTCCAGATTTTCCTGGGTGATAATAAGAAGGAGTTTTATCATCTATAACAATATCATCTTTATCAATCCCTGCTTCACAAAGACTTTGAATTACATCTTTTTTTACATCGAATGTGTCTACAATTCTTTCTTTATCATTCCAAGATAATCTTGAAACCTTTCCTGCCCTCACGGCGCCTATAACAGTCAGTTGATCTCCAGGATTTTTCCCTTTAAACGCTGGACCAATTTCAAATAAAGAAATATCTTTAAATCCTCTATCTAAATTTTTCTTCAAATAAAATAATAAATTTGGAAAAATAGAATTTCTTAAAACATTTAGATCTGAACTAA
>CACJRL010000032.1 GCA_902595815.1 uncultured Pelagibacteraceae bacterium
GAGAAGATCGTCTTCTTTTGAAATAATATCTTTTTGATACTCAAATGAACATTTAATAAACTTTTCATCATCTTTAAAATCAACTATTTTAACTCTCTTTGTGCCTTCAACTAAAACTTTAACAGTTCCATCAGGAAGTTTTAGTAATTGCAAAATATTACTTTCACATCCATAAGTGAATACATCATTTTTTTTAGGATCATCAACTTCAGAATTTTTTTGTGTGACAAGAACAATTTTTTTGTCACCTTTCATTACCTCATTTAATGCAGTGATGGACTTATCTCTTCCAACAAATAAAGGGATTACCATACTTGGAAAAACTACAATGTCTCTTAATGGCAATAACGGTAATGTCACTTTTATATCCATCAGTGAAATATGGATATTATATTTTATAATGCAATAGGAAATTATGGTTTATTAACGTGAAATTACGCTGCTGAAGTCTTATCAGTTTTAGTTTTGTTCTTCGAATGAACAATAACAGGCGCCGATATACCTTTCGCCGCACCAGAATCAATTATAACTTCTTCAATGTTATCTTGACTTGGTAGATCAAACATTGTTTTTAATAATATGTTTTCCAGAATCGATCTAAGTCCTCTTGCTCCAGTTTTTTTAGATATAGCCTTGTTGGCAATGTCTTTAACGGATTGATCTTTAAAAGTAAGTTTGACGCCCTCTAACTTAAATAGCTCTTGATATTGTTTGATTAAAGAATTTTTTGGCTCTAATAAAATTTTAACTAAAGATTTTTCATCAAGATCATCTAACGTAGCTGTTATTGGAAGTCTCCCTACAAATTCTGGTATCAATCCATATTTTAGTAAGTCTTCTGGCTCAAGATTTTTCATCCACTCGCCTACTTTTTTATCCTCTAAACTTTTAACCTCAGCACCAAAACCAATAGATGAACCTTTGTCTCTTTGTGAAATTATTTTGTCTAATCCAGCAAAAGCTCCCCCACATATAAATAAAATATTAGTGGTATCTACTTGTAAGAATTCTTGTTGCGGATGTTTTCTTCCACCTTGAGGAGGTACACTAGCAACTGTACCTTCCATTATTTTTAATAATGCCTGTTGAACTCCTTCACCCGAAACATCTCTTGTAATTGAAGGGTTCTCTGATTTTCTACTTATTTTATCTACCTCATCAATATAAACAATTCCTCGCTGAGCTTTTTCAACATTATAATCTGCTGCTTGTAATAATTTTAATATTATATTTTCAACATCTTCACCAACATAACCGGCTTCTGTTAATGTAGTAGCATCTGCCATTGTGAATGGCACGTCTAATATTCTTGCTAATGTTTGAGCAAGTAACGTTTTTCCACATCCTGTTGGTCCCAATAATAAAATATTTGATTTTGAAAGCTCTACGTTTTTGCTTGTTTTATTTTCGTAGTTTAGTCTTTTATAATGATTATGAACTGCAACTGATAAAACTTTTTTTGCATGATCTTGTCCGATTACATAATCATCAAGAACTGCACAAATTTCTTTTGGTGATGGTAATCCATCTTGATGTTTTACAAAAGTATCTTTGCTCTCTTCTTTGATGATGTCCATGCATAATTCAACACACTCATCACAAATAAAAACTGTTGGTCCAGCAATTAATTTTCTGACTTCATGTTGACTCTTTCCACAGAAAGAACAGTAAAGAATATTTTTATTATTGTTGCTCATAGTTTTTTATAACGAATCAATTTGAATACTTTATTACAAAGATTACTTCTTAATCAAGTATAGGTTGTGAATAAACTATATATTGTTGTTTAGTCTCTTTTTTCTACTACTTTATCGATCAAACCAAAATCTTTTGCATTGTCAGGAGTCATAAAATTGTCTCTCTCCAAAGCTTCTTTAATTTGATCAACCGACTTACCTGTGTGTTTTGAATATATTTCATTCAATCTTTTTTTCAAAGACATAACCTCATTGGCATGAATTTCTATATCAGTTGCTTGACCTTGAAAACCTGCAGATGGTTGATGAACCATTATTCTTGAATTAGGCAAAGATAATCTTTTCCCTTTTGATCCTGCAGCTAACAAAAATGATCCCATACTTGCAGCTTGACCAATACACAATGTGCTGACCTCAGGTTTAATATATTGCATCGTGTCATAAATTCCTAAACCAGCTGTTACTAATCCACCTGGACTATTTATGTATAAAGAAATTTCTTTTTTTGGATCTTCAGACTCTAAAAATAATAATTGAGCTGTAACCAAAGATGCAACTGCATCATTAATTGGTCCAACTACAAAAACAATTCTCTCTTTTAATAATCTTGAATAAATATCATAAGCTCTTTCACCACGGCTTGATTGCTCAACTACCATTGGGATCAAAGTGCTTAAATGTTCTGGAATTTTTGTTG
>CACJRL010000033.1 GCA_902595815.1 uncultured Pelagibacteraceae bacterium
TTTTTGTTAAATTTCGGTAGTTATACAATTTAATGTATATAAGTACAGCGATTTTTAATAAATTAGAACAAAATGGAAAATGGAAATAAATTAAAAATTATTCTCGGTATTATATATCTTTCCATAGTTACTGGCTTTTTGTTGCTTTTTTTTAGCTATTTCTCATTTGATGACTTTTCAAGTTTTGAACTTATAAAAAATAATAGAGATAAACTAAATGATATCAAAAATTCCAATCTTTTAATTGCTAGCATATTATTTTTTATTGGAGTGATTATTTGGGTTATGCTTTTAGGGTTTGGTTCACCAGTTTTTTTAGTTGGAGGATTTGTATTTGGAAAATGGATAGGGACAATCCTTATTGTATTCGGTTTATCTATTGGTGCAACACTTTTATACATTTGTGCCAATTTTTTTTTTAAAGATTTAATTAAAAAAAAATTTTCGTCAAAGTTTTCTAACCTTACTGAAAAATTTAAAAAAAATGAATTTACTTTTTTTCTGATATATAGATTTGTTGGTGGTATACCTTTTTTTATATCAAACATTTTGCCGACATTATTTAATGTTAAGGTTAGAAATTTCTTTTTCGGATCTGTTATTGGAATGACACCACAGTTATTCGTTGGAGCTTCACTTGGCGCAGGGTTAAATAAAGTTATTGAAAATAATCAAGAACTTCCAACTATATTTGATATAATTTTAACTCAAGATATTTATGTGCCAATAATTGGTATGTTAATTCTAGTTTTAATTGGATTTATAATCAGAAAAAAATTCTACAAATAGCTGGTGCCCTCACCCAGAATTGAACTGGAAACTCATCCTTACCATGGATGTGTTATACCATTTAACTATGAGGGCATTTTTAATTATAATTAGTGTATAAAATTGTTTTTTTCAAATAATTGCCTTAATTTTTTACAAAAATCGGATATATCTAAATTAGGTAAATGATATGGGAATTCACTACGATTATAAATCGACAAGAGGAGCTAAGGCTATGGAGAAGCAAGCCAAAAGAGAAAAAAAGCTTGCTGAAAAAAGAGCCAAAAAAATAGCCAAACAAGGTGACCCCAAAAGTCCAGAGGATAATACAATACCAATCGATCAAGTAATAACCTTGGATCACCTTACCAATCCAGACAAAAAGTAATCAAGATGGACAGTAAGAAGGATAAAAAAGCTAAACTCAAAGAAGCTTTACGTAAAAACTTAAGAAAAAGAAAAATATTTCAAAGAAAAAATAAAAAAAATAAATAAATGTCAGTGCAATCAGATAAGTGGATAATCAAAATGGCGAAAGATCATGCAATGATTTCACCATTTGAAGATAAGCAAATAAGAGAGGGAAAAATTTCATTTGGTGTTTCTTCATACGGGTACGATGCGAGAGTATCTAATGAGTTTAAAATATTTACCAATGTTAACTCCGAAATTGTAGATCCAAAAAATTTTAAACCAACAAATTTTGTAACAAAAGAATCTGATGAATGTATTATTCCACCAAATTCTTTTGTTTTAGCAAGAACAGTCGAATATTTTAAAATTCCTAGCGATGTGTTAGTTATTTGTTTAGGTAAGTCCACTTATGCCAGATGTGGAATAATTGTTAATGTAACACCTTTGGAACCAGGATGGGAAGGTCATGTGACTCTTGAATTTTCTAACACAACCCCATTACCAGCCAAAATATATGCTAATGAAGGTGTTGCCCAATTTATATTTTTAAAAGGGAACGAGAAACCAGATGTCTCATATGCGGATAGAAATGGAAAATATATGGGTCAAAAAGGAGTAACTCTCCCTAAAATATAAAATGGATAAATTTAAAATCATTGGTCCCTCTAAGATCAGAGGAGAGGTATCAATTTCTGGAAGTAAAAATGCTGCTTTACCAATACTCGCTGCAACTTTACTCTTTGATAAAAATGTAACAATTAAAAATCTTCCACGAGTTAAAGATATAGATACAATGCTTAATTTGTTAAAATCACTAGGAAGAAAAATTAGCTTCAAAAGTAATAAAAAAATCGCGATAATTTCAAAAGGAAAAAAAAATAATTTTTTTGCACCGTATTCACTAGTTAAAACAATGAGAGCAGGAATTTTAGTTCTTGGTCCTTTATTGGCAAAAAATAAAAAAGCAAAAGTAAGTAGCCCAGGCGGTTGTAGTATAGGAGTAAGACCAATAGATATACATTTAAAAGCTATATCAAAGTTAGGTGTTAAAATAAAAATTGAAAAAGGATATGTTAA
>CACJRL010000034.1 GCA_902595815.1 uncultured Pelagibacteraceae bacterium
CAATCTTTTCAAAATTTTTAGCATTGTGAAATTTTTCAGATAAATTAAGCAAACTTTTTGATGGGATACATCCAATATTTAAACATGTCCCCCCTAAAGATCCTCTAGACTCTATGCATGCTGTTTTAAGTCCAAGTTGAGACAATCTAATTGCACAAACATATCCACCAGGGCCACCACCGATTACTGTAACATCAAATTTTTCTGACATATTATAAATTTAAAAATAACCTTCTTGGATCTTCTAAGTTTTCTTTAACAGTTTTTAAAAAACTTACAGATTCTTTTCCATCAATTATTCTATGATCATAAGACAATGCTAAAAACATTACAGGTCTAGCCTTTATCTCACCATCAACAACAACAGGTCTTTCAACGATATTATGCATTCCAAGAACTGCTGATTGTGGAGGGTTTAAAATAGGAGTAGATAACATTGATCCATACACACCTCCATTGCTAATTGTAAATGTTCCACCTTGAAGATCCTCTATAGTAAGACTACCATTTTTTGCTTTGTCTGACAGATCTTTTATGTTTTTTTCAATGTCCGCAAAAGACATTTCATCGGCATTTTTTAATACTGGAACTACTAATCCTTTTTCAGTTCCGACTGCAAAGCTCACATTATAATAATTTTTGTAAACCATTTCATCATTTTCAACTTCAGCATTTATTGCGGGAAATAATTTTAATCCTACTATACAAGCTTTCACAAAAAAAGACATGAAGCCAAGTTTAATTCCATAACTATTTTGGAAATCTTCTTGGTTATCTTTTCTCATTGAGATTATATTTGACATATCAACCTCATTAAATGTTGTGAGCATAGCAGCATTATTTTGAGCCTCTTTTAAACGTTTAGCAATCGTTTGTCTTAGTCTTGACATTTTAATTCGTTCTTCTTCGCCGTATTGAATTTTTCTTTCGTTAGGTTGAGGGTTAGCTCCCATTAAACTTATTAAATCACCTTTTAAAATTCTACCATCTTTACCTGTCCCTTTTACTTCATCTAAATTAATTTTATTTTCAACAACCATTTTTCTTACAGCAGGAGAAAGTGTTTTATTTTGTTTAATAGGCTTGGTTTCTTTAACTTCATCAGTTAATACCAATGGTTCTTCGTCAAGCAATAAAGGTTCTTGAGTTTTTTTTGTATCTTTTTTCTTTTCGATTTCTAAATTTATTACATTATTTTTTTCAACGTTTCCTTTAACCGGCTCAGCTTCCTTTTCTTCTTTAAGAGCACCACCTTCTGAAATCATTCCTAATACAGTTCCAACTTCGACTGTATCACCATCTTTTGAGTTGATCTCTGATATAACACCACTCGCAGGTGCAGGAACTTCTAAGTTTACTTTGTCAGTTTCTAATTCTACTACAGCTTCATCAGCAACTACGTTATCACCCTTTTTCTTTAACCATTTCGTGACCGTAGCCTCTGTAATACTTTCTCCCAAAACTGGAACTAATATTTTTTCACTCATTTATTCAAATACTTTATTTATAATTTCTTGTTGTTCAGAATTATGTCTTCTTGCATAACCTGTAGCAGGTGTAGCATCTGGACTTCTTCCAATGTAAGAAATTGCATTGTTTTTAGCCTTAATAGTCTCTAATGTCCATTGTATATAATCTCTAACAGCAAACCAAGCACCCATATTTTTGGGCTCCTCTTGGCACCAATAAAATTTTGAATTTTTTGCAAATGGTTTTAGCTCTTTAACCAAACTTTTTGCAGGGAAAGGATATAGTTGTTCAATTCTATACAAAATCACATCATTGATTTTTAGTTTCTCTCTTGCCGCGAGAAGATCAAAATAAATTTTTCCAGAGCATAATATTACTTTTCTAATTTTTTTATCTTCTTTTAACTTAATAAAACCTTTTTGCTTAGTATCTCTAGCATGATCCCATAGCACTCTATGAAAAGAATTTTTTTTACTAAAATCTTCTAAATTTGATACACAATATTTATTTCTTAAAAGTGACTTAGGTGTCATTATAATTAAAGGTTTTCTAAAATCACGGTGCATCTGTCTTCTTAAAGCATGAAAATAATTTGCAGGTGTAGTACAATTCATAACTTGTAAATTATCATTTGCACATAATTGTAAAAATCTCTCTAATCTCGCAGAAGAGTGCTCTGGACCTTGTCCTTCATAACCATGGGGTAATAACATAACCAGTCCTGAGGCTCTTTTCCACTTTCTTTCACCAGATGATATAAATTGATCAATAATTACTTGTGC
>CACJRL010000035.1 GCA_902595815.1 uncultured Pelagibacteraceae bacterium
AGAAAGTCCTGGATCTGTGTTTTGGCACCAGAAAGGATGGAATTTGTTCCAAAAATTAGTTTCATATATGAGAATGAAACAAGATCACGATGGTTACAAAGAGATAAATACGCCAGAAATACTTGATAGATCTTTATGGGAAAAATCTGGCCACTGGGAAAAATTTGGAGCTAATATGTATACTTCAACTACACCAGATGAAAAAGTATTTGCAATTAAACCCATGAATTGTCCTGGGTGTGTTCAAGTATTTAATCAAGGACTTAAAAGTTATAGGGACTTACCTTTAAAGATGTCAGAATTTGGAAAAGTTCATAGATATGAACCTTCAGGTGCATTGCATGGATTATTACGTGTAAGAGCCTTTACTCAAGATGATGCACATATTTTTTGTACAGAAGAACAAATTACTGAAGAATGTTTGAGTGTTACAAATTTAATTTTAGAAATTTATAAAGATCTTGGTTTTGAAGATGTTATTTTAAAATATTCAGATAGACCAGATTTAAGAGTTGGTGACGATAAAGTTTGGGATAAATCAGAGGCTGCGTTGTTAGAGGCAATCAAAGCGACAAAGCTAGAGTACTCAATTAATAAAGGTGAGGGCGCATTTTATGGACCAAAAATTGAATTTGTTTTAAGAGATGCAATCGGTAGAGATTGGCAGTGTGGAACCTTGCAAGTAGATTTAAATTTACCAGGTAGATTAGGAGCTTCTTTTGTTGATAAAGATGGAACTAAAAAAGTACCTGTAATGTTACACAGAGCATTATTTGGATCTTTAGAAAGGTTCATAGGTATCCTTATAGAGAATTATGCAGGCAAGCTACCATTTTGGATATCACCTTTACAGGCAGTAGTTATTCCAATCTCTAGTGATTTTGATGAATATGCTAAAAGTGTAGCTAAGGAATTAAAACGGGTTGGTTTGATTGTCGAGGTGGATCTTAAAAATCACAATTTAAATTATAAAATAAGAGATCATTCTTTAACAAAAGTACCAATGTTATTGATTTGTGGAAAAAAAGAAGTTGACTCCAACAGTGTAACTATTAGAAGATTGGACTCTAATAAACAAGAAAATATGGCTTTGAAAGAATTTATAAAAAAATACTCCGATCTAAATAAAGCCCCTTCAATTTAAGTGGCAGATTTTAAACAAAATTATTTTCAAAAAAGAACTAAAGTAAGAGGCCCAAGGTCTAACAACAGGATTACATCAAATGAAGTTCAAGTTATTGCAAGTGATGGAGAAAATTTAGGAATTTTAAATTTAAATGAAGCTATCAATAAAGCAAAAAATGAAGGTTTAGATTTAATTGAAATTGCTCCAAATGCAAAACCGCCTGTCTGTAAAATTATGGACATGGGTAAATATAAATACGATGCACAAAAAAAAGCTAACAAGGCAAAAAAAAAACAAAAGAAAATTGAATTAAAAGAAATAAAATTAAGGCCAGTTACAGAAGTTCATGACTACACTTTCAAAATTAAAAATGCTCAAAAATTTTTGGCAAAAGGCGATAAAGTCAAATTTACAATAAGGTTTAAAGGGAGAGAATTACAACATTCAAACCTTGGCAATGAATTAATGGATAAAATTAAGGCAGACATGGAGACTATTGGAAGAGTAGAGCTTCAGCCAAAATTTGATGGAAAGCAAATGATTATGGTAATCCAGCCTTTATAAGCCATATTTCTAGTTGTAAATTTAATTTAATATTTGTATAACCCCGAAAATTATGCCCAAGTTAAAAACAAAAAGTTCAGCTAAAAAAAGATTTAAAATCTCAGCTAAAGGTAAGGTTATTACCCCACAGGCTGGAAAAAGACACGGCATGATTAAAAGAACAAATTCACAAATTAGAAAACAAAGAGGCACAACTGTTTTATCCAAACAAGATGGTAAGATAGTAAAATCTTATATGCCTTACAGCTTAAGAGGTTAAAATGGCAAGAGTTAAAAGAGGAGTTACAAGTAGAGCTAAACATAAAAAAGTTTTAAAAGCTGTTAAAGGTCAGTGGGGAAGAAGAAAAAATACTATAAGAGTTGCAAGACAAGCAATGGAGAAAGCCATGCAGTATGCTTATAGAGATAGAAGAAATAAAAAAAGAGATTTCAAATCACTGTGGATACAAAGAATTAATGCTGGTGTTAGATCCGAAGGTATAACATACTCAAAGTTTATTAATGGTTTAAGCAAATCTGGAATTAAATTAGATAGAAAAATTCTTGCAGAA